>NZ_JBFBBT010000023.1:0-144136 GCF_040682815.1 Amycolatopsis sp. NPDC051102
CAGTTCGGCGAGCAGGCGTTCGTGCAGTTGCTGCCAGACGCCGGCCTCGTGCCATTCGGTCAGCCTTCGCCAGCAGGTGGCCCCGGAGGCGCCGAACAGCGCGGTGGGCAGGCGGTTCCAGCCGATGCCGGTGCGGATGACGTACAAGATGCCTTCGAGTGCGGCGCGGTCGTCGGCGCGCTTGCGGCCGGGATAGCGGAACCGCCGTGGATGCACCGGAAGGAGCGGCTCGAGCCGCCCCCACAGCTGGTCGGTCAGAACCTCCTCACGCATGCGAACATTCTGGAAAGCCCCGCATACCAGGCAAAGCCGACACGCCGACTCATTCTGAACTGACCCCTTAGTGGCGGAATGCCTCCGCCAGCCACCACGACCCACCGTCGTCCGCGATCTTCGCGTCGATCACCAGCGGGGCCGTGCGGGGTTCCGTCAGCCACTCCCGGACCGCCGACAGGTCTTCCCGTGTCCGGATCGTGACACCTGTGCAACCGAAGCCGCGGGCTATTGCCGCCAGGTCCGAATCCGGGAAGCGGACCGTTGACATGTCGGCGTCGCCGAAATGGTGGACCTCTGCTCCGTACGCCGCGTCGTTGTAGACGATCACCACCAGTGGCAGGGACAGGCGGACCGCTGTATCCAATTCGGACAGTGCCATGTGGAATCCGCCGTCGCCCGTGCCCAGGACCGGGAGGCGGTCCGGGCGGGCCAGGGCCGCTCCGATCGCCGTGCCCAGGCCCAGGCCGATGCTCTGGAACGCCTGGGTGAAACAGAAACCCTGCTCGTCCGGCACCGACAGGTACGCGCTCGGGTAGCCCATGAAATTGCCCGAGTCGATCGAGACGATCCGCTCCGCCGGCAGCAGCTCGTCTAGGAGCCTGCTCAGCGTGCGCGGGTCGATCCGGTCCGCCGTCGACAGGTCCTCGTGCTCCACGTCGTTCCAGCGGCCGGTTGCCATCCGGGTCGCGACGTCGTCCGTTCGGTAGCCTCGCTGTTCCGGAACCAGGGAGAGCACCTCGGAGGCGGTGCAGCCGACGTCGCCGACGATGCCCAGGTCGATCGGGCGGTGGGCGCCCAACGCCGCCTGTGAGACGTCGACCTGGACCAGTTTTGCGTGCGGGCTCAGCAGCTTTCCGTGGCGGGTCGTCCACATGTTCAGCGCGCAGCCCCAGCCCACGACCAGGTCCGCGCCCACGATCAGCTCCGCCGCCACCGGGGAGGCGAACCCGCCCGAGATGCCCAGTGCGAACGGGTCGTCGTGGAACAGGCCGTGCGCGACGGCGGACGTCGCCAGCAACGCGCCGCACCGCGATGCCAGCCGGCGCAACGGTTCCCGGCTCGCCCGGGCGCCGCGGCCGGCGATGAACACCGGGCGCTGTGCCGTGGCCAGGAGGTCCGCGAGGGCGGCCGCCGCCGCGGTGTCCGGCCGGATCGGGGCCGGTCCGGGCACCGGCGGCAGGGGGAACTCCGGTGGGGCCGGCTCGGCCTGGACGTCCAGGGGCAGGTTCAGCACGACCGTCCGGCGCTGCTGCACCGCCGTCCGGAACGCCCGTACCGTGTCCGCGGCCGCGCTCGCGGCCGAATGCACCCGCTCCGGCACCGCGCCGACCGCCGTGGCCAGGCCGTCCTGGTCGATGCGGAAGTTCGACAGCACCGACGACCCGGCCGAGTCGGCGGCCAGCACCAGCATCGGCGTCCGGCTCTTGGCCGCCTCGGTGATCCCGGTGACCGCGTTGGTCAGGCCGCAGCCCTGGTGCAGCGACAGCACCGGCACCTTGCCGCTCATCCGGGCGTACCCGTCGGCCATGCTCGCCGCGCCGCCTTCGTGGCGGGCGGCGACGAACCGGACGCCGCCCGCGCGCAGCGCGTTCGTCACCTCGAAGTTGCCGCTGCCCACCACGCCGAACGCCGTGCCGGCGCCGAGGCGCGCCAGGGTCCGGCCGACCAGTTCGGCGACGTTCACCGCTCCACCAGGGCCAGCACGCGGGCCGGGCTGCCCGAGCCGCCGACGATCGGCAGCGGCGAGACCACCAGCAGCACGCCGGTCGGCGGCAGCGAACCCAGGTTCTGCAGCTGCGTCAGGCCGTGCTTGCCCGCGCCGAGCAGGAGCTCGTGGCACGGGAACATCGGCTCGAGCCCCGGCGCCTGGCCCGCGTCGGTGCCGACCGTCTCGACGCCGAGCCCGGTGATCGGCGTTTCCTCGGCGAGCCAGCGGGCGCACTCCGGGGCGACGCCCGGGGTGTGCGAGCCGGACTCGTCGGCGTTGAGGAACTCCGCCTGGTCGGCGCTGCGCGCGTCCCAGCCGGTGCGGTACAGCAGCCAGCCGCCGTCGGGCAGCGGGCCGTGCTCGGCCGTCCACGCGCGGACGTCGTCGACCGAAAGCAGGAAGTCCGGGTCCGCGGCCGCCCGCGCGGAGAAGTCGAGCACGACCGCGGGCGCCACCAGCGTCTTCAACGGCACCTGCGAGACGTCGTGACCGTCCTTTCCGGACACCCAGTGCACCGGGACGTCCAGGTGGGTGCCGGTGTGCTCGCCGGTGTGGATGTCGTTCCAGTACCAGCGCGGGCCCCGCTCGTCGTAGCGGCTGATCTCCTCCAGCCGGAACGGGATGGTGTTGGCGAACGGCTCCGGCAGCTGCAGGATCGGCGTGCTCGAACTCAGGGGAGCGGTGAGGTCGACGATCTCGATCGTGCCGCCCGCGATCGCCTTGCTCAGTCCGTCCAACAACGACATGCCTGCCTCCCGGTGCCGGTGTGCGTCCCGAGCGAACCCTATGCCCGCGGAGTCGTCCTTGACAGCCGAGCGCCGGCGGGTGTTGTCTTATTGTCGTAGGACAATAGGAAGGTGCCGGGTGATCGAGTTCGTCCTGGACGGCCGCTCCAAGGTCGCCACGTACATGCAGCTCGTCGTGCAGGTGAAGCAGGCGCTGCGCGTCGGCCTGCTGCGGCCCGGCGACCAGCTGCCGAAGGTGCGCGAGGTGGCCCAGGCGCTGGCGATCAACCCGAACACCGTGCTCAAGGCCTACCGCGAGCTGGTGCTGGAAGGGCTCGCCGAAGGGCGGCCCGGTGTGGGCACGTTCGTCACCGGCAGCCTGGCCGGGCCGTCGCTGGGGAACCAGGCGCAGCTGCGCGACGAGCTGGTGGCCTGGCTCGCGCGCGCCGAAGCCGCGGGGATGTCGGACGACGACATCGCCGCGCTGATCGATACCACGATGCGCGGCGCGCGGGCGCCGCAGGACCTGGCGTAGGGGAGTCCGGAAAATGGAACTTGCGGTGGAGACCCGGGGCCTGGGGAAGCGGTACGGGCGCACCTGGGCAGTGCAGGACTGCGCGCTCGAACTGCCCGCCGGCCGGATCGCGGCCCTGGTGGGCCCGAACGGCGCGGGCAAGACGACGTTGCTGCACCTGCTCGTCGGGCTGCTGCGGCCCGACGCGGGGGAGGTGCGCGTGTTCGGCCGCGACCCGCGGGCCGTGCTCGCCGACGTCGGGTTCGTCGCGCAGGACACCCCGCTCTACCGGGACTTCACCGCGGCGGAGCTGGTCACCATGGGCGGCAAGCTCAACCGCCGCCGCTGGGACGCCGCGCTGGCCCGCGACCGGCTGGCCATGCTAGGCATCCCGCCGGACAAGGCGGTGGGGAAGCTGTCCGGCGGGCAGCGCGCCCAGGTGGCACTGGCGCTGGCGCTGGCCAAGCGCCCGCGGCTGCTGCTGCTCGACGAACCCATCGCGACCCTGGACCCGCTGGCGCGCCGCGAGTTCATGCAGACGCTGATGGGCGCGGTCGCCGAGAGCGAGACGACCGTGCTGCTGTCCTCGCACCTGCTGGCCGACCTCGAACGCGCCTGCGACCACCTCGTCGTCCTGCAGCGGGCCCGCGTCCAGCTCACCGGCGGGGTCGACGAGCTGCTCGAAACCCACCGCACGCTCGTCGGCCCGCGGGCCGGCAGCGAGTCCATCGCCGGCGTCGCGCACGTCGTCCGCGCGAGCCACACCGAACGCCAGTCGACGCTGCTGGTCCGCCGCGGCGACGGCCCGATTGATCCACTGTGGACGGAGCATGAAGTGACCCTGGAGGACGTGGTGCTCGCGCACCTCGCCGAAGCCGAAGCCCGTGTCCCGGCGTCCGCGTGGGAGGTGCCGGCATGATCTGGCTGACCTGGCGCCAGCACCGCAGGCAGGCGCTGTTCACCCTCGGCGCGCTGGCCGTGCTCGCCGCGATCATGGTCCCCACGGGCCTGGCGATGCACGCGAAGTACGACAGCCTCGGCTTGCCCGGCTGCCGGGCCGCGCTCGGCACCGCGCCGTTGATCACGCAGACCGAGGCGGTGGCGCGCTGCGAGAACCTCGGCCACCAGTTCCAGGACCAGTTCAGCGGCCTGGTGTTCGTCGCCGTCCTGTTCGTGGTCCTGCCCGTGCTGGTCGGCGTGTTCTTCGGCGCGCCGCTGGTCGCCCGCGAGGTCGAGCAGGGCACCCACCGTCTCGTGTGGACACAGGGGGTCAGCCGCCTGCGGTGGGCGCTGGTGAAGTTCGGCCTGGTCGGCGCGATCACCGCGGTGCTCGCCGTCGGGTACGCGCTGGGCGTGTCCTGGTGGTTCCAGCCGCTGGTCGGCGCGACCACCGGCCGGCTGGCCTACGTCACGTTCGACGTCCAGGGGATCGTGCCGATCGCGTACACGCTGTTCGCGCTCGCCCTCGGCGTCTTCGCCGGGACGTTCTGGCGGAAAGTGCTGCCCGCCATGGCGATCTCCCTGGCCGGGTTCGCCGCGGTCCGGGTCGCGATCGAAGTGCTGGCCCGGCCGCGGTACCTGCCGGCGCAGACCCTCTCGTTCGGCCCGGGGGACCAGCGGACGCCGAACTTCGCGTCGGGGGACTGGGTGATGCAGCAGGGTGTCCGCAACGCGGCGGGCGAGCTCGTGCTGCCGGACGCGCAGATCGGCCCGTGCCCGCCCACCGGGTGCGGGGCCGGCCCGCAGGAGGCGGGACCGGGCGCGTACAACTGGCTGCAGTACCAGCCGGGCGACCGGTTCTGGCTTTTCCAGGGCATCGAAACGGGGATCTTCGTGTTGCTGGCGGCCGCGCTGGTGTTCTTCGCGATCCGCCGGTTGCGCACGATCGCGTGACGGGCGCGGGTTCCCCACCGGACGCCGTCGCCGGTTCGTGAGTTCTCCACGCGGCCAGGGGAGACTGCGGCCGATCGGGTGATCTGCCGGGACAAGCGGGCGAACCCTCGCCGGACTGTCGGCGCACCGTCGTAAAGTCGCACCCGGTGAGGGAGCACAACGGTTTTTCCGCTGGGCGCGCGGGGGATTCGGAACCGTGGCAGGTATGCCTGCTGAGTTCGTCGGGCCGGATACTGGGCGCCGGGATGCTGCTGGGCGAAGCCACCGTGCTGACCTGCGCGCACGTCGTGCAAGCCGCCGGAGAGGAAGCGCTTTCGGGGCAGCACTTGCGGGTCCGGTTCGTCGGCCTGGCCGGGGCGCCGGAAACGCGCGCCGGCGTGCGGCCCGGCTGCTGGGTGCCGCCGGCGGCGGACCACCGGGGCGACATCGCGCTGCTGGACCTGACCGACGCCTTCCCCCGGGTGGCCGGAGCGCCACTGGTGCGCCTCGGCGCCCTGCGCGGCCGGGCGGTCCACACCTACGGCTTCCCGCGCCCGCACGGCAACGGCGTCCGGGTGGACAACGCCGAGCCGGCCGGCGTCGCGGGGGAGCGGATCCGGCTCGACGCGAAACTGCCCGGGGAACGGGCCCGCGGCGGGTTCAGCGGCGCGGGCGTGATCGACGAGGCCACCGGTTCGGTGCTCGGCATGGTGGTGACCGAACACACCGGCCCCGCTTCCCTGATCCCGGTCGAGGTGATCACCGGGTACGTGCCGGAAGTGGCGCGGTGGGTGGGCGAACCCCCGCGGCCGGCGGACGGGCCGTTGATCGTGCTCATCGGGGAAAGCGGGGCGGACGTCTTCGGGTACCTCCTGGCGCAGGTGCGGCGGGAACGCCGGGTGTCCCGCCCGGCGGCGGCGGAGCGGGGGCCCGGCGATCGGCTCGCCGCGATCGTGGACGCCACCGGCCGGACCGCCGAGGAGGTGGCCGAGCACGTCAAGGCCGGCATCAGCACCGAAGAGGTCACCACCGTGCTGGCGAGCACGCCGGAGGCCGTCGCCGTCGCGGTGACCGGCATCGACTCGGCCCGCGCGCCGGAGGAGGTGCTCACCGGGACGGTCAAACCGTTGACGGACAAGGGAGCCACCGTGCTGGCCCAGTTCAGCTCACCGGACTCGCCCGGCCTGCGCCTCGCCCGCCGCTGGGAGCGGGAGCGGAACGCGCACGGCCTGGAGCGGCTGGCGCTGCTGGTCGAAATGGTGGAGCACGAAGAGGAACGGACGCGGGAGCTGGCCGCCCGGCTGGGATCGCGCACGGTGGTGCCCGGCCGATCGGCGGACCTGCGCCTGCGGCTGGGCGCGCTGCGGTCCGCGGGGGAGCGGGTCGAACCGGGCCGGGTGCGGCGCGCACTGGCGGCGACCGAGCGCGCCGCCGAGGCCGCGTGGCGGGAGCTCGTCGGGCGGCACGCCGACCTCGGCGCGCAGCGTGCCCGGCACGACGAACTGCACGGACGGCTGCGCGGCTACAACGCGAAGGCCACCGACGCGGGCTTGATGGAGGACGAGGACCTGGCGGAGCTGTACCGCCCGGCCATGGCGGCGCTGACCACGCGGCCGGACGAGCCGGAAGCCGCGGCCGGGCTGGTCGAGCGGTACGTGTGCGCGGTCCGCCGCCGGCTGGAGGGCACGTGACGGCCGAAACGGTGTGGTGCCACGAGCGGCCGGTCGGGCCGATCGGGTTCTGCGAGGTCTGCGGCCGCCGCCGGGTCCCGGCCGCCGCCCCGGACGTGGCCGCCCCGGCGAAGCAGAGCACCCGTCGCAGCGCCGAGCTCCGAGGCGGCGACGCGGACTTCCCGTCCCTGCCGGCGATCGAGGTGCCGGACCCGGAGAAACTCCTCCTCACCGACCCCGACTACCCCGAGCAGAACCGGTTCTGCGGCCGCTGCGGCGAGCCGGTCGGCCGCGCCTACGCCGGTGAGCCGGCGTTCGCCGAAGGGTTCTGCGAAAGCTGCGGCGAACGCTTCTCCTTCCTGCCCAAGCTGACCAGCGGCGAGCGGATCGGCGACCGCTACGACGTCATCGGGTGCTTCGCCCACGGCGGGCTCGGCTGGATCTACCTGGCCGCCGACACCGCGCTCGGCGACCAGCACGTCGTGCTCAAGGGCGTGATCAACAGCGGCAACGCGGTGCGGCGCGCGCAGGCGCGGGTCGAACGGGACGTGCTCGTCCGGCTCGACCACCCCAACATCGTGCGGATCACCGACTTCGTCGAGCACGGCGACGAGCCGGACACCTACCTGGTGATGGAGTACGTCGGCGGGCGGTCGCTGCGGAACCTGCTGCAGGAGGGCCCGCCGCCGCGGGTCGAGCACGTGATCGGCTACGGCCAGGCGATTCTCGCGGCCCTGGGCTACCTCCACGACGAGGGCCTGCTCTACTGCGACATGAGCCCGGCGAACGTGATCCACGGCGACAAGCGCGTCAAGGTGATCGACCTCGGCGCGGCGCGCCCGATCGGCGGCGCGGCCGGCCCGAGCGTCGGGACGAAGGGGTACCAGGCACCGGCGGAGGAGATCGAGAGGTACGGCCTGACCGTCCGCTCGGACCTGCACGCCGTGGGCGCGACCCTGAAGGACCTGTTCGACGCCGCGAGCGAGGGCCCCGACCCGGACCGGGTCGCCGGTGGCGTCGACTCGCTGCGGAAGGTGCTCGAACGGGCGGTCGCGCCGTTCGAACTGCGGTTCGCCACCGCGGCCGAAATGGCGGAGCAGCTCGAGGGCGTGCGCCGGGAAATCCTGTCCCTGCGCGACGAACAGCCGCGGCCGGCGCCGTCGGCGCTGTTCGAGGACACCGCGGAACTGCTCGACGACGGCCTCGGCGCGGTGCCCGGCCTCGACCACTGGGTCACCGGCGACCACGCCGCCGGCCGGCTGGACCTCGGCCTGCCCGCGGCCGCCGACGGCGCCGGCCGGCTGCCGGTGCCGCGGGTCGCTCCCGACGACCCGGCGGCCGCGTTCATCGCCGCCGCGGGCGCGCCCGGCCCGTACCGCTGGCTGGACAAGCTCGCGATGTTCGCCGGACGCTCGGCCGAGATCGCGTTCGCCAGGACGCGGGCGCTGATCGCGCTGCGGAACCCCGAAGCCGCCGCCGCGGCGCTGTCCGTGGCCGACGAACTGCTCGGCCTCGGGGCCGCCCGTGACTGGCGGGCCGGCTGGCACCACGGTCTGCTCGAACTGGCGCGGGGCAACGCCGAGGGAGCCGCCGGCAGGTTCGGCGAGGTGCACGAAAGCTGGCCCGGCGAAATCGCACCGAAGCTGGCGCTCGGGTTCTGCGCCGAACTGCGCGGGCGGACCGAGGCGGCCGAGCGCTGCTACCGCTCGGTGTGGCACCGCGACCACGCGCAGGTCAGCGCCGCGTTCGGGCTGGCCCGCTGTGCGCTGAGGAGCCAGGGCCGCGACGCCGCGGTCGCCCTGCTCGACGCCGTCCCGCCCATTTCGCGCCACTACGACGCCGCACGCATCGCCACCGTGCGGATCCGGGCGGGCCGCCTGCCGTCCGGCCCGCCGGGCCGCGACGACCTCGCCGACGCGGCCCGCCGGCTGCCCGAGGTCTACCTCGACCGGGAGGCCCAGGACCGGCTGGAAGCGCTCGTCCGGGAGGCCGCGCTGGCCGGGCCCGGCCACGACGGCTGGGACGGCGGCGCGCTCCTCGGCGAGCGCGTCACCGAACGCGGCCTGCGGTCGCTCCTGGAGCAGTCCCTGCGCCGGCTCGCCGAAGGGGCGCGCGACCGGAACGAGCACGGCGTGCTGGTCGACCTCGCGAACTCCGTCCGGCCGAAGACGAGAAGGTGATCGGATGCCCGCCCGGGAGCGCCCGTCGTTCACCCTCCAGCTGAGCCAGAACAAGTACCTCGCGCCCGCCGACGACCGGATGGACGTCGTCCTCACCGTGCGGGTGGGTGACGCGGGCGCGGCGGCCCCGGAACCGCCGCCGACCGCCGAACTGCTGCTGGTCGACTGCTCCAGCTCGATGGACTGGCCGCCGACGAAGATCGAGGCCGCGCGGCACGCCTGCCGGGCGGCCATCGGCACCCTGCGCGACGGCGTGCTGTTCGGCGTGGCGGAGTGCACGTCCCGGGCGCGGCTGGTGTACCCGGCCGCGCTGCCGCTGGCCGTGGCCGGCGAGCGGACGCGCCAGGAAGCGAAGGAGGCCGTCTCCGGTCTGATCGCCGGGGGCGGCACCGCCATGAGCACGTGGCTGGACCTGGCCCGGGAGCTGTTCGGGAAGACGCCGGCGACCATCCGGCACGCCGTGCTGCTCACCGACGGCCTGAACCAGTCCGACCGCCCGGGCGCGCTGGAGGCCGCGCTCGGCCGCTGCCGGGGCGAATTCGCCTGTGACGCAAGGGGAATCGGCGACAACTGGGATCCGCGGGACCTGCAGCGGATCGCGTCGGTGCTGCGCGGCAGCGCGGACGCCGTCCTGGAGGACGCCGAGCTCGCCGGGGACTTCCGGCGCCTGGTCGAGCGGGCGATGGGCCGGACCGTGCCGGACCTGCGGCTGCGGATGACCACCATGCCCTACAGCCGGCTGCGGTTCGTCAAGCAGGTCTTCCCCACCGAGGTCGACCTCACCGCGCAGTGCCGGACCGAGGGCCGCGTGCTCGAACTGCCCACCGGGGCGTGGGGCGAGGAGCTGCGCGAGTACCACCTGTGCCTCGACGTCGCGGCCGGCGAGCTGACCCGGTACGAAGACCTGCTGCTCGGCACCGTCACCCTGTTCCGAGGCGCCGACGACCCGGCCGGCGAGCCGCAGGCCGTGGTGGGCTACCTGACCGACGACCTGGCGCTGTCGAGCGTGCCGGACGACCACGTCGCCCGCGTCACCGGGCAGGCCGAGCTGGGGCGCGCGGTCCGGGCGGGCTGGGAAGCCTTCGAGCGCGACGACCGGGCGGCAGCGGCGCGTGAGTGGGGCACCGCGGTCCGGCTGGCGACCGAACTGGGGAACACCGAGATCCTCAAGCGGCTGGGCCGGCTGATCGACGTGCGTGCCGACGGCGGCTTCGCGTTCAAGGAGGGCGTGCGCCCGCGAGACGGGTTCTCCCTGATGCTCGGCTCGACCATCTCCACCTACACCGGTGCGGCCGAGCCCGCCGCGGCGGTGGTGGCCGAAGTGGACGGTGTCCCGCGCGACTGTGTCCACTGTGGACACAAGGTGCGGCCGTCGGCGAAGGTGTGCGGGCACTGCGGTGAACCGGTCGAGGCGGGGACGCCGTCGTGACGGCGATCAGCACGACCCGGCAGACCCTGTGGTGGCTGCGGCTCGGCCTGGTGGCCGGCAGCGTGCTGGTGCTGGCGACCGCGCTGGCGACCTTCCTCGGCGTGCGGGCCAGCATCGCTGAGGTGCGGGACCGCACCGCGCCCGCGGTGCTGGAGGTGTCCCTGGCCAAGGACGCGATCGTGGCCGCGCACAGCGCGGCGGTGAAGGCGTTCGACGCCAAGCAGGCGCGCCTGACCGGACCGAGCGAGCAGTACGAGGACGAAATCGCCCGGGCGAGCCAGCAGCTGACCCAGGTCGCCGAGCACAACGCGGCCGGCGAGGCGGGCAGCCAGACGCTGCGGCTGATCGAAGGATTGCTGCCTTCGTACAACGGCTTCATCGGGCAGGCCGACGCCCACTTCCGCCAGGACGCGGGCGGCCCGCTCACCGCGAGCAACCTGCAGTCCGCGTCGGACCTGCTGACCGCGCCGCAGAACGGGATCCTCGCCCGGCTCGACGCGCTCGAGGCCGCCCAGCGCGCCGCGCTCGACCAGCAGCTCGGTGCCCGCTGGCTGGCCCCCGTGATCACGGTGCTGTGGGCGGTGCCGCTGCTCCTGCTGCTCGCCGCGCTCGTGTGGACCCAGCGGTTCCTCGCCGGCCGGTTCCGGCGCACGGTGAACACCGCGCTGCTGGGGGCGACGGCGGCGTGCGTGCTGCTGGGCGCGGGAACCGCGCTGCTGCTGGGCATCCAGTCCGACGCGCGCCACGGCGGCGCCGCGCTGGAGCAGGTCGTGGACACGCGGTCCGTCGCCACCGCGGCGGCCGCCGCCTGGGCGCGGTGGACGCTGGCCCAGGTGCTGACCGCCCAGTGCGGCATCGAGGGAGTGGCCGCGTGCGGCGACACCGTGACCGCGTTCGCCGCCGGGACGCCCGTCCCGCCCGCCCTCCCGGCCCCGCCGCAGAGTCCCGTCGACGAGGCGGCGCTGCTGGGCCCCGGGCTCACCGAACCGGCCTGGAACGGGATCCTCGGGTACGGGATCCCGGTGCTGGCCGCCGGGATCGGCGTCCTCGCGGCCGGCGGCCTGCAACCCCGGCTCGACGAATACCGGTTCCGCGCGAGGAGAGAGCCGTGACGAAGCGGTGCGCCGTCCTGGCGCTGGCCGTCGTCCTCCTGGTGTCCGGGTGCTCGGCCGGGGCCGGCGCGGAGCTGGTGACGGTGCTGGGGCCGTGGACCGGCGACGAGCAGACGGCGTTCCTGCGGGTCCTCGACGGGTTCACCCGGGAGACCGGGATCCAGACGAGCTACCAGGGCACCCGCGCGCAGAACCAGGTGCTGCGCGGCGACCTGCAGCAGGGCACCCCGCCCGACGTGGCCGTGTTGTCCGACCCCGCCGAGCTGGTGGGGTACGTGCGATCCCGGCAGCTGAAGCCCCTGGACGACGTCCTCGGCGCGGAGGCGGCCAAGGCGTACAGCGCGCAGTGGCTGAACCTGCAGCAGCTCGGCACCGACGTGGTGTACACGGTCGTGGTCAAGGCCGATCTGAAGAGCATCGTCTGGTACGACCCGGACCGCTTCCGGGACGACCCACCGGCCACCTGGGACGAGCTCGTCGCGGTGTCCCGGCGCCTGTCCGCCGCCGGGCAGACACCGTGGTGCCTCGGCATGGGGGCGCCGCCGAACTCCGGGTTCCCCGGGACCGACTGGCTCGAGGACATCCTGCTGCACCAGGCCCCGGACAAGTACCGCCACTGGGCGGCGGGCGAGGTGGCCTGGACGGACTCGGCGGTGCGCGACGCGTGGCAGAGCTGGGGCACGCTGGTCCTGGCGCCGGGTGCGGTCCGCGGCGGCAGCACGGCCGCGCTGCTCACCTCGTTCGCCGACGCCGGGCGCGCCCTGTTCGCCGATCCGCCCGGCTGCCTGCTGGAGCACCTCGGCTCGTTCGCGATCGGCGACTACCTGACGGTGCGGCGGCCGGCCGGGCCGCCCGTGCCCGGCCGGGACTTCCGGTTCTTCCCGTTCCCCAGCGCCGGGAAGCCCGTGCGGTCCGAGGTGTCGGCCGACCTCGCCGGGATGTTCCACGACACCCCCGCCACGCGCCGGCTCATGGTCTACCTGGCCGGGGAGGCCGGGCAGCGGATCTGGCCGTCGGGCGGGACGACGTTCTCGGTGCACCAGGGGCTCGTCGGCCAGGACGTCTACCGCAGCGACGTGACCCGGGGGATCGCGACCACCCTCGCCAAGGGCACCGACCTGTGCTTCGACGCGTCGGACCTGATGCCCTCGGCGATGACCAGCGCGTTCTACCAGGCGGTGCTGGAGTACCTGGCCCACCCCGACCGGCTGGACAACCTGCTCGGGGAACTGGAGCAGGTGCGCCGCGGCATCGACCAGGATCAGTGGCTGGACCTGCCGTGCTGAACCCGGCCGGCCCGCCGGGGAGTTACGGTTTGTAGCCGACGATCCCGGCGACGCACCGCGCCGAGTCGCTCAGCGGGGTGAGCCGGGGGCCGTCCGGCCACCACTCGTCACAGACGGCCATGCCCGGCTCGGCCGTCGCGTTCGGCTGGACCAGCTCGAGACCGTCCATCATCGCCTCGATCTCCGCGCGGGTGCGGAAGCGGCCGGCTCCGAGCGGGCCCTGGACGAGGATCTGCTCGATGCGCTTGGCGATCGCGGTCAGTTCCGGCACCTCGGGGTCGTAGAAGTGCGACAGCACCACGTACGAGCCCGACGGCAGCGCGGCGATGTACTCGCGCATGATGTCGAAGACGCCGTCGCCCTCGCAATGGTGCATCGTGCCCACTTGCAGCAGGGCGACCGGCTCGGTGAAGTCGATGTGCCGCAGCACGTCCTCGTTGCGCAGGACCTGCGACGGGTCGAAGATGTCGGCCGCGACCATGTGCGTGAAGTCGTTCTCCACCAGCAGCGCCCGGCCGTGGGCGAGGACCACCGGGTCGTTGTCGACGTAGACGACCGTGTTGTCCTTGTCGATGCGCTGCACGATCTGGTGGGTGTTCTCGGCCGTCGGCAGCCCGGACCCGCAGTCGAGGTACTGGTGGATCTTGGTCTGGCCGGCCAGCATCCGCAGCGCGCGGTTGTGGAACCCGCGGTTGCCGCGGGCGATGTCCACCGCTTCCGGGACCGCGGTGCGGATCTTGTCCATCACCAGGCGGTCGACCTCGTAGTGGTTGTTGCCGCCGAGGAACCCGTCGTAGATCCGCGCGATGCTCGGCCGCTCGGGGTCCACGCCCACCGGCGTCTGGCTCGGGGACAGCGTGGACGGAACGTCGGACATGGCGACCTCGCAGGGCTTCGGCGGGCGGCGTTGGGCCACCCAGCGTAATAGGTCGCGTTCCGGCGGTGAACCCGCCCCGGTCAGCCGCTCGGGCGCAGCCGCTGGTCCGGGATCTCGGCGGCGCGCTGAGCGCGTTCCCAGCGCAGCCGCGCGAGGTGCTGCTCGATCCGCCGGTCGAGGTCCCGCGCGGCCTCGGACAGGTCCGTCAGGTCGCGACGGGACCCCGGGCGCCCGGCGGCTGCCCCGGTGTCCGCTTCGTCCCCTGCCCTGTCCACTACCGGCACCTCCCGGATCGGCCCTGGCCCCTGCCCTCTCGGCGTTACTGCCCCATCGGGGACTTGCCAAAACACCGGTGGGCGTGAGCCCGGGCACGCGGTGCGTCCGGGGATCGGCGGGACGGATTCATCCGAAACGCCCTGGTCACAATTTTGACCAGGTGGTAGAAATTGAGCTGGTGTGGCGGACGGCCGCCACCGGGAACTGGAGGAGCCGGGAATGAGCCTGCCTTCCGTACAGCTGTATTCGGTCCGCGACGCCTTCGCGGCCGACCCCGCCGGCACCCTGCGGCGGCTCGCCGAGATCGGGTTCACGCAGGTCGAGCCGTACGGCGTCGTCGAGAACGTCGAAGCCCTGCGGGCCGGGCTGCCCGCGAACGGCCTGACCGCCCCGACCGCGCACGCGCGCCTGCTCGGCGCCGACCAGCAGGCGGTCTTCGCCGCGGCGGCCGAGCTCGGCATCGGCCTGGTCATCGACCCCCTGGTGCCGGCCGAGCGGTGGCAGGACCCGGCCGACATCGCGGCCACGGCGGAAGCGCTCAACGCCGCCGCCAAGCTCGCCGCCGAACACGGCGTGCGCGTCGGCTACCACAACCACTGGTGGGAGCTGGAGTCCCGGATCGACGGGCGCAGCGCGTTCGAGGTGTTCGCCGAGCAGCTCGACCCGGCCGTCGCGCTGGAGGTCGACACCTACTGGGCCACCGCGGGCGGCGAGGACGCGCCCGCGCTGCTGCGGCGGCTCGGCGACCGCGTCCGGGCCATCCACGTCAAGGACGGCGGGCTCGCCACCGACGCCACCGGCCAGGTGCCGGCCGGCCAGGGCCGGGTCCCGGTCGCGGACGTGCTCGCCGCCGCGCCGGACGCCCTCCGGGTGGTCGAGTTCGACGCCTACAGTGGCCCGGCCGGGGACCTCTTCGCGGCCATCGCCGCCAGCCACGCCTTCCTGACCGGCGCCGGCCGGTGACCGGCGGGCCGGTCGGCGTCGGGATCGTCGGCGCCGGCGTCATCAGCGCCACCTACCTGCAGAACCTCACCAGCTTCCCGGACGTGCGGGTGCGGTGGGTGGCCGACCTCGACACCGAGCGGGCGGCGGCCCGCGCGGCCGAGTACGGCGTCCCGCATTCGGGCACGTTCGCCGAGCTGCTCGACGACGCCGAAGTCGAGCTCGTCGTCAACCTGACCGTGCCGGTCGCGCACGTCGAGGTCGGGCTCGCCGCGCTGGAGGCGGGCAAGCACGTCTGGGCGGAGAAGCCGCTCGCGCTCGACCGCCAGACCGGCCGCAAGCTGCTCGATCGCGCACGGGAGAAGAACCTGCGCCTGGCCAGCGCCCCCGACACCGTGCTCGGCGCCGCGCTGCAGACCGCGCGGCGAGCCGTCGACGCGGGCCGGATCGGCCGTCCGCTGACCGCGCTGGCGCTCTTCCAGGTGCCGGGCCCGGAGGTCTGGCACCCGGCACCGGAGTTCTACTTCCAGGCCGGCGGCGGGCCGCTGCTCGACATGGGCCCCTACCACCTGACGTCGCTGGTGCACCTGCTCGGCCCGGTCCGGCGGGTCACCGCGGCCGGCGCGCGGGCGCGCGACACGCGGGTCATCGGAGCCGGGCCGCGGGCGGGGACGGAGTTCCCGGTGTCGGTGACGACCACGGTCACCGCGCTCGTCGAGTTCGAAAGCGCGTCCGCGCAGCTGGTCCTGAGCTTCGACTCGGCGCTCAAGCGGCCCGGGCTGGTCGAGCTGACCGGCACGCTCGGCACCGCCGTCCTGCCGGACCCCAACCGGTTCGACGAGCCGACCCGGCTGCACCTGCTCGGCCACGCGGAGCCGGAAGAGCTGGCGCCGCAGGGGCACGCGGCCTCCCGCGGCACCGGCGCGCTGGAGCTGGCGCGCGCCATCCGGGCCGGTGTCCCGGAACGCGCGTCCGGCGAGCTGGCCTACCACGTGCTCGACGCGATGCTGGCCATCGACGAGTCGCTGACCCGCGGGCAGAGCGTCGAGGTCGCGAGCACGGTCGACGTCCCGCCGGTGCTGCCGGTGGGCTGGGACCCGTACGCGAAGACCCTCTAGAGCGGGACGGTGAGCAGGTTCTGCAGGTAGAAGCGCAGCGAGCCGACCAGGTCGACCTCGCCGGGGACGGTCAGCCACTGCACCTGCAAGCCGTCCATCAGGGCGATGAACGTCAGCGCCGCCAGCTCCGGCTCGACGCCCGCGCGCAGCTCGCCGCGGGCGGCGAGGGCGTCGAACGATTCGTGCACGCCGTCGCGGGCGGCCCGGTAGTGGCGCACGAAGTACTGATGCGCCGGGTGGTCCGGGGCGACCGCTTCGGCGGCGAGCCGGGAGTAGAGGTCGACGATCCCGGGGTGGCGGACGTTGTGCTCGGCGAGCGCGACGAAGTGGCGCAGGACCTCCAGCCCGGGCGGCACGGTCAGCTGCTCGCGCTCGGAGTCCTCGGCGTCCCGGCGTTCGAGCACCGCGGCGAGCAGGGCCTCCTTGGTGGGGAAGTAGTAGAGGAGGCCGGCGTGGGAGATCCCGACGCGCTTGGCGATCTCCCGCAGCGACGAGCCGTGGTAGCCGAGCTCGCCGTAGGCCGCGGCCGCCGCCGTGATGATGTCCTCGCGGCGGATCCGGCCCTTCAGGTAGCCCCCGGTCACGGGGTCGCGGTGGTCTCGGCGGCGTGCACGGCACCATCATGCCGCAGCGGTCGTTCGCACATCCCGCGTGATCGGACGGACAAAGCGGTTGAGCGAACGTCGGCAGCTTGCGAGCATCGCGGCGTGAAGAGCGCGGAGCGGCACCGGGTCATCGTGGAGCGGCTGCGCGACGCGGACCAGGTGGGCGTCGCGGAGCTGGCCGAAGCGACCGGCGCGTCGGAGATGACCGTCCGCCGCGACCTCGACCTGCTGGCGTCCCGGGGCGTGCTGCGGCGGGTGCACGGCGGCGCGATCCCGGCGTCGCCGTGGGGGATCGAGCCGCCGTTCGCGGCGCGCGCGACGGCCTCGATCGCGGCGAAGCGAGCCATCGCCGCCGCGGCGGCCGAGCTGATCCGCGACGGCGAAACGGTCGTCCTCGACAGCGGCACCACCGCGCTGGAGCTGGCGCGGCTGCTGCGCGGACGCCCGGTCACCGTGATGCCGCTGTCGCTGCACGCGGTCCGGGAACTGGCCGAAGCCCCCGGCGTCCGCCTGCTGCTGCCCGGCGGCGAACCACGGCCGGGCGAGCAGGCCCTGGTGGGGCCGCTGACGCTGGCTTCACTGCGGGCCCTGCGGTTCGACGTCGCCGTGCTCAGCCCCTGCGCGTTCGGGCTCGACGCCGGGTTCACCGCCTTCGACCTGGGCGACGCCGAGGTCAAGCGGGCCGCCCTCGAGGTCGCGGCCCGGGCGATCGTGCTCGCCGACGGCGCCAAGTGGGGCCGTGCCGCGCTCGCGCACGTCTGTCCGGCCGACCGCGCCGACGTAGTGATCACCGACCCGGGCGCGCCCGAGGACCAACGGGCGGCGCTGGCCGGCCGCGGTGTCCTCGTGCACGTCGCCGTTCCCCTGGAGAGCCGATGACCGCCCCGCCCCGCCCGCGTGCCGCCCGGTTCGCGACCTTCATGTTCTTCGGCCTCAACGGGTTCGCGATGGGCATGTGGGTGGTGCACATCCCGAACGCCGAGCGCGCGACCGGCATCTCGCACAGCACGCTGGGCGGGCTGCTGCTGGTGCTCGGCGGCGCCGCGTTCGCCGGCATGCAGGTGGCCGGCCCGCTCGTCGACCGGTTCGGGCACCGGCGGCTGGTGCCGGCCGCCGGCATCCTGATGGGCCTCGCGGTGTGCGCGCCCGGGTTCGCGAACTCGTGGTGGGCACTGGGCCTCTCGCTGGCCTTCTTCGGGTTCGGCAACGGCGCGATCGACGTCGGGATGAACTCGCACGCGGTCGTGGTGGAACGGGCCTACCCGCGCCCGATCATGGCGGCCTTCCACGCGATGTGGTCGATCGGCGGCGCGATCGCCGCGGTCATCGGCGCGGCCACGCTCGGCGCGGGCGTCCCCACCGGCGTCACCCTCACCGCCACCGGCCTGCTGTGCGTGCTGCTTTCCGTGCTGTCGGCGCGGTTCCTGATGGAGCCGGCCGACGCGCCCGCCGCCGCTTCCGGCACCGCCGAGCCGGCGGCCACCACGCGCCGGCCGCCGGGCCGCATGGTCTGGTTGCTCGGCCTGCTGGCGCTGGCGCTGATGTTGTCGGAGGGCGTGGCGAACGACTGGGCCGCGCTGCACATGGAGAAGGTCTTGGGCACGTCGGCGTCGACGGCAGCGCTCGCGTACGGCGCGTTCGCGGTGGCGATGACGACCGGCCGGTTCCTGACCGACCGCGTCGCGGCCTGGGCCGGCCCGGCGGCGATCGTCCGCTACGGCGCGACGCTGGCGGCGCTGGGCCTGACGACGGCCGCGGCGGCGCCGTGGGTCCCGGTGTCCCTGGCCGGCTGGGCGGTATTCGGCCTGGGCCTCTCGGGCGGCGTCCCGCAGCTGTTCACCGCGGCGGGCAACCTGGACACGCGGGCCTCGGGCGCACTGATGGCCCGCGTGGTCGGCCTCGGCTACGTCGGGCTGCTGGCCGGCCCGGCGCTGATCGGCGGCCTGACGCGGTGGATGCCGTTGAACGTGACCTTCGCGGTGCCCGTGGTGCTGTGCGTGCTCGCGGCCGTGTTCGCCGGCGTCCTGAGCCCGAAGCCGGAACCGGCGGAGCAGCCCGTCGGCTAGTGGTGGTGGGCGACGGTTTCGTGCGCCCGGTCCGCGCCGGTGGCCGGTTCGGTGTGGACCACCACCGCGGTCAGCCGCGGGATCGTGTGCAGCAGCCGGTGTTCCACCTCGTGGGCCAGCGCGTGCGCGGTCTCGACGGTCAGGTCCGCCGCCACCGTCACCGCGAGCTCGGCCCGCAGATGGTGGCCGATCCAGCGCATCCGCAGGTCTCGGGCGCCAAGCACGCCTTCGACGTCGAGGGCCGTTCGTTCGGCGAGCTCGACCGACGCCGGGTCGACGGCGTCCAGCAGCCGCCGGAACACCTCCTTCGCCGCGTCGCGCAGGACGAACAGGATCGCGACCGTGATGCCGAGCCCGACGATCGGGTCGGCGGCCGGGAAGCCGAACGCGACACCCGCGGCGCCGGCGACGACAGCCAGCGACGTGAAGCCGTCCGTGCGGGCGTGCAGCCCGTCGGCCACCAGGGCGGCCGAACCGATCTCGCGGCCGACCGTGATCCGGTACCGCGCCACGAGTTCGTTGCCGGCGAAGCCGATCACCCCGGCCACGGCCACCACCCACGGGTGCCCGACCGGCTGAGGATCGAGCAGCCGCAGCACGGATTCGTAGCCGGCGATCGCCGCCGAAGCCGCGACGGCGAGCACGACGACCACGCCGGCGAGGTCCTCGGCGCGGCCGAGGCCGTAGGTGTAGCGGCGCGTCGCCGCGCGCCGGCCGAGCAGGAACGCGACGCCGAGCGGCACGGCGGTCAGCGCGTCGGCGAAGTTGTGGACGGTGTCGCCCAGCAGCGCCACGGAGCCGGTGACGAGCACGAGAACGAGCTGCGCGACGGCGGTCACCGACAGCGCGATGAACGACCAGACGAGCGCCCGCACCCCGCGCCGGCTGGTTTCGAGGGCGTGGTCGACGCGGTCGGCGCTGTCGTGGCTGTGCGGCCGCCACTTCGAGTGGCGGTGGCCGTGTCCAGGCATGAAGGGAGTCTACCTGCGCAAGCACGCAGATACGCAAGTAGTAGGGTTTCGGTCATGCACACGTCGCTGCCGGACTTCGACATGCCCACCGAAGAGCAGGTCCACCTGGCGGCGGAGTCGTTCCGGCTGCTGGCCGACCCGACCCGGATCAAGGTGCTGTGGGCCCTCCTGCAGGGCGAGTCCTCGGTGGCCTGCCTGGCCGAACTGGCGGGCGCGGCCCCGACGGCGGTGAGCCAGCACCTGGCCAAGCTCCGCCTGGCGGGCCTGGTGAAGGGCCGCCGCGAAGGCACGTTCGTCTACTATTCGGCGGCCGACAACCACGTGCGCGGCCTGCTGGCCCAGGCATTGCACCACGCGGACCACGTGGACCGCGGCATCACGTCGGGCGATCACGCCCACCTGCCGCGGTCCAGCTGATCGGCTCCTGCAGCTCGGTCACCCAGCCCGCCGGGTCCGCCGGGCAGTCCAGGTACGCCTCACGCTGCGGGCCGGCCGAGCGGCCGCCGTGGTCGTCGATCCAGCGCACCACCGCCTGCCAGCCGGGCAGGACGCCGTCGATCGCGCCGCGGTGGACAAGCGTTGCCGCGCGGACCGCCGGCAGGTCCGCCACCGCCAGGCCGTTGAGGTCGCCGCCGCCGACCGAGGCCGGGACCGCTGCGTGCACGACGACCTCGTCCTCCGCGCGCTGCTCGTAGTAGCAGGTCAGCCGTCCGGCCGGGGTGACGTCCGCCGCCGGCAGGCGGCGGCCGAGCTCGGCGCACAGCGGGTGGACGACCGGCCCGATCACCTCCGGCGCGAAACCCGCCGCCATGCCCGTCAGCTCCACCACCCGCATGGCAGGTAGCTCCTTGACGACGACGTCGTGGGCGGACGGGCGGCCTTCCGCCTCGATCGTCCGCAGCCGGGCCTCGACCCGCGCCAGCCGGGCCGCGCCTTCGGCCAGCGCGGCTTCCAGCTCCGCGCGCCGCAGCGCGAGCATGCCGCGCACCTGCTCGACCGTGACCTCGTCGGCCAGCAACGTGGCCACCTGCTCCAGGGTGAACCCGAGGTCCTTCAGCGCGACGATCCGGTTGAGCCGCGCCAGCTGGCCCGCGGTGTAGCTGCGGTAGCCGGTCGCGGGGTCGACGCGCGCCGGCCGGAGCAGCCCGAGCGCGTCGTAGTGGCGCAGCATCCGGACCGAAACCCGGCCGTGGCGGGCGAAGTCACCGATCGAGAACACGGCCCGATCCTGCCCCAGGCGGGACGAAGCCGCCGACGACGTCCGCGGCGAGGTCCGCGAACGTGATCGCCGTGTCGTCCTCGTGCGCGGGCCCGACGACCTGCAGCCCGGCCGGCAGGCCCTCGCCCACCGGGGCGCTGAGCGACGGCAATCCGGGCAGCGACGCCTGCGCGATCCAGAACACCTGGTCGTCGTAGCGGTCCCGGTGATCGTGGGGCAACGCCGTGGTGAACACCGTCGGGCAGAGGAAGACGTCGACCCCGGCCAGGTACCGGGCCCAGGCGGCGGTCAGGGCCGCCCGCCGCTGTTCCTGTCCGGCGGTCCCGGCCGGTTCCCGGCCTTCCTGGCTCGCGAAGAACAGCTCCACCTGGAAGCCGAAAGCCTCGGCCTGGACGACCGGGTCGACGTCGGCCGGCCAGCCCTCCCGGACCCGCACCCCGGCGCGGGCCAGCGCGTCGACGGCGTCCGACAGCGCCGCACCGACCTCGCCGGTCACCGGGCACGCCGGGTCGTCGAGCACGACACCGACGCGGAAATCGCCGAGCCGCGTCTGCCGTGCCGGCCGCAGCGGCCCGCCGGTGACGCGCAGGGCGAGCCGCAGGTCGGCCGCCGACCGGGCCAGCGGTCCGGCCGCCGAGGGGAATTCGCGGGGGAGCGGCGCGGGTGGTCCCGGCGGCTGGAACCCGCGCAGCGGCACGGTGCCCGCGGTGGGCTTGAGGCCGTAGACACCGCAGTAGGCGGCCGGGATCCGGATGGACCCGGCCAGGTCGGAGCCGTACTCGAGGTACGTCAGGCCGTCGGCGAGCGCGGCCGCGGCGCCGCCGCTCGAACCGCCCGGCGTCCGGGCGGGGTCCCGTGGGTTGAGCGTCCGCCCGTGGAGCGGGTTTTCGGTCCGGCCGAAGTCGGCGAGCAGGTGGTGCACGTTCGACTTGCCCACGACGATCGCGCCCGCGGCCCGCAGCCGGTGCACGACCGCCGCGTCTTCGTCCGCGACGCAGTCCGCGAAGGCCGGCTCGCCCCAGGTCGTGGGCAGGCCCGTCGCGGCGAAGGCGTCCTTGATCGTCATCGGGACGCCGTGCAGGGGCCCAGTGTCGTCGCCGCGTGCGACCGCCCGGTCGGCCTCCGAAGCGGCTTCCAGCGCGGCTTCGCGGCAGGTCGCGATGACGGCGTTGACGGTCGAGGCGTCGATGCGGGCGAAGAGCTGTTCGGTCAGGGCGCGCGAGGAGAGCTCGCCGCGGCGGATCCCGGCGGCCACCTCGGTCGCGGTGCGGAAAGGCGTCATGGCTCCGGGGTAGTGCCTGACACGGTGTCAGGGTCAACGGGTTTCCGCGGCCCGCCGTTCCGGGTAGCCCACGGGGGTGATCGCCGTCCGAACCGCGGGCGGCGTCGCGTGGCGGAGGGAAAACCGATGACCGCACCCCCGGTGTCACCCGAGCCTGTCCAGCCCGACCCGGTTTTCCCGGGCGAGCCCGGGCCGCCCGCTCCGGTCCAGCCGCTGCCGGAGCCCGGTGTGCCCGTGCCCGACCCGCTGCCGCCGGAGCCGAAACCCGGACCGGACCGCGAGTAACTACGAGGACGAGATCATATGAGTTTCGTATGACATCGTGTACTGTCGCGGGCATGACAACAGCGCAGAACTACCGGCGGATGGTCAACGCCGGCAACCGGATCGTCGTGGGGTTGCAGCGGCTCGGCGTCGCGTTCGGCCCGATGCAGCTGCTCACCGTGCCCGGGCGGCGCACCGGTGTCCCGCGCACGTTCCCCATCGCCGTCCTCCCGATCGACGGCGAGCGGTACATCGTCCAGGCCTATCCGAAGGCGGCCTGGGTGGCGAACGTCCGGGCCGCGGGCGAGGTGACGCTCACCCGCGGCCGTCGCTCGTCGGCGGCGCGGCTGGCCGAGCTGCCCGTCGAGGAGCGGCGGCCCGTGCTGCGCAAGCTGGTCGAAACGAGCCCGCCGAGCGTGGGAAAGCGGTTCGTGACGACCGGCTTGGCCGACGAGCCCACGCCGGAGGGGGTCGCCGCGGCTGCCGGGCGCATCGCGGTCTTCCGCGTCGAACGGGCCTGAATCAGCGGCCTTCGAGCGCGCGCAGCAGCTGCTCGGCGGCACGGCGTGCGGCGGGCCGGGGAGTGATCGTCCGGTCGCCGTCCGGCTGGGGCGCCGGTGCTCCGGCGAGCAGCTCGACCAGGGCGACGGCGAGCTCGCGGACCTTGACGTTGCACTCCTGGCTCGCGCGTCGCAGGGTGGACCACGCTTCGTCGGGGTCGCAGCGGCGCAGGGCGATGACGATGCCTTTGGCCTCCTCCAGCGCCGCTCGTGACTGCACGAGGTCCAGCATCTGCTCGGTGCGGTCCGGCCGGGCTGCTTCGGCGACGACCAGTGCCATCGCGGCAAGCCGTTCGTAGCGCCGCAGCACGTTCACCGTCTCCTCGGTGGCCGGGCGGGCGAGCGTCACCGAAAGGACCAAGCGTCCTTCGCTGTCCCAGGTGACGGGCAGCGCCGCGACCCCGCGCACGCGCGGCCAGTCCGCCGCGAACCCGGGGTGCTGTTCCCGCAGGCCGCTCAGCGTCAGGGCCGGCCAGCGGTCGTCGGCGAAGACGTCGGCGGTCACCGTCGGCGCACCGGTGCGGCCGGCGGCCGGGACCGGGCCGTCGAAGCCGTTCAGCTGCGCGGGCACGAAGGCGGTGTCCGGACCGTACGTGGCCGCCGTGGACCACGGGCCACCGCGCGGGTGCACCGACACCGCCGCGCCGAGGGCGCCCGGCACGTCCGCCGCGATCCGGGCGAGCAGCTCCTCCAGTAACGGCGTCACGGCGGGCTTCGCCGACGTTCCGGTCACCGCAAACCCTCCTCGGCGCGGTGGAGGCGGGGCCGGGGCAGCGCCCGGCCCCGGTCGGGCTCAGGCTTCGATCTGCGTGCGGTCGCCGGCGCCGCCGATCTCGATGCGGCGCGGCTTCGCCTTTTCGACCACGGGGATGCGGACGGTCAGCACCCCGGCGTCGTAGTTCGCGGTGATGTGCTCGGTGTCCAGGGTGTCGCCGAGGAACAGCTGGCGGGAGAACACGCCGAGCCGCCGTTCGGAGACGTGCATCCGGACGTCGTCACCCGTCGGCAGGGGCCGTCGTTCGGCCTTGACGGTGAGGACATTGCGCTCGACGTCCAGCTCGACGGCGCCGGGGTCGACGCCGGGGAGGTCGAAGCACACCACGAACTCGTCGCCGGCGCGGTAGGCGTCCATCGGCATCGTGGCCGGTTTCGACCAGGTGCCGGCGCCGAAGGCCTGCTGGGCGAGCCGGTCGAGCTCGCGGAACGGGTCGGTGCGCATCAACATGGGATCCACCTCCTGGAACTTGACAGCACTGGTGTCAACACGCGCCTCTGTTCTAGCATGTCGTCAAAACGATGACAAGAACCAGGTCGTCGAAAGGATGACGATGGACGGAACCGATCCCGCCGGGGAACTCCGGCGGATTCACGAGGTCGTCGCGGCCGCGCGGGCCGGGGCGGCGGACCGGGACCAGTTGCTGACCGCGTTGTCCGGCCTGCGCCTGCTGCGGGAGGAGGTCGCGGGCTGGGAACCGGAGCTGATCACGGCGGCCAGGGCGGCCGGCGCCAGCTGGGTCGCCCTCGCGCCCGCGCTGGGCGTCGCGAGCCGCCAGGCCGCGGAACGGCGGTACCTGCGGCTGCAGCCGTCGCACACCGGCGAGACGACCGGCGAAGCGCGGGTCGACGCGGAACGCGACCGGCGCGCGGGCGATCGGGCCGTCGCCGACTGGGCCCGCCGCAACTCCGCCATCCTGCGCCGGATCGCCGGCCAGGTCAGCGCGCTCGACGGCCTCGGACCGGCCGCGCAGGAGAGCGCCGACCGGATCGGCGCGGCGCTGGGCGACGACGACCCGGCGACGCTGCTCCCGCCGCTGGCCGCCGCCTGGCCGCACCTGGCCGGCGCGCACGCCGGGCTGGCGGAGGAACTCGGTGAGATATCGGCCCGCACCGACCAGCTCCGCCGCGACGCCGCCGGTAACCGCCGCTCGCGCGACTGACGCCGGGTTTGCCCGGCTCCCGGCCGGGCACCCGCTGCGCGAGCGACGGAAGGACGTGCGTCATGACCGCCACACCCCCGGATCCGGACCCCCGCCGGACGCCGGACCTCGAACCCGGGGGCGGCGTGCCGCCGGGCAGCACGCCCCCGGACTCCGCGCAGACGTCGGGGTTGTCGCACCCGCAGCCGATGCCGTCCAAGGCGATGCCGGTGCTGTGGCTGGTCCTCACCGGCGTGCTGGTGCTGATGGTGGCCGCGCTGGTGCTCTCGCTGGCCGTCGGCTGGCTGAGTGTCTGAGACCGCGGGAGAACGGGTACTCGCGGGACATGGACGACACTCCCGACCGGACGGAAACCCGGGCCGAACTGCTGCCCGAAGAGCAGGCCGTCGACAGCGCGGACCCCGAGGGCCAGGCCCGCGAGGTCCTGCGCGACTCCGATCGCCGGACCGAGCACCCCGAGGCGACGCTGGGCCGCCGCAAGCCCGAAGACACGGTTTAGCCGGCGGTCACCGACGTCAGCCGCGCCTCCGTCCGCTTCTCGCCCCGGAGCAGGAGCACCGCACCCAGGCCGAACACGGCCACGACGGCGAAGAAGTAGAAGCCCCACGGATAGGCGACGCCCGCGGTCACGAGCGCGCCGGTGACGAACGGGCCGAGGATCGAGCCCAGCCGCCCGACCGCCGACGTCAGCCCGAGCGCGGTGCCCCGCGCCTGCGCCGGGAACGCCTGGGCGACGTAGCCGTAGATCAGCACCTGCGCCGAGAACACGAACACGCCGGTCAGCAGCACGACCGTGTTCAGCAGGACCGCGTTGCCGATGCGCAGGCTCAGCGCCGCCAGCAGGACGGCACCGGCGCCGAACCAGATCCGCGCGATCGGGCGGATGCCGAACCGGTCGGCGATCGTGCCGGCCAGCACCAGCCCGAGCACCGCGCCGATGTTGAGCACCAGCAGCAGCGTGATCGACGTCGAGATCGGGTAGCCCGCCGTGCGCATCAGCTGCGGCAGCCACGTGTTGAGCCCGTAGACCAGCAGCAGCCCCATGAACGAACCGGTCCACACGGCGATGCTGATCCGCCGGAACCGGGGGCCGAGCAGGTCTCGCAGGTGCACGCGCTCCGCCGTCTCGCGGGCCTCCAGGTAGGCCGCGGATTCCGGCAGCTTCCACCACATCAGCGGCACGGCCAGCAGGCCGACGATGCCGCCGCCGTAGAACAGCAGGTGCCAGTCCTCCTTCGCGTACAGCGCGAGGATCGACGTCAGCACCGCGCCGACGTGGTAGCCGGTCATGGTGAACGTGCTCGCGCTGGCGCGGCGCCGCGCGGGCAGGTTCTCCGACATCACCGTCAGCGCCACCGGCATGCACGCGCCGAGGCCGAGCCCGGCGACGAACCGGAAGACGCCGAAGGTCGCGACGTTCGGCGCGAGCGGCGTCAGCAGGGTGAACAGTGAGAACAGCAGCACCGAGCCGATCAGCATCACGCGCCGGCCGAACCGGTCGGTGAGCGGGCCGAGGGCGGCCGCGCCGACGGCCACGCCGATCAGCGACACCGTCGCGACCAGGGTCGCGCCGGCCGCGGTGAAGCCGAGGTAGCCGCTCTTCAGCAGGGTCGGGATGGTGGCGCCGAGCGCGACCAGGTCGTAGCCCTCGAGCAGGACGGTCAGCCAGCAGAGGACCGCCGTCCACACGGGACGGGCGGGAGACGTCGTCATTGCCGTGCTCCTTCTAGAAGGGGTAGCCCGCGATCTCGGCGCGGACGGTCAGCCACTGCGTTTCGGTGAAGGCTTCGATGTTGGCCTTCGCCCCGCCGAAGCGGGAGCCGTTGCCGGAGTCGCCGACGCCGCCGAAGGGCGCGGTCGGCTCGTCGCCGACGGTCTGCTCGTTGATGTGCACCTTGCCCGAACGCACTTCTTCGGCCAGCGTCATCGCGGTGCCGACGTCGCCGAGGATGCCGACGGACAGGCCGTACTCGGAGTCGTTGACCAGCCGCGCGGCCTCGTCGAGGTCGCGGTAGGCGCGCACCGGCGCGACCGGGCCGAAGATCTCCTCGCGCCACGCCGGGCTCGCGTCGTCCAGTCCGAAGAGGACGGTCGGCGGGTAGAACGGCGCGTCCGGTTTCCCGCCGGCCAGAACCTGCGCGCCGGCCGCCACGCTGCGGTCGACGACGTCGGTGACGTGCGCGAGCTGCCGGTCGTCGATGATCGGGCCGAGCGCGACGTCGCCGTCGGCGGGGTTCCCGACCGGCAGCCGGCGCGCCTTCTCGGCGAGGGCTTCGACGTATTCGTCCACCTGGGACTCGTGGACGAGGTGGCGGCCGGTCGTCATGCAGATCTGGCCCTGGTGCAGGAACGACCCGAACGCGCCGGCGGAAGCCGCCTTGGCGACGTCGGCGCCCGGCAGCACGACGAGCGCGTTGTTGCCGCCCAGCTCCAGGTGCACGCGCTTGAGCGAGCGCGCGGCGGCTTCGCCGACCTTCCGCCCGGCCGCGGTCGAGCCGGTGAACGACACCACCGAGACCTCCGGCGCGTCGACCACCGCGGCGCCGACGGCGGCGTCCCCCGGCAGCAGGTGCAGCAGCCCCTCGGGCAGGCCGGCTTCCTCGAAGACGCGCAGGATGCTGACCCCGCCCGACACCGCGGTGCGCAGATCGGGCTTGAGCAGCACGGCGTTGCCGAGCGCGAGGGCGGGCGCGACCGAGCGGATCGCCAGGATCAGCGGGAAGTTGAACGGCGAGATCACCGAAACCACCCCGGCCGGCACCCGCCGGGCCAGCGACCAGCGCGGCTCGCCGGTGCTCAGCACCTCGCCGAGGGGATGGGTGGGCAGGGCGGCGGCCTCGAAGCAGATTCCGGCCGCCATCTCGGTCTCGATCCCGGCCTTCGGCCGCGTCGAACCGGCTTCGCGGACGATCCAGTCCTGCACCTCGGCGGCGTGCGTCTCCCACAGCTCGCCGGCGCGGCGCAGCACGGCGGCGCGTTCGGCAGGCTTGCGCCGGGCCCAGTCGCGTTGCGCCTTCGCCGCCGCCATGGCAGCTTCCGCGACGTCGCCGGAGGTCGCGACGCCGACGCGGCCGAGGGTTGCGCCGGTGGCCGGTTCGACGACCGGGTGGGTCCCGCCGGAACCGCGGGTGAAGTCGTGCTCGAGCAAGGTCATGATCACTCCGGGGAGGTCGGTTCGGTGTCGACCTGGATCAGCCGCGGGCCGTCCGGGGTCGTCTTGAGCTGGGTGCGCAGGTGTTCTTCGTCGGTGACGGTGGTGGCTTCGACGCCGTAACCGGCGGCGATGGCCGTGAAGTCGAGGCCGGGGATCTCCGTGCCGGGCACGTCCGGCGTCCCGAGCAGCTCGCCGAACCACCGCAGCGCGCCGTAGACGCCGTTGCGCAGGATCACGAAGGTGACCGGGACGCGGTACTGCGCCGCGGACCACAACGCCGTGATGCCGTAGTTCGCCGAGCCGTCGCCGATGACGCCGACGACCGGGCGGTCCGGGCTGCCCATCGCGACGCCGACCGCGGCGGGCAGGCCGAAGCCGAGCCCGCCGGCGGCCGGGAAGAAGTAGGAGCCTTCGCGGCGCAGGTCCATCTGGCGCCACCAGGCCGAGTTCGTCGACGTCGACTCGACGACGTAGCGCGTGTCGCCGGGCTGGGTGTCGCGCAGGGCGGCGAACACCTGCTCCGGGTGCAGTGCTTTCCCGCCGGTCCTCGGGGCGGGGTTTTCGACGTGGCCGGCTTGGGTGGCTCGGCCGGGCACCTTGGCCAGCAGGGCCTCGATGACCGGCGCCGGATCGGCGACCAGCGCTTCGCCCATCGGCGCGCGGGCCGCGGCGCCGAAGTCGTCGGTCACCTGGATCAGCCGGGTGCCCGCGGGCAGGAACGGGCCGGGGACGTGCTGGTGGTAGCGGAACACCGGCGCGCCGAGCACGAGCACGACGTCGTGCCCGGCCAGCGCGTCCGACACCGGCGCGATGCCGGCCGGCAGCACCCCGCGGAAGAGCCGGTGCCGGTTCGGGAAGGGCAGCCGGTGCGGCGAGGGCGCCACCCACGTCGGCAGGTCCAGGTGCTCGGCCAAGGCGACGGCCCGGTCGAACAGGCCGCCGGCGTCGATGTCGCCGCCCAGCACCAGGGCCGGGTTCTTCGCCGCGGCGATGCTCGCGGCCAGGTCGTCGAGCTGGGCTTCGGTCGGGGCGAGACCTCGTTGGACCTGCCGGTCGAGCGTGGCGGTCTCGGTCAGCTCGGCGGCCCAGTCGTCGTAGGGCACCGAAAGGTAGGTGGGACGCCGGTGCAGCTCGGCCTCGAACACCGCCTGCGCGAGCGACCGCGGGACGTCCGCGGCGCAGCTCGGCTCACCGGCCCACGTGACCAGGGGGCGCATCAGCTGGGTGGCGTCGGTGTTGGCGAGCATCGCCTCCATCCCGATCGCCGAGCGGACCTGCTGGCCGGCGGTGAGCACCAGGGGCGTCCGCGAGTGGACGGCGTTGGTGAGCGCGCCCATCGCGTTGCCGGAGCCGGCGGCGGCGTGCAGGTTGACCAGCACCGGGCGGCCGGTCGCCTGCGCGTACCCGTCGGCCATCCCGACGACGACGCCTTCGTGCAGGCCCAGGACGTAGCGGAAGTTCTCGGGCAGCTCGGCGAGGAACGGCAGCTCGTTGGAGCCGGGGTTGCCGAAGATGGTGGTCAGGCCACGGCGGTCCAGGAACTCGTGGGCGAGCCGGCGGGCGGTGGGCATCGGTGGGGCCTCCTCGAAGTTGGCCCGACCCTATGGAGCTGCGCGCCTGTGTTCCAATAAATGTTGGCGCGTAACTTCATCGATGGGATCGATAATGCAGGATTTCGACCTGAACCTGGTGCGCACGTTCGTGCTGCTCTACGAGACCCGCAGCGTGACCGCAACGGCCGAGGCCCTGCACGTCACGCAGCCGACGATCAGCTACAGCCTGCAGAAGCTGCGGCGCCGGTTCTCCGACGAGCTGTTCCGCCGCACCGGCGGCGGCCTGGCGCCCACGACGACGGCCCGGACGCTCTACGAACCGCTGCACAGCGCGCTGTCGGAGATCGAGGCGGCGGTGAGCGGCGCGTGGTCGTTCTCGCCGTCGACGGCCCGGGCGGCGTTCACGCTGTGCCTGTCCGACCTGGGGGAGATCTCGCTGCTGCCGCGCCTGATGGCGGCGCTGCCGGCCGCGGCACCCGGCGTGACGCTCACGGTCCGGCCGTTGGACGTCGACCGCGCGGCCGACCAGCTGGGCCGCGGCGAGATCGACGCGTTCATCGCGTCGTCGCTGATCAGCTCCCAGCGCGTCGCCCGGATCCCGCTGTTTTCCGAGGGCTACCTGGGCATGGTGGCCGCGGACCACCCGCGGCTTTCGTCGGCGGTCTCGTTCGGCGAGCTGGCGGCGGAGCGCCACGTGACGGTGTTCGGCCCGACCGGCCACGACGGCCCCCGCCGCGCGCTGGAGGCGTACGGCCTGCTGGACCGGGTGGTCCTGGAGGTGACGCGCTTCGCGGCGCTGCCGTACCTGGTCCAGGACGGCGAGCTGGTGGCGATGGTCCCGCGGCTGGTGGCGGAGATGTTCGCGGCCGAGCACCGAGTCAGGCTGTTCGAGCTGCCGATGGAGGTCGAGCCGGCCCAGGTGTCGGTCTACACGCGACACACGCACGCCCGCAGCCCGGCCCAGCACTGGCTGGTGGGCTTCATGCGGTCGGTGCTCGGTTAGCGCGTCTCGCAGCTCGCGCCGTCGAGGGTGAATCCGGAGGGCGAGGGGTTGCCGTGGTCGAAGGCGCCGTTGAAGCCGATGTCGACGGTCGCACCGGGGGCGAGGGTGAGGTTGTAGGAAACCGCTTTCATGGTGACCCGCGAACCGCTCTGCGAGAAGTCGCCGTTCCAGCTGTGCGTGACGCGCTGCCCGGCGGTGAAGGTCCAGGTGACGGTCCACGGCGAGAGTGTCCGGCTGCCGGTGTTGGTGACGGAGACACCGGCGGTGAAGCCGTTGTCCCACTGATCGGTGACGGCATACCGGACAGAGCAGGCAGAGCTGACAACGGGCGGCGGCGGTGGCGGCGCGGCCGTCTTCTTCGTAGTCGTCGAGGGCGTCGTCGTGGGCGCGGCAGAGGTCTGCCGAAGCACGGTGGGCACCGGCGTCGCACTGGCGGAAGGGCCCCGGGAAACGGTGACCGGAGTGGTGGTGGCAGGCGCAAGCGGCCCAGGAGCCAGGGCGGCCTGCCGCCCGGGCGAGCTCTCGGAGGTGACGGCAATGATCACGAGGCTCCCAAGGACGACAACGGCCCCACAGAGAGCGGAGACCCACCGAATCCGCCGCCCGGCCCGCTGCTGAGCGGCAGCGGCCTCCCGCGCCCGCTGCTCGAGCCGTTCCCGATAGCCAGCACCGGTGTCGTCATCCCGAACCCGCAGATCGGGAGCGGATTCCGACAGCGCCCGCGGAGTGGCCCCGGTCTCCCGAAGAAGATCATCAACGGAGAACCGATCCCCACCCGCCCACCGCCCGGCCCGCGCCATAACGGAACCTCCAGTCCCTGAGGGCGCTAGAACGCGCAGTCTCGCGGGCCGAATCCTAGGAAGCCATGGCGCTCTTGTAAACCACGAGGTTCCGGTGGTCCGGTGCCGGGATCACCGGGGTACGTGCCAGGAGTTTTCGGGTCTGGATCGATGCAGAGGAGGCAAACTTGACGATCATGCCAGAGAGGGCGGGGGAGCGGATCCGCACCCCCCTGAACGAGGGAGAGGAGGGGCCGTATACTCTTTCTTCAGCAGGTCCGAGTGGCGGAATGGCAGACGCGCTAGCTTGAGGTGCTAGTGCCCTTAACGGGCGTGGGGGTTCAAGTCCCCCCTCGGACACCAAAGTGGTCACGTTTGAACCCCGGTCCCGGTTGGGTCCGGGGTTCGTTGTATCGGCGGGAAGTGGGCCGTGCGGGCGCTGTATGGCGTCCTCGGGCCGCACCAGTTCCAGACCGGCGCTCCGTGCGCCGGTGGGCCGTCCCCGGCCCCTGCCGGGCCGCGAACGGGTTTCGATCTTGGCGACTTCGCCGTCCTTCGGCTCGGCCAGCTGTGCGGCAAGGTCGGGCGCGAGAAGGTGGGCGAAACCTTCGGTCAGGTCTGCGCCGTGCACCTGGTCGTCAATGATCCAGAAGCGGGCGAAGACGGCTTGGTTGAGTTGTCGGCGTACGTCGAGCGGAGCGCTGACGTACAGTCGGTGTGCGTTGGCGCAGAGTAGCAATGCTTCCTCGACCACCTTCATGACGGCCTCGATCTCGGTCGAGCAGTGGTCGATGATCTGCTGCGCCTGGCCAAGCTCGCGGGTGATGCGTTCCTGCTCAGACTTGAGGTGTTCGAGCGAGATGGCTTCGGCGTAGCGCATCTCGATCAGCTTGAGCTGTTGGTTTTGCAGTTCCTTCCTGCGCTTCTCCTGTCTGTCGAGCTCAGCTCGATTGCTGTGTTGTCGGCTCACGAGCCCCGCCATGACCTGCTCGCGGATGGCCGCGATACGGCTCTCGGTGAGCTGGACGCGGGACCAGTAGTCCGCAACGGCTGCTTCGACGTCACTGATCAGGATCGTTGACTGGGTGCAGCTCTCCTTCTTGGCACGGCCGAGGCAGTAGAAGTACGGGTAGATCGTGCCCCAGCGGTTGCGAGCGTTCATGACCCCGAAGCGACCACGGCACTGGCCGCAGAAGATCGAGCCTTTCAGGTAGTGCGGGTGCTTCTGGACCTTCTCCCGTGCCGCAGCGCGGGCGGTCCGAACGGCCTGCACCTGCTCGAAGGTCATCGTGTCGATGAGCGCCGGATGCCGGCCGTCGTACTCGACGCCCTCGTAACTGACGTAGCCGATGTAGTAGCGATTGACGAGCATCTTGTCGATGTGCTGGTAGCGCAGCGGGCGTTCCGGGAGCTTTTTCGTGGCCGGGATGCGCAGCCCTCGACGGTTGAGTTCGTCGGTGAGCTGCCGCATGGTCCACTCGCCGGTGGCGTAGGCGCTGAACATCCACTGGATGAGCGGGGCGCGCTCCGGGTCGACAGCGACGGTGCGAATTTCGCGTCCGTCGATGCGTTCCCGGACGTTGCGGTAGCCGAGAGGGGCGTGACCGGGTGTGCCGCCGGACTTGGCCTTCTGCCGCATACCCTTCTTGGACTCGGAGGCCAGGTTGGCGGAGTAGAACTCGGCGATGCTCGCCATGATCCCGTGCAGAAGCTTGCCGGAGGGTGTCTCGTCGATGTTCTCCTTGGAGGAGACGAACTGCGCTCCGGCCTTGCGGACGGCCATGTTGATCAACACGTCGTCTTCCCGGTTACGGGCGAGTCGGTCAACCTTGTCCACGATGACGAAGCTGATGACGCCCAGTTCGCGGATGAAGCTGAGCATCGCTTGGAGTTCGGGACGGTCGGCAGTCTTGGCAGATTCAGCCGCGTCGACGAACTCCGCCACGATGACCGCACCGAGCTGTTCGGCCTTCTTCTGGTTGGCGTCGCGTTGGGCCGCGATGGACAGGCCCTCTTCGTCGTAGCCGGTTTCCGTCTGCGCCTTGGTCGAGACGCGCAGGTAGCTGACGGCGAACTTCATGTCTTCGGGCAAAGGCTGCGTCAGGTCGAGAAGTATGCGCATAGCGCTGTCCCTTCATGGGTGGTCGGTGGGCTGAGGTGAGCGGGTACAAGACCGGCTCCTTTCGGGGTTGTCGAGATAGGGAGGGAGCGCATCTGGTGGGTTGGAGGGCCGCGTTCACGGTTTCGTGGTCGATGTCTCATGCCGACCACGCTTTCGGCCGCTCGTGCAGACAAACGTTCTGCCATGAACTGTAATTCGCCGGAGCTTGGTTGACGGCAAAGTTGACGGTGACGCATCCGAGTTTCCACGTCTGCCTACGCCTTCGTGATACCTGATTTATATAGGTAATTCGGTCTGGTAAGGGGGCGTGGATGGGCCTCTTAAGCCGCGTGTCCTGGGTTCGAGTCCCAGGTGGCCCTCCAGATAGAACTTCGCCGATTAGGTGGAGTTTTTTCTTTTCTGACGGCAGGGTTTGACGGCTACCAGAGTTCGCTTCCACGAACTGTCCGGTGAACAGATGGTCGTCTACCTTTTCTAAGGCATCTCGCTTGTTGGTTAGACTTATGTGTTCGTAGATGCGCGTTGTATGCACGCTGCTATGTCCGAGGACAGCCTTGATGTCAAGCTCGGACACCTCAAGGTTCATCAGAACAGTAGCGTTCGTGTGCCGCAATTCGTGGAGCTTGATGCGTCGTATGCCGTTCTTCTCGCAAATGCGGTGGAATGAGCGGTAGAGGTTACGCGGTTCGATTGGGGCTCCAGTCCGCGTCGTGAAGACAAGCTCGTCATCGCTACCTTTGCCTCCCCACTTACTCTCGGCTGCTAGTCGGGCAGCAGCTTGCTGGCTCCGCTGCCTAATCAGCACCTCGCGCGCGGTCTGCACTAGCGGCTCGTCTCGCTCGCTGGATTCGGTTTTAAGCGGTACCTCCTGTAGCTGTTTGCCGATTCGCTGAATCTGTTGCCTAATGCTAAGCACTCCCTTGTTGAAGTCCACGTCTCGCCATCTGATTCCAAGCACTTCGCCACGACGCAGGCCGTAGAGGGAGATTAGGATGAAGGCATGGTATAGCGGGTCTGATCGAGCTGCCTCTAAGAAGGCGAGAGCTTCTTCGGTAGTCCAGTATTGGCCCTCATTTGGTTTATAAGACTCTGGAACTTCTGCCAGCTTCGCAACGTTACGAAGTAGATATTCCTTGCGCATCGCGTGGGTTAGCGCTGCGCGGAGCACTTTCTTTACTTGGTATAGCGTGTTGCGGCTACGATCTTTTGCAAGAAGTTGGCTATAAGCATCCTCAACCATGCGGACGGATAGCTGGTGCAGTGATTTTTGACCCAGGACAGGTTTTATATGGAGCCGGACTACTGGTTCGTATCTTCTATGGGTGTTGAAACGTCGTTTCTTCTCGACTTCGTGATCGAGCCAGTAGTCGAGGTAGTCGCCTAACTTCCAGGTGCGATCTGGCAAGCGGATACCCCGTAGTGCCTCTGCTTGCGCTTCAATGAGCTTCTGTCGCGCTTCCTCTTTCGTTTTTCCATAGAAGCTTCGCCGTTTGCGTCGATCGTCTATGGTGTCGAACCAGGCCGCAGCTTCCCATCGTCCACCCCCGTCCTTGCGTTGGTAGTAGGTGCCTTCACCGTTAGAGCGAGCCATTACGCAGTTGCCTCGATAGTTAGCTTCTCGACCAGGGCGCGAATAGCGCTGCGTGGAATCAGGCGGCGACTGCGCAGCTTGATGCTGGCAAGTTGACGTGAATGGATGTACTGGTAGAGGGTCCACTTGCTGACGCGCAGCTCGGCGCACGCTTCGGCTACGGTAAGCAGGTCATCGGAACCCTCGGCCGTGGTCCGGAAGTAGGTTGGTAGGTAACTTTTGATCATAGACATTCCTCCCTTATGGTGTTGTTGTATTAAGTTTGGGTTGCGCTACGGGTAGGCGTCGGAAGTAGTTACGAACTGGGCGGCCGATTGCAGGTAAGCGGATGCTGCGAAACTGGGGCTCTATGAGGCCGACCTCTTTTAGTCGGATGCCCATTGCGGCCTCGGACACATGAAACTTGGCGGCGAGCGCTGTTTGATCTTGAATGCCGCTCGCCCAGGCCCGTTTGAGCCAGTTGCGTGGCATGAGTAGGCACGCTGCGAAGTAGTCGCAAATTCTCTCTGTCAGGTAATCGCGCTCTTCCTCGGTTTTCCCGAGCTTGCTGTAGATGACCCCTATGTACGGGTGGTCCAAAATGTGCTTAAATTCGTGGCTCAGAGTAAAGCGACGCCGAGTAGTGCTGTCGTCTCGGTTGACGACAATAAGCCAACGGCCACGGCTCCAATTTGAGAAGCCAAGTATGCCTGTGCCGCGAAGAGCGGAATCGACTTTGACTTCTACTAGTGGCAGCTCGGTAATGAGTCCGACGTCAACGGCCGGCGCGTGCTGCTCAAGCAGCTCAAGCAGCTTTGTTGCCTGTCGTTCCGCGATGCTGCGAGCCTCGTGCTCTTCGAGAGGCCGAACCGGCATGAGAGAGCGAAGCTGCTTAATGATTGGTTGTGGGATGTCGTTCATAAGCAGTCTCCTCTCTATGAACAGTTAGTTGTTGTGTCTGTCGATAATCTCTTGAATCTCCTGGGTTGCCTCGTCGAGTTGTTCGCCTCGAAGCCCGAATTTCTCTCGTAGGTAGAGCTTGGTACTTGGCAGTCCACGTGGCCGCACGACGCCTATATAGGCGAGGGCGTCAACAATGCTGAGTTCCAGTACCCTTGCCAGCTGTTGAACCTGTTCGGCCGAGGGCTTCTCGATCTGGTCCTTCAGTAGCCGATTGACTGTAGATTCATGTACGCCACTCGCGCTGGCTAGCTGACGATGGCTAAGTCCTGCTTGTTGCCGCCCTTGTTCAAGGTACTGACCGAGTGTACTCGGTAATGGTTTTTCACTTGCTTTCATAACTTCCCCTTGAGTAAATTTATACACCGGGTGTTTCGTTTTCGAAACAGTGGAATTGACAACGATCACGAATTGTCGCGTTCAGTCTCTGGTAGTTCGCGTATTTTTCGCAACAACTCGCTTGCTCGTCCGGTGCCCACGTGCAGTGCCTTCCGCAGCTCGTCGCGCGTGATCGGCTTGCCGTGCTCGGCGCGGTGGGCGTCGTCAGCGGCGCGAGCAGCTTCAAGGAGGTCGTCCCCGCTGGCATCGGTCCCGTCCTGGTGCTCGTACAGCTCCGTACCGAGCGGTGCGGCTTCGTCCTCGTCGTCCTGGACGCGCAGGACAGCCAGGTGCGAGAGCAGTCCGAGGACGGCGGGCGGGACGGCCCCGACGAGCACGACGATCGGCCACGTCACGGCGAGCACCTTCGCGGCAATCAGGTGCCACGCGGCGTTGCCGATCAGCGACAGCCCGATAGCCCCGATTGCGTTCCAGCGCGCGAACCGGCGAGCCGCCGTTGAGCCGGTGGCCTTGGACAGCCACACGCGGGTAGCGGTCATGGCGTAGGCGTCGACCGTGAACGGCATGAGCGGCGCCAGCGCGTCCGGCCAGCCAGTCGCCGTTGCCAACGAGCGGAGACCCGAGAAGCTGCTGACGGCCGCCGCGCAGGCGGTGATGGTCATGCCCGCGATCACCCACCAGTCGCGCGGTCGCTCCCTACTCATGGGTGGCCTCGCTGAGTTCCGCGGTGAGCCAGCCCACGGCCTCGTCGTGCAGCACCACGGCGAACAGCTCGTCGGCGGGAGGGGGCAGCTTGGTGACGACACTGGTCATCACGTCACGCCGTTCCAAGGTCGGCACTGTGACGAGGACGCGCGGCACAACGTCACCAGGGCCGCGCTGCCCAAGGCTCACGAAGTCGATGTAGGCGAGGAACTTTCCGCGTAGCGTGGGCACGGCCTCGGTGGCGAGATCGACCTCCACCCACCAGTGGTCGGTGAACTCACCTGCGGAGATCGACAGGTAGGCGTCCGGCTTCATCCATCCGCCGGCCCCGTTTGGCCACCAGGCGGCGGGCTCGGCCTGGAAGTCGTCGAGCGTGAAGCCCTCCGCTCTGGCGCGTTCGACCAGCTGCACGTACAGCTCGCTCGTCGCCAGCGTGTGCGCCACGAAGCGCTCTCCGATCGGTCCCGGTCGTCGGATGCGCTCCTTGGTCTGCGACAGGTTGCGGCGAAGGCGGAGCAGGCGCTCCCCGGCGGTGTCCAGCGCGTAGGTGAGCTGCGCCGAGCCGCGGAGGCTTCCGCCCACGCGACGGGTGAGCGGCATGAGCGCCTGGGCGTCGACCAGCCGCTTGAGCACTCGCCAGCGGACGACGGATCGGCTCTTGCCGGTTAGTTCCGCGAAGTGCAGCCGTTCGAGCTGGAGGCCGGTCGCCAGCCGGAGCAGGTTGACCGTCGTGAGGATCGACCACTCGCGTTCGGTCAGTGTCTCGGCCAGAGCCAGGACGTGTGCTGTGCTGATTCGGCGGGCGCGGGCGGTCATACCTGGTCCTCCTGAAGGACTAGGTGTTTCGTTGGCGCTATCGGCACTGGCACGCGGTTTGACGTCGGTGGCAGCAGAGCAAGGTGCCGAGCGATTCCAACGCCGAAACCAATACGCGACGTAGCCCGGTTCATGACGCACTCCCGCGCCGCGTGCGGCCGAGCTTGCCTGTCGCCGGAGTCTCGATGCGGGCGCGAAGCGCGGCCTCCACGTCGGCCCGAGCCACGCCGAAGCGCTGGCGACTCTGCCTGGCGAGCGCGGCCGGATCGTGGGTTGGCTCGCTGAGCGGGTGCGTGATACCGGTTGTCGGCGGACGGGTCTGGCCGTTGATGCTGGGCCGGATGGCGACCTCGTAAGCAGGTAGGCCCATTAGGTCGGCAGCGGTCAGCGCCGGGGCGAAGCGCTTCTCCAGAGTGCGAGCGTCGTCATGGTCGAGCTGGAAGGCGACTTGCGAGCGGGCCGTGCCGAGGACGGCGGCCTGCACCTGGCGGGGAAGCTGGTCGAGGTACTGGTGCGCCAGGGTCAGCCCGAGCCCGAGCCCGCGCGCCTGGGCCAGCATGTCGGCCAGCTCGCCATCGGTGCCGAGCCGCAGCACGTCTTGGAACTCATCCAGGTAGCCCCACGCCGGTCGGCGCTTCTCGGCGGGCACGGTGGCGCGGGCCAAGGTGGTCTGCCACAGCGCAGCCATGAGCAGGGAGCCGAGCAGGTGCGCTGTCTCGGTGCCGACCGTGCCCTTGCTGAGCGCGACCAGTACGACGCGACGCTTCGTGAACACGTCGGTCAGGTCGATACTGCTGCTCTGGCCGAGCATCAGGCGCAGTGACGTACGAGTGGTCAGGCTGCGCAGCTTGTTCATACTGGGGCCGATTACCTGCGCGCGTTCGCCTTCGCTCATGCTCTCGTAGGCCGACCAAAAGGAGCGCACCGAGTCCGGAACGCCGGCTTGTGCGGTAACGAACTTGCGGAAGGTCGGGTTGAGCAGCAGCTCGGGAACCTCGGTCAGCGCGAAGGCGGAACCGTCGTGGGCGCGAGTGTGGGTGAGCGTCAGCAGGCAAGTACGGAGCACATCACTCGTCCTCGGCCCCCAGGACGAGCGCCAGAGTTCCGAGAAGACATGCACGACGTGATCGACAACCAACTCTCGCTCGTGCTCGCTGCGACCGACTTGGAGGACGTTGAAGCCGATCGGGAAGTCGGTGGCGGACGGGTCGAGGACGATCACGTCCTTCGTCCTGGCATCCGGTACGCGGGCCAGGACGTCTGACACGAGGTCGCTCTTGGGGTCCATGAGCACCAGGCCGTCGCCCCGCTCGATGTCCTGGAGCGCCGCGTTGGCGATGAGCGTGGACTTGCCCACGCCGGTCGGTCCGATCAGGTGCAGGTGACGGAGCCGGTCATCGGTACGCAGAGCCAACGGCCGGTCCTGCGCACCGGGGAAGTTGCTGGCCGCGAGTACCAGCCCAGAGCGCGCCATGCCTTCGGGCGGGGGCAGCTGCCGGGCGCGGCCGAGTTCCAGTCCCGGAAGGTGCACATTGCCGAGCGGGAAGCCGAGCAGTCCAGCCACCTCGTGGGTGTTGAGGCGCATCGGCCAGACGGTCAGCGGCACGGCGCGCCTCTGGAGGCGTCCGGTCACGATGGGCAGCGGTAGAAACCGCGGGAGAACCGAGACGCCGGGAGCGTCCAGCATCTTGAAGGCGCTCGTCACGCGGCCGAGCAGGTTCACGGCCCGAGCGCGCGACGGTGCCGATACAGATACGCGGGCCACTGCGTTGAAGACCGGCGCAGCGTTCTTGGCGCGCACTGCGCGGGCCAGCTCGCCCGCGTCATCCTTACTCGGCAGGAAGACGCGACCGCCGGACAGCAACCACTGCACGTGTACCGCTTCGCCATGCGCAAAGGGGTGCAGGCCGGAGAGCAGGGAGGTTACGGCGGCCTGGGCGCGGTCGGCGGCGAGTGGGCGCCGCGAACTCGTCAGCTTGAACTCACGCGCCGCGCGCACCGCCGGCCGCGACTCGAGGTAGTCAGGCAGGAGGTCGGCGCGAACTCCGGGGAGCGCCGAGCGGAGCCGGGCCAGGGTGCTCGTCTCGTGCGACCGAGTCGTGAGCAGGTAGAACGCGATGCCATCGCGCGTGGCTTCGATCTCGATACCGACCGGCCAGTGGTGGGAGTCAGCCGCGACAGACGCCAGCCAGCCACTGACCTGCTCGGCGGTCAGGCCGGACGGTAGCCGGAGCTGGTAAGCGACCAGTCGACGACGCCAGCTCACGGCGTCGAGCCAGCGTGCGCCGAGGATCAGGCCCAGGATCGCGAGGCCGCCGAGAGCGAGGAGGACAGCCAGCATCATGACGGCCGCTCCTGTTCAGGTTCGGCGGCGGCCGGCTGGGCGGAGTGGTCGGCTGCGGCCTTCAGGCTCAGGGTGTGCAGAGCGAAGGCGATGAGGGCATCAGCGAAGCGCTTGATGTCGAGTTGGGCGCGTCGTTCGCCAACGATGCGGATTTTCTTTCGAGGTTTGTCCATAGGGAGCCTTTCCGTTAATTAGGGCTGCGTGAAGCAGCCGAGCTTGCGAAAACACGGATGCACTCCCTTCTTGTTGTTATGGAGCGGATGAGCGGACGAGTCGAGCCGTCAAAATTACAGCTGCGGGTTCACCGAAGAAGGCGGCTGTCAATTCCGCAGCACGCGGGCTTTCCGCCTAGCGTCGCCTGATTCCCCGGAAGATGAACCAGTAGACGACTCCCAAGGCGACCACCGTCACGAGGACCGGGACGAGCGGCGCGAGCAGCCAGTAGGCCACCCGCGCCACCCCTGCCACCAGGAGCACGAGCAGCAATGCACCGAACACACTGGTCAGGAGCTTGCTGAACATCCCCGAGTGCATGACCTGTCCTTAGCTGTAGTCGTAGGTTTCGAGATCGAGTGCTCGCAGCTCCTCCATGAGGTGCCGACGCTGGAACCGAATCTGAACGGGTCCGTCCACGTCGTTCTGACGCAGCCGCCGCCACGACTTCATCACGACCTGGTAGCGACGCCGCCGGGCTCCGCGGTACGGCTGATGGTGGCTCATCGCCACTCACCGCCCCGCTGGTGGCGTCGTGCTTCGGCGTCCAGCTCCTCCTTGGTTCGCCAGAAGGCCAGCCCGAGCCGGTTGGCGGTCCGGATGGCGTTCATCTCCCGGTTGACCTGCGACTTCTGGCGCTCGATGTCCTCCTGCTGGTCTTCCGTACGGACCTCCATCCAGCACCACCCGATGCCGAAGCCGAGACCGAGGAGTATTGCCGCGAACAGGACACAGGCGATGACCGTGTTCATGGCCGCTCCCGCTGCTGCCGGAGCACGCCGACCGACCGTCGCACCAGGTCGCCCATGGCGGACATGGCGCGCTCCGTGACCATGCCGGTCGTGTCGCGCTGGACGTCCACGACGTGCTGGAGTCCGGCCAGCCGAGCTTCGAGCTGGGCTTCCCGCTCCGACCGCTGCCGACGTCCCAACCAGAGGCCGAGAGGGAAGGCGATGCCGGCCGCGACCAGTGCGGCCAGCCCGCCGATGACCAGGGCACTCATCGCTGCCCCAGCTTTCTCACTTCGTCGGCGGCCAGCATGGCGAAGCTGTCCACGATGTGCTTGTAGCGAGCTTCGCCGAGCGGGGCTCCTTGGATGAGTTCTTCCTCGTGCTTGGAGAGTCGGGCGGCCAGCGACAGGCCAGTCTCGGTCACGAACGCGGCCAGCTCTACCCGCGTGTTCGCTTCGTAAGCGTCGGCCCGGGCGGCTGCTGCCCGAACCACCGCCAGCCCGGCTTGACGGTCCACGGCCCGCTGGACCTCGCGCGTCAGGCGCGCGGGTACCGGCGACTGGTCCTGGGACAGCAGGGCGTCACCGACGCGACGCATGAGTTCGTTGCTCATAGCTACCTCCTTCTGACGCTCGGCTGAGCGCCGCAGGAGTCAAGCTTGCATGGCTGACAAGTTTTCGTCAATGACAATCTGTCTGCCATGGTAGAGTGAAGAACGTGGAGCACCAGGGCTTTAGGCAGCGAGCAGCCGAGACCAAGCGTGCGCGAACCCGGCTGGCGCTGGTGACGGCAGCGCGCGAGCTCTTCGAGGAACGCGGCTGGCGCGACACCAGGCTTGAGGATGTGGCCAAGCAAGCCGGCGTCAGCGTCCCGACACTGCGCAACCACTTCAAGTCCAAGTACGCACTGGTGATGCGCGCTTACGGGCAGGTTGTAGCGTCGTTGATCGAGAAGACGGAAGGCCGCGTCTACGACCTGGACCTGGATGCGTCACAGATCATCAGTGAGATGCTGAAAATGTTTGTGAGCACAGCGGTCAAGAAGCGCCAGCTGACTATGGCGGTAGCGGCGGCACTGCTCGAAGAACCGTTGATCTCCTCCGAAGAATTCGAGGATATTGAAGCTGTCAAGGACGGCGGCTTGCCTGCGATCGCGGCAATTTTCGGTGAGCTTATCGAGATAGGTAAGCGAGAGGGCGCCTTCAATCCCGAGCTGAACGCTGACAGGGTTTCAGCCTATCACATCAGCGGCATCTTGCTCATGACAGCCATGAACTATGACATTACCGTCGAGGAGGCGGAGAGGCTTGTCCTTAGTCAGGTGATGCCCGCACTCAAGGCTGCACCAGTTTCTCGCGCAGATCCCGACGATGAATTTGATGATATGTCCGTGTGAACATGCGGCGATTAAAGCTTCTCTGGAATCCTCAACCACCTCTGGATGCGTTCTGCTATCTGGGTCGTCTCGGGACCTGTTAAGTTGTAAATTTCGTTAAGATATGTTATAAATTGACAGCTGGGGGCCAATTGGCTCCCACGTTCAAGCGCACTTTGCTTACACGCAAGCGGGATTCACTCTCGACCTCTCGGAGGCGCGATGAATTCCGACAAACAAGCGGCTGAGCGTTTACAGAAGCTCCGCCTTCACCTTGCCGATAAGACGAAGCGCATCGAAGCACTGCTTCAGCTCTTTGCGACTAATCCCACTCTGCCGATCGAGGCGATGGTGCGGGAGTACGGCGGCGTGCTTGATGCTACTGATGGTCGAGCATACCTACAACGAGTACAGCGGGACGCGGGCGCTGACGGTCTAGGATATCGTCAAAGGGCGGCCAGGACGAAACGAATTCGTACTCGTGAACGTCTGATAACGGCGGCAACGCAGCTCGTTGTAGAACGTCGGACAGAAGGCGGCAACTTCCTTGAGGCAGTTGCTCGGGTTTCGGGCGTGAGTGTGCCGACCATCTCCAATCACTTCCCCAGCAAGAACGATTTGCTGTGGGCTGTCTACGACCGCCTACTTCAGCCCATCCTCAACTCAACGACCAAAGGAAGGTAGCCAACAGGTCGTAAGGTCCAGTGCCTTGAACACCCATCAACCCCGCTCCGCGTGTAGCACCTGAAGTGCGCCGCAGATGAGCGGGGTACTTCAATTTCGGACAGAAATAATTGACTTCGCATGCCGCCTCCCACTGGAGTACTGTGCGTCCAGCGGATGACGGCACGATCAAGCGAGGACGAGACGCCATGGTTGACCTGAACTTCGCGCAGGGGCGCGGGCTGCGCGTGAGTGCCGGGCCCGGCAACGCCAGCGTGAACTTGTCCCCGGGTGCCGGGGTTCATCGGCTGGCTGTCACCGTGACCGTGGCAACGGTCGGCTTGGCTGAGGGGTTGCCGATCCAGTTGAGCGGTGAGCTGTACGCCGAGCTCAACGACGCGAACCGGTGGCTTGGGCCGCTACAGCCGAAGCAGCTGGCGACTCGCGGGTTTCAGGCGACCGAGCAGCTGACGTGCGCCCTCAGTGACGGCCAGCTCCAGGTCATTGAGGACATACGGGACGGCCGTGACCTTCCGCTTCGACTGCACCTCGACGCTGTCCTGCTCCAACCCGTCGACGGCTTGTATTCGCTCGTGCAGGCACAGGAGCCGGCTTTTGTGCAAGCTGAAGCATGGGCGCGGCAGCTTGAGGGGCTGGGTGCTGCGGTCGTGATGGAAGTCTTGGTGCCTCTGCCTCTGGACGGAAGCGAACTGCGAAAGGCCGTCAGCCGTATTCGAGAGGCCAAGGGTCACATCGTTGACGGCAAGTATGAGGAAGCCATAATCAAGGCACGTTCCGCACTCGACTATGTGAAGGAGGTCGTTCCTTCAGACTCGTCGGCACCGCAAAAGAAGGCGAAGGAACGGACGCAAGCACAGCGATGGAGCGTCTTGGTCGATAGTCTCTATAGCCTCGCTAGCGGTGCAAACCATGACGACGAAGTGACGGCCGACTTCGTATGGAGCAGGGACGATGCGATCATGATTGTGGCCGCCGTGGCTGGACTGTTGGGCAGACTGGCACCAGATACTCAGAAATAGGGGCTTTCAGTCATGTTCGGTGTGGATCGGCGGCGGTAGCCCCTCGCATCTCCTCTTCGAGGACCCAGACGAACGCAACGCCAGATCGTGGAAAGATCCAGCCATCGAACCCGATGTCGACCGATCGGGCGGGCACGGCTTCAGGACTGTGCTCAACGCGACTTTGCTGGGAGCTGGCGATGAAGTCGAGTGTGTTGACGCGGCGGATGCCGGCCTCGCTGTAGTTGAACTGGACTTTGAGGCCTTTGGTCGGGCGAGGCAGATCGAGGTACAGCAAGTGGCCGTGACGCTGGACGAGCACACGGTAGGTGTAGGCGACGGTAACGGGTTCGCCGCTCATGGCAGTGGTGCCGAGGCCGGCGGTGTAGAGCTGCGCCCCTTGGCGCTGCGTGCGCCGGATGGTGCGCTCTTTGCCGTTGACGGCGAGCTGGACGAGCTCGAACGCGTCTCGAGATGCAGCGTCGAGGCCGGATGACTGGCCGAAGTACCACGCTGACGTCGTGGCCTGGTCGCGGAGCAGGTCGCGGTACTCGGCGAGGTCGGACACGCAGGCGAAGCGCATGGTTGAGTTGGCTGGTGTCACGCGGTACTCCCAGCGCAGAGTGGCGACGAACATGGAGCCGCGGCCAGTAGTCGGACCAGCGGTCCAGGGCGCGAGGTCAACGGAGACGTTCACGTCGTGCCAGCGCTCGGGCGCGCCGATGATCTGGTTGCGTACGTCGGCGTAGACGTCTTGGGCCAGCGCTTGATCCTCGAGTCGCAGGCCAAGAGCGTTGGCTGCGATGCGGTCCAGAGTCTCGGGCGAGGCGATGTTCTTCAACGCCGTGGGGTCGAAGGCGAAGCTGTCGAGAACAGCATCGCGGATAGCTGGAGCCTCCTGGCGAATGACCGCGCGGAATCGCTCGGCGGCAAGTGCTTCCGATTCCTTGCGGGCGTAGTACTCGAAGATGACGGCGATGACGCCCGCGCTGAGCAGGGTGGTTCCAAGCTGGTTAGTCGGCCAGGCCACCAACCAACTCAACGTTGAGGTTGTCGCGACCGCCTGAGCGGCGAAGAGGAGCCCAATCCCGGCGATAGCAGTAACCAGCCCGGCGAGGCGGAGCTTGGTCCTGTAGAGCTGGTGAAGCAGGTCGGGCATATTCAAGATTATTATAACAATAATGAGGTTACTGTCGAATAGGCAGAGGATGCCCCTGGTGTCGGGACCGTGCCAGGGGCATCCCTAATGCTTCATGGGCGGACGAGATCAGGTATCGCCCCCGCCCCCGCTAAGTATCGCGCGCATGTGCCACCTCCTCTGATCTACTGTTGCGTCACCGAGACCGGTCGGACTCGGATGTCGGTAGACCGGATTCGCCGTAGATTCAAAGTTTCTTCAACCCCTCAAACACCTGTTGAAGAAGCTCCGGATCAGCCCCCGGCGCCGGCGGGCCCTTGGCTCCCGCGGTCTTCGGCCGCTTCGGTAGCCCCTGTTCGGTTAGCTCGTACACCGGTGCTTCCAGCTCGCACCACACGACCCGGCCGACGTTGGTCGGGTAGGAGCTCCACCGCGCGCACCGTGACGTCACGGCATCGGGCCACGCCGGCGGCTGGTTGTGGCGGTCAGCTACCTCGACAATGACGCCAGTCTCCAGCAGCACCAGCCGCACGTGGAGAAGTGCGAGGTCGCGAAGGTTGATCCAGCGTGCCGTTGGGTCGGGTACGCCGGTCAACTCAACCGCCTGGCCGATCAGCTCACGCAACACGGCTTCGCCGGTGCCGACCAGCTTGGCGCGTTGCCAGCCCGTCAGGGCGTAGCGGAGGAATAGCGCGCCGACGTTCGCCGCCGTGGACGTGGCCGCCAAGGTGAGGTCGGCTATCGCCTTGGGACGGGGCTGCTCAGCCATCGACCGCGGGGCGGGGATGGTCTGGCCGTTCATCTGCTCCGGCCGTAAGCGTAGGTCGCCCGCTATAACCGCCATCAACAACGCCTCCTTCAACGACCATTCCAGCCGTGCCGTCCGCTCGCTCCTTGATGCGCGCGGCCAACCGCACCAGCCGCAGCGCAAAAGTGATCTGGTCCTCTCGGGAGACGTCGTCGCTGAGAACTCCCGCTACGAACGCCCCGGTGTCGTTGTTGATGTCCTTGAGCTGGCCGACGATGTCCATGCCGAGGTCGCGCCGATCCATCACGTGCCGCCCGGCATCAGGGGTTTCATGGTCGGTCTCCGTGCAACTTGGGTGACAGGACCGGCGACGGGTTCCCAGGCGTCCAGGCATCGCCGGTCCTGCCGGTTCAGGGAGTGCTCGTGAGCGCGAGGTTGTGCTCAGCGAGCACGGCTCGAGCGCACGGGAAGGTGCAACCGCACACGGCGCATAGGCCGTAGTCGTCGGCGTGCTCGTTCAGGATTTCGGTGGCGAGCTGGTGCAGCGTGTCATTCTCGCTGTCCGCTTCGGTCGTCGTCTCGACCATGCCCGCTCACCCCGCCGCCGGGGCGAAGAAGGTCAGCAGTCGGTCACGAATCAGCGCCGCGGACTGTTCGGCCGGCTTCCGGTTCACGTCTACCCGCAGCACGTCGAAGCCAGCTTGGATCAGCCGCTCGGTGGCCTGCCGGTAGAAGTGTGCTTCGGCGTGGCTGCTGCCAGGCGAGAGTTGAAAGCGGTTATGCGGGCCACGTTCGCTCAGGCGCTCCGAGATGACCTCGGGATCAGCTTCGAGGATCACAGCAAGGTCGGGGCGGTCGGCTTCGGCATTGAGTCGCCAGAGGAATACCGGGTCGATGCCGTCGAAGCGCTGCATCACCAGGCCGGACGGGATGTAGCGGTCGCTGATCACCACGCGGCCGGCTTCGAGGTTCGGCCGGACTTCCGCCTCAAGGTGGTGGTAGCGGTCAGCCGCGTACAAGCAGGCCAGGGCGTATCCGGTGGTCGTATCGGTCAACTCATTGCACAGCGTGCCGATGGGGCCGGTGGACGGCTCGGCCGTCACGTGGACGTCTTCGCCAGCGGCGACGAGCAGTTGGGCGAGATGCTCCACGATCGTGGACTTCCCGGCGCCGCTCGGCCCGTCCACACTCACGAACAAGCCGCGTTGGTGATCAGAGAAGGGCCGGAGGCTCATCGTCGTATCCTCCCGTCCTCTGACCGCTCCGTTCTTCCGGGCTGTGCGCCTTGGCGGCCGCCAGCTCGATAGCGGTCATGGCCTCGCGGGTGAGGTTGATCTGATGGGCTGCCAGGTTCTCGTGGAGACGTGCGCTGCTACTCGTTCCCGGGATCGGCATCATCACGGGGGACCGGTTTAGCAGCCACGCCAGCGCGAGCTGGGCAGGTGTGGCGCTGTACTGGGTAGCCAGCTCGTGAAGCAAGCCGTGAGGCTCGACGAGGCGACCTGAGGCCAGCGGGGCGTACGGCACGAAGGCGATGCTGGCGAGTTCGCAGTAGCGAAGAACCTCTTCGAACATCAGGTTCGACACGTTGTATTTGTTCTGCACGGCTGCGACGTCGATCAGCTCGCTGGCCCTCTGGACCTGATTGAGGTCCACCTTGGATAGCCCGATGTGGTGAATCTTCCCTTCGGCCTGCATGTCGGAGAGCACAGCGAGCTGGTCCTCCATGGCTACGGCGGGGTCGATGCGGTGGAGGTAGTACAGCTCGATCCGTTCGATCTGGAGCCGCCGAAGACTCATCTCGACGCACTGGCGCAGGTACTCCGGCCGCCCACACGGTGCCCAACGGTTCGGACCTTGGCGAGTGAGACCGCCCTTGGTGGCGATGACCAAGTCGTCGGGGTAGGGATGCAACGCCTTGCGAATGTACTTTTCTGCCGTGAACGGGCCGTAGGCGTCGGCGGTGTCGATGTGTGTCACACCCGCGTCGACGGCATCGCGGAGTACCTGCATGGCACGATCCGGGTTGTCCGGAGCGGCCCAATGGCCAGGGCCGGTGAGCTGCATCGAGCCGAAGCCGATGCGGTTCAGGCTAGAAAAGAGCATCTTGATCGACCTTCTCGGGAGGCTGGCCGCGCAGCTCTTCCAGGCTGGCGGCCTTGGTAGCGACCAGCACGAACAGCCGCGCGGCGACCAGCGCGTCATACGTCGCGCGGTGGGGGCTGAGGTCGTCCGGCAGCCCCTCGGCCAGGCTGAAGGATTCGACCAGGTTGCCGAGCCGGTAGGCGCCCATGCCGGGCATCAGACGGCGCGCCAGCTTGAGCGTGTCGAATACTTCCGGCGGCTCCCAGTTGGTGAGCTTGCGCTGAAGAACACCCAGGTCAACGTGGGCGTTGTGGGCGACAAGGGCGTCAGCGCTCAGGGCTGCCAGCACGTTGCCAGTGATGTCCTCGAACGACGGGCAGTCGGCCACGTCCCTGTTCGTCAGGCCGTGGATGCGCGTGGCGAAGTGCTTGATTGAGGTCTCCGGCTTGACCAGCCAAGACACGGGCTCCCCGATGATCCCGTCGACCACCGGCACGGCGGCCAGCTCCACCAGGTCGGGCGGCTGCTGGCCGTTGCCCTCGACGTCCACGACCACGAAGTTGAGGCTCGTCCAGTCAGTCATCTTGCGTTTCGCCCTTCCATCCGATGTCGGCACGACCGTGCCGACGCTCACGGTGCGGGTGGCGCACGTCGTGAACCTGGAAGCCGAGGGCGTGTTGCAGGTAATAGCGCGGCTGCTCGGTCTCCAGGCCGGACACCACGGCCGCCCGCTCGGTGATGTCCACGACCACAAGACCACGAGCCTCCGGCAGCGTGCTGGCGACCTCCTGCAACCGCTCGGGTGACGGCACGCGGTGGGCGCCCGCGCAGAGTTCGAGCTGACTCAGCGGGCAGATGTCGCACAGCTCGCGAATGCCGTAGTGGCCGTTGTAGTCGGGCAGGCCATGCGCGTAGGCGACTGCGCAGCTGGTCTTGCGGAACAACGGCGTGGAGTTGCCGAACGCCGCGAGCACCCGCTGTTCCAGCGTCTCGGGCACGATCTTGCGGCGCGCGGTGTCCTCGTACGGCTCGGGCAGGTTGTTGGCCTTGTAGTACGCCGCGATCTCGCCCCTGTAGAACAGGCCGGTGAACACCGTGGCGTCGGCGTGCTGGGCCAGCTCGTGGGCGGCCTCGAGGTGCTCCGGCGAGTCGTTCAAGCCGGGCACCAGCGGACGCCAGTACAGGATGGTCCGGTACCGCCGGCTTTCCGGCCTGCTCATGAGCGTCAGCGACTCAGCCGCCACGTGCGACGGGTAGGGCTCGATGGCCTTGTTCTGAATCCCGCTGTACGTGAACAGCAGCGTCACTTTGACGTGCTGGAGCTGGTTGAGTCGGTCGATGTCGTCCGGCTTCATCTGGTGGCGGGTGATGACGAGTACGTGATTGGTCAGGCCGCGCTCGTCCAGGTCTTCCAGCACGGCGAAGGTGTGCGGCCGGACGACCGGAAGGAACGGGTCGGTGGCCCTGTTGAACACCTGCACCGGGGTCACATGCGGCTGGAAGTACCGATGAGTGACCAGCTCTTCGACGGCCTGGGCCTCGCTCATGAGCGCCCGCGGCACCCGCTGATCCCACAGGCCGTAGGTGTGCCGGATGCAGTACGCGCAGTCGAGCGGGCAGCCCTGGATGTGGTTCAGGCTGAGGCCCGACTTGCGGTACTCGACGACCTCGCGGGCACGCTCCGGTAGTCGGTCGATCTGGTCCCTGCTCAGCAGGGCGACGCGAACAGTCACCTGGCTCTCTCCCGAGTCCGATGGGGACGGACGCCGCTACGGCGTCCCTGACGGGAGAGTAGGGAGAGGAAGGCCTGATGAACAGAAAATTTCTCAGTATTTCTAGAAGCGCCACGAAGGATACAAGGCAGTGGAAAAGGTGAGCAGCGCTCCTGCTGTCCAAGGGTTCATGCTGACTCGCCCCACGGTTGGCTATGCGGGACTGTCGTACATGTCCCCGTACGTCCACACCTCGGACTGTGGCAGTCCTGCGATTCGAGACTTAAAAGTGTCAGTAACGGACGAGAGTGCCGTCGCAAAGACGATTCGGTCGGGTTGCCGGCCCAGCATTCTTGTCATTTTTTCGAACTTTTCCGCGTCTTTGGGCTGCAAAGGTTCGGTCTTACATTCGCCGACGACGAGCTTGCCATCAACTACGCACGCGATGTCTAGTTCTCTCTTCTTTCCTGATGGTTCAAAGTTATAGAGATCGATCTCGGGAACATAGTGAAAAGTGGACTGCGACTGCATCTTGAGCTTATAGAGAGCTTGGGCGGTGACGTGAGAGTTATGGACGTAGAATTGGTAGACCGTCTCGGCTAGCCGGTAGTACCATTTCGGCTCAATTGGTTCTTTCCAATGGGCTTGCTTGAATTGCTGTCGAAACGAGCATCGACTGCAAGTAAAATCGGTTGTAAGAACCTCAAGGTCATACCAGGAGGCGAGTCGGCAGCGTTCGCATTGCAGGATGTATCCGCGGCGCAGAACACGTTTCCCGACAAGTTCATCGACAAGCGTGCCGGCTGAGTCCTCATTTCCAATGCTATCCATTATAGCCGCAAGACTAAGGTATGCCCGTTGATCATTAGTAAGATAGATCACGCTGCCATCTTGACTGTTTCTTGTCTCCATAAATTTGTCGAGTACGCTGCGCGTAGCGGCGTCCTTGATGAATGCGCCAACCTCATCTAGCCCGCCGAATCGATCGATAGTGTCGAGGAAGTAGTTACCTTTGTCGGAGTAGCCTATGGTGACTCCGCAATCCGAAAAGTAGGCTGCCATCACTGCCATCTCATCGGGCAGTGTTATTTTCGGCTTAACCAAAACTACATCGATGTCTCCGCCGAAGTACCCGACGTTAGGGCAATGGTAAGTAATTCCGTCTGACGCTACCCGCGACTCGTTACTCAGGCCATGGATGTTTATTATCGCAGATCCCAAATCTGGAAGCGCAGGAGGGCCGTACCCGTCGATCTGTAGCGAGGTCAACCAGTTGTGGCCAGACGGTTTGATGAAACCGAAGTTCTTCGGCTTTGGCGTGGGGAATGGACTTACGCTTTGGTTGTCGATGAACACGATTGTTTCACTATTTGTGTAGTTGTTCTCCTCGAACACTCGAAGGAGGCAGTCGGTGGAGGAGCGTTCAATGGGAACGCAATCTACCTTCGAGGCGTAACGGTCACGGTCGACGTATGAGCACTCGGCCATTTGTCTGCGGTATGCGATCAGCTGCCGCTGACTTAGGCTCATGCTGAGTAGTTGAACTCGGTTCTCGTGATGACCATAGTCAATGGTTTCGAAGTACAAGTTGATCAGGGCGCGTGTCAACTCCTGCGATGCGCCAAGTGTCTGCTGTTCCTCTCCGCGCTGGTATCGCCGACGATTTTCGGCGACGGCACGATAGCAGTCTCGCAGCCAGTCAAGTGGCAGCCAAAGAACCCGCTCATGAAGACGGGACAGGCAGTAGTAGAGGCAAAAATCATCTACCGCGTCTCCTACTACGACCACGGTTGGTTCTTTTTCTGTGTGGTGGTGATCGATTTGATAGTATTGGCCAAGGTGTAACATGCTAAGACCAAACGGTGTCCTCGGCATGTACTCATCGGAGGGACGCCAATGGTCAGCCTCCGTTTGCCAAACTGGACTCTGGCTCCCTAATACATGGCAGACGAATTCCTTCGTGTCATAGTTGTCGGGGAGTTGGTTCGTGGCGACCCCTTGTTTTTCCAATTCTTCACAGTAGGCGGAGCTCGCGATTCCCGTCTGGGAGTATGCTAGAAGGGCGGCGGTAGGGTCATCAATCGACTTCGGTAGAATGATCTCGGCAGGCTTGTTGTTCGCGTGGCTGACGATATCCGCGATCTTTGTAAATGGATAGCCGAATCCGGATTTTCGTGAGATTGGGTGACGCACTGACTTTCCATGAAAGTGGAAGGGGCTTAGTCTATTGATGAGCTGCCGTTCCAGTTCCTCGCTGATAACTAGCTTGTCGATTCGCGATGTGGCGGCGTTATCAGTAAACCATTCTTCAAAGTCGCCAGCGAAGCCCTCCTTGTCCCATCCCTCTTTGTACTTCTGTTTGGTTCGAGTGAACGCCTCTGGGTCGGCCTCCTGCATGTCTGAGAAGGAGATATTGTATGTGGTGATATTGTCGGGGTTGTAGGCTTCAAGTACCTCCCAGAACTTTTCCTTGATTCGCCTTCCGTCGGTGGGTACAAGGAGGAAGTATCTACCGCCCCATACTGCTGAGGCGTGTTGAATTGCACCCTTGGCGGCCGTCGGCCAAAGAGAACTTGCTTCGTTGATCAGTACGGCGCAACGGGGGGTGCGGACCGTTGCTGTTATATTTTTGTAGCTAGGGACTTGCTGCACTTGGCTCATTTCCTGCCGCCGATCCGGCACTTTGAAATAATATTTGTATTATACTTCGAGGGTAATGATTTAGTGCACAGAAGTTCTCAATGAGGCACTATGCATCACCTTCAGATGCTTCAGCCGCCAGGGACTCACTAACACCGTTGATAATCGCCCGCGCACTCCGCCCGTAACTCGCTACTGCCGCCAACTGCTCGAAGGCGTTGCCGTACAGCTCGATCTCTTGCGGCTGCCGCAGGTCAAGTGCCGCGCTAAACGTCTCGACCAACACTCGTTCACTGTCGTACATCCAGAAGCCGTGCCACGGCGAAGTGGCGTACTGCGTCTCAAACCCGATAATCCCCAACCGGACGTTGGGCAACTGGGAGAAAGACACCAAGCGGTCGAGCTGGCCGAGCATGACCTCGGGCGGGCACAGCCGGAAACGCAGTGCCGCCTCGGTTAGAACGAAGTGGAACCGCTTATCCGGCCGGTACAGAATTTCCTGACGCTGCACGCGAGCGGCTACCGCCTCGTTGATGTCGTTCGGCAACTTCAACCGGCGGATGCCCTCGGCGAAGCGGGCGCGCGCGTACTCGGCAGTCTGGAGCAGCCCCGGAATGACAGTAGCTTCGAACGCCCGGAAAAGCCGCGTCTTGTGGTCCCACTCGATCAACTCTTGCTGATGAGGTTTCAGTCCGACACGTAGGACACGCTGCCACTCAGCGTGCTGGACCTCAAGCGTGTGCAGCGAGGCAAGCAGCGCATCGGTCTCAACTTCGCTGTTCGTGGCATGGGTCCATGCGCGGATGTCGTCGTCGCTGGGCGTCTGACGCCCGTTCTCCAGCTTGGAAATCTTGGATGGTGGCCACAACAAGAACTCCGCGAGCTGCCGGCCGCTGAAGCCTGCGGTCGAGCGAAGCTCGCGGAGCCGTTTGCCGAGCGCGTTCCGTGCCTCGTGGACGTTAGACGCGCTTGAGGTGTTGTTCGGTGGCAAAGTCGTCCCGTTTCACAGCGTGGTGCCATGCGGCATCGCGCCAGTAGTTGTGCTGCACGACCTCGGACGGGTCCTCGATGACCTCGCCGCCAAGGAAGGCGTCGTTGTCGTCGAAGTGCATCCGCACCAGCTTGCGCGAGTCGAACAGCCAGTAGTCATGGTCGGGGAGGCCTGTGGCTTTGGCCAGGCCGCGCTCCAGGTAGCGGATATCCTCGCCTGCGCCGTTGGTGAACTGCGCACACCACACACCGAACCGGCTGTAGTCGGTGAGCGGCATGCTCACTACACGCACGCGAGCGAACCGCTTGCCGTCCGACGTAGCTGCGCGAATCATCTTCAACCAGTCCTGCATCCATGGCAGGTCGTCCTGCTCGCCCGCGAGAAATTTCTGCAACGACTCGTTCTCGTAGTCGGCGTCGTAGCGGTCGCGAGCCTCCAGGCGGAAGGCCGTGTGTTCGAAGGAATGGAAGAGCCGGCCGAAGTCGTCGCCGATGAGCAGGCTCAGCGCTCTCCCTCCTCGTTCATGTAGCGGCGGGCATACATCTTGAGCACGTCTTCGGGGATCTCGATCAGGGTCTCGTGGTCGGGCACCGGGCCGACGTCCGCGAGTACCTGGGGGTCGGTGACCTTCCACCCCTGGGCGATGTATGTCACCCGATCGGTGCGGTCCGTGGCGAACAGGGTAGGTGAGTTACCTACCTGCGAGTCGGGGTCCTTGCCGAGGAACCGTGCGCGCATCTGGCCTCCTTGCGAGAAACTTGCTGAAGCGTTCCTGCCCATGGTGCCGGAGGGCAGGGACGAGGTCAACGGCGTGCCCGCCACGATCGCCGCCCGGTGACTGCGTACGCCCGAATGATCGGTAGTTAGATGTACGCGCCCGGAGTGTCGGATGGCTGTTCGGGTATTCGACTGCCTTTTTATGGCATAATCTACTTATGGAAAGTGAGTCAAACAACCAAAGTGAGACGTCGATGCTGCAATGGCTGATCGGAGCCGTGGGCGACGAAGCTCTCGCCTATCTGCTCGGCTGCGATCTGGCGGATATTCCGGAACTCGCTTCCGGTGAAAAGCAGCCTTCTGGTGACCAGGCGGAAGTTGTTGACAATCTTTCTCTTTTGCGGGACAATATGCCGTCCCAGCTGGACGAGGGCAGCGTCAACGACGCGGTACGAGGTTGGTTAATGCAGGTCAGCTCCGAGGGCAGGACGGTCGCGGTCAAAATACACGAACATGTGTCGACAGCGGACGCCACACCTGCGGCAGATGACGAACTCGAACGCGCGATTGTGGCACTAGCGCTTGACGTCTACGTAGCCTTCTTATTCCCGTCTGATCTCCGAATGCCCACGATGATGCAGATCAGCAGCATCCATGTTGTCCGGGCGACTCTTCAGCACCCGGCGGGGAAGGCGTTTCAGGAGGCCGCTCTCGAAGACGCCGTTATCGGAGCTATCTTCGAGACCGAGGTCGAGCACAGCGGCCGTACAGCTATGATGTATGCCAACACTGGCTCTGGCGGTAGTCTGCAACTACTGATGCTGTCCGAGTTGTTGTTGAACAGGGCCTGGAGGCGAATGGACAGCGCTCGGCGAGCGCCGGCGTTGTTCGCTCAGCAGGCTGTAAGTGAGTTGCGCCTGGCACGCGACCTCATGGCGGGTAAGACTCGCGCCATTCCGGCGAAGATTGCCTTCGCGGGCGTCTTGCTACCTCCTGGCGCACAGCTGAAACTTGACTGCGGTGTTATCCGAGCTGCTTCCGGGGCGGATCGTAAGCTCGCCCCAGAGTCACTAAAAGGGCAACTGCAGGGCACGGATGCCGATGGGGTGACCACGCTAATCAACTATGACGGTGACGTCATCCTGGACTATGACTACCCATTCAGGGTCCGTTTTACGAAGACCGAGATGTCTGACCGGCCGCAGCCTTTTCCTGATGACATGCGCCCACCGGCAAGTTTCGCCAGTGCTGTTACCCGTCTTCGCTTCAGTCTCATGCTGGCCGCGGACCGTCCATCTCGGGTGCAGTTGGTGCAGACCTGGCAGAGTATTGATGCGCCGCTCAATGCTGGATCAACAATTTCGTGGTCCGACCCTCGGCAGGGAACTGGAATTATGCCCGTCCAGCTTACGGAATCCGAATTAACTGCTTGGGGTGAGTGGTATGAGCGGCTGAACACGACACATGTGGCGCGGATCGAACTGGCGTTGAGCCGCATCCTGCGTGCCATCGCTGAACGGCGCGAACCTTCCGATGTACTCATTGATTCCGTGATCGCTTGGGAAAATCTATTCGGAACGAGCGAGGGTGAGCCGACGTTCCGGGTCACGATGTGCCTAGCCGTTTTGTTGGAGGAGTCCACTGAGGCCAGGCAAGAGCTCAAGAAGCAGCTCGGTGCTATATATGGCCTGCGAAGCAAGGTGGTTCACGGTAGTCGCAACTTGAAGGAGAGTGAGTACCCACTGTGCCAGGAAGCCCTCGAAGTTGCCATACGGGCGATCCGGACACTGGTGAGCGAGCGTGCCGATATTCTCGAACTCTCAGACGGCGCTTTGCGGAGCACCAAACTACTGTTAGGTGGCTAGAGATTATGGCGGACTGGTGCTGAGTTCGGATAAGTCTAGAAACTAAAATAACCTGCTCCCACCGAGCAGGTCGTCTGCCTCAGCCCTTGGCGGGCGGGCTGCAAAGAAAGAGAGTGGTGAGCCAAGCTGGCCGGGCGTCGTCGCTGGCGGCGACGTATCGCCCGACCAGCTGGCCCGCTTCATCTTGGCAGGTCATCCCGGTAAGAGCCTACCGATCGACCTTGAACAGCACACTCGACGAAGGGCTGATGCCCGCAGCCCACCACGTCTCGTACACGAGGTCGCCCGACGCGGTGTAAACCTGCTGGGCTGCTCCGTCGTTGCTCTTGTCAAAGGACGTGATGTTGTTCTGACTGATGCGGATCAACTCACCGCCACCACTACTGGAGCCGTTCCACCAGTACTCTTGCACGTGGTCGCTCGTGGCCAGATACAGCTCGTGAACACCGTTGTACGTGGTCTTCTTGATCTGCATGGCGTTTGCTTGACCCGTTGCTATCGTGCCGTGTGACGGCGCGCTGTTCAGCCAGTAACTCTGCCACGCCGTCGTGCTGGTCCCGGTGTAGAGGAGCTGCCCGCCGTCAGGGAGGTTCTCTCCCTTGCTCAGACTGCGGATGTCACCCTGGGTGATGTTGATGATCGTCCCGGTGTGAACGCTGTTCTCTCCGGGATGCCACCACAGTTCGTACACCCAGGTTGGCGTGGCCACGTACAGCTGCTCGGTACCGTCCGGCCCCTTCGACTTGGTCATGGTGACCGGACCGTTGATGCTGTCGAGGTGACTCACGTGGACGCCGTCGCCGCCGTCACGCCACCAGACCTCGTACGGGCCGTCTTGAGCCAGCACGTAGAGCCGGTGTGTGTAGCCGGCGCTTTCCTGCTGCGGATCAGCGATGACCTGGCGGACGCCGCTGAGGCCGGTGACGATCTTATTGTGATGGACTCCGTCTCCTGGCCGCCACCACGTCTCCCACACCCCGTCAGGCACGGCCGTATAGAGCGACTGCGTCGTTCCATCCGGCTCGTTGACTTTGTCGAAGCCGACGATGTTGTCCTGGGAGATGTGGATGATCTCGTCGGTATGGACACCGTCCCCGCCAGGATGCCACCAGGCTTCCGTGACAGACGACTTCGTTGAGGCGTAAACCTCGTGGGTCGTCCCGTCGGGCGCGAGTGTCCGCTTCACGTGGGTGATGGTCGGTGGAGGGGGCGGTGCCGCTGGGGAGCCAGGTGAGGTGTCCGGCGGCGTGATGGTGTAGCTCGGCAATGAGAATGGCGTCGAATTCGGGTTCAGCTGGTTGAGCTTGTCCAGTGACCTGTTAGCGATCTCGTTAGCCGAGTCCGCTATCCACAAGTCCTGGTAGGCGCTACCGTGTGAACTCGCCGGGCTTGGCGGGATGTACCCGGCCTTCCCTGTGCAGACGCCGTCCCATTTGTCACACCAACTTCCTGTGCGGTTGTTGAGGGCGCTCGGCGTGTAGGGGTTTCGAGTTTTCAGTGAGCCGAGTGCGCAGCTTGCACTTCCTCGCCGCCACGGTACGCTGACGCCTTCGCCCGAACTGCAGGCGGTGGCGCGTGGATCGCCGTAGAGGGCGACGTAGCCGATGTGGCTTCGCGTGTAATCACTGATGCTCATCATGGCATATCCCACGACCTCGGCGCCTTGAGAGTAGCCGCCCACGACGATGGACTCTTTCGGGCACCGATTTGCGCGGTCGTTGAGATGTGCGGTCAGCTCGTCGACACCCTTCCAGACGCTGTTGTAGTAGCCGTCCATTCCGGTAAGGACGCCCCAGTCGGCCCAGCCGACGGCTGGGTACTCCCCGCTGTCGTTTGGCTGGGGTGGCGCGCCGCCGTAGTTCCAGGGTTCGATGTTCATGTCGACGGGAACGTCACCATCTTCGTTGCCCACTTCGACCCAGTTTGTATTGACCAGCCGCGGTGGCCGGTTCAGTACAGAGCGGACGTCCTTGTAGAATTCGTGCGCTCGTAGGTCATTGAGGTGCTCGCCGGAGCCTCGCGCGAACACCATGTAGACCCCACCATTCGTCATGCAGGCAGGGTCAGCGTTTGCGGGACTCGCCGGCCCGAAGACCACGAGACCAGCGCCGCTGAACAGCGTAGCCATACAGAGCATGAGCGCTCTGAGGCGACTATGCGCTTTCGTGCGCATAGGTCATCACCTTCTCTCTTGTTCTGAAATGAGCAAACCCGCCAATCCCTTTACCTAAACAAGGGGGGCGGGTCGTTACGAGAGAATAACATATTTTGAATTTAAATCAATAGAACGTCAGCTTTACCTCTTGTGGTACGGGTGCAACTCCCTTGCCATTTGGAAACCGCTAGATTATAGTGAGGTCAACTAAAAGGCGAGAAATACTTTGAACTCAGCTCAAACTAAGCAAACCAAAAAGATCAGTGTTAGGCGTGTAATTATCGGTGTTGTCGCCGTGCTGGCGGTTGCGGCGGTAGTCATTGGATTGGGGTTCTTCTGGCTAACTCACAATTATGCTAGCGATGACGCCAGGGCCCTTGAGTCTGCGCTAGCGTCAGCGGGTGCCAGTAAGCAATGCAGCAGAGGCGATGCGGGGCGAGGTCCAGACAACTACAGTCCATGGTACTACGCAATTTACAACGTCCCTGACGATAGAGCGGCGGCGGTGGACTTAGTTCGAAAAGCTGCACAGGAGGCAGGCTTAAGCCTGACAGACAAGACTGACGCCAATCCGCTGTACGACCAATACTTCTTGGGTGTGGCGAGCAAGAGCAGCGCTCACGCCGACCTTAAAGGTGGAAGCGCCAATTACTCGGTGCTGGTCTACAAGACCCGTGCATTCGTAGCCCCGCAAGATAAGCAATATTGCACAACCACGAGACAAAGCAGCCCTTCTTCTGGTACAACCACAATCCAGATAAGTGTCAACCTTCCGGAATTTAAGAGATAGCTGAGACTATCGGTTACGTCTGTGTTTGGTGTTGTATGCAGTGTCAGGTGGAAAAGAGTGGCGACTTATAGGCGTATCTATCTCTTACGGTCATTAGTGCTGAGCGTATGTTTAGTCGGCCCCGTCCTAGCCACTCGAATATCGAGGGCCAGGACGGGGCTTGTGATTGGTGTGCTCAGTACGTCAGCGCCTGACACTGCGCCTTTGACGCGGTCAGTAGCCTACGGATGAGCTGAGCGAACCTGCCTTCGTCGATAATCGGCTCCAGTGTCATGGACTCGAACGCAATCCCGTGCCGGATGGTCAGCCACTCGTCACCACCTTCGACCTGGTTGATAAAGCACAGGTCCCGGTAGTAGAACGCCGTGCCGATCGCCCAGTTGCCGTGTCCGATTCGCTCCTCCAGTTCGTCGACGCTGTAGCAACCAACGAAGCTGTTTCGAGTGAACGGCGGATCGTCCGCTGAACTGATCCACGGGTTCTCCAACCCGAGCTGGTACCACTGCTCCCGCAGCTGCTCGTCCAGCTCGGGCACGACGCGCACCTGCTCGATGACGTCCCACGTTTCGGTCAGTTGGACGGCGTAGCGGTATGCCTCCGACCAGTCAGTGAACGCCTGGTCGTCGCTGCTCCACCGTGGCTCGCTGCCGGTCCACATCTGGACGCGGTAGCTGCCGGTGTTCATGAGCAGGTGAACCAGGTCCTCGGGAGCCGACGTGTCGTCGCCGCGCCGGTTGGGTGGGCCGACGATGACTGCTGACCCTACGATGACGTCGTTTCCCCGGAAAGCCGAATTGTGTACCCACGCGAGCGTGGTCGCTCGGTGGTTGACACGCATCCGGTTGAGCTTGCCCTCCTCATTGAGGTAGATCGCGGCCGGCGGCCGGTCGAGACCGATGATCTGGAGGTTCCCTCCGACAATCTGTCGGTAGGCGTCCACGTCGTGGCGCTCGATCTGTTGGAGCCGAATCGGTTGACCCGGATCGACAGGTATGACGATGGCGGTAATCACTGCGCATCGCTCGCTTCTGGACCCTGTGAGGCTTTTGCCTGGTGGGCGGGTCCGCTTCCACACCAGGCCGCTCCCCGTTGCGAATCGGGGAAGGGTCCGGTGTGCAGGTGGTTGTGGGAGCGGAGGGCGGTCAAAGTGACCGCCGCTCCGCTCCGGGTTCAGCGGGGGCGTCCGACCTCAGTCGGAAGCCTCGCCGCTGCGCCGCCGACTCCGACCGGTGGTCGTGCCAGCGTCGGCCTGCGGGGCGTCGTCCCCGAACAGGCCTTGGATTGCGCCGCGCCGGGCGGCTGCCTCGCGCTCGATCTCCTCGAGCGCGGCCTGAGCACGGGCGGCGAAGTCCGGCTCAGCCTTCTTGGTGGTGACGTACAGCTCAACGGCCCTCACGGCCGCGTCGCCCAGCGAGATCTCGTCCAGCTGCGCCACCAGGGCGAATTGAGCGTGCAAAGAGTCGGGCACCTTGATGCCCAGGGTCTTCACGCCGCCGCTCTTGGGTTCCGACATGGCGGAGCCTCCTCGGTGTTGGTGCGGCCGGCCATCCCGGAGTCGGGATGACGACGACGGCCGCATGACACCGATGAGGTGTCAGGCCGCGCGGTCCTGCTTGCGCCTGGCTGCGGCGATGCGCTCCATGCTCATCTCGGCGTAAGCCGGATTCAGCTCGACGCCGATCCAGTCGCGGCCGTGCTTCTCTGCGACCAGCGCGGTCGTGCCAGTGCCCATGAAGGGGTCGAGCACCATACCGGGCACGCCGTCAGCGCCGCACACGCAGGTTGACTCCAGATCGCCAACGGCCAGCAGGCGGCCGTCCCGGCGTTCCAAGGCGCGGTGCCACGGCACACCGCAACTCGCGCAGACCCGTTCCGGGCAGGTTGCCAGCAACGGACGTTCGGCCAGGCTCAGCGGGAAGGCAGCGAAGTGGCCGCCTCGGAATCCGGCGGTCGGCAGTGACCAGACGTCGCCGGGATTCTTGCCGAGCGGGTGTCCAGATAGGCCGGAGGACTTCAGGCGGGAAAGCCCGCGGTTGTCGTTCAGCGTCCAGCCCTTGCGGTTCGCTGCCCCGATGCCTGCTGGTGGGTAGCTGCGGGGCGCGTCGCTGGGACTCTGGCGCTTGCCGGTCACGAGCGGCTGGCGAATGGGGTCGAGATCGAAGTAGTAGCGCGGCGAACGAGTGAAGAAGTACACCCGCTCGTGCGTCGTGGTCAGCCGGTCGGCCACAGAGGACGGCATGGGGTTGGTCTTGGCCCAGATGACCTCGTTGCGCAGTGTCCACCCGTCGCGGACCAGGGCCAACGCTACTCGCGAAGGGCCAAGGAGCAGACTTTTGGTGGCCGCACCCTCGGCAGGACGGCGGGAGTAGCTGTCGCCGAGATTGAGCCAGAGGGAGCCGGTTGGGCGGAGTACGCGAGCCAGTTCACGGGCGACGAGCCGCAGGCCGTTCACCCAGCCGTCTACGTCCGATTCGGCTCCGAGCTGCTGCTCATGGCCGTAGTTGCGGACGCCGAAGTACGGCGGGCTGGTGATGATGGTGTCCACGGACGCGGCCGGTAGTTCGGCCAAGCGCTCACGGACATCTCCAATGAGGATGGTGTTGCGGGGGAGATTCCTGGCGCCTGCTGCTTGCGGTGTGCCTTGAAGATCACCTCCTAGCTGTGTAGGTGGTTGCATGGATTGGTTCTCTGTTTAGTTGTTGAGGGGTGCCCCGACGTCCGGATGGGGACGCCGGGGCGTAGCCGGGCCGCGTGGCCCTGGCTGGGGTTGCCGAATTCGCTCTAGCCTTGAGCTGCGTTTTCGCGAACATATCGCGCGAGCGCAGGGTTCAAGATGAGTCCCCTTGGGGACACACACGTTACCCACACGGGGAGGCAGTCACCGCGACTGCCTCTTTTTTGTTGTCGTAGACCACCTGCAGGCCCAGGTCGCGGTAGACCTGCGTGATCCTCTCCGGGCTGCGCGAGTTGAGGTGCCTCGCGACGTCGCCCAGCTGGTCAAGCATCGCGTAGACCTCCGCAACGTCGACCGCTTGCGTGTCCGGCAGGTGCTTCAACTCCTCCAGGGCGGCCTGCCGCTCGGCCTGTGCGCGCTTCATCGGCTCGATGAAGTTGACGGGGTCCACGCCCGCCTCGATAGCCGCAAGGTGCCGCCGTAGCTTCTCCTCGGCGCCCTTCAGCCGCTTCTCCGCGTTGGCTCGACGGCCGTCCACCCGCCCGTCCTGCGACCCGATGAGCAGCCGTACCGTCTCGTCGCGGTTGTCCGGGGCGAAGATCTGGCACAGCCAGTCGTTGATCGGCGGGACCACGACGTCCTCGCGCAGGTTCACCGTCTTCGGATGATCGGCCAGCGCCGCCGATCCCGGCGCCATTGTCCGTGCGATGCACCGGTAGTAGACGCCCTTCCTGATCGCCGCACCCTGCATCTTCCGGGTGCAGATCTCACAGCGCACCAGCCCCTTCAATAGGTACGTGTGCTTGGTGGCTGCCCGATTCCTTTCGAGCTTGGCAATCCCGGGCAACCCGCCGGCCGCGCGGGATCGGCGCATCAGCTGTGCCTGCGTGAACGCCTCGACTGAAACAATCTCCGGGTGCGCAGGTCGCCGCGACCGAACAACGCGATCCGGCGCTGCCCGCTTGAACCGCACAACATGCCCCGCGCCGACGTCATCCGGATTCAGAAGCGTCTCGTGCTTGGTCCAGCGCCCGAAGATCGCGTACCCGGTGTACCGCGGATTCTCCAGAATGGACCGGACGGTGCTCCCTTGCCAGCCATCGGCGAGCCGGTGCCGGTTCTGGTCGGGCCGGCGTTCCGAAGGGCAGGGCACTCCGTCCTCATTGAGCCCCTTCGCGATCGCGCGGTCACCGACGCCTTCCATGTACTCGGAGAAGATCCGTTGGACCACCTCGGCTGCGTCGGGATCGATGGTCAGCACGCGCAGCCGAAACCCCTCAGCGGCCTTTCGGGGGTTCGGGTGCAGACCGCCGTCAACGACGACGTACCCGTATGGCGCCCGGCCGCCCTGGTGCCGCCCTTCGTTGACAACCTGCGCATCCATCGCGGCGCGGACACGAGCCTGGACGTGCTGGCGTTCCGATTCGCTCATCCCGCCGAGCACGCTCATGAGCATCTTGTGCGACGGATTCCGCGCGTCGTACTTCCCGCCAAGCTCCGGCACCCACAGGTCGACGCCGTACGCGGCGAACCGGGGCGCGATGAGCGAGAACTGATTTCCGAACCAACACCGGGTGCCCTCGCCGACCACTACGGCGTTCCACGTCCGCCGGGGATTCTTCAGCTCGGCGAGCAGCCGCGCGGCCTCGTTCCGGCGCTCCCAGGGCACCGACCGCGACTGCCCGACGTCGAAGTACTCCGCCACGACCCGGCCGCCCAGCGGCTCGACGAACTTCCGAGCGTTCCCGAACTGCCAGCCACGAGAGGTCTCCGGGTCCTGATTGTCCTCCGTCGAGCACCGGCCGTAGGCCGCCAGCTCACCGATCCCGTCGTCGACCGGCTCGGCTACCTCAAGACCCAAGATCTCGTCCAGCGTCGACCACGGGTCGTTGCTGATTTCAGCCGTCACGGTTCCTCCTCTGCTGGTCCATCCAGTACCGGCACCTCGGTAAGTTCGATCAGGATGGCCAGCAGTCCGCGTGCCGCCGCTGGCGTCAGCTCCGGCAATCCTGCAGGTAGGATAACCCGGATCGGTCGATTCTCGGAGTGAGTGGCGCTCATGATCGACCTTCCTGCCCGGTCGATTCGCCGCCTGCCCTTGCACGGTCGATTGCACTCCTGATTTCAGCCGTCCGGTACCCGCGGACCTGCCGGGTCTCGCCGTCTTCGCTGGTAACGCGGTCTCGTGTCGGTCGGCATCCCACCTCGGCCATCTGCTGCGCGAATGTCCGGGAGTCGACCTCCAGGACGTCCAGCAACTCGGCTGTGGGCACAAAGTCTCGGCCGTCCGGCCCGAGATCGTCTCCCAAGCACTCAACCAGCGACGCGAGCACCTCGGGCAGCTCATCGGCCGACTGTGCCGCGTGACCTGCACCGATTGCCTTGACCGCGGCCGCGTGGTCGAGCACCGGCATGGTGTCCTGCCCGGCCGCGTGCCCGGTGAGCGTCCCGGCTGCCTCGCGCAGCGTCCGGCCCTGCTCGCAGATGGTCCGCCAGTCCTCATTCGGCATGTAGTACGTCCGAACCGTCATGGCCAGCACATCGGCGCCGGCCGACGTGTCGCCGTCCGGTCGCAGGATGCCCACGCCCTTGTGCGAGGGCAGCAGCCGGCTGGAGTCGAATCCGCGCGTGTTCATCTGCTCGCCGAGCACGATGTTGGAGTCGCGCCAGTCCATCACGCGCAGCGCGAACCGCGACCCAAGCACCGCCCGCAACCCGGACGGGATCGTTTTCGAGTCCGGCCGCTGCGTCGCCAGAACGAGCACGATCCCAGCGGCCGGTCCCTTCTTCGCCAGCCAAGTCAACAGCTCGCCGACGTACTCGCCCGCAGTGAGCTTCTTGCCCTGCACGTCGACGGGCGTGCGATCCTCCAGAGGAACCTGAACCTCATCGATGAAGATCGCGGTGATCGGCATGTTCAGTGCCTTGTCGCGGGACATCTCCGGCGTCACCTTCGACTCCGGGCACGTCAGGTCGTCCAGGTCGCGCATCCGCCGAAACCGCGATTGGACCTCGCCGACCAGCTCAATCAGCCAGTCCACGAGCGCCAGGACGTGTTCGGGTTCGTCGCCGGACATGAACCGATGCGCCACCAAGCCGGCCGCGTCCCAGTCCTTCCCGGCCTTAAAGTCCGCCACGTACAGCCGCACCCACGCGTCCAAGATGAGCCCGGCCGCCGCGAGCCGGGCGGCGAAGGTCTTGCCCTGCCGGGGGATGGCACCGACCAGCAAGGACGTCCACACCAGCGGCAGGTCAATCCGCCGGTCCCGCGCATCCCGTCCGAACGGGATCGGCCGCCACGCATCCCACTGCGCCACGCCGAGCAGCGGCGTCCGCAACGGCGGAGAGGCATACGGGTCCTCGTCCGCCACCCACATCGACACCCGCCCAGCGTGTCCACCGTTCCCGCGGACCCGTTCGACGATCAACTGGACCTCATCGACGGCGAGCGCCGACGCGAGTGCATCCCGGTTCTTCACCACGTCGGCCGCCTTGCGCGTGGCCGGAAGGTCGACGGTGACCGCCCAGCCGTCACCGACACGCGTCGCGCGCTCGACGAGCCGCAACGCCTCGTCCTTGCCGATCAGCTTCGCGTCCCGGAACGCGTCCACCAGTACCTGCGGGTCCATGGTCCAGGTCAGCGTCCGCGGCCCGGCAAGCGCCGGCTTTCTGCCAGGACTGCCGTCCTTCTTGCGCCCGAGAATCGCGAGCGCTACGGAGGCGGCGGCCCCGCCAATCCACAGAGGATCGCTGCCATACACGAGGTCGACGAGAGCGACCGCCACGGCCGCCACGACCAGGGCAGCGCCGGTCACCTTCCAACGGAACAGCGTGAGCGCCCGAATCTCCGTGAACTTGTCGGCGAGCTTCTCCGACTCTTCGGCCGCCGTCCGGTAGTCCCGGACGGTGACCCACCCACGCCACCACCGCACCCCGACGACCAGCCCGCGAACAACCGCGCCGACGTACCGCCACGGCGACTTCACCAGCCCAACAACGGCATCCTTGCCTGCTTGGACGGCCTGCGGCTTGCTCTTCAGCCACAGCGGCACACGCGGCGAGTGCCGCCACCACCGGACGAAGCGGTTCGTCTTAGGCTCCCGCCGACGCGGTTGAGGCAACGTGTCGTCGACCAGTTCGCCGTCGAACACGGGATCAGCTTTGATCGGCAGTGAGTCAGCCATTGCCCACCTCCGACCGCAGCGCCCGCGCCAGCCGGGGCGACAAGCCCCGCGAGCAGCCGGTAGCCCGCCGCACCCACGCGGGCGTGATCTCGACGTCCGGCGTCCAGCTCTCCCGAGCGATAGCGAGGTAATCGGCGAACAGCACGCGCCGTCCGCCCGTCTCCTGCTGAGCGGGTCGCCGTTCAGCTGCGACCAACACGGCATCGGTGAGCTTGTCCCGCAGGTCGGTGATCGCCTCGACGGCGACGAACACGACGAGCGGCGGCACCGAATGCAGCACGATGGCGGCGGCCTCCCCGGCCGCGAACGACGTCCAGGTGTTCATGACGTAGGTGGCTGCGAGCGTGAACCACTTCGCCCGTCGCACCCAGACGCCGGTCCGGACCTGGTACCGCGCGGTGACCTGCTCGGCCCGCAGGATCGCCAGCAGAACGAGAGAGACAGTCGGGTCCAGCACCCATGCGGCCAGCCACGGCAGCGACCCCGGCCGCGTCCCGGCCGACGCGAAGCCCTGGACGTTCGTCATCGTGAAGGCGAGCCCGAGCACAATCCCGGACCAGCACATCCAGTCGACTTGCCGCCGCACCCGCTCGATCCGCAGCGCTACGACGTCCGGATCGGTCTGGTAGGCGCGCACCTCCGCAGCTTCGGCTGCGTCCTGCGCAAGCCGTTGCGCCCGGTTCATCGCCGACCACCCCGCTTCGAGGTGTCGACGGTGGTCACCGTCATGGCCCTGGTGAGCGCATAGGACGTGAACAGCGCCGGCAACCCGAGCACGGCGAGCAGCAGCCACGGGCTACCCGGGTGAGCGATTACCACCCACTGAACAGCGACGATCAGCCCGGCGTTGAACAGCACTCGCCCGGCCAGCGACACGAGCCGCGCACCACTCCGAGCAGCTTCGGCGGCGGCCTTCGCCCGGCGGGAACCAGCTCGCCAGACCCAGAACAGCACAAGCAGCACGCCAACACCGGCGAGAATCTGCGTGGGCGTCACGGTGAGTCCGTTCATCGCGCACCCCGATCGGTCCGCTCTCCGCGCCGCAGCCAGAGCGGATGTAGCTCGCGCCGGTCGTCGTCGGTCATCCCGCCCCATACGCCGACCGTGTCGACACCGGCAGTCCGCAACTCCAGCTCCAGGCACTCGTCCCGGACGGGGCACCCGCCGCACAGCCGCTCGGTCAGCTCGCCGTCGCTGCTCGCGTCGGGTGGCCCGTCGTCCGGCGGGGGCCACATGCAGACTCCCTCGCTGGTCACGACGTTGGTCAGGATCTCGGTCGGGACCCAGCGCAGCCGGTCCAGCCGCCAGGCGATGCCGATCAGGCGAAGGTCGTCGGCGCTCATACGGCACCTCCGGCCTGACGCGAACCCAGCAGGCGGGCCAGCTCGGTCGATGACACACGGAGCCCGGAACGACAGCGGGTGGCGCGCAGCTCGCGCGTCCGGATCGCCTGGCTCACCGCAGCGCGGGACACGCCGAGGAGCCAGGCCGCTTCTCGAATGGTGTGAAAGGTGATTTGCGAGTTCATGAGAAAGACCAATCTGATGATTTCAAGACTATGGTGTTGATTTCAGCTCTTCGACGGGCGGGTTTATCCGACGCGCCGTCGGCGAAGCGCTAGGCGGCGTGGTGAAAGCGCGAAGTACCGCTAATCTCGGCGCTGAGGCGGAGCGCGGAGGAATACGTGACGGAGGACTGGGCGGCAGTCGCCAAGGCGATCAACATGCGCGTGAACGAACTCGGCTGGCGACAACGCGAGTTGGCCGAGCGATCGCACGTGTCGCAGGCGATCGTGCGCGAGCTCCAGCACCACACGGTCGAACGTCGCCGGAGCGCGCGCACGCTCGAAGCGCTGTCGACGACGCTGGGCTGGCACCCGCAGCACCTGTTGGCCGTGCTGCAAAGCCGCACACCGCCACACCCAGACGAGCCGGCCGACGACGGCCACGAGCTGTGGTCCCGGTTGGACGCGCTGGAACAGCGCCTGGCCGAGATCACCGACCGGCTGGAGGACGTCCAAACGAGCCTCGCGACCGTGGTCGAGCACGTGAAGCCGAAGCGTTAGCGGAGTGCGATTCGGGCTGGTGAACCAGGTGATTTCCATACCTAGAATTCAAGGCCGAAACGATGTCCGATCCCATGCACAACCAGTGCAGAAGCACTGCGCAACCACTGCACATCCGCTGCACAAGAGTGCTTTGGGGCTGCAATGAGCGGGATAGGCGGCTGGACCGGACGGTCAGCGTCGGCGCTGCAATCGGCGTTGCGGCTGAGCAATGAGAAATTCGCCGAAAAGCTCGGAATCGGGGCGCGCACGGTCGCGTCCTGGCATCAGAAGCCGGACCTTCGCCCGCAATCGGAGATGCAGCAGGTTCTCGATACCGCGTATGAGCGGGCGTCGGACGCCGAGCGTGCCCGCTTCGCCGAGCTGACCGGCGACGGGCCGGCCGTCCACACCAGGCCGGACACGAAGGAAGCCGACCGGCGACTTGCTGCGGACCCCCACATCGGCGCAGCTCTCGAATGGCTCGACCAGCACGCCTACCGAAGCCCCGGCGCCGCACGCCGCGCCGTAGCCGAGCAGGCCGCACGCGTCGACGCGCAGGAGGCGTACGCCCGGGCCACGCGCCGCGCGTGGGTTGACCAGCGCGCCGTGACCGACGCACTCGCCGAGTACTACGGCCGCCGCCACAGTGACTACGGCTTGTACGCCGGAAGCTGCGGTGACCAGGCCGTGAACACCAGCATTCTGACCTGCGCTGATTGGCTCGATCTGGCTTGCGAGCTACGCCCGCCGCACGACGGGCTCACGATCGCGAGCGCCCGGCCAGACCCGCGGGAAGTGCTCGACGAGCACGCGGCGAGTGCAGCGGTTAACCGGCTGGCCGAGACGGTGGCCATGAACACGCGGCTCATGAACGCGCCGCTCTACCGGCTGCTGAGCACGGACATCCGTGAACGCCACCTCGGCGGCACGTTCGGCGTGGACCACTTCGTCCACTACGCCCTGACGATGGACCTGCTCGAAGGCGAGTTGCTCGACGCGCTCGCAGTCGGCGACACGACGTCACTGCCCCTGCGTGATCGCTACCTCCCGGACGTCGGCGCCGTCCTGGACGTCGGCGGCCGACTCTGCGCAGGCGGCGCTTTGGCCCTGGCAGCCATCGCTCGGCCAGCCGACCCTTACCGCGGCGAAGCCGACTACGTGCTCTTGGTCCAGGAGCGTTCCGGACACGTACTCAACGCCACGCGTCGGCTCGCCGTTATCCCGAAGGGCTTCCACCAGCCGCTCACGGACGTCCGGCGAGAGACACAGATCGGCGCCACCCTGCGGCGAGAGATGGAAGAGGAGCTATTCGGCCGGCCAGACGCGGACAACACCGTCGCCGACACGCTGACCGCGGACCCGATGCACCCGACCAGGCTCACGGAGCCGATGCGCTGGCTCCTCGCCGAGCCCGGCCGCCTGCGGATGGAGTGCACCGGGTTCGGCCTGAATCTCGTGAGCGGCAACTACGAGTTCGCAAGTCTGATCGTCATCGACGACGAAGAATTCTGGACACGCTACGGCGGAGTGGTCGAAGCAAACTGGGAATCCGCGACTCTTCGTCAGTATTCGACTACCGATGCGGAACTCGTCACCGAGTTGTTGGGTGATGTAGCGTGGAGCAACGAAGGACTGTTCGCCATGACGCAAGGGCTTCGACGCCTTGCGGAAATCGGCGGAGAGCGTGTGAAACTGCCCGCGATCGAATGGGAGATAGGCCAGTGAGCGACGGTTGGACCGCCGGCAACGCCAACGAAGACGCGGCCGACACGCGCGGCTGGTTGGTCGGCCACTTCATTGACCCGTCGCAGGGCGTCCGCGCCTCGAAGGACGTCGAAGTCAAGTGGGCAAACCATCCCGCGGGCGACAAGCGTCCCGAGTGGACGTCCGACGACCAGCGAACGACGCTGGTGATGCTGATCTCCGGTGAGTTCCGCGTAGAGGTCACCGGCGGCGGCAAGATTATGACGCGTCAGGGTGACTACGTAATGTGGGGACCGGGCATCGACCATTCTTGGGAAGCATTGGCGGATTCGGTCGTCCTGACCGTTCGCTGGCCCTCAGCAACTTAATTCGACGGCGGGTATCTTCACCCGATCACCGCCGATCTCGGCGAGCCGACGTAACCCCTGGAGAAACGCGAACAGTCCTTCGTTGCTCCAGTTTTCGTCACTGATCAGTTCTGTGACCAAGTCGCCGTCGAGCGTCGAATACTGCTGCAGGCCGGCTGCCTCCCAGTTCGCCTCCACGTCGCCACCGAACCGCGGCCAGAACTCCTCATCCTCGATCACGACCAGGCTGGCAAACTCGTAGTTCCCGCTGACCAGGTTGAGCCCGAACCCGGTGCACTCCATCCGCAGCCGGCCGGGCTGCTCGGTCAGCCACCGCATCGGAGCGGAAAGCCTGGTCGGGTGCATGGGATCAGCGACCCTGAGATCTCCGGCGGACCGGTCGACGTCGGTCCTGCCGAACAGCTCCTCCTCAAGCTCACGGCGCAGGGTGACGCCGATCCGGGCGTCCGCTCGCCGGTCCGCGAGCGGCCCATGGAAGCTCTTCGGGATCACCGACAACCGATCGGCCGTGTTCACAACCTGCGCGGACCTCTTCTGAATCAACAGCACAAAGTCGGCGTCACCACGGAACGGGTCCGCTGGCCGCGCAATCGCCGTCAACGCCAGCACCCCACCCGCACAGAGGCGGCCAGGCAGATCGAGCACCGCGGACACGCCAGGCAGCTGGCGGTCCCGGAGCGGCATGTGCCCCGGACGCGCGGTCCGACCGTTCGCCAAGTGCTCGGTCAACTCACGTTCCAGCAGGTCGACGCCAAGCGCGTACTCGACGAACGACGCGATCCCGACCCTCGTCCGTAGTGCCCCGGGCCGCGGGTCGACCTCGAGGAGCCGGTACAGGGGAACGTCGGTGATCCGGATGCCGGACGCCGCTGCGTCCGCAAGGCGCTGCACCGCAGCTCGCTGGTCAACCACCGCCGGCGGCCGCGCGCCGCCACCCTCAAAGGTGGTCTGTTCGCCCGTGGCCGTCAGCGAGCAGGCGAGATCCAGCCAAGCCGGGCGCGTAAGGACGCTGGTGGTCACCTCCACCTGACCGCAGCGCGCGACGTAGGGCCGGTGGTCGCTGGTCGGCGGGCCGTAGTAGTCAGCCAGGCCATCCGCGACGACGCTTCGCGGCGGATTCGGCCGGTGCCGAGTTGGGGCGGCTGCGCTCGCGTACACCTGTTCACGGGCTCGCCCCAGCGGCCACCCGGCGTGCCGATCAAGCCACGTGAACACCGGCTCGAACGAGTCGCCCGGGCTGAACTCCCGCGTGACAACGCTCGGGCCGATCAGGGTCTGCAACTCGTCTCGTGAACGACCGAGCACGCTCGCGAGCTTCGGCCAGAGATAGGGGAGTGGCACGTAGTCGCCCGCCTCCCAGCGAGCAACGGTCGACCGGTCGACATGCAGCACGTCCGCCAGACCCTCTTGAGTGAAGCCGGCGACCTTACGAGCTGAGATCAGCCGATCGCGACGTCGCCCTATGGGCATGACCAACCTCCAACCCTGCGTGACCAGATCAATGTAGCAGCAGTAACTGCAGCTCAGACCGACTAGTGCGACCTACACGCCACACAACTGCCGCACCGCTGCTCTGGTCGTCGAATCTGACTCCCGTTTGACTGATTTCATCAGTCGCGAGGTCGAAGGGAGGGGACGTGACAGGCACTAGCTGCAGGTCGGTGCACTCAGCGCTCTACATCAGCTGGTACCGGTGCGTGCTCGACGGCCTGACGCACGCGGTCACGGACGACGAGTTCCTGCGCGGCATCCGCCTCAAGGAAGGCCGTTACCACTCTCTCTGCGGCCACGAGGTGCTGATTCACTCCTGCCTGGCACCGGCCGACCGTTCATGTCCGACGTGTCGTGAACTCGTGAACGCCTCCGCGCGCGTCGCGGTGAGGCGACGATGACGCCGATCTCGCCCGCTTCGCGTACGGACCTCGACGCGCTGTTGCTGCAGCCGGTCCGCCTGTTCATCGCCTGCCTGCTGGCCGACACCAGTTGGCGTTCGCAACTGGCCGTCCAGCAGGCTCTGGGGCTCCCCACGCCCGACCTGGAACTGCACATCGAGTTCCTGCGCGCGGCTGGCTACCTCCGGTGCCGCGCCGAACCCCGCGAACTCCGCCTTACCCTGCTGGGCCTGGACCGGCTGCTAGAGCACATCGGCGCGCTAAAGACGGTCGCGGCAACAGCCGGCGCCCTGGTCGCGGAGGTCCGAGCTGTGCTCCCCAGCGAGAGTCCGCCATGACAACTGGCCATCCGACAACCAGACCGTTCTAACCGCAGCTCACGTGCACGCACCTGCTGCGAACAGCCCTCAGCAAGGATCTGAAATGCCCAAGCCGGTCATTTGTTCGCCCGCGACCGTTGCCGTCAGCAGCAGTTTGCGAGATGCCCGCGAGCGCCGACGAATCGGCTTGCGGAGGCTGGCCGACAAGATCGGTGTTCGTCCCGCGACTCTCTCGGCGTGGGAGCTGGGCATCAGAGTGGCGCCGGCGACGGCCGTGGCCTGGATCCTCGGATACCTCCGGGTCGAGTCGGCTGAGTACGACCGCGTGATGACGCTCGCCTCGCACGCTGGCGACGCGAACCTCGTCGACTCGTCTGACGCGCAGCTAGGGCACCTGCTGTGGACGTACGAACAGCTCTCCAGCTGCGTCGTGGAGTGGGCACCGTCGGGCATTCCCGAGCTTCTCCAGACGCGGGCGTATGCCAAACGAGTGCTCGACAAGGCCGTCGTAGAGGACGACCGCAGGGACATGGAGCAGCTGAGCCGCCAAGTCCGCCAGCAGGCACTGGATCGAGGGGGCCGGCGCTACCTGTTCCTTATCGGTGACCAGGCACTACGGGGCATGGACGACCTGCATAACGAGCAGATTGAGCACCTTCACGCAGCGGCGCAGCTCAAGCATGTGACCGTCCGGATCGTGCCGTCAACGGAGACCGCGCTGAAGTCGATCGGCGCCTTCACACTCTTCGAGGATCGATCCGATCCGATCGCCGTAATGCTCAGGCACCACCACTGCAACACCTACCTGACCGACCGAAAGATGCTGAGCCGCTACCGCGACACGGCAAGTGCCCTGCTGCGGCGCGCGTCGGACGAGCCGGCGAGCACGTCCGCCTTGAGCGCACCTGCGCTGATTCGAGCCACCCCGTGACAGCGGCAATCTACATCGACCCGCTTACGATCCTCCCGGTAATCGAAGGCGAGTGGCATCGAGCCCACTTGACGAAGATCCCGGCACCCGGGCAGGTCATCACGATGCTCTGCGGAGCCTCCGGCGCCGCGGTGTTCGAGCTGGCCGACGAGCGCCGACGACACCAGATCCCACGGCAGTGCGAGCGCTGTGACGTCATCTATCGACGGCAGCGCGGCATCCCTCTTCGACAGAATCGGGCCGGTCGTCCGTAATGGGTTGACCGCACTCTGCGGCGAGACGTTCGCCCGGCGAAGCCGACCTTCGACCGCCGGATGTGAACGGTTACGTGCGCCGACTTGAATCCTTTGCTGCCAGGCCCATGCGTGACGGCTGTGACGAGCCCGATCGCACCCGTCACAGCCGTCACGTGCAACGTCTGCGCAGGTCAACATGCCTTCGCGGCTGTCGCAGCGAGTGAGACGGCCCGCAGCAAGCCGTGACAGCCAATCACACGGGGTTTCTCCTGCGCGAATCACTCTGCAGGAGGGGACACTACCGTACACTCTGCGGCCGCGAAGTGCCGTTCCACTCCTGCTTGATGGCTCCCGGCCGTCGCTGCGCAGCGTGCAATACGCTGGTCCAACTCAGCGTCGCCCCGCCGCCGACCGAGCGCACGTACCGCAGCAATCCGTCACGCTGGTGCCGGCTCTTCGGGCCGCCACTAGTCTCGTCCGCCCTGCCACCGCGCCTGCCTCAACGCGTGCGGCCCATTTCCGAGCAGGGCCGCCGGGCCAGCACGTCGGCGAGACGGGTCGCACCCCGACCGCGCCCGCTCTCGCCCACTACCACGTCCAGTACAACTGTGCTACCGACTTGCAGAACGTGCCACCTCCGATAGATGGCACGGTCAGTTAACCCCGTCGCCTAGTCCATAGGTTCTCCATCTCGCTGGAGAAGTGGAACCGCAGCGGCCAGCCAACTGCTGTGGAAGATATGGAGCACGACGCGCTTGGGCGACTGAACGGCGAAGTCTGCTGCGGATCGAACGTCGTGCAAGATGATTCACGTGACATCCACGTGCTAAACGTGACGGATGATTGCAGAGCATGATGCTCCGGGCCTACCCACTCGGGGACAGTCGTGACGACCTTTGGGGGACTGGCTGTAGCTGTCACCTCCAGCCTGTGGAGGTCAACGCCTACCTGCCACCGTCACAGACCGGGCACCGGGGCGATTGGCGACTGTCACCTGTGCCAGTCATGCGGCTGGAGGCGGCAAGCCTTCCAGTACCCTTGATGCATGACCGGTCTAACAGGCGAACTCAAGGCGATCGCGACGGCTGCGCGAGAGCTTGCAGATAGCGAGTCAGAGCTAGACGATACAGCGCTCTCCGAGCTGGAAAAGGCTGTAGAAGTCGTTGCCCGGGCATGGTCAAATTCAAATCTCGGGTATCAGTCGAACGTCTACTACAAAGGGTTCGAGGCTCCGCCTGCTGGTCACGTTTTTAGTCGAGAGTGGGGCTTTCTGGGCACCTTCCACGGCTCGATAGGGGAATGGCGGCCGTATCAAGAATCCGAAGTTATCTCGTTTATAGAAAAGAAGGCGGGAGGCCCAAATCTCGAACCGCTCCAGGCTGCTTCTGCGACACTGCGTTCCCCTGTGCAAACCCTTATTGAGCGCGCGAAGTCGGTCGCTGCGCGGGTACGTCAGCCGCACGATAGTTATCTGACTGAGAACGTCGAAGAGCTAAAGAGTATATCCTTGCCTTCGGTCTCTCAATTGGCGGAGCTGCAAATGAATATATCTGTAGGCCGCTTTGCTGTTCGAGACATGAATGCGCTCGAGGGCGGATGGCAGCCGTCTGGTCACCAGAAGGTTTTAGCCAGCGTGATGTATATTCGTTCTCCTTACAAAGTTGCGAGTCAAATAGCCGACGTGTGTGAAAGGCTGGGCCGTCACTTGGAGGTCGTTAACTCTGCAGACGAAGCGATCTTAGTGCAACTGGGGCGCAATGTCTTCATCGGCCACGGCGGCGCGTCAAGCGAGTATTTAAAGCTCGGAGTTTGGCTCACGGAGCTTGGAATTGAATGGGACGTCTTTGACGGCAAGCCTACGGCTGGGTTGAGCACTAAGGAGCGAATTTCGGAGATGCTCGACAATGCTAATATTGCCTTTCTTTTCATGACGCCGGAAGATGAGATGGCAAACGGCAAAACGCAAGCTCGATCTAACGTGATTCATGAAGTTGGTCTATTTCAAGGCCGTCTTGGATTTACCAAGGCCATAGTCCTTCTGGAAGAAGGTTGTGAAGAATTCTCGAATATCGAAGGGCTGGGGCAGATTCGTTATCCGAGAGGAAACGTAAAAGCGGCATTTGACGAAATTCGTCAGGTCATGCGACGGGAGCGTCTGCTCGACTAGCGTTCGAACGCGCATCGTCCTCTCATGAACAGCCGCCCATTTCTCACTCACAGGTGCGATAATTCGCCAATGGTTTACGGATCGAACGCGCCCAGTGTCGCGATGTCGCGTCCGGTGTAGAATCATTGAGTGATGACTTCAGTATCTGGGAGTGAAAGTGCGTCAGGCGGACGTTCCCACGTGCCCGTGCTCATGGTTCCAGTTGACCAGCTTCGCGCTGAGATAGATGAGCGAATTAAGCGCGGGCACGAGTTGATCGAGCAGCTGATTGGCGATGATGACGAACTGAAAGCTCGTCGATCAGCTTTCAATACTTGGTCGGAGTATAACAAAGCCCTGTTACTTCGGTCGTTCGATTCGGCTTCGCTCTCCGAAGAGTATGGCAATAGGCTTGGAGTTAGGGCCGTTGCTGGGCGACGGGACCTTGAGGCGCGAAAACAGACTCTCATTGACGATATTACCGCTAAGATTCGGAGGCTAAATTCAATCAAGGAACGTCTTGAACTTTTTCCGCTGAGTCATGACGTTGCAATGACTGCTGTGCCGCCTCCGGATAGTTCTGTGATCGGCGAAGATATTTTCGTCGTTCATGGGCACGACAACGAAGCCAAGCATGCTGTTGCGCGGTTTTTGTCTAATCTCGTAAGCCGAGAGCCGTTGATTCTTCATGAACTGGCCGATATGGGAAGAACGATAATTGAGAAGTTTGAGGATCACGCAGCGTCAGCTGCTTACGCTGTAATCATTCTGACCGGAGATGATGTCGGTGGGGAGAAAAATGGAGAGTTGCAACCTCGAGCACGACAAAATGTCGTACTTGAACTTGGATTTTTCTTGGGAAAGCTGGGCAGGGATCGCGTGGCGATCTTGTATGAGCCGGAAGTTGAACTTCCAAGCGACTTGCAAGGAGTTCTATATATAGAGTTGGACAAATCAGGTGGGTGGCGTAATGCGGTTGCGCGCGAGTTGCAGGCGTGCGGCTTACAGGTAGAACTTAGGGCGCTACTAAGCAATTGACCTGTTCTGTCATAGCGCCTTATTCTTAAGGTATCATGAACCATGAGCGTCTTCAAAATCTGGAGTCTTTATGGCAAGTTCAACTGAACTTCTTCGCGAGTTACTCGGAGAGGTGGAGGGTCTGTCAAACCGTAACGATACAGCGCTGGATGCTGTCAGGCGAAAAGCGGAAATGTACATAAGAAATATCTTTGGTGAGACAAGTAAATATCTGACAGACCTTGAGAAAATCGGATTCCATCCGATGGTCTACCCTGCGGACGAGGAGTACCTCCAGTCATCGTGGTCCGGCGGCATAGGAGAGCTCAAGAACTTGATTCAGACCATGCTGACCGAAGTAAAGATATTTGGGAGCGAAAAACCTGACGAAAAGATCGGGGAGGCGAAGGCGCAGTCGCTCAACATGCAAGCCTTTGTTGTTCACGGTCACGATGATGTTTCAAAACTGAAAGTCGCAAGATTTCTGGAACGACTTGACGTCAAGCCGATAATATTACATGAGCAAGCTAATGGCGGCAGAACGATCATCGAAAAGTTCGAAGAGACGTCCTCCGTAGTTGATTTCGCGATAGTTATCCTCTCTGGAGACGATGTTGGATCTCGGCGTGATGAGTCAAATCCGCCACGAAAGCGTGCGCGCCAAAACGTCATATTTGAACTTGGTTATTTTGTTGGTCTACTTGGTAGGAGCCGAGTTGTGGCGTTGCGCGAGGTGGACGTTGAGCTTCCCTCCGACTACTCTGGCGTCATCTATATCGACCTCGATGACGGCGACGCATGGCGACTGAATGTTGCGCGCGAGATGAAATCGGCGGGAATGGTTATTGATATGAACAAGGCCTTGTGAGTGCTGCTTAGTTCCGTAATTTAGAATCGAGGTTTCTCGCGGGCGATTCCAATCCATTTTGCCATCTCATCGCGTTCGATCTTTGTGACCGCTGCAGCGAGCTCTTTATCCCGCGTATTCGCATTGTCATAGGGTGAGCTCGAGGTAAGGTATAGTCGACGTTCAGCCTCGATAGCTTCGCGGGCCTCTGAAAATCGTAAAAAGTTGTCCTGAAAATGAAAAATTGACCGTAGCCCCGTAAGCACAACCACCACGGCTCCGAGAATCGCTGGCGCGATTGTGTTATTGGGGAACAGAGCTGCGCTTACGGGAATTGCGGAGGCGGTAACGAGCATGGCCGTCTCGAAAGTTTTATAACGTTGGCGCGCCTTGATGGCTGCTGCTCGATACCAGGCATAGGAGTCATTGGCCAAATTCAGAGAGTAGCTAGCCTGGTTGGTCGTGTCTTTTCTGGGTGGAGTGGCCACAGTGGCTGTCTTCCTCTCGTCGCTGGCTGGACCTTGATCGACCGTAACCATACCTGGACCTTGATCGACCGTAACCATACACTGGCTGGGGGTGAAGACTTCAAATTGGGATGGTCTGCATTGCTCAATGCCTTTGCCGGGCTGGAGCGAGCTTCTAGGGATAGTGTAACCTTGATCTATGCCTAATGTGACGTTAGTAGCAAATCCGGCCGAGTTTCGGGCGCAACTCGAACGGCAACAGGTCGCGGGAAAAGAGCTTCTTGAGCTGCCGGTCGGGTCAAGTGAAGAGCTCGACAATTTCAAGCAGGCGTACTTTGAGTGGGATGACCTGAATGTTGCGCTTCTGGAGGCTTCCTTTGAGTCCAGTGGCTGGATGACTACGACCCCAGTGAGCGATTACCGAGGTACGGGCATGCCGGTGCTCGATGTCAAAGTCAGTCGAGCCTCCTCTGGGATTGCGCCCGATAGGCTGCCGGCGGTTATCGAAGATATTAAGGCGAAGTGCGGTGTTCTCCGATCGATTCATAATCGAGTGGATGTATATCCGCGCAATAGAGAAGTGCATCCGGAGGAAATTCCAGCATCGGGTCAGGCCATCTTCATTGTCCATGGACACGGACTTCTGGCCCGTGAGCAGGTGCGAAGTTTCTTGCAGAAGGTAACGAGCACCGCAGTGATTGTGCTGGAAGATGAAGCGAACTTAGGGCGCGACATTCTAGGTAAGCTGCTTGACTCTGCAAAGCTCGCCAAGTATGCGGTTGTCCTGCTTACGGCGGATGATGAAGGGCGCAAGATTGGGGAGGGGCAGTGGAATTCGCGTGCCCGCCAGAACGTGGTTCTTGAACTCGGATTATTCCTTGGATTACTTGGTCGTGACAAGGTGGCCGCCTTGTATGAGGAAGGTGTCGAGATTCCGAGCGATTATTCGGGAGTTCTCTATATTAGTTTGGGCGGAGAAGGTTGGAAATTGAAACTTGCCACCGAATTAAAAAATTCGGGCATTGACGTTGATTTGAATCGGGCTATCTGATCAAACCTTGGCGGCAGATAGGAGACGTCAAGTATTGTTGCTCTATTGTTGGGCTTTGACTCGTGAACGTTGGCTTCGTTTGCCCTTGGTTGCTCATCGGAGAATATCTTAGAGGCTAAGCGTTGTTGCTACCGAGCAAGATCGTCCTCGGACACATATTCGTGGCAAGCCTGCCACATCTGACGTATCAGTGCTCGAACGCACTTCAACACGCTGATCAAGAGCCTTCTCGGTTTCGCCGCCCCTCGGTGGGGTGGTCGTCATGACCGGCGCCGTTATCAAGCCGCTGGTCTTCCCGGCCCTTCCTGACGGCGGGCGTCCCACGGGTGCACCGGCTGGTCCGTTAACAGGTCGGCGAACGCTGCCGCTTCCCAGTGTTCCGGTGTCCCGCACGAGCAGCGTTGTGTATGGGCTGGCGGCCGTTGACTGCCGAGGTCGTGTTGCCGATCACGTGATCATTGCCGCCCTTGGCTGGCTGCCCGGCACCCGTCTCGATATTCACGAGTCCCACGGGCTTCTCGTCGTCCGCACTGACGCGCACGGCGTCTTCAGCGTGACCAACCAGGGGCATCTTCGGCTGCCCGCTTCAGTCCGGCACTGCTGCGGCTTGATTCCCGGGGATCGTGTCCTGCTGGCTGCTGATCCCGTGCGTGACGTGCTGATCGTGCACCCTCCGGCCGTGCTCGACGACCTGCTCGCCGCACGCCACGCCGAACTGCTCGGCGGTGATCTCGGATGACCGCGCAGCCATCGGCCGCGAGCGCCGCAGAGCTGGACGCCGCCCGGCTGTTGCTGGCCCGGATGGGCGTCTCGCCCGAAGACCTTCTCGCCATACCCGTCAGCCGTCCGCCTTTGCCGACGTTCGCGGAGTACATCCCGACCGTCTCGGCCGCGGTCACCGATGGCACCCGCCGCGTGTACGGCTCCTACTGGAACCGCATCGCCGAGCACTGGGGCCACCGCCACCTCGACGAGCCGACGCCGTCGGAGATCAAACAGCTGGTCGAGTACGTGAAGGGCAACGTCGTGGCCCGGCGCAACGCCCGCGGCGGACGCTGCGCTGGCGAGCACCTGATCGCCGCGTTGCGCTGCCTGTACCGGCACGCCGAAAACGACAAGCTGATCGACGCGGCCGACAACCCGGCTCGCAAGGTCGCCAAACCTCGCCGCCTCCCGTCGACCCGGCGCGCGGTGGCCGATACCCGGCTGGCCGAGATCAACGAAACCGCGGCAACGACCGGCAACGACCCGGCGCTGGACAGCCTGCTGCTGCGGCTGCACACCGAGACCGCCTGCCGCCGAGGCGGCGCACTCGCGCTCCGGCCCCAGGACCTCGACACCGACCAGTGCCTGATCTTCCTGCGGGAGAAAGGGGAGACGGTTCGCTGGCAGCCGGTCTCGCCGACGCTGATGGCGCACCTGGTCCGTCACGCCGCCGAGCGCGGCGCGCCGTGTGATGACCAACTGCTGCGCTACGCCGACGGCCGGCCGATCACCACCCGCCGCTACGACCACCTCTGGGTCCGGCTCGGCAAGCACCTGCCGTGGGTGGCCACGCAGCAGATCTCTACCCACTGGCTGCGCCACACCACGTTGACCTGGGTGGAACGCAACTTCGGCTACGCCGTCGCCCGCGCCTACGCCGGACACGCCGACTCAACCGGCGACGCCGGAACCACAACCACATACGTGCGGGCCAACCTCCAGGAAGTCGCTGCCGCGCTCGCCGCGCTCACCGGAGAACCGCACCCGCTCGCATGAGGATAGGCAAAGGACGAATCGGTGCGATCGAGAATTCCGAATGTTGCCAGTGACGGCGTTTCCTCAGAAAAGAGAGGCGCAGCTCGAGCCACCGGGAGTGGCTGCGTCTCGCAACGCGTAGCCCCGGCTGGGTGGTCTACCGCCGGGGACGACGCGGCCCGGGTGTCGCCGCCGCCGACTGTCGGTGGTGAGCGTTACCGTGGGTACCAGCCGGAGGGATGTGGATGGGTGACGGATCAGGAGTTGTTCTCGCGCAACTACCTGCGGACGTGGCTGGAAAAGCGGCAGCGCGACGCGCTGGCCGAGGTGCAGCGGGTCAGCGCCGATGAGATCTTGGCGCGGCCGCACGAGCAGGTCGCCGAGGAGATCATCGACCGCTACCTGGTGCCCGAACCCCGCCTGGATCTGGGTGCGATGACTGGTGAGGTCGGCGACCAGCAGGTCGACATCTCCCGCGATCCGATGCGGGTCGTGTCTAACCGGTCCCGGTCGTTCCACGTTCCCGGTAGCCGGATCAGTTTCCGGGTGCCCTACACCGGCCCGGCGGACGTGCTCTATATGCAGGCCAGCACGTACTCGTTCGCCCCGCCGCACGCCAGTGTCACCAACGGGTACGTCAGCGTGTCCCGTGATGTCCCAGCCGACGTCCTCGAGCGTGATCGCGACAGCATCGTCGCCGCGCTGAGGGCCGAGATCATGAAAATCGACACCCACCTCGACTACAGCCGCAGCGATATCGCCGCAGCGAACGAGCAACTGCGCGCTAGCGTGGCACAGGCCGCGCAGGCCCGCCGGGCGAAGGTGCTGGCCGACCGGGACACCGAAGCCATCTTGGGGGTCCCGCTGCACCGAGACCAGGAGGCGGTGAAGACTTACCGAGTCCAGCCCGTGTCTCGGCGGCAGGTAAAGCCGATGCGGCAGGCTCGCCCGCATCAGCCGTTCGCTCCGGAGCCAGCGATCACTGCGGACGACTTCGCGTACATCATCGGCGATATCGTCGCCACCACGCGTATGTTCGAGCGGCTCGCGCTCACCCACGCCGACCAGCGGGAAGAGCGTCTCCGGGACCAGATCCTGACGGCGTTGCACAGCATCTACGGCGCCGCGACCGGGGAGACGTTCAGCAAACGCGGCAAGACCGACATCTACCTGCCCTGGGAGGGCGGGGCGGTGTTCCTCGCCGAGTGCAAGTGGTGGTCGGGGCCGAAGAACTTCGCCGAGCACGACCTGCCGCAGCTGTTAGACCGCTACATCACCTGGCGTGACACACACGCCGCGATGGTGCTGTTCATCCGCAACAAGAACGCCACCGCCGTCATCGCCGACGCCGAAAACATTGTGCGCGGCCATCCCCGCTACTTGCGTGACGCCGCGCCGCTCAACGGCACGCCGGTGTTCGTGCTGCACAAAGACGGCGACCCCGACCGCGAAATCACCCTTGCGCTGGTCACTGTCGCTATCCACGACTGAAACACGGAATGACGGTGAGGAGACCCGTGTCGATGAATGACCGCATCGTGGCCGAAGTTCAGCGGATCAACGAGCACACGCGGGCGATGCTAGCTACGTACCTCGCGTGGGGCCGCAAGATCCGGGTCGGCCAGGTGCAGCAGTGGATGTACAACGAACTGATCGATTTCGCAAACTTCCGGATGGAGACCGCCGACACCTGCCTGCAACTGGTCGACCGGGGCAAGGTCGCCGACGCGCTGGGGCTGTGTCGGTCGCTGCTTGAGAACTATCTGCTGTTCATGCTCATGTGCCGGGGCCGCAAATACTTCCGGCTACAGGACCGCACTGATCTCACCGAAGGCCAGTTCAAAGCCTACGTCGCGGAACAGAAGGAACAGCTGGCCTCGGAGCACCAGGCCGGCACCGCCGCGCGTCTGGCCGTCGACAAGTATCCACGCGCGAAGCGGCACCTCATGCACGTCTTCGAGGGGCTCAAGGATGAAGATGACGCCGAGTTTGTGATCCCGGTTCACTACTTTCACTTCAGCAACTTCCGCCCTGAGGTGATGCGGCTGTGGCAGGGCGACTATTTCGAGTACGTCGCCTACGATCCCGACACCCAACAGGTACTGCGGGAGCACCAACGGGACGCCGCCGTCGTCTACAAGCACTACCTCTCTTACGACGCGCTACTGACCTGCCTGGAACTCAACGAGCTGGCAGACCGCGCCGTCATCGCCCGTATCGAAGCGCACTACACGTTCCTGGGCCAGTTCCTTCACCCCACCAACGATGCTGCCCGCAGCCTGCACGAATCCAGCAACTACCACCACGGCAAACCCGCCATCGGCATGGCCACCCCCTACACGCCAGCGGCGCACCTGCTCACAGCACTGTACGTATGCCACCTCGTTGCGGGCCTTCTGGACGAGATCGTCCACCTGCATGAGAACGCTCCACGGAACTTCATCGCCGAACCAGGAACCGAGGACCTGCGACGTCTCACCGCCGACGTGCCGATCAGGTACGGATATCTGTGGTTCCTCTTCAACGACCCGCCGCTCTACGACAAGTTCGTGCACTGCGTCAGCCACGCCACCGACCACGAACTCGCCGACTACGGCCACTACTCCCACACGCCGAACGACCGCATCATGTTCAACCAGCACATCTACGACCAGCTCACACAAGCCCTCAATGGCTGGAACAACCCCAGAGTCGGAACCTACACCCCACCGATCCCGTAGCTGGTCAGGGGTGTCGCCCGTGGACTGCAGCGGGCGGTTATGACCCGAATTGCGGTCGACAGGCCCACGGTTGGCCCAGTCATGACCCGAGGCAGCAACTCGATCAGGTTGACGGTACAAGGCACACCCACGTCGTCGGCGATGATGAGCCGTCCACGAGACGGGGCGAGCAGGTCGCCGAGCCAGTGGTCCTCAAGCGGGAGGAGTACCTCGATCCTTGTACTCTGCGAAATCAACGCGACTGGGCAGGTTCTGCTTCAGGTGTTCGGCCGACAGTCGCAGGAATAGTTCGACTGCGTCATGGAACGACAGGATCGCCGTGGCGGGCAGCGGCTCGGGTTGGTTGACCTGGTCCATGCTTTGGTCGTAGAGGAAGCGGATGAACGCCAAGCGCCGCATGACGTTCGCGTCGAGCGGTTGAGGCACCGGAGTTCCTGTCTTCTTCACGTGCGTGCGGTTGGAGCTCGCCGGCGACTATACCTAGTTGAGCCGTGCGTCGATGGCTGAGCTGATTAACCTGATGGTGCTCGTCGTCATCGTTCTGGTTGAATTCGAAGATGGTGACCTTGGCATCCGTTGACGGCGGTGAGGATCCGCTGGTTCCGGCGTATCCCTTCAACGAGCCCGGCGAAGACGTCGTGCTGTACGAGGGCCCTTTAGCTGATGACGACGGCCAGGAACTACTCGGTCGCGTGTTGTTGAGGTGTGGCTCGCGGCTCGACGTCGTCTGGCGGCTCGATGAAGTACCACTACGGTGGGAGATGAAAGGGCTGAGCGAACCGGAAGTACGGCTCCGAGTCCACCAAGCTTCGGCACTTCACGATGTGGTGGGCATGCGTCGTCGTCCTGCTGAAGGGTGGGTTAGGAACCAGTCGGTGGGCCTGGATACAACCCTGTTGAAACGAGTACTGCTTCACTGGATGAATCTCCCGGCGATCCACGGCCCGACGCTGCTCCATCGCAACGAAGGCGGTGGTGAGTCGTGGTGGACGGGTCGATGGCGGTTCGAGGTTGGTTCTTGGCAGATCACGCTCGATCGTCGCGAAGACCACGCGCGTGTGTGGGAAATTCTGGGAAGCGAGCACAACTTTGCCGCAACCCACGTGATGGAGATCGGCAGGCTCGATGGCGCGGAGTTCACCGCCACGGACCTCAAGCCGCTCCAGCAAGCCCTGCACTTCGGGATGTCGTTCGCCTTCGGGCGTTGGGTCGGGCCCGCTGCTCCGGTCGGGATCGATTCGAATGGAACGACGGTGTGGCAGCAGTGGGCCCAGGTCTTCTGTGATCCGGGGCGCAGCTACGGTCTCGCGTGGTTGCACTACACGTACACACACGATCTTCTCGATCTTCTGTCCTGCGTGCACTCCGCTTTCGCGGACCCGGATCGGAGCGACACCACCCGGTTTCTGCTGTCGATGGCTATCGAGGTGAACCACGCTGGCCGGGTCGAACAACGCACGATGACCGCGTTCTCGGCTTTGGAGTTGCTGAGCTGGGTAACCCTCAAGCTGAGCGGCGAATTGAGTAAAACCCAGTACGACAAACTTCACACCGATGGACGTATCCGGAGGCTTCTGGAAACGGCGGCCATCGGCGCCGGTATCGACTCGGCTCGGCAGCCCACGCTCGCGCGGTTCGCTGCGATGGAGTCGAATATGGATGCGCCGTTGGACGGACCGGCTGTGATCACGAAGATCCGCAACCGGCTGGTGCATCCGAACGCCCCGCAGGACGAGGTCTACCACTTGGAGGGCCTCGCCGCGGACACGTGGTTCCTCACCCGTCATTACCTCAACCTGCTGATCCTGCACTGGCTCGGCTACAACGGCTCCTACCAGACGGTGCTCGGACCGGGTGGCTGGGCCGGTGATTCGGACCCCGTGCCCTGGGCGGCTGCCCCGATCAAACGCTAGCCGAACGTTCGTCGCAGCGGCAGTGGCCCGGGCTCCGTCCTACCAGTGGGCCGCTCTGCTGCCGGACGGCCCGGTAGCACAGTCGTTCCGTGCCCGGATTGCCATGCGCCGAACCGGGCAACCCTGCGTCCATGCTCGTCAACCGGTCGGCCACCCGCTGCCCCTTGTCGTTCGGGGCTCTTCGTTGCTCAGCCGTTGCCGAGGCGGTGCAGGAACTCGAGCGAAGCCGGCGCGTCGAGGGCCACTCCTCTCAGTTGATCGATGGTCTCGCGATATCGTCCCGCCAAGGGTGGGCTCGTGATGTACAAGTTGCTGTGGTGATGTCGCAGCGCGACGGTTGGTCGGCGTTCTTCGTCTTCGAAGACACTGAACGGGTCGATCAGCCCGCACGGCCCGGCGTCGGCGGGCACAATCCTTATCGCCACAGTATTACGGCTTGCTAGTGATCTCAGGTGATGCAGCTGATCCTGGGGCGCAGGTGGCGAGGCAGGGCCGCCCACTAGAGCCGCTTCGCCAAGGAGGAACAGGTGCTGGTTGTCATGTTCGCCGCTCAGCACGTCCTGTCGGACTCGCCGCTGGAAGACCTCGATATCGATGTCGCTCTCGCCGCTGAGCGTTGCGCGCGTGTAAGTGGAAGTCTGCAGCAGATCGGGAAGAATCCGTGGTGCCCATTGAAGGATTCGCGACCTGCGCTCATACGTCCATAGTAGAGGCTCAGCGGCGGGGTCGACCGGCTCGACGAAGTTACTGTCGTTGCAGTGGCGGACGAGCTCCATGATCCGCTGGTATTCCTCCCGGCTGACTCGGAGAAACCCCAGCATCCATGCTGCGTCGGTTTCGGTAGGAGCCCGGCCGCCAGTTTCCCACTGAGAAAGGTTCTGTGGGTGGAAGCCGAGCTTGGTCGCAAGCTTGCGGAGGCTGATCCTGCGGCTCATCCGCGCCTCGCGCAAGCCGATGCTGGCCGCCAGGAGGGCCGGTGGTCGTGGGCTAGCGGTCAAGATGTCTCCTCAGAGGAATCGTGTCAGGTTCTTCACGGTTCGATGGCGGACGCCGAAGTCCTTCGACGACGCGTTGCATGGTCACCTGGCCGGGGTCTTCCGGAGGCCGACGTGGCAGTGGGCTCGACCGTCGCGCATGCTGGGGGCCCTCGGGCGGCTGAATTCGGGGAAGAACTTCGGTGGGGCGGCTGGCGAGCTCGGCTTCGGCCTGCTCTTGTGCCAATCGCCGCCGGATGCCCTCGACGCTGGTGCTGGGGTCGTCACGGACGCGGCGGTTGTGGCGAGCGTCCGCCACGCATACTGCCGCGATCAGAACCACCGGCACGGCCATGACGACGAGGACGAAGACGCCCCAGCCGTTCACGGCTTCGGCGGCTCTGGCGGGTCCGGAGGCGTGGGAGGGCCGCCCAGCTTGTCACCGTACAGTTCCAGCACTTCGGCGAAAGCGCGGAGCATGCCGGCGACCTCCTGAAAATCGCGATTGGTGAAGGTCTCGGCCTCCACCTCGTTCGCTACGTTCAGCAGGTCGCGGCCGGTGGTGGCAATCCGGTCGGCGAGGGTTGCCGATTCCTTGGGCTCTTGCTCGTTCGCGTGCTCGACCAGGAGCCGCGCCAGCCCTTCGAGCAGCCTGGCGAACTCGCGCTGCTTATCGGCGGGCATCGTCTCGCCCAGGAGTTCGCGCGAGACAAGCGGCACATGCTTCGCCACGCCTGCGAGCGCTCGGACCAGCTGGGGTGTTTGCCCGCTCACGGCTCGGCCCGCTGACGCATTGCCAACACGGAGGCGCCGGTGTCAAGGAACAGGCGTTCACACATGGCGTCCTGCAGCAACGTGTTCAAGGCCAGGTGCCGGAGGCTCGGCACGACCACGTGGTGCGCGCCGACCCGCACCAGTTCGGTCACCAGTTCGTCGAGGGCCTCCCGCGCACCACAGGTGAACTCGTGGAAGAAGCCGACGAAATGCAGCCCGCTGTTCTCGGCGAACCGAACGACGGCTTGTTCCAACCCACGCACCTTGTGGTCCGGTACGTGGGCGGGCACCCGCATGTAGCCGTACGCCAACGGTTGCCCCAACTCGGGAAGCGGCTCGCCTGGCGCAAGCGCACCGGCGGGTGCCGCAAGGGGTTCAGCGTCGAGAATCACCGCGGTCATGGGCGGCCCTTTCTCATGTGGTCGGTGCCGGTGGTCGATCTACCGGCAGCTGGGTTCCTGACCAGCAGAATTGTGTGGTTGACTATCTGAAGTCGAGGAATCACGGGCGGTTGTGAAGAACTGTCAAGGAGAGGGCCATGCCAGGGGACGCGGCGCTGGGTACCGTGTTACGGGACCTGCGGCGGGCTCGGAAACTGACGCTGGCTGCCGTGGCGCGACGGGCCGGGTGTGCCGAATCGCAGCTGTCCTACGTTGAATCGGGCCGGCGTCGGCTGCACCCGTGGCTTGCCGAGCGGCTCGAGTCCATTTATGACACCGGCGGCGTAGTCAAGAGCCTCCTAACCAGCGGAGACGCGGCGTCGTGTACCTCGTCGGGCGTTCGGGTATCCGATGACTACGTGCTGCACGTCCAGGTGCCGGGAGGAGGTGGGTCCGTGCCGATCTCACGTCGCGACCTGCTGGCCAGCCTGGGTATCGGTCTCCTTGCGAGTCCCACGCTGGCCCGGCTCGAGCAGGCGTTGGGCGACGTACGTGCTGATCGGGACTCCCTGGCCGTCCTGACCGAGGCGCTCGACCAGTACCAGGCGGCTGCCCGGATCCTGCCGCCGTCTCGGCTGCTCGACGCCTTGACCTCCCAGGTCGCCGTCCTCGACGGACTGCGTCGCCGGGCCGACTCGACGCTGAGGCGCGGATACTTGGCTCTCCAGGCGCGCTACGCCGAGTCACTCAGCTGGCTCAGCGAAGAAGCTGGCCGAGCCGAAGATGCGCTCTTCTGGACGGACCGGGCGACGCAGTGGGCCCAGAGCAGCGGCTGGACGGCCATGACGGCTTACACCTTCGTCCGCCGCTCGATGATGGCCGTCAGCTTCGCCGGCGACGGCCGCCGCGCCGTCGACCACGCCACTGCGGCCTTCGAGATGCCCGGCGCGCCCGCGCGCATCCGCGGTCTGGCTGCCAAGCAGATGGCTTTCGGACATGCGCTGGCCTGGGAGCCAGACGCGAGCGCCCGGGCCCTGGATCAGACGATGGCGCTCCTGGCCAAGCCGAGCGAGGACGGCCGGGAACTCGGTCAGCGAAGCGTCGTCAGCGACGACCTCTACGCCATTTTCCGCACGACCTGCGACATCTACCTGGGCAAGGGCGAATCGGCGATCACGGTGCTCGAACCACGGCTGGCTACGTTGTCGAACGCGTCGGCCCGGACCGCCACGATCACCCGAGCCAAGCTCGCCCGCGCCTACGCGAATGTGGGGCAGCCGTACGAGGCCGCGCGCTACGCATGGCAGGCGATCGACGAGGCCGCGACCTTGCAGTCGCTTTCGGCCCGCAGTGAGTTGCACCGGGCGGTCCCGGTGCTGCGGCAGTGGCACAAGCGGGGCGAGGTGGCCGACGTGCTGCACCGGCTCCGCGGCGACGCTACGACCGCTTGAGGCGGCGAACCTCCAGCACCGTTTCCTGCGCGGTACCGTCCGGTGCCTGCTCTACCCAGTAGGCGCCAGCCTGCTTCCGGTCGCTGATGGCCGCCACCAGCTCGGTGCCTTCGAAATGGAGTCCGGCACCCGCGTCGGTGGCGTATCCGGCGGGCAGCGTCTCGTCCGCGATGAGCTGCTGGAACTGGTCGCGCCGGTCGGCGTAGTGCACTGCGTTGGAGTACGGCAGCAGCCCAAGGCCGTCGGACACGGCTTCGACCTGACCGAACGAGTCCGTCGTGCCGCCGGTGAACCAGCACAGCGAGCCGGCTGACTCGCCGGCCAGCACCACGCCCGCCTCCCAGCACTCGCGCAGGATTTGGTCCAGTCGATGAGCCCGCCACACGGCGAGCAGGTTGACGAGGCTGCCGCGATCCACCCAGATCACGTCTTGTTCATGCAGGAACGCAGCCACGTCGTCCACGTTGGGCTTGTCGAACAGGGCCAGGTGCGACAGCTCCACAGTTTGATCCGCAAAAGCGGCTTCGAACAGCCGGAGCGTCTCCCGCTGGTCTCCGCCAGCGGTGGCAAGCAGGCACAGTTTCGGCGTCCCGGCAGGACGGGCGAGCTCGACGGCGTAGTCGAACACGGGTCCCGGCTGCCACGGTTCACGGGCGCGGTTAAGGCCCATCGACGTCGCGAGGATGGTCGGCGCGCTGGCGGTCACGTCGTGATCGTGTCATGGGTTTGCGGCTGTGCGCCGCGTGCAGGACTCGGGCTGAGCCGTTCGAACTATTAGCGCACAGTGATGATCATGCTGCGATCGGGTGATAAGTAGCTAGCAGTGCCCACGCGGACACGGAGCGGGCATACCGTGGTTCTTCCAGGTAGGGGGGCCTGCCGGGCGAGTTTCGACGGCGGTGGGGAGGGCCGATGACCAAAACCGGACACCGTGGTTTTGCGGCGGCGTTGGGCGGTCGTGAGTTCCGCGCGCTGTGGCTCGCCGAAGCCTTGTCGGTCTTCGGCGACCAGGTCGCGCGGGTCGCGCTCGCACTGCTGGTCTACGCACGCACGGACTCGGCGGCGCTGACGGCGTTGACCTACGCCCTGACCTTCGTGCCGGCGGTCCTGGGCGGCTTCCTGCTCTCCGGTCTGGCGGATCGCTATCCACGCCGGACGGTGATCGTCGTGACCGATGTCGTGCGCGCCGTGCTGGCGGCCGCGATGGCCGTGCCGGGGATGCCGCTCGGGATCCTCTGGGCGTTGATCGGCTGCCTGACCATGGCTGCGGCACCGTTCAAGGCCGCTCAACTCGCGCTCCTGCCGGACGTGCTTCCAAACGGGCTGTACCAGGCCGGTCTCGGCCTCCGGCAGATCAGCACGCAAGCCGCCCAGGTGGCCGGCTTCGGACTCGGCGGCCTGCTCGTGACGAGCTTGAGCACGAGCGGCGCCCTGCTGGTGAACGCCGCGACGTTCCTGGTCAGCGCCGTCGTGGTCGCCGCGGTGGTCCGAGCTCGTCCCGTCAGCCGAGCTGAGACCAAGTCGACGCTGCGGTCAGCGGCGGCGGGCAGCGACCCGCGCATGGTCGCTGTCTACATGCTGGCCGCGATGATCGGATTTCTTGTAGTACCTGAAGGCTTGGCGGCGCCGTACGCGAACGCGGTGGGCCTGACGTCGATCGGGGTCGGCGTCCTGATGGCTGCCGATCCCGTCGGCAGCGTGCTCGGCGGCTGGCTCGCCAGCCGGCTCCGGCCCGATACCGCGATCACGGCGAAGCTGGTCGTCGTGCCTGCGGCGGTGTCCGGCCTGCCCCTGATCGCCTGCCTCGCGCTACCAGGCGCTTGGTGGGCTGCAGGCCTCTGGGCGGTCTCGGGTGCGCTGTCGACCATCTACCTGATTCGGCTGCAGGCGGTCGTCGTCGAGCTGGTGCCGGACGCGCGTCGCGGCACCACGATGGGACGGCTGAGCACCTGCCTCTACAGCTCGCAGGGCATCGCGATCCTCGGCGCCGGTGTGGTCGCCGAGCGCATCGATCCTGTCTTCGTCGTCGCCGCATCGGGGGCGTTGGCGTCACTCTGCGCGTTCGCGGCCGGTTTCGTCTGGTGGGCGGCTCGACCTCGGCAGGCGAGAACTGTCGAGGACGAGCCCGCACCGGTGGATTCAGCGCGCTCAGAAGTCCTTGTTACGCATAGTGACCCCCTCCCGGAGCGTCCGGCGGCGGGAGGTGCCGAGGTGCGGCGGCCGGAGCTCGAGGACCTCGGGTCCTCCCCTGGGAACGGAAGCGAGATCAGTATGCCGAAGGAGGGGGTCGCTGAGCGCTCTGGTTGGTCACGATGGGCTATCTGGTTGCTGCCGCGGCCCGCGGCGGTGTTTCTGCTGGTCATCGACGCCATTGCGGTAGCTGCCGTCGTCATCGACGCGGGCGCCCCGATGGCATGGCGGGATGTCGTGTCCTGCGGGTTGATCGTCGGGCTCGGCATCCTGGCCGCGGAGATGACCCGCCGGGTCGAGCGCCGGCGACGGCGGTTTTCGGACACCCCGCACGTCAATTTCTCGTCCGTGTGGACCCTGGCCGCCGCGCTCACCCTCCCGACCGCCTTGGCGGCCCTCGTCGCCGTGCTGCTGTACCTGCACCTGTGGCTGCGCAGTTGGCGGGGCGTCGCCGGGATCCACGCGCACCGGGTCATCTTCAGCACGGCGAACGTGATCCTGTCCTGCCAGATCGCGGGGTGGGCTGCTCGGCAGCTGCGCGTCGTGCCGCCGGGCCAGGAAGCCGGGGTCTGGACCGCGGTCGGCTTGGCCTTGGTCATCGCGATCTACTTCGCCGCGAATTCGACGATTGTCGGCGTGGCGATCGCGCTCGCCAGGCGGAGCCTTTCGTTCAAGCGGATGCTCGGCGCGCTCAACGAGAACATCCTCGAGCTGGCGACGTTGTGCATGGGCGCGTTGACGGCGGTCCTCCTGACCTTGCGCCCGTGGCTTGTGATCGTGTTGTTCCTGCCGCTTTATGCGCTGCATCGGAGCGTCCTGATCCGCCAGTTCGAGCACGCTTCGACCACTGATTCGAAGACCGGGCTGCTCAACGCCGCAAGCTGGCACGCGATCGCAGCGAAGGAGATCGACCGCGCTCGCCAGCACGGCTTCGACGTCGGCGTCCTGATGATCGATATTGACCATTTCCGCGACGTGAACAACGTTCACGGCCACCTGACCGGCGACAAGGCGCTCGTGCTCGTCGGCAACGCGATCCGCAGCGAGGTTCGGAGCGACGACCTCTGCGGGCGGTTCGGTGGCGAGGAGTTCGTCGTGCTGTTGCCGGGCAGCTCGCCGGATGCGATCCACGCCATCGCGGACCGAATCCGTGAGCACGTCGAACGCACCACCATCGAGCCGGACTCCGGCCCCGGCTTCCACGTCAGCGTGTCGATCGGTGCAGCTGCCTTCCCTTCAGCGGGCAGGTCGCTGGAGGAGGTCCTGATCTCCGCTGACAACGCGCTGTTCGCGGCGAAAGACTCCGGGCGCAACCAGGTCCGAGTCGTGAAGACGACCGCTTAGCGATGGCCGCGGCTGTCGGTTCGAGCTTGGTCGTGTCGCTGCTGCGACCAGGTGGCCAACGGACGCAACGCGCGCAGGAGCGCGCGGCCGTCGGGTGACAGCTTGTACCAAACATTGGAGAAGGCGCTGCCCTCCGCGCGTCGTTCGACGAGCCCGTCCTGCTCGAGCCGCCGGAGGGTGTCGGTCAGCGTGCGAGCCGTCAGCGGCTTCGAGTGCGATATCCAGCCGGAGCGCTCCTCAGCCTCGTTCACCTCGTTCCGCAGCTTGGTGAACTCCAGTTCGCCAAGCGCCAGGGTTGCGAGGACGGCGACGGTCCAATCACCCCGCAGCAGGGCAAGCACCTCGTGCACGCTTTGCCGGTACGGCACGTCCCAGTCAGCCACACCAGCAGACCTATCACGAAGTGCCGCCCGGCTTGCCCCGTTCGAGATCTTGACGTCCTTTGGACAGGACACCTTCGTCCGAACGAGTGAAGATCCGTCGACTGAGTCCAGACTCACCCGTCGACTTACCTTGCACTCAGCCGAGGTCAGCCCGCTAAACCGAAAAGCCCCCGGGCTCCTGCGCCTGGGAACGGAAGAGGAATCGAAGAGGACGGTGGCCGGCCGTGTCTGGCGAGAAGGCCGGCCGGTCACCACCGAAGGCGTACGGGGGAGGGACGCTGAAATGACGTCAGCTGAGTTGCTTGAGCGGGTCGATCGGTTACCCGCCGGCAAGGAGCATGGCGGCCAGCGCGCCGGCGACCAGGAAAGGTCCCATCGGAACCGGGGTCCGGCCGCGTCCGAGACGCATGATCGCCACCGCGATCGCGGCGGCCAGCCAGGGCAGCAGACTGCCGAGCGCGAGCGTTTGCCAGCCGAACCAGGCGAGCACCGCGCCGAGAGGAACGGCCAGCTTCACGTCTCCGCCGCCGAGCTGGCCCGGTGCCATGAAGTAGACGGCGAGGAAGAAGGCAGCGGTCACGGCCGCACCGGCGAGGGCGCGAGCGAGCGAACCGGCCTCGTGGTCGAGGACGGCGATCGTGATGACGGCGGCGCCGACCGAACCGGCGAGTCCGAGAACAAGCAGATTCGGCAGGCGACGGTGGTGCGCGTCGGCGAAGGTCAGGGGTACCCCGAACGCCGCGACGCTCGTCGATACAGCGAACTGCGCCACGCCGGGAGCGCGCCAGGCGAGAGCGCCGACGAGTGCGGCCGCGATCACGAGCTGCGCCGCGACCTGCAGGCGGGGAGTACGGACCACGAGCGCACCGCCGATCACGACCGCGACGGCGGCCGTGATGCCGGTCAGGACGAACAGAGGTAGCGGAATGATGTCGACTCCATCAGGCGCGGTGCGTCCATCATGGACGAAGGTGCCAACCCACGCGATCTTGCTGAGCGTCGCCGCGCTCGCGCTCAGCGCGTGTTCCAGCGACGGTCCTTCTGCCCCGTCGACATCCGCGTCGAGCCCGCTCAGCACGAGTTCGTCCTCGACTCCGAAACCAGCCCCCGCACGGCAGCAGGCGATCGATGCCTACACCGGGATGTGGCGTGCCATGGTGAAAGCCAGCGAGACGTCGGACTGGCAGTCACCCGAAATGGTGAAGTACGCGACCGGCGATGCGCTCGGTGTGATCAACCGCAGCCTCTACACCGACCACCTCAACGGCGTGGTGTCGAAGGGCGAACCCACGACGAGTCCCAAGGTCATCAAGGAAGAGCCTCCGGACAACCCGAAGACCGTAATGGTTTCGGACTGTGGGGATGACACCCATTGGGTGAAGTACAAGAAGGATGGTTCGCCGTTCAATGACTCGCCGGGAGGGCGACGATCGATCACCGCGGAGGTCAAGAAGCAAGCAGACGGATCGTGGAGGGTCACCCGCTTCGCAGTGGAAGGAGTCGGGTCGTGCTAGGACGTGGAATCGCGATAGCAGGTCTTACGGCGTCCACCTTGGTCCTGGCCACCTTGCCGGCGTTGGCAAGCGGTTGGGGCTACACCGACTGCAGCCAGTACCCGAACCCCGGCTGCGAACTCGGAGCGGGCAAGGGCGGGCAGCAGGGCGACGACCACGGCAAGCAGCCGAACAAGCCCGGAGGCCCAGGACATCACAACTCCGGCGGCGGACCTTCGGATCCCGGCGGCGACACGATCATCGGCGGCGGCAACTTGGCCCAATGCGGCTACGAGCGCAGCGGATACCAGGGACCACCGCCCGGGAGCGCTCAGCCGGCCGCTTACCACGTCCTGTCGAAGACCGGGCCGGCCACGGCGGTGCCCGCCGTCTACCGGCGACTGGCGGGCGCGCAGCCGCCGTCCGGTGCTTGGTACGTCTACAAGTGCACCGGGCCCGGCGTTCGGGACACGCTGTACCGGCCGCCTGTCTGGATCGCGGACGGTGAGCCCGGTCCGGCGCCGCTGCCGTCGCCTGCTGAGCTCGCCGCGCAGGCGCGGAACCAGCTGCGTCTGCCCGCGCCGAAGATCAAAGCGAATCCGGCTGGCGACCAGCTGGTCACCTTGCCGACCTGGTTGTGGCTGGACCGGAGCAGCTGGGGCGACGTGTCGGCCACCGCGTCGGTGCCGGGCGTCTCGGTGACCGCGGTCGCCAAGCCGACTTCGGTGACCTGGTCGATGGGCGAGGGTGGGTCGGTGACCTGTACCGGCCCCGGTTCGCAGTTCCCCGGAGGCGGTGACCCGAAGAGCGCGTCGCCGGACTGCGGCTACACGTACAAGACGTCCTCGGCCGGCCAGCGCTCGGACGCGTTCCCGGTGACCGCCACGGTGAACTGGACCGTGACGTGGTCCGGCGCAGGCACGGGCGGCACGTTCCCGAACATGACGACCTCGGCCTCGGCGGCGTTCCGTGTGGCGGAGAGCCAGGGAATCGCGACCGGCTGAGGTCCGGTACGCACAACACAATCCCCATCGAGAAAGGGCACGTCGAACATCCGAGTCGACGCGTCGCGATGGCGTCATGCCTTGAGGAGGTCGGTGGTGACCACTACCGCAAGTTCAACCAGCTCGGACGCGAAACCCGCGTCGCTGAACTCGTGGGCGAGCCGTGATGGCAAGACGCCCGCACGCCTGAGTGGTGGAGGCCGGCGCCGCAGCGTGCCCCACCTGCTGCTCGGCGTCCTGCTGGTCGCTGTGTGCGCGGCCGGAGGCGTGTTCGCAGGGATGCAGCTCGGCGACCGTGAAAGCGTCGTCGCGCTGGCCCGTGCCGTTGCCGTGGGCCAGCTTCTCGAGGTTCAGGATCTCAAGCAGGTCAGTATGGCGGTGGATACCGGATTGGACGTTCTGCCCGCGTCGGCAGCGTCCACAGTGGTCGGCCGGCCGGTGGCATTCAGCCTGCCCGTCGGTTCGCTGGTGACCCGCGCGGTCCTTGGCGTTCCTCAGATTCCTGCGCCCGGCAAGGGCGTCGCGGCGGTGGGGCTCAAGCCGGGACAGTTTCCGCCCGACCTGGCGCCCGGAACCACGGTGGCGGTCCTCGCGACGCCGGGGCAAAGCCCAGCTGTCGGAACGCCGCTCGGCCAGACGTCGTCGTGGACCGCGGTGGTGGCCGCCGTCGCTGCCCGGGAGACCGAGCAGATCACCGTGGTGTCCCTGCAGCTGGCCGAATCGGACGCTCGTGCGTTGGCTTCGGCCCCGGCGGGCCAGCTCAGCCTCGTGGCGATTGCCGGGGGAGGACGCTGATGCTGATCGCCGTCTGCTCCCTCAAAGGCTCGCCTGGTGCGACCACCCTGGCGACCGCACTCGGGGCCTGCTGGCCGACCCAGCAGAGTCCGATCGTCGTCGAAGCCGACCCGGCCGGCGGCGACCTGATGGCCCGCTTCCGGTTGCCCGACACACCGGGCCTGGTCAGCTTGGCCGCAGCCGCCCGAGGCCGTGGAGGTGCCGACCCGAGCCTGCTCGTCCAGCACTCCCAGCCTCTGCCGGGCGGCTTGCGGGTCGTGCCTGGCCCGGTCGGCGCTGAACAAGCTCGTGCAGCGCTCGCGGTGCTGGCCTCCGGAGTCTCGTCGCCGCTGCGTCGCGCGGCTGGCCAGCCGGACACCGTGGTCATCGCCGACTGCGGCCGGGTCGATCCCGGTTCTCCCGCGCTGCCGATCGTCCGCGGTGCGGACGCGATGCTGCTGCTCTCCCGCCCGCACGACGACGAGCTCGCCCACGTCGCGCTCAAGCTGCGGGCCGCCCAGCAGTGGTCACGCCGACCGTGCCTCGTCCTGGTGGGCGACGGCTACCCGACTGCGGAGGTCTCGCAGACGCTGCAGATCCCGGTGATGGGCCGGGTGCCCGCCGACACCAAGGGCGCGGCGATGTTCAGCGGCCAGGGCACAGGCCGGCGCGGGGCGGACAAGTCCGCGCTCGGCCGGGCCGCGGCAGCGATCGCGCTGAACCTCCACGCGCACGGGCGCCAGCCGACTACTACCGACGGAAGCCGAACACCGCACCTGCGGCTGGCGGTTGTCGGCGAGTCGGTGCCAGGCGTACCCCCACAGCGGGTCGGCCCGCACATCTGGAACGGGGCGACGCCATGACGCGCCCCGACCTGGCTGCGCCGGTCAACGGCCGTCCGCACGTGCCTGGGCCGACAGACCTTCCGCACCGGCCCGCTGGTGAGACCGCGGCGGTGGAACGCCTGCGGCAGCACCTGCGCGACGAGCTGTCCAGCCAGCTCAGCCACCGCGTCCGGGCCGACGAGTCCGCCGGTCGGCCGGCGATGGACGCACCGGCACGACGTCGCCTGGCCGAGGCCATCCTGACCGACGCGGCCGAGGCACACGCGCAGGCCGAGCTGCGAAACTCCGCGGCTGGCGGGATTCTCGTGGCCCCGGAGGTCGAGCAGCGCGTGATCCGCCAGGTCCTCGACGAGATCTTCGGCCTGGCCGGCCTGGAACCGCTGCTCGCCGACACCGACATCGAGAACATCAACATCAACGGCGACCGCGTCTTCGTCAAGCGCGCCGACGGTGGTCGCAAGCGTTTGCCTCCGGTGGTCGGTTCCGACACCGAGCTGATCGAGCTCATCCGGGATCTCGCTACGCGTTCCGGCGTGGAGGAGCGAAGGTTCGACCGCGGCAGCCCGATCGTGAACTTCCAGCTGCCCGGAGGCGAGCGCGTCTCAGCGGTCATGGCGGTGACCGCGCGGCCGTCGGTGTCGATCCGACGGCACCGGTTCACCAAGGTCACCCTCTCCGACCTGCGCAAGAACGGGACGATCGACCTCGCCTTGGAGAGCTTCCTGAAAGCCCTCGTGAAGGCGAAGCGCAACATCCTCGTCACCGGCGGCACGGCGATCGGCAAGACCACCATGCTGCGTGGCCTGGCCTCGGCCATCCCGTCGTGGGAGCGCCTGGTGACCATCGAGGACGTCTTCGAGCTCGGCCTCGGCGAGGACGCCGAGCTCCACCCGGATGTGGTGGCGCTGCAGGCCCGCGAACCGAACATCGAGGGCCAAGGCGAGATCTCGCTGTCGGACCTCGTGTGGCAATCCCTGCGGATGAGCCCGGACCGGGTAATCGTCGGCGAAGTCCGCGGCCCCGAGGTCATCCCGCTGACCAACGCGATGTCCATGGGCAACGACGGCAGCATGGGCACCCTCCACTCCTCCAGCAGCCAGGGCGCGTTCACCAAGCTCGCCGCCTACGCGGTGCAAGGCCCGGAGCGGCTACCGATGGAGGCAACCAACCTCCTGGTCGCCGCCGCGCTGCACTTCGTCGTGCACCTGGAAAAGCCCCGAGACGACCCCAGCAAGCGTGTCGTTTCATCGATCCGCGAAGTCGTCGGTGCTGACGGTGCCCAGATCATCAGCAACGAGGTCTGGCGGCCCGGCCCGGATGTGCGCGCGGTGCCAGGCGCGCCGCTGCGCACCGACACCGTCGACTTGCTCGTCGAGGCGGGCTATGACCCGGACCTGTTCGAGCGGCGCGAAGGTTGGTGGACGCCATGACCATCGTCTTGCTTGGGGTGCTTGGGGGCGGTCTCGCCGTCGGGGCCCTGCTCATCGTCGCCGGTCTGGGCGGTCGACCTGCGCGTGTGGCGACGTCGTCGCGGCTGAGCACCTGGCTGGCCGCACGGCACGACCGCAAGCAGGTCGGCCTGCTCGTCATGGCCATGCTGGTCGGCCTGGCGGTGGGCATGGTCACCGGCTGGGTGGTTGGCGGCATCCTGGCCGTGGTCGCGGTGGTCGGGGTGCCGCGGATCCTCGGCTCCAACGTCGACCACCAGCGCCAGCTCCAACGCATCGAGGCGATCGCCGGGTGGACGGAGATGCTGCGCGACACCCTCGTGGCCGCGGCCGGACTGGAGCAGGCCATCCTCGCTACCGCCCCGGCCTGCCCGGAGGCGATCCGCGAGGAGATCACCGAGCTGGCCGTCCGGCTGGGACGCGGCGAACGCCTCGCACCGTCCCTACGCCACCTCGCCGATCAGCTCCGTGACCCGACCGCTGATCTGGTGATCTCCGCACTCGTGCTGGCCGCCGAGCACCAGGCCCGGCAGCTGGCCGATCTGCTCGGCGAACTGGCTGGTGAGGCACGCGAGCAGGCGTCCATGCGCATGCGGGTTGAGGCCGGCCGTGCTCGCACCCGGACCAGCGTGCGGGTCGTCGTGATCACCACGTTGGTCTTCGCGGTCGGGCTGGTGCTGCTCAACCGTGGCTATCTCGTCCCCTACGACTCGGCGTTCGGACAGATCATGCTGCTGCTCGTCGGCCTGCTGTTCACGGTCGCCTTCACCTGGCTCGGACGGATTGTGCGCCAGCGTGACCCCGAGAGGTTCCTGACCGAGCTGAGCGCGATCCGCCAGCACGATCCCGATGCCGATGGCCTGCTCACCGGGAAGGGAGCGTCATCATGATCGAGGCGTTGCTGTGGGGAGCCGGGCTCGGCGTCGGCTTGTGGGCGCTTGTGGTTTACGTGTTCCCGCCGCGGCCGCCGCTGCGGGCCCTGGTCGACCGGCTGCACGCGGCGCCGGCGCCGCTGCCGATCCTCACCGCGGAATCCGACGGTTGGGCGCTGCAGGTGGGCCGTCCGTTCGTCAAGCCGCTGGCTGCTCTCGGGTTGCCCAACAGCAAGCTACGCAACGACCTCGCGGTCACTGGTAAGGGCATCGAGCACCACCTGGCCGAGAAGGCGTCGCTGGCGCTGGCCGGGTTGCTGCTGCCGACCGTGATGCAGGTGCTGCTTGTCGTGGCCGACGTCGGCCTCTCCTGGGAAGTTCCCGCGGTCGCCGGTCTCCTCTTCGGGCTCGGCGGATTCCTGCTCCCGGACATCCGCGTTCGAAAGGAGGCCGAGCGGCGCCGTTCCACCTTCCGGCACGCGTTGTCGGCCTACCTGAACCTCATCCGGGTCCTGCTGGCAGGCGGCGCCGGTGTCGACGGCGCGCTGTCGGACGCGGTTGGGATTGGCAAGGGCTGGGCGTTCCAGCAACTTCGTCGCGCCCTGATCACCGCCAAGCTGACCCGCACCACGCCGTGGGCCACCTTCGGCCAGCTCGGCGGCGAACTCGACGTGCATCAGCTCTCCGAGCTCGCAGCGTCGGTCAGCCTCGCGGGTACCGAAGGCGCCCGCGTCCGCGCGAGCCTCGCGGCCAAGGCCGCGGCACTGCGTACTCGCGAACTCACCGATGCCGAAGGCGATGCCCAGGCAGCGACCGAACGGATGAGCTTGCCCGTGGTGATGCTGTTCATCGGCTTCCTCGTCTTCATCGGATATCCGGCCCTTGCCAGCGTGCTGGCCGGCTTATGAAACTCCCGTGAGTTCACGAATTCTGAAGCTTTGATCGGTCGGAACCGAAGGACGGAGGTGCTGAAATGATGCTACGAGAACCCTTGGGTTGTCGAACTGGTGGTGTGGCTGGTGACTGTGCGAACGTAGCGCTCGGCGCCTTGTGTCGTGATACCGAAGAAGTCGCTGAGGCGGCGGGCATCTCCGTCGGTCGCCGTTGCTTCGTGCAGGATGCGGTCCTGGCGGATTGCGTCAGCGGACGCGCCGATGGTGTTGGTGATCCAGCTTGGTGTGACGGTGCATGTTCTGACACCGGTGTGTCCGTTGATGAACACGTGCGGGTTGACCGTGTTGGGCCAGTGTCGTGCGCGTTCGTCCAGCCACGCGGCGATCTTCTCCTGAACGTATGGCGCCACGAGGATTGTTCGCTGTCCGATGTGGAGTCGGTGGTCGTGAAGGTCGGTCAACATGAGGTGCCTCAGTTCACTCGACCGCAGCGCGTGAAAGGCCACAAGTGCGGCCAGGGCTTCGCGGACTGGTTTGCCGCTGTTGATCGCCTCACGAACTTTGGTGAGTTCCATAGGCATGGGTTCGCTTTCCCGCACCAGGATGCGGGGCAATCTTGCGGCTGGATTGGTGAAGATGACCTGCTGGCCCTTGAGGACGCGGAACAGGTCGCGCACAGCCGACAGAGTTCGCCGCTGGTCTGTGGCGGCGTCAGGAAGGACATCGAGGATGGCCTGCCGGTCGATCTCGCGCAACGATTGGTAGCCGGCTTCGGCCCAGGTACTCAGGATTGCCCCGAGGCTGGCTACATGGCGACGGAGTGTGGACTCGCCGGTCGGTTTGTAACGAGGCGGTGTTGTGGTGCCGTGCCGCCGAATGTCGAACCACTGGCCGAACTCCCGGGCGAGCTGTTCAGGCAGTCGTGCCGCGTGCTGAGCGAAGAAGCCATCCAAGGCGGGTCGCCGGTCGTCGTCGAGCATTCCGGCCGAGGCCAGGACTTCCAGGACCGACTTGAGGTTGTCGACCCCGCGTCCCTTCGTGACCGCGGCAACGTCGCTGACGGGAATGGCTGCTCCTGGGGTGTCTTGGAGGGCAAGAAGAATTCGGATGACGCCACGGGCGTTGACGATGAGCGCGTCGCGCCAGCCGAAGCTCGCAGCGTGATCGAGAAGCGCGTACTCCAATGCGGCTTCCAGGTCCGGCAGTGGTGGGTCGGGGGGGCACCGTCGCGTGCGTGGATGTCGCCGTGGCAGGTCGAACAGGGTCAGCTGGCGGTGAGCCACCGGATAGCGCACTGGCCAGCTGCGCGGATAGTTGGACTCGGCAACGGGGTCGGGCCGTTTCTCGCGGAACATGTCTGCGAGGAACAGCTGCTGGCCAAGCCTGTTGGCCTCGCGAACGTCCATGCTCTGGTGTGCTGGCCGGACCAAGTGGGCCTGACGGCAGCACAAGCGGCAGTAGCCACGAGCGTTGACGATGACCAGCCGCAGGCACGACGGACATGGCGCAACCGGTTCGGGAAGTCGTTTGTGCCAGCTGTGGCATCCCTGGCAGAGGCCGCCGTAGGTGCGGGTGACGCCCCAGCCCAGGCAGTCTCGGCACGACTCGACGACCGGTGCCTGTCGATGGCACTGGTGACACAGATTTCCGGTGTAGTAGTTGTCGGTCGAGCCGCATCGCTTGCAACGCGGCGGCCGCTTCCATACTCGCGGAACGCAGTCGTAGCAGCACTCTCGCCCGTAGTAGGGGCGCGGCTTCACGCCGCATCGGGCGCATTGTCGGACCTTGGTCATGCTGGTGGTGTCGTCCGGTTGCGGCCGAGCCGGGGACGGACGACAGGCACACCGTCCGCGGTCGTGCGTTCGCGCTGGGCGGGCCGTCGAGCAGCGACCTTCTCGGGCTCACAGATCAACAGGTCCGAGGGTAGGCAGTCCAGAACCGTGCATATGATGTCGAGGTCATCGAGCCGGATGGTGGTCGGGGTGCCGGTCCAGAGGCCGGACATCTTGCCTGCGCTGATCTCCAGGCCGGCCTCGGCCAGCCGCCGGCGGAGCTCGGTGGACTTCCAGATCCCGCGCTCGGCGGCCTTGAGCCGCAGATTCCACAGCACCGGGTCACTCCTGTTCGTCTGCGAGACGAGCGGCCACGCGATTGTTCGCTGCGTCCCAAGCTTGTTCGATGTGCTCGGCCTGGACGTGGATGTATCGAGTCGTGGTCGAGAGCCATTCATGGCCGAGCAGGTCTTGAATGGCCTTGAGATCCATGCCGTGCGCATAGAGCGACGAGGCGCAGAAGTGTCGCAGTCCGTGCGGCGTCAGCGTGCCTGCCCACGCCGGGAGCCAGCGGGACACCGCATCGGCCAGCCCCGAACGCAAAGCATCATCCCCGGCACGAAGACACCTTCCGGTCTCGCGATCACGTCGTTCGCTGGGCAGCATCGGGGCGTCCGGATCGGCCCAGTCGTCGCCGAACTGATGGCGAATGTCCATGAACCACCACGACATCAAGGCATCAACGGAGTTGATCGCGGGGACCAGGCGGGTCTTTGGGCCGCGTCCGCAGCTGCCCTTGCCGAACCGGACATGAAGCTTTCCGTAGTCGCCGAGGTCAGGGCGCCAGTCGCGGATGTCGAGCATTACTGTCTCCTGAATTCGCAGGCCTGCCCGCCGCCACAGCGATGCGGCAAAGTAGTCGCGTGCCGCGGGCAGGAACTTGCGTGCTTCCTTGAGACTGGTGGCCCAGGCGCTGAACAGGGTGTCGACCTCGGACTCCGAGGGCGGTACGCGACCGGCGCCGTGTTCGGTGCGAGCAGGCCGATTGTGCTCATCGATCGGCTGGCTGACCACGTGACCGGTCAGCGCATGAATGTCACCCTGGTACCGGGAGATCAGAAAGTCGTAGTACCCGGCCAGCGACAACGCTTTGTGTCGCACGGTGGCCTTCGCCGAGCCGCGCTCACGTCGGAGGTAGACGAGGTATCGGTCGGCGTCGGCTGGTTCTGCCGTCCACACTGGACGACTGAGGAAGTGGATGAAGTCGAACACGACTGCGCGCTCACGGGACACATAGCTGTCGGTCAGCCCGGCGCCGACCATCGCCAGGGCGTACTGGTCGACCAGTTCCTGCTCGAACTCATCAAGCTCCTGCGGCGTCCGAAGCCGTCGGCCGGACCCGAGCGAGCGCACCACCGCCAGCGCCACAGGCACCCCACTTCATCGGAGACGACCAACCATCACAATCTCCGACATCCGTTCAGGAATCGCGACCGGACGTCAACATCTCCACGCGATCGAGTGAACCCGCCGCTACCTGCACAGCAGGCCAAACCAACGATCTTGCCCGCAAACGAACTCGCGGGTATCCCGACAGTCCACTTCAGACCGTCGTACCTTTAAGGAGAAGCTGATGTCGAACGAAGTTCAGATTCTGATCGCCCGCGTCCGCGCCGAGCTGGAACGGCTGCGTCATGACGAAGGCGGCTACTCGACCGAAGCCGTCGTGGTGACCGCTGCCTTGGTCCTCCTGGCGATTGCCGTGATCGCAATCATCGTCGCCAAGGTGACCGAGAAGGCCAACGGCATCACTCTCTAGGCAGGTGACCACGATGCCTCGAAACGTACTGCGCCGACTTCGCACGGATGAGCGCGGCGCCGGCACAGCCGAGCTCGTCATCGCCACACCGCTGCTGTTACTGCTGGTTCTGCTCATCGCTCAATTTGCGCTGTACATGCACGCCGTCCACATTGCTCAAGCCGCTGCGTCCCAGGCACTGTCCGCGGCACGAATCTCCTCCGGGAGCTCAGCCACAGGTGACACCGAAGGACAACGAGTCCTCACGCAACTGGGCAACGGACCGTTGCGGGAGACCTCGGTGAACGTCCAGCGTGGAGCTGCCCAAGTATCCGTGACGGTCACAGGAACCGTGACCAGTCTGATCCCGTTCACAACCCTCGCGGTCCACGCAGAAGCCGTTGGGCCAGTAGAGGAATTCACCCCGCCGAGCGGAGCCGGGGCGGTGACACCATGACCGCGGCCCGCACCCTCCTTGCGCTACGGCGGGACGACCGGGGATCCGCCGCGGCCGAGCTCACCCTCCTGACCCCGGTGCTGATCCTGCTCTTACTGTTCGTCGTCTTCTGCGGCCGGCTGGCCGACACCAAGCTGCGAATCAACGACGTCGCCCACCAAGCCGCCCGAGCCGCCACTCTGGCCCGCAGTCCATCGCAAGCCACCGCCAACGCCCAGGCCACCGCCAGCGCGGCCTTGCGCTCGGCCGGGATCGCATGCCAGTCGCTGTCGGTGTCCGCCGAAACCCAGGGGCTCAAACCTGGAGCCACGGTGACAGTCACCGTGACGTGCAGCGTCGGACTAGGCGACCTGACCTCGCTCGGCGTGCCCGGCAGCCGGACGTTCGAGTCCACCTTCTCCTCGCCAGTCGACGTCTGGCGCGGCACCTCTGGAGGAACGGCATGAGGTCGATCGCAGTGCTACGTCGGCTGCGCGACGATGAAGAAGGCCGGGTAACCGCCTTCGTTGTCACCATCGCGCTCGCGGCCCTCCTCTTCGCCGGCCTCGTGCTCGATGGCGGGCTGGCACTGGCCGCCAAGGTCCGCGCCATCGGCGAGGCACAGGAAGCGGCGCGGACCGGCGCCCAGAAAATCGACCTCGCTGCGTACCGCGCCGACGGCTCGCTGCGCCTGGTCCCGCAGCGGGCGGGGGCCGCGGCCCGGAGTTACCTCGCTGCCGCGGGGCACACCGGCAGCGTGTCGGTCACCGGCAACAAGGTCGCCGTAACCGTCACCATCGACCAGCCCACTCAGCTGCTCGGGCTCGTCAGCATCGCCTCGATCACCGTAACCGGAGCCGGACAAGCTGAACCACAGCGCGGAATCTCCGGCGTACTTCCATGAGAGGACTCGAAAATGGCGACTACCGAAGAGATCGAACGCCGCGTCGAGGAAGCTGACGCAGCCCGCAGCGCGAAGAGGACCGAGGCCGCGCGGCGCGTCGGCGAGCTCGTTCAGCAGCGGACTGAAGTGGCCGAGAAGCTCAGCGAGATCGACCGGAAGCTCGGGGACATCCTCGTCGGAGCGAGCGACGTCATCGGCGTCGACGAGCTGGCCAAGTTCACCGATGTCCCGGCTGCCGACCTCGCCCAGTGGCGCGACGGCCGCAAGACGACCCGGGCCAGGCGTAAGCGGCAGGCCGCGAGCGCGCCTGCCTCGAAGATCAGCCCGAGCGCGCCGCCGACGCTCGCCGGGACACGGACATCGGCCGCCGATGCGTCCACCCGGGCTCCCGTACCAGTGCCGTGACCGTGCCGGCCCTCTCTCGCTGGACGCGGGTGTTCGTCGCAGCACTCCGGTGCGCCCGCGGACTGCTCGCGTCCGGCGCCCTGCTCGGCCTCGTGGCGGGCCTGCCCTGGGCGCTGGTGCAGTTCGTGGGCTGGCCGCTGCCGGACGAGCTGCCGACCTGGGACGAGATCCAGGCGACCCTGCTCAACCCGATGAGCGTCCGCTTCCTGCTGGACACCTTGGCGGTGGTGTGTTGGATCGTCTGGTTCTTCTTCGTTGTGGACGTTCTTCGCTGCTGCGTCGACGCGGTGCGCGGAATGACGTGGCCGAGTCGCCGTCCCGGCCTGCTGCGCGGGGTCGCCGCGGTCCTCGTCGGGACCATCGTGCTTACCCTGCTCGGCAGCCGAAGCTCGTACTCGGCGCCGCTTGCGGGCACCGCGGCGCCCACCGTCGGCCTCCGGCCGGTCGTCGCCGTCGCATCGCTACCTCCAGGTCCGGCACCACAGGCGACCAGCGCGGTGATCGATCCCGCCGCGCCGCCTCCGGCCGGCATGGTCCAGGTCACCGAGCAAGTCCGGCTCCCACACGACGGGGTCTACGACAGCCTGTGGCGCGTCGCCGAGCGCCTCTACGGTCCTGGCGGCGGCAGCCGTTGGCCCGAGCTCTTCCAGCTGAATCGCGGCGTGGAGCAGTCCGACGGACGTGCGCTGACGAAGCCCAATCTCGTGCGGCCCGGCTGGAAGATCACCGCGTACATTCCGGCGCCCAAAGAGGAGCGTCCGTCAGTGCCGCCCCGACAACCACCACCTCCGACGACCACGGCGCCGACGGCGCCCACCCAGCCCGCTCCGGAACCAACCGCGGCGGGGGAGCACCGCGAAGACCGTCCCGAGCCTGCCGTGGACCTGGTGACGGGCGTGTTCGTCAGCCTCGGCCTCGCCGGAGCGATCGCCGCGGCGGTGGTGTCGACCAGGATGTGGCGTCGGCGGCGCTATCGGATCGGAAGCGGCGACCGTGCTGACCTTCAGCGCCCGATCGCCCCCGTGGTCCGCGCTCTCTGCGCCGCGCACGGCGACGGCGACCTGCAGCGTGGTGAAGTTGCCGAGCTCGTCGACCTGGCCTTACCGGGGGAGTCGCACCTCGGCGGCGAGCTGGCCCAGGTACCCGCGAAGATCGGCGTCCGAGAACGTCGCGAACTGGCCCTGAGCCTCGCCAGCACCCGCGGGCTTGGCCTCGCGGGCCCCGGAGCGACCGCGTCCGCTCGTGCGCTGCTCCTGCACCTGCTCGCCGAGCAGCAGCCTGGCAACGCCGTCGGCGTGCTCGTGCCCGTTGACGACTTGCGTCTGGTTTTCGACGGCGTCGCCGTTGAGGACCTGCCGACCACTGTTCGCGTCGTCGCGACGCTCGACACCGCGCTCGACGAGATGGAGGCGGCCCTGCTGACTCGTACTCGCCACGCGATCGAGGAGCCCGGAACTCGGCCCGCTGTACCTTCGCTTGTACTGCTCGCCAGGCCCGCGTCCCACGCTGATCGTCGCCTGCAAGCCGTCCTCGACAACGGCTCGACGCTCGGCCTGGCCGGCGTGCTCCTCGGCCAGTGGCGTCCCGGGGCGACGCTGCTCGTCCGCCAGGACGGCACCGTCAGCGCGGCCAGCCCTGGGGTCGACGACGTCCTTACCGGTACGCGCCTGTTCAACGTTCCGGTCGCTGACGCCGCCTCTCTCCTCGAAGTGCTCCGAGCTGCAGAGAGCGCCGCTGAACAGGCTCGGGAACCGGTTCCCGAGCAGCGATCGACGGAGGTCGAGGCGAGCAGCTCGCTCGAGCAGGAGGGGCAGCACGCCGAGGACAACCAGCGGGCGGCCCGCGAGGAACCGCCGGTTCGCACCAAGCAGCCGCGGCTGTTCCTGCGTGTGCTGGGCCGAGTCCAACTCGCCGTACGGGATGAAGCAGGTGATCGCGAGCTGGGCGGTGCGTTGACGCCGAAGCAGCGGGAAGTGCTCGTCTTCCTCGCGCTGCATCCCCAGGGAGTCCGGCGCGAGGTCCTCAATGAGGCCGTCTGGCCCGACAGCCGCCCGCCACGGCCGTACAACTCGTTCCACAACACCCTCTCGACGTTGCGCCGCGCGCTCGCCGACGCCACCGACGGCCAGACGGGCAACATCGTCCTCAACGAGGACGGCCGCTACCGGCTCAGCGACGACCTTCTCGACGTCGACTTCTGGCAGCTGCAGCGCGTTCTGCAGGCGCAGCGCCCACCGGACGAGCACGGTGGTGCCGGCCTCCGCGACGCGGTCGAGCTGTACCGCGGCGACCTCGCCGAGGATCTGCTTGCCCAATGGATCGAACCCTTCCGTGAGTCCGTCCGCCGAGACGTCTTGGACGTGCTCGGCGCGCTGATCCGCGCCGACGGCGACATTTCCCCGGAGACCGCGCTGGTTCTGCTCGAACGAGCTCGCAAGTTCGACCGGTACAACGAAGGCGTCTACCGCGATATTATTCGTATTCAGGCTCGGTTGGGCCAGTACGCGGCTATTCCGCGGACCGTCGCGCTCCTGACTACAACGCTCGCCGAGATCGACCAGCAGGTGAGCGCCGAGACTCTCAATCTTGCGGATTTCCTCCAGCGTCGAGGCGGCGCGCGGTGGAAGGATGCCGCCGGCAGTGCGGCAGCCAGTTGATCGGCGGAGGGGGCGACCTCCGCAAGGTCCTGGCGACGGTCTTCTCGCGGTACCTGCTAGAGCGGTAGCCCTCGCTAGTATGTGAAGCGCCAGGTCGGCACGCTTATTGTGCCTACCGATGTGGCGCCCGACTCGGATGCCGGCAGGCATGTGAACAGTCAGGAGGGGCTGGCTGCCGACAGGCTTGTGACCGTGCAACCGAATTCATTCGAATAAAATCCTCGCGCTCGTCTTCTTATCTTTATCTCCTATGGTCTATTTATCTTGGTCTTTGTTTATTCCTGTATCTGCTTGTCTATGTTCGGTGGCGCGCTGACCTGCGCGTTTACTCCCATCTATTGACCTCTCGCCCTGGCGTGGCGAGTCTGCGAGGGGCACATAATTGTCGGCAAATAACCCGTTGGGGTCTTGATTTCCTGTGGCTCAGTCCTAAAATGGATTGTAGGAGAGAACGGGACGGCAACCCCAAACTCTCCGGTTCGCTAACCAACACCGCTCACCTGACTGAAAGCTCAGTGATGACCATGCTTGAGGCGTGCGTGTCCCAATTTTCCCTTACCGTCGACGCGGCGGAGACCATTCAAGCCCTGGTGGACAGCTCCGACCACCCTTGGGGCCGACGGCTCCACGATGCGCTGAAGTTCGCCACGTACGCGGAGTGCGTGTACGCCGTTGAGCCGTACGCGCGTGTCGAAGTTGCGGACTTCCGGCCGGACGCGCCCAAGCATCCCGACGTCGCCGACCGGTCGGTGTCCGGCGTGCTGGGTGAGCTGCAGGCGGCCGGGTACGTCGACACGCGCGACGTACTGCAGGAAGACCCGGGCCAGACCTACCTGTCCGAGGGACGCACGGTGACGGCCGTGCACGTCGTCCGGCCCTTCGCGCTGGTCGGCGTCGACTACCGCTTTTCCCGGGAAGCCAACAGCCGAGCGATCCGGTACGGGCACGCGTACGCCGACCGATGGGAGATCACCGAACGCGCCTATACCGTCCCGGCCGGGTGGTACCTGGTTGGCGAGACGGGCGACTTCACGACGGGCCTGGTCGGCGTCGCCGGCATCTCAGGGGACAGCGACGACTTGCTGTGCTCGCTGTTCGAAATCGAAGGGTTCGGCGCGTCAACCTGTCTTGCCGGGTGCGGATCGTGCGGGATGCGCTGGTCGGCGGAGTCGGGATCCTGGCACTTCCGGCCCGACGACTGCGACGCCGACGCCTGGGACTTCGACGATGCCGCCGAGATCGACGACGAATCCGGCACCGTCGCCTGCCCGGCATGCGCTACCGGTCGCATCGGCTTCTCCATCTTCTGATCTTTCACCGTTGCGCGGGCGATCCCGCGTCTTCGTGAGCTGTGCGCTCACCCCTACTTCTCTGTGAGGCTGCAATGTTTGCTGTGCTCTCCGTGGACGGAAACCCGATCGGACTGTCCGACGACGTCGCCGAATCGATCACCCTGCAGCTCGACACGGACTCGGGTCCGACGCATCGGTGCCGAGCCTGCGAGGAGGAGTTGACCGAGACTCGGGATGGCTACGAATCGATGTCCGGCGACACCACGTGTGCCGAGTTCGAACCGACGGCCGACACCGACCCGGACTACGGCGAGGGCCCGCACGACCCCGAGCGGATCCCGCTGTCCTGGTGCAACAGTGCGGCCGTGCACACCGACGAATCCGAAGACTCGGTCACGGTGTCGATCTCGGTCGGTGACCCGCGCGGCGCCTTCACCTTCACCATCCGGCGCGTGCCGGATGACGCCGACGGCGACCTCGCCGGACGGCTGATCATGCACACCCCGTACGCCGGAGAACCGATGCCGCACGCCCCCTTGACCGTGCTGCACGAAGGAACCCACGTCGTCGGCATCTACGCGCCGACTCGACGTCTGCACTCGGTTCCTCCCGCCGCCTGAACGCCTACGGAGGCTTCTGATGAACACAGCGCCAGCATTCGATCGCGCCCAGCCGGGCGAGGTTTACGTGACCGTGGCCGACTCCGGCGTCGTCTTCCCGGCCGTAATCGAGGATGAGCGCTGGAACGGTTTCGCTCGCCCGCGCTTCAGCCGCATGGTGGCCGAAGCTGTGGTCGCCTGGCTGAACGACGCCACGGGTGCCGTCGTCGCAGCATTCGACGGCGAGGCAGTCGCCGTCACCGAAACCGCGGCTGGTCGCGTGGAACGCATCGAACCGGGCGCCGACGGCCGCTACCCGATCGGCACCGGTGCGTGGGAATGGGAACTGACCACGCCAGCCGCCGACATCGCTGCCGAGCAAACGTTGCTCGCCGATGCTCACCGGCTCTCACCCGAAACGGGTGAAATCTCGGTCACGCTCAACGCCACGGGCAGTGACCCCGCGTTCCCGGCCCTGGTGGATCCCGTGTCCGGTTGGAGCCGGTCGGGGACTCCGCGCTTCCGTCCCTGCGTCGCGGTTGTCGTCGTCGCCTGGCTCAACGCCTGCGGGCGGCAGTATCCGGGTGCCACGGTCGCGTACTGGGAGGGCAGCACGATCGTGCTTCTTGACCCGCTCGCAGCGCCCCAAGACGGATACCTGCCGACGCGAGTCGTTCGGGAGGCGGACGGCCGGTACGCGATCGGCGCAGATTTCGAGTGGGAGCGCGCCAAAGGCTGACAGCTTGCGAACAACGAGAACCACCCATAGCGGTGGTGTTCCGGGACGGCAACCCCGGCACACCACCGAACCACCAACACCGCACCACACCCATCCGAAGGGATCCGTCATGACGCGCTCACCCTGTCGACCGTCCAGGCCCGGAACGAAGGCTCGGCGCACGGTTTCGCCTGAAGAACGCGCCGAGCGCCTCGAAGCTGCCCGCGAGCAGCTGCTGGAGGGCGTGGACAAGCTGATGACCGCCGACGGCTGGCAGCAGCTGATCACCTCACGCGCGTGGCTGCGCCGCTACAGCCTCAACAACCTGATCATGATCCTGCAGCAGTGCCCCGAAGCCACCGACGTGCGGCCGCTCTCGGAATGGAAGCGCGAAGGCTACGGTCTGATGCGCAAGGGGACCCACAAGATCAAGATCTGGAAGCCGTGCTTCCGCAAGGCCACTGACGACGAGAACGCCGATCCGGTCGAAGGTGCCGAGACCGATTCGGACAAGCCTGCGGCGCTGTCCGGGTTCATGCTCGTCCCCGTCGTCGACGTCTCCCAGCTGCAGGGGGATCCGCGGGCCGCGCAGCCGTCCCCGCCGGAACCGATCGCACTCTGCGGCGACGCGCCACGCGGCCTGTGGGACGGTGTTGCCACCCAGATCGGCGCATGCGGCTTCGTCGTTGAGCGCGGAGACTGCGGCGGCGCGTTCGGCCGGACCGTGTTCTCCGAGCGACGCGTGATCGTGCGCGACAATGTCGAACCCGCGCAGGCCGCGAAGACGTTGACGCACGAGTTGGCGCACATCCTGTGCGACCACGAAACTCGCTACCCCACCACGCCTCGGCCTGTGCTTGAGGTGGAGGCCGAGTCCGTGGCCTGCATCGTCGCCGCGGTTTGCGGCATGGACACGCTCGCATACTCCGTCCCCTACGTCGCCGGTTGGGCGACCGATCGGGACACCGCACGAACCTCGGCCGAGTGCGTGCTCCGGACCGCGGATCGGATTCTGGACCGGCTCGGCAGTACGGCAGCTCAACCGCCGGTGACACTCGGGGATCTGGCCGCTGCGCATGGCGTCCCCGCAGTCGCGTGATCGGCCGGGACGCGCGATGACTCCTCGAATCCTGGGCTGTGCCGAACTCTACGGCCGCCTTCGCTACGTCACCAACCATGCCGGGTCGCAGCGACGAACCCATCCGCCCGCCGGCACGTCGACCGCATCCGCGTTCGATGACCACGACCCGCTCGGCTTGCACGGCCATGTTTTGCAAGGCCTCGGGGCTACCCCCGAATACCTCGACGGGTTCACCGGAGCTGCTGACGGCTATCCGGCGTTCGGATTCCGGCTCACAGAGAAGGCAGCCCGCCTGGCGCGGCTCTCGGAGGAGTTCGAAGTGTCTTGGACCTGGGGTGACGCCATCCGAGCCGCCGCTCGCCTGGCGCATCAGGTCGACAACGCCGAGGACGACCAGGCACTCGGCGACGTGGCCTTGCTGGCGGTGATCCGCCACGTCGGGCGTCAGCACCCACCCGAGATGACGCCATTGCCCGGCTGGCTGCCGCCCGACACTCCGCTGTTCCTCGACGGATACCCGGCGACGCTGTTCGGTCAGGTCGCCGCAGATCTGCGCGTGGACGCCGTCACCGCGACCTGCGCACGGGAAACCCGGGCGGTTACCCTGTTTCGGGCGCTCGGCTGGCGGCTCACGCCGCGAGCCGAAGCCTTGGCGGACGCCGTGCAGCATTACGAAGCAAAAGGGCTGCACTGGCCCGACGTTATCGCTGCGGCGGCAAAGACCGACGTGACACATCTCGAGCGGCACTACTGGGACCGCTGAAATCCGATTTCGAATTAGTAGCGCCCGGCGGGTGAACACCTCCTGAGAGGCGCGGCAACCACCCGCCGGGCTCCAACACCGCACACCCCAGAAGGGTGCGCGAGCCAGCAGTCTAGCGCACGGCTCGTACCTGCGGTGTGACGTCGTGCCGTGTCTCTGATAGCTGGAGGGAACACCCGTGTCTTCATCTCGTCGTGAAATTTCCACTTCTGTCGACACTGGACAATTTGCCCATAAGATTGCCACGGCGGTCGAGTCCGCATGGCACCGAACCTATGGAACCGGTCGGCTTGATATCCCGGTTTCAGTTGTTGCCACGCTGGCCGCCCTGCCGGAGAAAGATTCGTGCGGACACAACGTCAGTGAATCGGTGCTCAACTGGGACGCCGACACCTTCCACGACTTCGCCCGGCACACGTGGTCATCGGTCATCCGGCACCGCACCGAAATCACGCATCTCCTCCATCCGATGATCGCGTGGATCTTCGATGATCCTGAGCGCGACGTACGGGGGCACGCGCTGGGTGTCGCGCGGGCCGCGCTGCGTGCTGGGCAACTGCATCTCACCGGCACGGAACGGCGGTTCGACGGCGACCTGCTCGGCACCGTGCTGACCGTTCTCCGGCCGAAGTCGGCACTGAAGGCTCGTGGTCAGTTCTACACGCCCGGGTCCGTCGCGAAGCTCCTCGCCGGCATGTCCGACATCCAGGAGCACAGCAACGTCACCGACCCGATGATGGGGACCGGTGGCATGTTCCGCGCGGCCGCGGAAGTGATGCGCGAGCGGGGCCGAGACCCGCGCACGATTCGCTGGATCGGGTGCGACGTCGACTCGCTCGCCGTGGCTTGCGCCACCGTGAACAGCATGATCTGGAATCTTGGAACCGACATCGTCTTCCACGCGGGCGACACGTTGAAGCCCGGCTGGCGAGAGGTTGCGCTGGCCCAACGCGAAGAACTCCGGCGGATTGCCGCAGACCTGCGGCGCGACCGGGCGATGTTGGCCTTCATGCGATCACTTTGACGGTTCACTCGGGTGGTCAGGCGCGAACATCGGCGGCCGGCCGTGAAGCTGTCAGGTAGTCGTCGCCGTTCCAGCGGTACGGGCTGACCTGGACCGGTTCGCCGAAGGTCGGGGCGTGCACCATCTTCCCTGCCCCGATGTACAGGCCGACGTGGTGGACGTTGCCGGGCGTGCCGTAGAAGACCAGGTCTCCGGGAAGCAATGGCCGGCCGCCGGCTATCAGGGGACCGGCGGCGTACTGGGTCCGGGCCGTGCGCGGCAACGTGATGTCAGCCGCTTCGTAGGCGGCTTTGGTGAGGCCCGAGCAGTCGAAGCCACGGTCGCCGTTCGCTGGTCCGTTGCCGCCCCAGAGATACGGCAGTCCGAGTTGGCCGCAGGCGAAGTTGATGGCCGTGGCGGTGGTGGCGTTGGGGGCCTGGATGTCATCGCAGCGGCCGGTGCCCACCGCGGCCTGGCTGTACTTCTTGGCTTGGTCGAGGACTTCGTTGACGTACCAATCCGCGTGGTTGTAGGCGAACAGCGCCTTGCGAATGTCCCTGGGCGCGCCGGACTCGCACAAGTAGTACGCCGCAGCGTAGATCGCATCGTGTTTGTCCCACGGGGACGGTGGGTTCCTGCCGCCCGGCGGTATCGGATGCCGGGCGACAACGCCGTCGAACGTGGACTGGAGGAACTGCATCGGCCCGCGGGCGCCGAACGAGTTCTCGGTTCCCTCGGCGATGCCGATCAGTTTGCTGCGGCCGTGATCGCCCTCGACCTTGCCGATGGCGGCGAGGATCGACCAGTCCAAGCCGGGGCATACGGTGGCGGCTGCACGGTAGAGGGCGAGGTAGTCAGCCGGGATGTCGGCGATGGCTTCCTGGCTTGGCTGGGTGCTGCTGCCGAAGATCGCTTTTACGACGGCTTGGCCGACACCGCCGATGAGCATGATCACCGTCACGACCGCGGCGAAGGCGATCTTCATGGGCGACCTCCGAAACGGCTCGTTGTGGAGGGCGGGAGTGGATCCGGCGCGGCCAGTTCCGCCTGCTGAGCAGGCGCGGCAGGGGAGGGCGCGGCCGGGCTGGGCGGGTCGACGTGCGGCCAGCGACGGGCCAGCTCGACGAGGCGCATCCGTCGGGGTGCCGGGTCGGAGAGCGGCAGCCACCGGGTAGCCGCGGGGTTGTCTTCGCCTGCGGCGTCCGCGGCACTGGTGGCCACCGGCACGAGCGCCGGGTGGTCAAGCTGGGACAGAGCCTCAGCGAGGACCCTGCGTGCGTTGACCTCGCGACGGCTCGTAGGGAGCCAGATCAGGACCGGAGTGGTGATCCCAGTGGCCATGGCGAGCCGCTCGTAGCCGTAGAGCTTGCGGCTGAGCTTCCCGAGGTCTTCCGTGCCGAAGTCGAACTCCAGGAAGAACTCGATCTGGTCGTCACCGTCGCACCACCGGCCATAGGCGTCGGGGCGCACCATGTCGCCGAACAGGCGCCCGCAACGCAGCTCGGACCACCACGCGGTCAGGCAGCCGCGGGCCTCTGGGCGTCGGCTCAAGGCGACGAGTGCGGTGAAGAAGCCGTTGACGCCGACGGTGTGGGCCAGCCGCATGGAGTGCGCGATGCCGATGGCGTCCTCGTGCCGGTAGCCGATCGACTTCGGATCACGGCCGTCTTCGTAGGCCAGGGCGACGGCGCCGGCAATGTCGAGCACGTAGTGCATCGGCGCCGTGCCACTGGTGACGAACGGCTGGAACCGGTCGACGATGCGCCACTTGAACAGGTCGAGTAGCCGGTGGTTGGCCGCGCGCATGCTCGGGTAGCAGAGCTCGACGATCTGCTGGGTGGTGAGGACCTTGTGCTCGTAGAGCATCCGGGCCAGCCAGCGATCCCGCTGCGTAAGCCGCGCGGCGAGCTTGGCGTGATGCTCGCCCGTCGTGGCCGCTCGCGGCGTCGGGCGCCGCGGCATGTGTCCGCGCAACGCCCGTTGTGGGGTGGGGTTCGTGAGCATCGTAGAGCCTCCTGGTTGGGCAAGGTCGGGCCATGGGTGGACTCGGTGGAGTTGCGGCCGATAGGCTGTGGTGGTCGAAAAGGACCTGGGTCGGCACAGGTAAGCCCGGCCCCCTCACCACGAGGCTCCGTTCGTCGCTCCGGCGACGACCCGCGACAAGTTCTCGGCGAGCAGCCGAGGCTTGACGCTGCCTGTTTGTTGAGTCTCGGCTTCTCGTCCTGTCATGTAGAGGAGAGAAGCGATGCCTGTTATTCGTGTGGGCTCGGCGGTGACTCAGATCAACGTCTTCACCGTCGAACCTGATCGGCAGCAACCCCTGATCGACTACCTCGCTCGCGCGGCGCGGGTCGCCGGCGAGGTACCCGGCTGGATGTCGGCGAGCCTGCACCGCAGCTTGGACGGCACCCGCGTCGTCAACTACGCGCAGAGCGAAGATTTTGATGCGGCACAGCGGGTGATCGAGCACTTGAAGTCCCGAGGGATGCTCGAGGGCAACAAGGCGTTCGGGCAGGCTCAGCCGGGTCTGTACGAGGTCTCCTTCACCCTGGACCGAGGCGACATCTGAGGTAACGCACGGTCGGCCTCGGGTCAGGCGCAACCGGTTGCGCCTGACCGAGGTGAGTGGATGCGCTTGCGCGCTGCACTACGCACGGCGCGGGTCGGCAACGGTCGGTCCTGAGTCCCGTGTGGCGGTTTCGTTGTCGGTGGCGGGTGGGCGGGTGTTGATCCTGGCTGCTCTTCGGATTGCTTTGGCGCGGCCGGGGATCGCGGGCGGGAGCTTCTCGGTCACGGCGGTGAATGGCGGTGCTTCCTCGCCGCCGAGAACCAGGCGGGCCGCGACGTGGAAAGCGCCGAGGTTGGCCAGGTCGTGTTCGTTCAGCCGCGGCATGGTGTGCCGGGCCAGCCGCTTCGCGTCCTCCGGTGAGGCGTTGAAGAAGATCTTCGACCGGGCGTTGGTGCTGATGCCCTCTTCGAGTTCCTTCGGGAGCTGGCCGAGGTACTGGTGGGCCAACGTCATCGACAGGCGGTAGCCGCGGGCCTCGGCGAGCATGTCTTCCAGCGGGTACGCCAGGTTCAGGAAGTTGTGGCACTCGTCGACGTACAGTCCGCAGTCGCGCCGCTGGCGCTGGGGAACCCTGGCCCGGCGGGTCGCGGCTTGCCCGGTGCGGGCGACGACAATTGAGCCGACCAGCCGCGCGGTTTCCATGCCCAGCGCGTCACGGGCGATGCGCACCAGGCAGATGCCGCCGGTGTTCAGCACCTCGTCCATGTCCACGGTGGACGTCCCGCCGGCGATCGCGGCGCGGACGAAGGGGCGCAGCAGGAAGCCGCGGACCTTGTTCATCAGCGGCGCGATGACTTGCGCGCGGCCGGCTTCGGACAGGGAGTCGTACCAGGACCAGAACCCGCGCAGGACGTCGTCGTCGATCTGGTCGCAGGCGCGAGCTCGGAACGCCGGCACTGTGAGGAGCTTGGGCAGGCCGACGAGGGTCGGGGTGCCAGGCATCGCGGTGAGGGTGAGTAGGCCGGCGCGCAGAATGTCGTCGGTGCGCGGGCCCCATGAGGAGGCGTAGATCCGGGAGAAGATGCTGACGAGGTTGTCGACCGCGCGGGCCTTGTCCGCTCCTTCCAGGGGGTTTAGGACCGGCGGCCGGGCGCGGGAGTCGGCGTCGAAGAGCACGACCTTCTCGCCGAGCTCCTCGGGCAGTCGCATCAGCAGATCCGACACGAGGTCGCCCTTCGGATCGACGACGACCACCCCGCGGCCGGCCTCGGCGTCGTCGAGGATCAGGCGGGCCATCAGCTCGGACTTGCCGGAGCCGGTGGCGCCGAGGATGTGCAGGTGGTGACGGGCGTCGGCGACGTGCAGACCGACCGGTCGGGAGTGCCCGGAGTCCGATAGCCCCAAGGGCTTGATGTGCTCGCCGGTCGTGGCGATGCCGGGCGGGGGAGGGACGGCCTTCGCGCCAGCGCGCTGCAGACCGGGCGTGGCCTCGTCGGTTGGTAGGTGCGCGATCGCGGCCAGTTCCGGGATCGAGAGCAGATCGCCCTTGCCGAGCCGGCGTTCGGCCAGCACGGTGACTGGGCCGCGGCGTAGCCGGACCCGGCGGTAGTAGTTGTGCTCGGAGTAGGCGGCGAACGCCGAGGCGATGGCGTGCCCGCGACCCCGCAGTACCTCCCGCACCGCCTGGACCTCGCTCGAAGCGGCGTCCTCGGGGACCGTGGTCGCCACGGCGTAGCGGACGCGAGTCTCGAACTGGTTCCCCCGTAGCTTCTCCACTACGGCGCGGTCCTGTGCCCCGTACTCGAGGCTGGTCTGCCGATCCAGCTGTGGTGTCCGTTTGCCGGCCGACGGGGTCTTGCCCGGCGTGACGACGTCGAGCAACCGGCCGACCAGGCTGGCCGATCCACCCGCGTGCACCCGCCGGGCCGCGCGCCGAGCCTTGGTCGCGCGGTGGCCGGCGACCGGACGGGCGAGAATCTGCACGCACGCCCGCTCGTGCGGGCCCAGCCCGACCGGTGCACCGAGCAGAGCCCGGATCGGGTCGGCGGCATGTTCGGTGCGAAGTGGCAGCGCCTCCGAGCGCGCCAGCCGCAGCTCGCCACCGACCGATTCGACTCGCCGGCCTGCTGCGGCCGTGGTCGGGATCGGTGGCTTGGCTGGGGTGGTGCGGGTATGCGCGCCGGGCCACGCGGCCTCGATCGCGCGCTCGACCATGCCCGGCGGAATCAGGCCAGGCACCCACAGGCGGATCTGCACGCCGTCCTCGGTGAACGTCATCTCGAACGCTAGGTGCGGCTGGCCGCCGAAGCGGCGCAGCCAGCCGGGCCGCAGTAGGCCAACAAGGTTGGACCACACGGTGATCGCCCCGGACGGGTCGACCGTCGGTGGCGCAAGGACGGTGACCAGGCGGGCGTCGGCGACCAGGCGCTCGTGGAAGCGACGCCGCCGCCGTCGTCGCGCGATCACCGCGGTGGCAAGCGCGAACATGAGCACCGGCCCGACGATGGGGCCCCAGGTGACGGCGAGGCCGCGGAGGTGCGCCAGCACATGCTGGAACGCGGCGAGCGGGTCGCGCAGGTAGTCGCCGATCGGCGAGGCAAGAACCTCACCGGAACCGGCGGTGAACGGCCAGAACATCGGGGTTCCTCCCCACGAAGGTGATCAATGACGGCAGGTCAGGCAGCCCGCGGTGCGGCCTGTCCCAGCCCGGCCTCGACGACTGGAAGCGTGTTGTCGGCGACGATCCGGAGGTGCCGGCGACCGCGGCGGGCGGCGCGCTCGGCGTCGACTTCGGCCTGCCATTCCGAGAACCGGCGCCCGGCCAGCCGCTTGAGGTAGGCGGGAATGCGGTTGGCCGGGACGCCCACCAGCCGCGGGCCGAGGACCGCGAGCAGATCGCTGGCTTCCTGCGAGGCCCACCCCGCTTCAGCGACGGCGGCTTCGTCCGGAAACACGTCCGCCACGCGATCGACGTCCGGGTTCAGCTCGGCGTCCTGCGTGCCTCCGTAGGAGTAGACCCACAGGAAGTTCTGCGGCGGGTCCGGCTCGACGAGTTCTCGAAACCGGGAGACTTCCTTGGTATAGGCGTAAAAGTTCGTGTCAGGCCGGGCTCGGAAGACGGCGAGCCAGGCTCGAAGGTATTTGTCGGAGAAGAAGTCGCCGCTGTCGTGGACTCGGATCCAGGCGCCGCGGAACTTGGCTGCGGCGAGTTCCGCGATCATCGCGGACTGCCAGCCGGCCAGATCGTCCAGGACGTACCTGAGGTTCGCTTGGTGCTTGGCGCGGACGACCGGCCAGGTGTAGGTGCCGTGCCGGGCGTAACAAGCCTGCGCGCAGACTCCGGCGCTCGGGCAGGTGTTGTAAGTGCGGCCGTCGGGAAGCCGTCCAGCCCAGGCCGGAAGCGACCAGTTCCACGCGCCAATCTGGCGCATCTCCCTATTCTGTGTGAGCAAGCGGGCAGTCGTAGGCATGGGCGTCCCCTTGGAAGTGACGTGGTTGGTCAGGCGGCGTCGAGTTCGACGAAGGTGCTGTCGACATCCGGCGAGGCGTCGGCGTACTCCGCGATCTCCGCGGGGTTCGACGTCACCAGGTGGTGCTCGACGGGTGAGGCGATGGACTGGAACGCCACTCGCTGGGTGCCGGTGCTGAGCAGTCCTTGGCCGCGGTCGGCGGACAGAAGGAACTGGCGTTCCCCCATGGAGAGGTCGAATGCGCGGGTGATCTCGTCGATCGTCTGCGAGGCTTGCCGCAGCAGGATCTGGGTGGCTGCGTTCGCGACGACCGCCTTGCCCAGGTCCGAGCCCAGGACGTCCGCGGTGTCCTGGGTGGCCACGGTCAGGCCGGCCCAGTGTTTCCGGCTGGCTTTGGCCATCCGGAACAGGAACTCCGCGCCCGCGGGCTCTTTCATGAGCAGCCAGGCTTCGTCGACCACGACCAGCCGGGGTTTGCGGATAGCCGGGTTGGAGACCTGCCGCCACACCGCGTCGAGGGTCAGCAGGGTGCCGATCGGCTTGAGTTCGTCGGCGAGGTCGCGCAGTGAGAACACGACCAGGTGACCTTGTGGGCGGGTGGTGGTCGGCCCGGAGAACAGGCCGGAGAACGCGCCGGTGATGTAGGGGTGCAGCCGCGCGGCGAGCTCGGCCCCAGCCGGATCGTCGATCTCGGTGAGGGCCTTGGCCAGGTCGGCCAGCAGCGGCGCCGGCCGGGTCCAGGTCCGCGGATCCGAGGTGATCCCGACGTGCTGGTACGTCGCCATGATTGCCCGGTCCAGCGCTGCTCGCTCGGCCGAGGCGAGTTCGTTGCCGAGCAGGACCGAGATGACGGTGTGCAGGAACAGCGACCGGCGGATCAGGGCGTCGCGGGGTGCGGTGCGGCGCCCGTCCGGGCGGGTGTGGATCGGCAAGTCGAGCGGGTTGAGCCGGACGTGCTCGGCGCCGAGGTGGACGTAGGTGCCGCCGACCGCGGCGGCCAGCCGGGCGTACTCATCTTCCGGGTCGATGACGTGGATTTCGATGCCGCGGTACAGGCTGCGCAGGAGCTCGAGCTTCACCAGGTACGACTTGCCGGCGCCGGACCGGCCGAGGATCACGCTGTTGTGGTTGTCGAGGACGAACCGGTCGTGGTGGACAAGTCCTTGGCTGCCGACGTTGAAGCCGTAGAGCACTCCGCTCGGTGCGCCGACCGAGGTCGGGTCGGGCGGCGGCAGGTCCGGTGAGGTGAACGGGAACGCCGCCGACAATGCGCTCGTATCGAAGGTGCGGCGCATCCCGACCAGGTCCAGACCCATCGGGAGGCTGGTGATCCAGCCCTGCAGGCTCCGGTAGGTGGTGGGCTTGCAGTCCAGCAGGAGTGACGCTGCCAGCGATCGGATCGAGGCGACCTCGTCGCCGAGCGCTTCTTCGGTCGCGGCGTGCACGGTGAGGTAGAGGCCGAGCCGGTAGAGCTTGCCTTCGCCGCGGGCGACCCGGGCGGAGAGGTCGTAGGCGTCCTCGGTGGCCGCTTCGACTTGGGGGTCGATCAGCCGTCCTTTGTCGCTGGTGTGCCGGCGGCCGCTTTCGAGCTTGGACAGCTGCTTCTTGAGCCGGTTTGCCGCGGTCACGGGGTCGATCGGCTCGATGTGCAGCGAAACGTCGACGCGTCCGGGATAGGTCAGCAGCGGCTGCAGCCACCCGGGGTGCACCTCGCGCGGGTAGCCGGTCACGGCGAACGAAGCGACCCATTCGCCGCCGACTTCGAGTGCGCGCGGGCGGACCGAGATGGCGTCGGGGGTGAATGCGCCGGCCCGTCCGGGCGGAGGTTGCTTGGCTTTCATCGGCCGTACCTCCCGGCAGCGTTGTCGTAGTCGTCAGGGTCTTCCGCCTCGTCCCATGTGGAGCCGACGTCCTCGGCGGCGAATGCGGTGCGCCCGAAGGCGGTGTCGTCCCAGCCGTCGTCCGGGGCGGTGGTGATGACGTCGTCCGAGCCGGCCAGGCCGGAGTTGGGTGGGATCAAGCTGTCGGGATTGCACGCCGCGGCAAGCACCGCGGTGGCCTGGCCGGCGTCCAGCGGGGTGACCACGATCCCCGATGGGGAGAGCAGCTCGACCGCCTCGCCGAGCCGGCGCACCAGGCGTGCCTCGGCGGCTCGCCGGGAGGCGTCGTCGACCATGTCGGCCTGCTTGGCAGCCTTGCGTCGCGCTGCCAGCGCGGCCAGCGGCGAGGCGCCGCCGAGCCCGTTGGTCGGGCGGATGCTGAGCAGCGGTTCGCGCAGGATCAGCAGGACCTGTCGGCGCAGCAGGTCGGTGGCGCGGCCGAGCTGGTCGAGGTACTCGGCGTGCTCCCGCGCCGCCCGTTCCAGCGCCGGGTGCGGCAGTCCATCGGCCTGTTCGCGGAGCTCGGAGATCTGCCTGGACAGGTCGAGCCGCTCGGTGCGTACCAGCACCTGAACCGGCGCGGTGAGCGAGTGCAGATATCGCCCGAACGAGGCGACGAGCGACTCCTGCTCGGCCGGCGTGCGCAGGCTGAAGTTGATCGTGGAGCAGACCGCGACCACGACGATGCCGTCCTTGCCGAGGTCGACGACGCCGGTGTCGGTGACCGCTTCGGCGGGCAGCTGCAGCGCGGCCGGCGAGACCTCCGCGGTGTCGCCAAGCCATTCCGGCGCCGGCCGGATGCCTTCCGGCGCGGCGACCCGGTGCTGCGGGCTCACCCGCTGCCGCAGCGCGGCCAGCACCAAACGGTCCAGACTGATGCCGTCACGCTGACCCAGCGCGAGGAACGCAGCGGTTACTCCGACCGGGATGGCGACGACGAGGAACACCGCCAGCGGGACGAATGCGCGGGTGAGTGTGTATGACCCGTAGAGCACGATCCCGGTGACGGCGAGGATGAGCAGCTGCCGCACGGTCAGCGGACCGATCACCCGGTCCTCGCGGTCGACGTCGGCGGGAATCCTGACTGGCTGGCTCATTTCCCTTCACCTCCTGGCTCGGGTTTCGGTGCGCGGAACACCGGTGGCGGAACGGAGTGGGTGCGCCGGTAGGCATCTCCGATGCGGGGCTCCGGCCGCGCTTGTTGAAACACCGGTGCGGAGGGCGCCGAGGTCGGCATCGGGCCTGGCGATGGTTGCGGTGCGGGTGGCGTGGCCGGCCGGAACTGCAGTTGTGGCGGCACCGAGGCGCTGCGGATCGGACGCGCCGGCCGCGGGGTTGCGCCGCGTCGACGTGGGGCTCCCGCTGGTTGGAATTGCGGTGCCGGCACCGGCCGCGGTTCGCGGCGTTGCGCAGGTGTGGTGGAGATGGGTGCGGCGCTGTACTCGGGCATGGTCGGTCCCTGATTGACCGGGGTGACGGCGGGGTCGTGGCTGGTGGCCTGCGGCGTGGGCTGCAGTAACTGCGGCGCTTGCGACGGCAGTCGCGACCGGCGGGCCGCACGAGCGCGCTCGGCGTCGTGGGCCGCCTGGAGCCGCTGGTTGACCACCTCCGGGCTCGGAGCGAAACGCGGCTGAGCAGGCCACGGCGGGTCCGCCGGGCGGCCACCGGTGCCACCGCTTTTCGCGGAGCCTGCGGCACCGGCCTTGCCGAACGCGCCGGTCTTGCCGGCGACCATGCCGAAGGTTTTCGCCGCGATGTACGCGCGAGCCAAACCTCCGATGAAGGAACGGCCGGAGCCGACCTTGACGGCCTTCAGCATCCAGAACGGGATCTTGAACAGGACGAAGAACAAGGCGATCGCGGCGATCAGCGTGCCGAGCGCGGACAGCGTCGAGCCGAACAGGTGCACGCCGCCGGACAGGAACGTGCGTACCGCGGTGATCAGCACCAACGCCTGGGCGAACTGGACGCCTGTCGTCACGGTGATCGCCTTCCACCACCAGTGCGCCAGCGGTTCGGTGTGTGGCAGCCCGTGGCACATCAGGAAGAACGGCGCGCTGATGATCAGGACGAGGGTGATGACGATCCGGACGACGTAGACGACCAGGAGACCGAGACCGAGTACCACCAGCACAAGCGCGACCAAGATGATGAACAGCCCACCGGTCTGGATGCCTTGGACGGCCTCCTGGAGGGTGTTGCCCAGCGAGGGCGGGTTGACTCCGTCTCCGAGGACACCCAGGGTCAGGCCGTTGGCCAGCCGGATGAGCTTGTCGGCGAAGAAGAGCGAGAGCGCCGAGGCGATGAACGCGATCGGGATCCGCGGCCCGATCTCCTTGATCGAGTAGCGCGTCTGGACGGTCTCGTGGCCCATCAGCAGGATGCCGCCGAGCAGGATGAGCAGTCCGTAGGCGGCGACCACGATCTCCCAGGAGCTGTTCCACAGCTCGCCGATGCCGGGCAGGTCGCTGATCGTCGGCGTGGACAGCGCGGTGTGGCCGATCAGCTCGAGGATCGGATCCAGCGCGTCGTCGACGACATTGCGGAACGCCGAGTTGATGGCCTCGGTGATGCACGCGCCGACGTCGGTGATGCCGCAGTCCGTGTCGCTGTCGCCGCTGCCGGTGCCCGGCTGCTGCGGGTTCGTGCTCGGTGCCGGCGGAGTCGGCTGCGGAATGCAGTCCTCGCCCGTGCACGGCTTGCTCGGCGTCGTGGTCGGGGCGGACGAGGTGCAGCCGAGCTGGCCGGGGAAGCTGCACGTTGTCGGCGCGGGTAGCGCTGTCGGAGGGGGCAGCGGCGCGGTGGACAGTGGCTTCGTTGCGGTTGGTGTCAGCGCGTGGCAGACCGGCAGCGGCGAATCAGGCGTGCACGGATCCGCCGTGGGGATCGGCACTGGTGGTGGAGGCTGCTGAGGAGCGGCGGGTGAGGCCCAGGCGCCCACCGCGAGGAGGCCGACCAAGAGCACGACGATGCTGAGCGCCAGCACCCAGCCCCCGCGGCCGCGCCGCGGCCGACCAACCGGTGGTAGGTCGGCGGAAGCCGGGGAGAGGACCGCTCGGTCCGTGGCGGCGCCAGTTACAACCGGGCCGCCGGACCGGCGAACTGCGGGCGGGGTGCTGACGGCCATCGTCAGGCCCCCACGATCCCTTTGAGGATCTCCACGACCAGCGGCGCGAGCGCGGCGAGGCCGTAGCCCCACCCCGCGGACTTGAAGGCCGTCTTCGCCTTCTCGATCTCGCCGGGGTCGCCGCCGCCCAGCACATAGCGGACGCCGCCGATGGTCAGGAACACGGTCGCCAAGCCGGCGAGGATGCCCATGATCCAGTTGCGGACGTTGTCCAGGACCGCGGTGACAGAGCCGGCCAGCGCGACGACCATCGTGTCGGCCCGCGCCACCGGGGCCGATGCCAGCAGCAGAAGCGCCAGCAGCTCGACGAGCAGCGCGAGCTGCCCTCGGAGCAAGAGTGTCATCGGAGCTTTCCGCGGCGTGCTGTCGACGTTCTCGTCAGGCGAGCTCAGCGTCGGCGGCGCCGGATTGCCGCCGGTGCCGGCGTGCCTTGTCCCGCTCGCAGTGGTCAAGCAGCGATCGATCAAGAGCATCGGGACACCTCCGAAGGAACTGAGTGCGGGTGTGTCCCGCAGCTCTGAACTCCGGATTTCGGGTGTCCTTTGGACACGTGGCTCGGATCCGTTTCGGTGTCTTGGGCTGACACGGAGGGTGACGACTCCCGTTGGCGGTGGGCAGGTGTGGCGGGGCGTGCCAGCGCCAATGAGGTGGTGACCTGGTCGGTCAGCGGGTCGGTCGGGTCAGACTCGGCAGCCCCGTCGCGCAGGTACGCGGCGAGCCGGAGCTCGGCGCGTTTGCGTGCCTTGTAGACCGCCCATTCGCCGGTCTGGTGTCGCGCGGCCCAGTCCGCGACCGAGACCTCTTCCAGCCGGGTTGCGCCGATCAATGTGGCTTCGGTCGGGGTCAGGATTCCGTCGGCGACGGCACGGGCGAGGACGAGATCCGGGTGCCCCGACGGCGCGTGTGGGGGTGTGGATCGGAAGCTCGGCGCGACCGGAGTCGGGCTTGCCAGAGCCTCGGTGAGCGCGTCGTAGCCGGACCGGTATGCGGCCCATCGCAGTCGCAGCATGATCCGTGGTGGACGCAGGTCGATGATCGGCAACGCTGCGAGGAAGCCGCGCAGGACTTCGGCGTGGACGTCGGCCGGATCGCCGGCGAACCGGTTGGACAGGATGGTCGCGACGGAGGTCAGCGCGGGCAGTGCGACGCCGACCGCGGCGACGGTCCAGGTCGCTCCTTCGGTCCGGGAGCGCAGCACCAGGTGCGCCCAGACCGCATCCCGCGTCGTCTGCGGGCACCGGCGCGCCAGCAGCCGGTCGCGGACCTCGTCCAACGGGATCTGCTCGTCCGGAAGACCGGCGAACAAGCGGCAGTTCAGCGAGAGCGGATGCGGGCCTGTCACCAGCAAGGTGAACGTGTCGCGGGCGATATCCAAGGAGTTCGGTGCCGCCTCGCTGCGACGGCGGTGAAAGGCGATTCGTGTGGCCATGTCGTGACTCCCACGGCGTCGATGCGAACAAGAACGACGTCATGAAGCCAGGCCTCGTACCACGGAAATACCAGTTCGCTGCTAGGGGGCTTTGACAAGTTTTTCGTCAGCTACTAGCGGCCTACTATCCAGTCCTGACCAGCGCGAACGACGAGATCGACACCTCGCTTGGAGTTGAAGAATCCACGGGGTCGCGTTACGCGTCTGACGTGGCGTTATAGTCGCCCGCTAGTACGGCGTCAGTAGCTCGTTGGGCGGCTTCCGCCGGCATCGATCGACATGCGTTCACATGCGAAAAGAAGCGCGATGGCGCATGTCCAAAACGGGATCGAAATGCGGAGTTGAGGGGTGTCAGAACGCTTGGCGGCACCGCTTGGAGGAGAACCCGCGATGACCCCGTCACACGACGATGAATCTAGCTCGAACAAGCACGGCGCGGCCGACCCGCCGACCATTCCGATCTCGCTTCCGCGGCGGCGGACCAAGCGCCGGGCCAACCTGGGCCACCGTCGCCCGCCACGGCCGAGCACCGTCTGGCCGTGCGCTCAGGACGACCTCCTCGCAGGCACCGGACTGCTCGCCGGCTGGCTGCTCACCGCGATCATCAAGGTCGTCACGACCTACACCCGGCCCGGCCAGCGGGTGCTCCTCCTTGAACCCGCGCATTACTTGGCACCGTCGACCTCGCGGCAGACTCGAGGCGTCTCCGCCGGGCTTCTGCCCGGACCATATGCCGGGTTGCACGAGGCAGGGTGGACCGTGGTTCGGCTCGGCCGAGGCGTACAGACGCAGACCGCTGTCGCGGACCCCGGGCCGGTCGACGGACAGTTCGGCGACGTGTTGAACGAGTCCGAAGCTGACCCCGAAGCGTTCGCCCTCAGTGCGGCCACCGACGAGCTCGCGGGGCTGTCGGTGCACCGCGGCGCCCGACCGGAGCCGACTTCGTCGACCCCCGGTCCGGACCGCTACGACTTGGTCATCACCGCGGTCGAACCACGCGCTCTGGACTGGTTTCGTCCGGCGGACTGGGCCGATCTGCTCACCTCCACCGGCACCCTCGTAGTAATTACACATGGTCACCGCGAGTCAGGCCGGCTGACGGATCCCGCCGGTTCGCTCCTGCGCGCCGCGCACCGCGCGGGACTGCGTTACCACGATCGCATCGCCTTGCTGCGCATCCCCGTGCGCGACGGCACGCTCGCCGTATCGACCATGGCCGAACCGGCCTCGGCGGCACCGGCCCGGCATCTCGCCGTACATGATGACCTCCTGGTCTTCACCCGCCAGCCCGAGCCGACGACCGCGATCGACGGCGGGGGAGACCTCCGATGAATGAACGCCATACGCCGCCCGGGACGAGGCCGCGGATGATGCAGCTGTCGGTCTGGCCGACCGGCCAGCGCGACCCGCTCGCGCAGCTTCGCGACGCCGGTTGCGTGCCGGGCACCGAGACCGACGCCGAGCGGATTCCGCCGCAAGTCGCCGCCCACGCGATCGCCGCGTACACGCGTCCCGGCGACCTCGTACTCGACCCCGACTGCGGCGCCGGGACCGTGCTCGCAGAAGCGCTGCGCGCCGGACGGCATGCACTCGGGCTGGCTCCTCGCGGCCGCTGGTGGAAGCTCGCTCGTGCCAACGTCACTGCCGCCAAAGCCGCGGGCGCCTGGCCCGACGGTTCGGTCCTCGATGCTCGCCCGAAGGTACTCACGACCGTCCGGGCCGCTGGGCTGCTCGGGCGTGTTGGACTCGTCTTGACGAGCCTGCGCACGATGCCGGATCTCACGACCGCGGAGGCTGTCGAGGCTGCCACCGCCGAGCTCACCGTGACGCTGCTGCATTGTGAACCGCTGCTGTGTTCCGGCGGATACGTCGCCGTCGTTGCGCGCCCCCGCCGGCGCGTCGACGGTTCCCTGGCCGATCTGGTTACGCCGCTCATTGCGGGCGGCGCGTCGGTCGGTCTGGTGCCGGTCGAGCGGTGCATCGCTCTGACGGCCGAACTGCGCGGCAGCCGCCTCGTCACCCGCGCCTCACTCGCTGAACGCCGCGCCGCAGCCCGAGCACACTTCACCGGCATCCCGAATGCGGTGGTCGCTCATCTCGAAGTGCTCGTCTTCCAGCTCGCCCACGACGCCGAGCTGGCCGCCGCGGAGGCCCTCCAGCCAGCTGCCCACGGCGTCGAGAACCCCGGCTGGAGGCGATCAGCATGACCGCGCAACTGCGGCGCACCACACCTGACGGCCGGTCGTTCACCGCGCTTGAGCAGCTCGCTGACGGAGTTCGAACACCGTTGGGCAGACGTGGCGTCGAACCCAAGACCGGCGATCCGTCCCAGGCGCCGGCGGCCGCACCATCGCCGAGGTTGCCGGTTGCTGTGCTCGTCGACCGCGCACCCCACACCACGGCGTGCTACGCGGTGACGGCCGTCGACAGCCGCGGGCGTCTGGCCGATCGATCACCGTTGCGCGTCCTCGGTTGGCCGCCGCTGTCGCGAGTCTCCATCGGCACCGTCAAAGGTGAAATGATCATCATCCGGCGCTGCGACGGCCCGGACACCATCACCGGCCAGGGGCATGTTCGGCTCCCCGCGCGTATCCGGCACCTGTGTCGACTTGAGCCCGGCTGTCGCGTCCTCGTCGCCGCCTTTCCGACATGCGACGTGCTGGCGGTGTACACCGATTCTGCTCTTGATGCGATGTTGCTCGCGTATCACGAAGCGCTTCGAGTCGGGAGCCGGATCCCACGATGAGCGCCGACGTCGAAGCTGCTCGGCTCGTCCTCGCGAGCCTGGGTGTCACTCCCGAGCAACTGCTTGCGGTGGGCCGCCACAGTGGTCCTTTGCCGACCATCCGCGACTACATTTCGCAGGTCGCCCATGCCGTCCCCGCAGGTACTCGTCGGGCCTACGGCTCGTACTGGGAACGCGTCGTCGAGGTTTGGGGTGATCGGCGAATCGACGAGCCGACGCCGCTGGAGATCCGGCAGCTTGCCGAAGAGGTCAAGGCTCGCGTTGTCATCCGGAAGAACTCACGCGGCGGACGAAGCGCGGCCGAGCATTTGATCGCTGCACTCCGGTGCATGTACCGGCACGCTGTTGCCGATCAGCTGATCGCCGAGACGGACAACCCTGCGACACGCGTTCCCAAGCCTCGACGGCTGGCCAGCACCCGACGAGCCTTGCCGAACGATCGGCTCGCCGAGATCAACGACGTCGCCGCGGCAACCGGAAACGACCCGGAACTCGACCTGCTCATTCTGCGGCTGCACACCGAGACAGCGTGCCGCCGTGGTGGGGCACTCGCCCTGTGTCCCGACGACCTGGACGCCGAGCAGTGTCTCGTTCGGTTGCGTGAGAAGGGCGAGACAGTGCGGTGGCAACCGGTGTCTCCCACGCTGATGCGTCACCTCCTCTTGCACGTTGACGAGCGTGGCGCGACCTCCGGTGACCAGCTCTTGAGGTATCGCACTGGCCAGCCGATCACTGCCCGGCGCTACGACTACTTGTGGACGCGCTTGGGCAAGCACCTGCCGTGGGTCGCGAGGCAGGGGGTCACCACGCACTGGCTGCGGCACACGACCCTGACCTGGGTCGAGCGGAACTTCGGGTACGGGGTCGCGCGGGAGTATGCGGGGCATACCGGCAAGAGCGACGCCGGTACCACGACGACCTACGTCCGGGCCGATCTCCACGAAGTCGCCGATGCTCTAGCCGCCATGACGGGCGAGCCCCACCCGCTCGCAGCACGGCGCCAGCGAGACCTGGCCAGCGCGCGGCAATATCACCGGGCCGCGTAGATTCGGCGACTCGATCACCTGCGGACTCGATCATTTGTCACCGACGTACGTGTTGCTGTCGTTTCTCGCTTGCGGTGCAGCGAAGCAATGACCTCGTCCGCCGGCTGACCGATTGCCAAGGGCGGCCGAACGATTGGCGTACGCTGCTGGAGCCGAAGGTCGAGAAACGAGGTCGAGTGGACGAAACGAAAGCCGAAGTAGCGGAGACGCCATACAAGCGGCCGACGATGCAGGAGTTCGTCGAGTGGGTGATGGAGGAGCCGCCGGCGGTGGGCAACCTGGCGGAACTGCTCGACCTCGCGGCCGTGGGCATCGTCAAGCACGCTTGGCGCAACAGCCCGTTGGAAGACGTCCATGCCGACCCGTCGTCGCCGCTGACCGACGGCGAGATGATGCGCACGAACGCCGCCACCACTCGGCTGGTTCGCGAATCTCTCCAAGATTTCTTCCATGCCATCTTCGACGTTGACGTTCCTCCGGCGGGTACGTCCGGAACTTCGAGTGAGTCGTCCCTCGGTGACGGTGAGCTGCATCTGGACGAGTGCGACTTCTTGGACGAGTTCTCTGACGCTGACTTGCTTGCCGACTCGATGCTGGGTCCGTTGTACACCGCCATGACGCGCCGGGTGCTGCCAGGCGGGTACACCGTGCGGGAAGCAGCAAGCGAACTGTTCGAGGAGCTCGACGACCACATTGCCGCGAACCTCGACTATCTCGCCGATGTGACCGAGCAGCACGGCCTTCGCGCTGCTTTGTACCTCAAGGCCAAAGCCGCGCACTACGAGAGATGGTGGCTCGGACAGGACTGGCTCGAACTCGTCGATGCGCTGGACGTCGTGCTCGCCGATCCGAAGCACGACCATTGGCAAGTTCGTGGCTACCCGGATCCGGACGGACGACCTGGTCGATGTGGCAACCTAGAGCAGCTGAAGGCTGTGCTACGGCAGGGACCCGACAGGCTGACGGCAGCCGAGGCCGAGTGGTGTGTCGAGGATGTCGGCATCGGATTCGTTCTCCACCGTGTCAGGTCCGACGCTGCTGACAGGCGATAGGTTTGTCTGTGACGACACGGTCTTGATGCCGAGTGGTCGAGATTCGGCAGCAGAACGCGAACCGCAGTCCGCCAGTGTGCCCAGGTGGGGAAGAAGCGCGGCAGCGTTTGGCGGTGTTGATCCACCGGGTGGCAAGTTCGAGGGTTCCGGTAAGGACGGCGCCGATCTTGAGGGCGGTCGAGGTGGAATCACGCTGAACGGATGCACCTGTCGTAGGTATATGACGGCGTGCTCGGGAGCGTTCGCCCGATCAGCGCAGCTGAGGTGTCGTCGGGGCTAGGCCGTATAACGACCTACTCAACGGCGCGGTAGATGTAGGACCGGATCTGCGGAGTAATCGCATAACTGGCTGAGCTGGCCTTCGACGACGGTGACCCTCCGGTCAGTGGCGGCGAGCGTGGCCTCGCCGTGGCCGATCATCAGCAGGACTGTGTCGTGCCTGCCGGCGACTGTGGTCATGACGCCGAGAGCCTGTGCGCTCATGTTCGCGTCCAGGGCAAGCGGTCGAACACCCGGGGCGCGTCGTCGCCGAGGCCGGGCCCGCGGTCGAGGACCTCCACGCGGCCGTCGCGCACGACGGCTTCGATCGGGCCGTCGGGCGCGAACTTGACGGCGTTCTCCAGCAGGTTCGTCACCGCGCGCTCGAGTGCCTTCGCCTGGCCGGTCAGCGCGGACGCGTCGGTCTCGACGGTGATGGCGCGCCCCGACCGCCGCCGCACGCGCTCGACGGCGCGGTCGGCGATCTCGCCCAGCTCCACCGGGGTCGGCTCCTCGGCTTCGTAGCGGCGGGTGGCCAGTTCGACCAGCTCGTCGACGAGGTGGGTCAGCTCGCGGGTTTCCCCGTCGACGTCGACCAGCAGGCGGGCCCGCGATTCGGGCGTGAGCTCGGCGAACCGGCGCAGGACGCTGGCGTTGGTGCGCAGGCTGGTCAGCGGCGTCCGCAGCTCGTGGGCGGCGTCCTGGACCAGGCGGTCCTGGTCGGCGCGGGCGTCGGCGAGCCTGCCGAGCATCCGGTCGAAGGAGATCGCGAGCCGGCCGACTTCGTCGTGGCCGCCGGTGGGCACCGTGACGTCGTCGAGGCGGCCGTCGCTGACCTGTTCGGTCACGTCGGTGAGCCGAACCAGCCGGCGGGTGATCTGGCGGGCCAGCAGCCAGCCGGCCAGCGCCGCGACGAACAGCACCAGCGCGCTGACGCCGGTGATGCGGGTGGCCAGTCCCTTCAGGACGTGCCGGGATTCGTCGACGTCGATGGCGAGCTGGACGGCGCCGCGGCCGGGCCCGAGCGCCACGGTGATCACGCGGTAGTCGTCGCGCCCGGCGCTGAAGTCCTGGTAGCGGTGGTCGCCGAGGGCGCCGGTCGCGGCGAGCGCCCGGTCGGCGTCGTCGACGGCGAGGCGGACCGGCCGCCCACCGATGGGGCGGACGGTGCCGTCCGGGGCGATGGTCTGGGCGACCATGGGCTGGGCTTCGTCGTGGTCGTCGTCATCGGGGCCGCGGGTGACCGGGCTCGGGGCGAGTATCTGCGTCGCGCCGGCCGCGACTTCGGCCGATGTCGTCAGCAGGGACCGGTCGAGTTCCGCGTTGATCCGCTGCGAGGCGGCCTGGTAGCTGAACACGCCGACCAGGATCGCCGCCGCCGCGCCGACCCCGGCGAACGCGATCGCGAGCTTGCTGCGGAGATTCATGCCGGCCGCACCGAATAACCCACCCCGCGGACGGTGTGGATCAGGTCGGTGGCCCCGGCCTGCTCCAGCTTGCGCCGCAGGTATCCGATGTAGACGGCGAGGTTCTTGGAGTCCGCGCCGAACTCGTAGCCCCAGATCCGCTGGTAGATCGTGGTGCGGTCGAGCACGATCCCGGCGTTGCGGACCAGCAGCTCCAGCAGGTCGAACTCCGTCTTCGACAGGGTGATCTCCGTGCCTCGCCACCACACCCGACGGGCGGCCGGGTCGACCGCGAGCTCGTCCAGCCGCAGCGTGCGGCGCGCGTCCGGCTCGGGTGACGTGCGGCGCAGCAGGGCTCGCAGCCGGGCCAGTAGCTCGTCCAGTTCGAACGGCTTGGGCAGGTAGTCGTCGGCCCCGGCGTCCAGCCCGGCCACCCGGTCGGGCGTCTCGACGCGGGCGGTCAGCATGAGGATCGGCGTGGGATCGCCTTCGGCGCGCAGCACCCGGCAGACGCCGAGGCCGTCGACACCGGGCATCATCACGTCGAGGATCAGCACATCGAAGGCGTCCCGCCGGGCGGTGGCGAGCGCGCTGACGCCGTCGGTCACCTCGGTGACGTGGTAGCCCTCGAGGTCGAGCGCTCTGACCAGCGACTCACGGATCGCGCGGTCGTCGTCGGCGAGCAGGACGCGGTGCGGCATGGCCGCCATCATGCCCGTGCGCGCGCAGTGGCGGCACACGGTCGAGGTCATCCGGCCGACCCGGGAGAGGTGACCGGAAGCGGGAATGGCGGCCAGCCGGTAGGGCGGATGGCCGCTGGCGTCGACGACAGGAGGCGGTCGGCGCAGGACCGTGGAGGAGTGACCACAATCCTCCGGAGCCCGCGGGCCGAGGTCTTCAGCAGACTGGCCATCGCGTTGGTGGCCGCGGCCGTCGTCGTGGTCGGCTATCTCACCACGGCGCTTGGCGGCCAGGTCGATCCAGTCTGGGATCCGGTGAGTGACTACGAGTTCCACGGCGCGGGCGCACCGTTGTTCGTCGCGGCTGTGCTCCTGCTGATCTCGGGCGGGCTGGCGGTGATCGCCGCGATGGGCCACGCGAACCTGCCGCGCGGACGCGCCGTCCGGGTCCTTTTCGGACTGTGGTGCGCCGGGCTGGCGCTGGTCGCGGTGTTCCCCGCCAACCGGTTCGCGTTCGACCCGACGGTGCCGGGGGACCTGCATTGGTTCGGCGGCGCGGTGTACTTCACCTGCCTGCCGACGGCCTGCTGGCTGCTGGCCCGGTCGCTGCGCGGGAACCCTCGGTGGAACCGGGCGGCGCCGCGGATCCGGTGGTCCGCGGCGGCCGGGGTGGTCACGGCGGCCGCGTTCGGGGTCTCCCAGTTCGCCCCGTCGCTGCCGGCCGGCCTGCTGGAACGCCTCGCGCTCGCCGCGGAGCTCGCCCTGGTGGTCGTGCTGGCGCTCACCGTGCGGCAGCCGTCCCGATGACGACGCTGGTGGCGATCCTCCTCGCGGCGCTCGGAGCGTGCTGTTTCGCCGGTTCGGCGCGGTTGCAGCACGGCGCGGTCCGGTCGGGAAACCCGGGGGAATCGCTCAGCGTCCGCTCGCTGGGCCGCGTGCTGCGGACCCGCCGCTGGCTGGCCGGCGCCGGGCTCGCGGTCGTCGGCGGCACGCTGCACGTCGTTGCGCTGTCGCTCGCGCCGCTCGTGGTCGTGCAGCCGATCGGCGTGCTCGGCCTGGTCGTCGTCACCGGGCGGTTCCGGCCCGCGGTCGTCGGCGTCTGCCTGGGCGTTGCCGGGTTCGTCGTGCTGGCGGCGCGGTCCGGCGTCGCCTCGGGCGGGATATCGCAGCCCGGTGCGACCTGGTTCTTCGCGCCGGTGGCGATCGCCGTTGCCGCTGCGGCCCTGTCGATCCACGGGCGGGCGCGGTGCTTCGGCCTGGCCGCGGCGGCGGCCGTGCTGTTCGGCACGGGCTCGGCCCTGATCAGGGCCGCCACCCGCGACCTGGCCGCGGTGACCGGCTTGAGCCTCGCCGCCGAGTCACTGCTGCTGATCGCGGCCGGCGGCTGGCTGGTCCAGCAGGCCTACGCCGCCGGGCCACCGGCCGTGGTCATCGCCGTCACCACGGTGATCGACCCGTTCACGGCGGTCGTGATCGGCCTGACCCGTTACGGCGAGGCCGCACACACCACCCCCGCTTCGGCGGTCGCGCAAGCAGGCTTCGCCGGGCTCGCGATCGCCGGCGTGCTCGTCCTGGCGCGGTCGATCCCCGATCCGCGTGCCCCCGAAAGGAACCCGACATGCGCATCCTGCTCGCCGCGGACACCTTCCCCCCGGACGTCAACGGGGCCGCGCACTTCACCGACCGGCTGGCCCGCGGCCTCGCGGCCCGCGGACACGACGTGCACGTGCTCTGCCCCGCCGACTCCGCCACCCCGGGAACCACGGCCGACGGTGTCCTCACCGTCCACCGGGTGAAATCCCGGCGGACCCCCTTTCACCCGACGTTCCGGTTCAGCACTCCCCGGCAGGCCGCACGGGTGGCCGGAGCGCTGCTCGGCCGGCTCCGGCCGGACGTGGTGCACGTGCAGTCCCACTTCGCGGTGGGTCGGTCGGTGGTCTGGGCCGCGGTCGAGCGGGCCGTCCCGGTGATCGCCACCAACCACTTCATGCCGGAGAACCTGCTCGGCTTCGTGCCGGCCCCGGACCGGGTGCGGTCGTGGGTTGCGGCCGCGGCCTGGCGTGATCTGGTTCGTGTCTACCACCAGGCGAAAGTGGTCACCGCGCCGACCCCTCGCGCGGTGGAACTGTTGGCCGAAAAGGGTTTTCTCGGCAACGCCCGGGCGATCTCCTGCGGTATCGACCTCGCGCACTACATGACACGCCGGACTGTCGGCGGCACGGACATCTCCGTGCTGTTCGTCGGGCGGCTGGATCGGGAAAAGAACGTCGGCGAACTGCTCCGCGCGGTGGCCGCGGTGCCGACGGCCCGGGCGGAGATCGTCGGCAACGGCTCGTGCCGGAAGGCGCTGGCGGACGAGGCCGAGCGCCTCGGTGTGACCGGGCGCGTCCGGTTCCACGGCTTCGTCGGCGACGAGGACCTGGTGCGGGCGTATCGGGAGGCCGACGTCTTCTGCATGCCGGGTACGGCCGAGCTGCAGAGCCTCGCGACGATGGAGGCGATGGCCGCGGGGCTGCCCGTGGTCGCCGCCGACGCGATGGCCCTGCCGCACCTGGTCCGCAGCGGCGTCAACGGGTTCCTGTACCCGCCCGGCGACGTCGAACGGCTGGCCGCGGCGCTCAGGTGGCTCGGCAATGGCGTCACGCGGGCGGTGATGGGCCAGGCCGGCCGGCAAGCCGTGGCCCGCCACGACCTCGCCGGCACCCTGGACGCCTTCGAAGACGTCTATCTGGAATCGGCCGGGCCGGCTGCGGCACGTCGGCTGCTCGCGTCGTGATCACCGATCGGTCACCGTTCGCCGGTGCCGCGCCGGACCACCCGGACCGGACCGGGTGGCCGGCCGCGCGGTATCAGCCGGAATTGACGGATTCGACAGGAAAGCCGAATTTCCCGAAGCGATGCTCGTCGTACGGCTGGAACGAAGGGAGTCGAACGATGTCGATCGACCTGACCGAGGAAACGATCACCGCCGAGGTGCAGAAGACCTTCGACGGCGCCGCCGACGACCGGATGCGCGAGATCTTCCTGAAACTCGTGCAGCACCTGCACGACTTCACCCGTGAGGTCCGGTTGACCAGCGAGGAATGGTTCACCGCCGTGGACTTCCTGGAGCGGATCGGCCGGATCAGCAGCCCGACGCGCCAGGAGTTCGTCCTGCTGTCGGACATCCTGGGGCTGAGCGTGCTGGTCGACCAGATCAACCACGGCACCGGCCCGGCCACCGATTCCACCCTCCTCGGGCCGTTCTACGTCGAGGGCAGGCCGCGCGCGGAGAACGGCTCCGACATCTCCGGCGGTGTCGCCGGCATGCCGTTGTTCTTCAGCGGCACGGTCGTCGACGCCGCCGGCCGGCCGATCGCCGGAGCGGACGTGGACACCTGGCACAGCGACAGCGAGGGCTTCTACGACGTCCAGCAGGCGGACAAACTGCACGGCGAACCGGCGATGCGAGCCTTGCTGTGCACCGATCGCGACGGCCGGTTCTCGTTCCGCTCGATCGTCCCGCGGTACTACCCGGTGCCCACCGACGGCCCCTGCGGCGAGATCCTCCGTGCGGCGGGCCGCTCACCGATGCGGCCCGAGCACGTCCACTTCCGGTTCCACGCGCCGGGCCACGAACCGCTGGTCACCATGTTGTTCCGGCGCGGGGACCCGTACCTGGAGCGCGACGCGGTGTTCGGGGTCAAGCGCTCGCTGGTCGCCGACTTCGTCCAGCACGACGCCGGCGAAATCGCGGCGGACGGGACCCCCATGACCGAGCCGTTCCAGACCGTCGAGTGGACCTTCACCCTCACCTGAGCTTCATCGTCCAGAAAGGACAGTCGTGTGCGTGCGCTCCGTTTCGACCGGTTCGGCGGTCCTGATGTCCTGCGAGTCGCCGAGGTGCCAGATCCCGTCGCGACCGACGGCACGGCCGTGGTCGCCGTCCGGTCCGCCTCGGTCAATCCGTCCGACCTGAAGAACGTCGCCGGCCGCATGGAGGACACCGTGCTGCCCCGGGTGCCGGGCCGGGACTTCGCCGGGACCGTCGTCGACGGCCCGCCGGAGTGGCGTGGTGCCGAAGTGTGGGGCACCGGCGGCGACGTCGGCTTCACCTTCGACGGCTCGCACGCGGAGTACCTCCGTGTCCCGGTCGGGGCGCTGGTTCGCAAGCCCGAGCGGCTGAGCTTCGAGGAGGCGTCCGCGGTCGGGGTCAACTTCGTGATCGGCTGGCTCGGCGCCGTCGAGGTCGCGCAGCTGGGCCAGGGCGAGACCGTCGTGGTCTTCGGGGTCGCCGGCGGGGTCGGCGGCGCGGTCGCCCAGATCGCCCGCGCACGCGGCGCCCGGGTGCTCGGTGTCGACCGAATCGCCCCGGCCGAAGGCACTCCCGCGGCCGAAATCGTGGACGAGTTCGTGCCCTTCACCGATCCGGCGGAAGTCGCCGACACGCTGCTGAAGCACAGCGGCGGCCGGGGCGCCGAGGTCGTCTACGACGCGGTCGGCGGCGTCACCACCGCGGCGGCGCTCGCGGCACTGGCCCAGCGCGGCAGGCTGGTGGTGATCAGCGCGGTCGGCACCCCGACGGTGGAGATCAACCTGCCGGACTTCTACCACCGGGAGGCGCGGCTGCTCGGCGCCGACAGCCGCAAGCTCGACCTCACCGAGTCCGCCGAGCGGCTGACCCTGCTCACCCCGTACTTCGAGCGCGGCGAGTTCCGGCCGCTGCCGGTCGCGCACCGGTTCGGCCTCGAGGACGGCCCGAAGGCGTATTCCGCCGTGGCGGACCAGGTTCCCGGCCGCGTCGTCATCATCCCGGAACCCCTTACCTGAAAGGCGAGACCATGACGCGCTGCACCGGCGCCCGCATCACCGTCCTCGACGAGAACTTCATCGACATCCTGCTGCCCTCCAGCCCCCGGGTGCGCCGGTACAACATGGACCAGCACTTCAGCTCCCGCTACGGCGAACTGCTCGCCGAGAACGGCTTGTGCTTCCTCGCGGAGACGTTCACCGAGAACGGTTCCACGAAGATCCTTTTCGACGCCGGGCTGACGGCGCCGGTGGTGCTGCACAACGCGCGGCACCTCGGGGTCGACCTGAGCGAGGTCGACGCGGTGGTGCTCAGCCACGGCCACCCCGATCACTTCGGCGGCATCAACGGTGTGCTCGAGGCGATCGGCCACCCCACACCGGTCCTCGCACACCCCGACGCGTTCGACCCGCGGATGATCGTCAAGCCGCACACCACGCTCCCGATGATCAACATCGGCCTGACCCGCGAAGGCATCCGGGCCGCTGGCGGGCACCTCATGGAGGCGCGGGACCCGGTGCCGCTCGGACCGGGCCTGCTCACTTCCGGCGAGATGAAGACCAGCGCCGAGTTCGAGCGGGAAGCACCGGCCGGACGCCTGTGCGTCCACGCGGACGGCCACGTCGAAGCCGACGACATCAACGACCACCAGGTGCTCGGCATCGACGTCGAGGGCCACGGCCTGATCGTCATCGACCCGTGCGGGCACCGCGGCGTGGTCAGCTCGGTCGACCACATGCGGAGCATCACGGGCACCGACACGCTCTACGGTGTCCTCGGCGGGTTCCACACCGGACACCCGGGGATCAGCGCCCACCGGATCGACAACACAGCGAAAGCCCTCGCCGCGTACGAGCCGAAACTGGTCGCGCCCATGCATTGCAGCGGGTTCCCGCTGAAGAAGGCCGTCGCGGAGCTGCTCCCGGACGCCTTCGAGATCGTCACGGCGGGCACGGTGCTGACCGTCGGCGATGTCCCGCCCGGCACGCGCACCTGGCGGTAACCATCCCCGACCGGACCCGAGGGGACCGCGATGACCAGGATTTTCGTCAACGGCCTCGTCTGGCCGCACGCCCATCGGGCCGCCGGGCCCGAACCGACCGCGCTGGCCGTGTGTGACGGCCACGTCATGGCCTGCGGTACCGACGCCGAGATCCGCGAACTGGCCGGGGCGGGTGCCGAAGAGATCGACCTGGGCGGCCGGCGTCTGGTCCCCGGCTTGATCGACGGGCACATGCACGCCGTGCGCGGCGGTGCGAGCTGGGCGCGTGAGCTCCGCTGGACGGATCTGCCCGACCTGCGGGCCGGGCTCGCCGCGATCCGGGCGGCGGCCCGGCGGGCCGAGCCGGAGGACTGGATCCGCGTCGTCGGGGGCTGGCACCCTTGCCAGTTCCCCGAATCACGCGAGCCCACCCAGGCCGAGCTGGACGCCGTCACGACCGAGCACCCGGTGTACGTGCAGGCGCTGTACGAGGTCGCGGTGCTCAACTCGGCGGCGCTGCGCGCGGCCGGGATCGACGCCGCGAGCGCCGATCCGCCCGGTGGCCGCTTCGAACGCGATCCGGTGACCGGCGAGCCGACCGGCCGGGTTTTCGGCATGGGTGCGTTCAACCACGTCCTGTCCGCGGTGCCGCCGGCCACGCCCGAGGAGGAACGCCGGTCCACCGCCACGATGTTCGCCGACCTGCACTCGCTCGGCCTGACCGGGATCGTCGACGCCGGCGGCTTCGGCATGCTGCCCCAGCGGTACGAGCCGCTGTTCGCGCTTTGGCGCGAGGGCGGACTCTCGATGCGGATGCGGCTCTTCCTGTCCGCGACCGACCCAGGGCAGGAGTACGCCCAGCTCGTGGACTGGATGCGCCACACCCCGTCCCGGTTCGGCGATCCGATGCTGGGGTTCCTGGGCATCGGAGAGGTGGTGCACTTCGGCTGTCACGACTTCGAAGGCCTGGAAGAGTTCGCCATCTCCGACGCAGCGATCGACGAGCTGTACCGGATCTGCTGCCACGCCGCCGAACGCGGCTGGCCGGTGAACATCCACGCCGTGCTCGACGAATCCATCGACCGGATCCTCACCTGCTGGGAGGCCGTGAACGAGCGGATCCCCTTGTGCGGGCTGCGGTTCACCCTCTCGCACGGCGACCGCATCAGCGCGCGGAACCTGAAGCGGCTGAAGGCCCTCGGCGCCGGCTTGGTGCTCGACGACCACCACGTGTTCAAAGCCGAGGTGACCGAGCAGGCCTGGGGCGCCGGGTCCATGGCCGCGGTCCCGCCCATCGCCGACCTGCTCGCCGCCGGGGTCCCGCTCGCGGCCGGCACCGACGCCACCCGAGCCTGCTCGCACAACCCGTGGCTCGCGCTGTGGTGGCTCGTCACCGGCAGGTCCGCGGACGGAATCGCCCGACGTGCGGCCGAGCACCGGATGTCGAGGAAGCAGGCGCTGGACTGCTACACCGCGGGCAGCGCGTGGCTCAGCTTCGAGGAGACGACCCGGGGACGGCTGGTGCCCGGCGCGTACGCGGATTTCGCGGTCCTCAGCGAGGACTACTTCGCCGTTCCCGAGGACCGGATCCCGCTGATCCGCTCCGAACTCACGGTGGTGGCGGGCGAGGTCGTTCACTCGACCGGCGCGGTGCCCGTCTGAAGACGAGACCGCTTGCAAAGACTGGGAACCAGGTCACCGGCCGGTGCAGGGCGCCTATGCGGCGCGCAGCGCGGCACGGGCCTGGTCGGCGCTGAGCCGCCTGCCGGGGTCCTTGGCGAGGAGTCCTTCGATGACCGGGCGCAGCTTGCCCGCGTGCTCGAACGGAGCGGGCGCATCGGTGACGACGGCGGTGAACGTGGCGTGCGCGGAGCCCCGGTCGAAGGGCGGCCGGCCCTCGACCGCCGCGAACAACGTCGCGCCGAGTGAGTAGAGGTCGGCGGCCGGCCCGAACTCCCCGCTGTCCACTCGTTCCGGGGCGACGTAGGCCGGGCTCCCGGCGAGCGTGCCGGCCGAGGGGACGTCGTCGATGGCGCATGCGATGCCGAAGTCGGTGAGGACCACGCGTGCATCGTCGCAGAGGTGGACGTTGCCCGGCTTGACGTCGAGGTGCACGAGGCCCGCGTCGTGCGTCGCCTGCAGCACGTCGAGCAGAGCCAGGCCGATTCTTGTCACCTCGTCGACCGGCAACGGTCCTTCGGCGAGCAGCGCTTCGCGCAGAGTTCGGCCGGACAACGGTTCCATGACGATCCACGGGCACGAGCCGTCCTCGATGACGTCGTGGATGCCGACGGCGCCGGTGTGGGCGACCTGCGCGGCCGCGCGTGCCTCACGGAAGGCGCAGTCCCATGCCTCCGCACGCATCGTCGCGGTATGCAGGCCGCTCAGGATGATCTGCTTGAGCGCGACGGACCGGCGCAGCACCTCGTCGTCGGCGAGCCACACCCGGCCCATGCCGCCGCGGCCCAGCAACGCCTCAAGGCGGTAACGGCCCGCCACGAGGCGCCCGGCGCGCTCCGACGGTTGGGGCACACCGGCTCGGTGTGCCCCAACCGTCGTGTGCGGTTCGTCAAGGGTGGGGTGCCGCGTGCTCATCGCTGTCTCGCTTTCGCAGGGCCGGAACTCGCCGGTGAACCGGGATCAGCGTTGCGCGCGGGTGCGGAACGGGCATCGCCGCCAGCGGCCGTCGTTCGCGGGGGTTGGCTGGAATCGGCCGGTTCCTGCTGGCCGGTAGCCCGGGGCCCGGTGCAGCTAGCAGGTACTCGGCCGTCCCGGCAGCCGGGGGCGAGAGATGGCCGCTGGCGACGATGACGACGCCGTCGCGTACGCGCGATTCTTGGGAAACGTCACCGATATTCCCGCAGCAAGGAGAAAGCAGATGGCGGACGTTATCACGCGCCAATCCGGCCTGCCGGCGATGTCCTCGTTACCTTGGGCCGTCGCGGGCCGGAAATACGCCGTCGAGGCGATCGGCGCGTTCTTCCTCGTGTTCACGGTCGCCGCCAGTGTGCTCAGCCACAGCGCGTTCACGCCCCTCGCAGCGGGTGCGGTGCTGATGGTCATGATCTATGCGGGAGGGCACATCTCGGGCGGGCACTACAATCCGGCCGTCACGATGGCGGCGCTGGTGCGCGGGCGGATCGGGTGGGGACAGGCCGCCGGGTACTGGGTCGCGCAGCTCGTCGCGGGCCTGGTCGCCGGGTTCGCCGCCCGCGCGATCGTCGACCCGCTGACAGCGCCGGTACCGCACCTGGCCGGGCACGCGCTCACCGCGGCCAGCCTCTCGGAACTGCTGTTCACCTTCGCCCTGTGCTACGTGGTGCTCAATGTCGCCACGAGCAAGGACCAGCCGGGCAACGCGTTCTTCGGCCTGGCGATCGGTTTCACTGTCGCGGCGGGCGCGTTCGCGGTCGGGGGGATCTCGGGCGGCGTGTTCAACCCCGCCGTCGCGCTCGGCACCACCGCCGTCGGCCTCTTCGCGTGGACGACGTTCTGGTTCTACGTGGTGGCACAGCTCGTCGCGGGCGCCGCCGCGGGCCTCGTGTTCCGCGTGCTCAACCCCGACGACAAGTAACCCCGGCCCAGGAGGCACCAGCATGACCGACACCCAGCCCAAACCGACGACGACGGATGCCGGCATCCCGGTCGAGAGCGACGACCACTCGCTCACGGTCGGTCCGGACGGCCCGATCCTGTTGCACGACCACTACGTCATCGAGCAGATGGCCCAGTTCAACCGCGAGCGCGTGCCGGAGCGGCAGCCGCACGCGAAGGGCGGCGGCGCGTTCGGCCGGTTCGAGGTGACGCACGACGTCAGCCCGTTCACGAAAGCGGCCGTCTTCCAGCCCGGCGCCAAGACGGAGCTGGTGATCAGGTTCTCGACCGTGGCGGGGGAGCGGGGCAGCCCCGACACGTGGCGCGACCCCCGCGGTTTCGCGATCAAGTTCTACACGACCGAGGGCAACTACGACATGGTCGGCAACGACACCCCGGTCTTCTTCCTGCGGGATCCGATGAAGTTCCAGCACTTCATCCGGTCGCAGAAACGCCGCGCCGACAACAACCTGCGCGACCACGACATGCAGTGGGACTTCTGGACGCTGTCGCCGGAGTCGGCGCACCAGGTGACGTGGCTGATGGGCGACCGCGGGATCCCGCGATCCTGGCGGCACATGAACGGCTACAGCTCCCACACCTACATGTGGGTCAACGCGCAGGGCGAGAAGTACTGGGTGAAGTACCACTTCATCAGCGACCAGGGCGTCGAGTGCCTCACCCAGGGCGAGGCCGACGCGCTGGCCTCCTCCGACGGGGACTATCACACCCGCGACCTGTACGAGGCGATCGGCCGCGGCGAGTTCCCGTCGTGGACGCTGAAGATGCAGATCATGCCCTACGAAGATGCCGCCACCTACCGGTTCAACCCGTTCGACATGACCAAGGTGTGGCCGCACGCGGACTATCCGCTCCTCGAGGCCGGCCGGCTGACGCTGGACCGCAACCCGACGGACTACCACTCCGAGATCGAACAGCTGGCCGTCGAGCCGAGCAACCTCGTGCCGGGGATCGGCCCGTCTCCCGACAAGATGTTGCTGGGCAGGATGTTCTCCTACCCCGACGCCCACCGGGCGCGGATCGGCGCGAACTACAACCAGCTGCCGGTGAACCAGCCCATCGCGCCGGTGAACAGCTACAGCAAAGACGGCGCGATGCGGTACCGCAAGGTGTCCGACCCGGTGTACGCGCCGAACTCCAAGGGCGGCCCGCAAGCCGACGTCGCCCGCTACGGCGAGCCCGCGGGGTGGTATTCCGACGGCGACATGGTCCACGCGGCGCAGACCCTGCACGCCGAGGACGACGACTGGGGCCAGGCCGGCACGCTGGTCCGCGTCGTGATGGACGACGCGGAACGCGACCGGCTGGTCTCCAACGTCGTCGGCCACCTGCTGGACGGCGTCACCGAGCCGGTGCTGCAGCGCGCGTTCGAGTACTGGCGCAACGTCGACGACGAACTCGGCCAGCGGATCGAGAAGGGCGTCCGAGCCGGACAGTCCTAAGTAGCCGGTCGAGGGGGGGGGGGGGGCGCGGCGCGCCCCCCCCCCCCGAGGAAAACAGCCCCCCCCACCGCACGACGCCCCCCCCCGGGGGGGGCGCCCCCCCCCAAACACACCCCCCAC
>NZ_JBFBBT010000024.1:0-20982 GCF_040682815.1 Amycolatopsis sp. NPDC051102
GGGGGGTGGGTTGTTTGTTAACATCCTCCGGTGTCCCTCGGGTTGGGCGGCGGGGGTTTTTTTTTTTTTTTTACCTCCTTCTACCCCCCCGCCTGAACACTCACGACGGCGTCAGGAAACCGCTGAGACGACGCCCGCGAGGCGGTCGGCCGCGGCCTGGGCGGTGGCCTGGGCCGGGGCCTCGACCATCACGCGGACCAGCTGCTCGGTGCCGGACGGGCGCAGCAGCACCCGGCCTTCCTCGCCCAGCTCGGCCTCGACCGCGCCGACGGCGTCGCGGACCTCGGCGGAACCGGCGACGGCGGCCTTGTCGGCCACCGGGACGTTGACCAGCACCTGCGGCAGCCGGTTCATCACGGCCGCCAGGTCGGCCAAGGACTTGCCCGTCGCGGCCATCCGGCTCATCAGGCGCAGCGCGGTGAGCAGGCCGTCGCCGGTGGTGGCGTGGGCCGGGAGCACGACGTGGCCGGACTGTTCGCCGCCGAGCGCGTACCCGCTGGCGCGCAGCTCTTCGAGGACGTACCGGTCGCCGACCGCCGTCGTCACGACGGTGATGCCGTGCGCCTTCATGGCCAGGTGCAGGCCGAGGTTGCTCATCACGGTCGCGACCAGGGTGTCCTTGGCCAGCTCGCCGGACTCGGCCAGCGAGAGCGCCAGGACCGCCATGATCTGGTCGCCGTCCACCAGCTCGCCGGCGGAGTCGACGGCCACGCAGCGGTCGGCGTCGCCGTCGTGCGCGATGCCCAGGTCGGCGCCGTGCGCGACGACGGCCTTGCGCAGCTGCTCCGGGTGGTTGGAGCCGCAGTGGTCGTTGATGTTGATGCCGTCCGGGTCGGCGTGCAGGGCCACGACCTCGGCGCCGGCGCGGCGGTAGACCTCGGGCGCGGCGGCCGACGAAGCCCCGTTGGCGCAGTCGACGACCACCTTCAGCCCGGCGAGCGGGTGCGGCGTGGCGTCCAGCAGGTGGGCGGCGTAGCGGTCGAGGGCGTCTTCGACGTCCGTGACGCGCCCCACACCGGCGCCCGTCGGGCGGACGGCGCCGGCGGACAGGCCGGCTTCGATCTCGTCCTCGATGCCGTCGGGGAGCTTGTGGCCGCCCGCGGCGAAGAGCTTGATGCCGTTGTCCGGCATCGGGTTGTGCGACGCGGAGATCATCACACCGAGGTCGGCCTCGAGCGCGCCGACCAGGTACGCGACGGCCGGCGTGGGCAGCACGCCGACGCGGCGCACGTCGGCGCCGGCGGACGTCAGGCCCGCCACGACGGCGGCCTCGAGCATCTCGCCGCTGGCGCGCGGGTCACGGCCGACCACGGCGACCGGCCGGTGCGAGCGGTCGTGCGCGGCGAGCACGCGGGCGGCGCTGGCCGCCAGTGCCAGCGCGAGCTCCGGCGTCAGCTCGGCGTTGGCCAGGCCACGGACCCCGTCGGTCCCGAACAGGCGTGCCATCGATCGACCTCCTCAAAACGGTCACGATCGCGTGACCACCACGACAACCTAGCGACCCTGACGGACCGCGTTCCCCCACCCCGGTGATGTCGTTCCGGACTGCGCAAACGACACGGCCCGGATCCGGGTACCCCGGAAAACGCCGGAGCGCCCATCCGATGGACGGATGGGCGCTCCGGTGAGTTGCGCCAAGGGCGCGATCAGCGCTTGCTGTACTGCGGGGCCTTGCGGGCCTTCTTGAGGCCGTACTTCTTCCGCTCCGTGGCGCGCGCGTCACGGGTCAGGAAGCCGGCCTTCTTGAGGGCCGGGCGGTCGTCGGCGTCGACCTCGATGAGCGCACGGGCGATCGCGAGGCGCAGCGCGCCCGCCTGACCCGAGACGCCGCCACCGTGCAGGTTGGCGAAGATGTCGAACGAGTCCGGCTTCTCGACCAGGACCAGCGGGTCCTTGATGAGCTGCTGGTGCACCTTGTTCGGGAAGTACTCCTCGAGGGTGCGGCCGTTGAGCTTGAACTGACCGGTGCCCGGGACGACCCGCACGCGGACGACGGCTTCCTTGCGGCGGCCGACGGTCTGCGCGTTGCCACCGGCGGCGCGCGACGGGCGCGGGGCGGCGGCGGACTCGCTGGTGGCGACCGGGGTCTCACTGGTCGCGACGGCGCCGGTCTCGGTCGCCTCGGTGGCCTCGACGACCTCGGGGGTCTCGGTCTCGGTGCTGGTCACAGACTGTTCCTCACTCACTGCGCGACCTGCGCGATCTTGGTGATCTCGCGCGCCTGCGGCTGCTGCGCGGCGTGCGGGTGCTGCGGGCCGGCGTACACCTTCAGCTTCTTCGCCTGGGCGCGGCCGAGCTTGTTCTTCGGCAGCATGCCCTTGACGACCTTCTCGACAAGGTGCTCGGGCTTGGTGTCCAGCAGCTCGCCGAACGAGCGCTTCCGCAGACCGCCCGGGTAACCGCTGTGCCGGTACGCGAACTTCTGCTCGCGCTTGTTTCCGGTGAGCGCGACCTTCTCGGCGTTGACGATGATGACGAAGTCACCGGTGTCCACGTGCGGGGCGTAGGTCGGCTTGTGCTTGCCGCGCAGCAGCGTGGCGACCTCGGTCGCCAGCCGTCCGAGCACGACATCCTCGGCGTCGATCACGTGCCAGGCACGAGTGACGTCGCCGGGCTTGGGGCTGTACGTGGGCAAGGGTCTACCTCGTCGTCAACATTGCGTGTGGGTTCTGTGCGGGCCTAGCGCTTACGCGCCGCAGCGCACAACGACATATGAAGATACCCCCACGGTCACCGCACCCGCGCATGGGGGGTGGTGGATGCGCCCATATTAGGCTCCTAGCGGCCCGGGCGCAGCCGGGACCCTACCGGATTTCCGCGCCGAAGCGCCCGCACGCACCGCCGCGGCACGCGAGGATGGAGCGATCCGGGCGGCACCAGGCGAGCAGGGGACGGCATGAGGAAACGAGCGACGGCGATCTTCGTCCTGGGCGCCCTCCTGGCCCTGGTCAGCGCCTGCGGCCAGGCGAAGGCGGGCACCGCGCTGCCGAAGGGCGACGACGCGGCCGACTACGTCGGCGCCAAGTTCGAGCAGGTCATCGACAAGCTCTCCGGCGCCATCACGGACTCGCGCGACGTCACCAACTCGCTGGACGCCTACTTCAAGTTCGACGACAAGTGGATCCACAGCACCGTGACGTCGGCGCGCACCGGCAACCCGGAGAGCCGGGCGGTGCGGCACCGGTCGCAGAAGAACCCGGACGAGATCATCGACACGTACACGCCCGCGGAGGGCGCGGTCGAGTACACCTACCTCGGCCCGATGTACGTGCAGAAGGGCGTCTCGCCGACGGCGTGGGTGTCGATGCCGAAGCCGGAGGGCGGCCTGGTCGTGCCGTGCGCCTGGGGCGGGGTGCTGACGCCGTGCCGGATGGCGGACTCGACCGTGGAGGTGTACGAGGCCGACAAGCGCGCGGTCCGCGGGGCGAAGAGCCTCGGCGACGGCAAGACCGCGCTGACGGTGAACGTGCCGTTCGGGATCTTCGTCAAGGACAAGGTCGAGATCCTGCCGCCGAGCATCACCGGCCAGGTCGGGCCGGAGCTGAAGAAGGCCGCGGTCCCGGCGACGATCACGCTCAACCCCGACGGCAGCCTGGCCTCGTTCGTGATGGAGGCCAAGTTCGCCGGCGACGGCCACCAGCTCGAGCTCAAGTACGAGTTCCGGTTCACCGGCAAGGCGAGCCTGCAGGACATGCCGAAGCTGCCGGACGCGAGCCAGATCACCGTCCTGCCGGACCGGGCGGCGATGGACGACTTCTACCGCCGGCTCGGCGAAGCGCAGGGCAGCTGAGTGACCACGACCCGAGGTGATCTCCGATGACAACACCGTCGCCACCATCCCGGCCCCCCGACCCGCGGCAGCCGCAGTGGTGGCAGCCGCCGTCGACGCCGCCGGGTGCGGCGCCGCAGCCCGGCGCGTGGCAGCCGGAGCAGCAGGCGACGGGCCCGCACGCCGGGCAGTGGCAGCAGACCGCCGACCCGGCCGCGGGGCCGGCCACCGGCCCGTGGCCCCCGGCGCCGTCGGGCTCGTTCTCCGGGCCGTGGCAACCGGGACAGGGCAGCGGCCCGTGGCAGCCGCCGTCCCAGCCCACGCCCCAGCAGCAGCCGCCGGCAGCGGGACACGGGCAGCTGCAGTACGGCGGCGGGTTCCAGGGGTTCCAGCCGGCGCAGTACGGCGGCCTGGGTGCGTTCGCTGCGGAGCCGGAGAAGAAGCCGAAGTCGAAGAAGCCGCTGCTGATCGCGGCCGCCGCGGTCCTGGTGCTCGCGCTCGGCGGCGGCGCGGCGTGGCTGCTGGGGGCGTTCCGCGGGGACGTGCTGGACCAGCAGTCCCTTCAGGACGGTGTGGTGAAGGTCCTGAACGAGAACTACGGCGAGCCGGACGTGAAGAACGCGCAGTGCCCGGCGAACGAGGCCGCGCAGAACGGGACGACGTTCGACTGCACGGTCACGATCGGCGGGCAGCAGAAGAAGGTGACCGTGCGGGTGCTCAACGACCGGCCCGAGTACGAGGTCGGCGCGCCGCACTGAGCCGCGCGGTTTTCCTTGCCGGCCAACGGAAAACGGCGGGCCCCGCACCGGAGTGCGGGCCCGCCGTGGTTTCCGGGACTACCGGCTCAGAACAGGCTCTCGACGGCGTTGTCCGTGGCCTGGTAGCCGTCGGCGATCTGGGGCAGGGCGGCGGCGATCTGCGCCAGAACCTGCTTCATGTCCTCGAACTTCTGGTCCCAGGTGCGCTGCGCCGCGTCGTACTGTTCCTTCGCGGAACCGGTCCAGGTGGTGACCAGCGGCTTGAGGTCGTCCTTCAGGCGGTCGAACGAGGTCTGCAGCTCGCCACCGGTCTGGGTGCAGTCGTCGGCGGCCGCGCGGATGGTGGCGTAATTGACGAGAATGCCGGGAGTGTCAGGCATGATGAGCTCCTTTTGTGCGGAGGAAGTTCAGGTGAAGTTTCGGAAAGTTCGGGTGGAACTCAGCCGAGCTGGTCGAAGCCCGCGTTGACGGCGCTGAGGATCTCCTGCTGCTGCTGCTCGGAACGCTCGTACTTCGAACCGGCCTCGCGGAGCAGCTCACCGATGCGCTGCAGGGCCTGCGCCATGCCGCGGGCGTCGTCGTCGAACCGCATCATCACGTGGTTGAACGCCTTCGCGGCATCGCCCGACCAGCCGGCCCTGGTGGCCTCGATGCGGTCGCGCAGGGTCGCGAGGTTCTGGTCCATCTGCGCCCGGACCTCGGTCACCTTGCCTTCGGCGTCCGTGAACTGGGCAACTGTCCCTTGAAAACCAGGCCCACCGCTCATGTCGGGACCCCCTTCTGTGATGTGGAGTTTGGCCGCAACCAAGCTTGTTCGTTCGTACGGCCCTACGACGCAGACACTGCCATGCCCGGTTCCCCCTTGTCGTGGTTTGCCCGGAAGTAGTTGCTTGCGTTAACGCCCACCTGGGGAACCGGTCGCCGCGGGTATCGGGAGAACGCAGCGAAGCGGTGGGGCGTCACCCGTAAATGCGTTCGCTACCAGCGGGATTAGCACGCGCACAGCAGCCGCGGCGCGCTTTCACTGATCGCGCTGCAGAATTCGCATCTGGGAAAAGTCTTCGTCGTCGTCACCCGATCGAGGGGTTCGCGCGGGAGATTGCGAACGCGAAGGAACCGGATCGGGAACCGCCAGCCCGCGGGCGCGGCGGAACCGTTCGGCGGCCGCGCGCAGCGTGCCCGGCGTCGGGTCGCCGGACTTCGTGCCGCGCCCGCTCTGCTTCAGCAGGTCGGCGTTTTCGCTGTGGTGGCGCTGGTTCCGCGCCTTCGCGGTCCCGGCGACGCGACGCGCGTGCGTCACCGCGTCCTGGCCGGCCCGCTTGAAGGACGCCGCGGCGCTTTCGAATTCTCCGGACGGCACCGCGTGCCCGCCTCTCAGTTGAGGATCTCGACGGTGCGCACGGCCTGCACGCACGCGGCACCGACCCGCTCCCGCAGCCCGTCCGTGGCGTACTGGCAGCCGACGTGGACCCGGATCCGGCCCTTCGCCACGACGTACCAGTCGACCTGGAGGTCGGGCCGGTCCGGCTTGCTTTCGTGGTACCCGATCACGGTCTTCCCGGCGTACGACAGGCTCGGGTTGAACGCGCTCCAGCGCGCCGGGTCGCCGTCGGCGCTGCGCTTGAGCTCGTCGACGAGCTTCTGCGGATTCGCGGTCGCGTCGTAGTCCATGACGTACTCCTGCGCGACCAGTAGGTCGTTGCCGCCCTGGGACTCCTGCGGGTGGATGACGACCTGCCGCTCGGCGACCCGGTCGTCGGTCTGCACCCAATCTTGGGGCGCGACGAACTTGAAGTCGTACTGCGAGAACGTGTGGCCGCTCTCGACCTGGTTCCCCGAGTCGCGGAAGACGAAGATCCCGCCGACGACGAGCGCGGCCACGACGACCACCGCGATCCCGACGACGCCCCACAGCTTCCGGCGGCTCTTCGCGGCCGGCTCGGGCGCGGGGCGGACCCCGGACGGCGGGCCCGGCTGGGCGGGCTGGCCGGCGGGCGGCGTCCACGGGCGGACCGCCGGCCGGCCGGGCGGCGGGGTCGGCGGCGGCGCCGGGCGGTTCGCGTTCGGCGGGAACCCGGCCGGGGCGCGCGGCGGCACCGGCCGCGGGGCGACGTCGCCGGGCCGGACGATCTCGGTGCGCTGGGCCGCCGGGCCGGCGGCGGCACCCGGCACCGACGCCAGCCGCGCCATCGCCTCACCGGGCAGCGCGCCGGTGCGGTCCGGGTCCACCAGCACCGCCCGCAGCGCGCCGCGCGCGACGACCGTCTCGGGCTGGTCGAGGCTCGTCGGCACGACGCCGGTGCGTTCGTGCACCAGCCGCGAGATCATCGGGATCCGGCTCGACCCGCCGACCAGGAAGATCGCCGTGAGCTGCTTCGGCCGCAGACCGGCGTCGCCGATCGCCGCCACCGTCAGCTCGACCGCGCGGCCCAGCGGCGCCGCGATCAGCCGTTCGAGGTCTTCCCGGGTGACGTGCGCGTCGGCGAACGGCGGCGGCATCGGCACGTCGGTGTAGGCGTGCCGCGACAGCGTCTCCTTCGCGCCCCGCACGTCCTGGCGCAGCACGCGGCGGCGGCGCCGGTCGACCAGCTCGCGCCCTTCGACGAGCTGGCGCCAGGCGTCCGGGTCGGCCGCGGCCACCAGCGAACCGATGTGTTCGAGCAGCGCCTGGTCGATGTCCGCGCCGCCGAAGCCGGGGTCACCCCGGGTAGCGAGCACCTGGAAACCGCCGCGCTGCGGACGGCCGGCGCGGTCCCGCCCGGGCTCCGGCGGCAGCCGCCGGACGACGCTGACGTCGACCGTGCCGCCGCCGAGGTCGAGCACCGCGAGGGCGTCGCCGGGGCGGCCGCTGAACTCGACGGTGCGGTCGTTCGTCACGTCCTGCGGCGCGAACGTCGCCGCGTGGTACACCGCCGCCGCGACCGGCTCCGGCACCAGCGCGACCTCGCGCGCCAGCCCGCCGGCGGCCTGCCGCAGCAGCCGGGTGCGGATCGCGCCCCAGTCCGCCGGGTGGGTCAGCACGAGCAGGTCGACCTCGGCGTCACCGGCCAGCCGGCGCGCCTCGGCCACCGCGCGCCCCAGCACGGCGTGCACGACGTCGGTGACCCGCAGGACGCTCTCGCCGAGCAGCAGCTCGCCCTCGTCGATCCGGCGCTTCGGGTTCGGCTCGTACCGCGACGGGTCGACGGCCGCCTGCCGCTCGGCCTCCTGGCCGACGAACAGCGTGCCGTCCGCCGCCGCGTACACCGCCGAAGACATCAGCGGCTGGCCGTCGATCACCACGACCTGCGGCTCGCGCCCGTTCACCGAAGCGACGACGCAGGTGCTCGAGGTCCCGAAGTCCACCGCAACCCGGACCGTCACCAGCAGCTCCCGCAGTCTTCGTCGCGATCCCCCGCGCCCGGCCGGCGGGGCGCGTCCCCGGGGAGGAACCTACCCTCCGCCGTGCGGCGCCCCGCGGCCGTGCTCAGTCCGGCTGGATCCACGACACCTGGATCAGCTGCTTGCCGTTCTTGCGGGTGAGCATGTTGCCCCGGCCCGGCGGCATCGCGCTCGGCTTGATGTTGCCGACCAGCGGCCCCTCGTCCCGCGAGCCGTTCATCACCATGCCCGGCGCCGCGATCTCCTTGAGCTTGCCGATGATCGGGTCGTACATCGCCTTGCTCGCGCCACCGGTGCGCCGCACGACCACCAGGTGCAGGCCGACGTCCTTGGCCTGCGGGAGGAAGTCGGAGATCTTCCGCAGCGGGTTGGTGCTGGAGGTGGCCACCAGGTCGTAGTCGTCGACCAGGATGAACAGCTCCGGGCCCTTCCACCAGGACCGCGTCTTCAGCTGCTCCTGCGTGACGTCCGGCCCCGGCAGGCGCCGCGTCATCGAGTTGAAGACGTCGTTGATCATGCTTTCCAGCTGCGCCGCCGACACCGCGTACCCGAGCAGCGAGTCGCCCTGGATGAACCCGAGCATCGTGCGCCGGTAGTCGACGAGCAGGATCAGCCCCTCCTTGGCGGTGTAGCGCTCGGAGATGCCCCGGGCGATCTGCCGCAGCAGGTTCGTCTTGCCCGACTCGCCGTCCGCGAAGGCGTAGAAGTGCGGCTCGGCGTTGAAGTCGAGGTAGATCGGCTGCAGGTCCTCTTCGTTGACGCCGATCGGGATGAGCTTGGAGTCCCGGGCGGAGTCGAGCTTGAGCACCTCTTCGTAGGTGATCAGTTCCGGCAGCAGGCGGACCTGCGGCGCGACACGGCCGCGCCAGGCGCCCTTGATCTTCGCCACCGCGTCGGCCACGCCGGCCGCGATCGTCTCCGGGTCGCTGGAGCCGTCGATCCGCGGCAGGCCGCCCAGCATGTGCAGCTTGTCCCGGGTCAGGCCCCGGCCCGGCCGCCCGGCCGGGATGTTCACCGCGATCCGCCGGTCGATGTCCGACTCGGTCGGGTCACCGAGGCGCAGCTCGAACCGGGTGCCCAGCATGTCCTTGATCGCCGGGCGGATGTCGGCCCACCGGTTGGCGGCGATGATCACGTGCACGCCGTAGGACAGACCCTGCGTGGCGAGCCGGGTGATCGTGGTTTCGAGCTCTTCGAAGTCATCCCGCAGGGCCCGCCAGTTGTCCACGACCAGGAACGCATCGCCGAACGGGTCCTGCTCCGGCCGGATCTCGCCGCGGCGCTTGCGGTTGCGGAACTCGGTCATCGAGTCGATGCCCATCGCCCCGAACCGGCCTTCCCGCTCGGTGAGCAGGGTGGTCAGCTCGGCCACGATCCGCCGCGCCTTGTCCGGCTCGCGCCGGGCCACCGCGACGCCGCCGACGTGCGGCAGATCCGCGAGCCCGGCCAGGGTGCCACCACCGAGGTCGAGGCAGTAGAACTGCGCCTCCTCCGGCGTGTGCGTCAGCGCCATCGACATGATCAGCGTCCGCAGCATCGTCGACTTGCCGGTCTGCGGGCCGCCGACGATCACGCCGTGCCCGGCCGCGCCGGAGAAGTCCGCCCAGAGCGGGTCACGCCGCTGCTCGTACGGCCGGTCGATGATGCCCAGCGGCACCTGCAGCCGCCCGTTGCCGAAGAAGCCGACCGGGGACAGGCCGCGGTCGTCGGTCGGGTTCAGGTTCGGCAGCAGGGTGTCGAGCGAGTTCGGGTCCTTCAGCGGCGGCAGCCACACCTCGTGCGCCGGCGGGCCCTGCCCGATCAGCCGCGAGACGATGACGTCGAGCTCGCTGGGTTCGACCGCTTCTTCGGGCTGCCGCTGCTCCTCCTTCGGCGCTTCCTCGATGAACTGCGGTTCCGGCTCCTTCGGCAGCTCGACGAAGTCCGGGACGAACAGCTGCGGCCGCTTGTCGGCGCGGACCACGGTCGCCGCCGGGCCCGCCGCCTTGAGGCCGGCCGGCCGGTACGGGCCCGAGACGTAGGCGGCCTTGAACCGCACCAGGGTCGACGTGTCGTACTTGAGGTACCCGCCACCGGGGACCGACGGCAGCTCGAACGCGTCCGGCACGCCGATCGCGGCGCGGGACTCCGCGGCCGAGAACGTCTTGAGGCCGATCCGGTACGACAGGTGCGAGTCGAGGCCGCGCAGCTTGCCCTCTTCGAGACGCTGCGAGGCGAGCAGCATGTGCATCTGCAGCGACCGGCCCAGCCGGCCGATGGCGACGAACAGGTCGATGAAGTCCGGCTTCGCGCTCAGCAGTTCGGAAAACTCGTCGCAGACGATGAACAGCGCGGGCAGCGGGTCGAGGTCGGCGCCGTTTTCGCGCGCCTTCTCGTATTCCCAGACGTTCTTGAAGTTGCCGCCGTTCTTCAGCGCTTCCTGCCGCCGGTTCATCTCGCCGGCCAGCGCATCCTTCATGCGGTCGACCAGCGTGACCTCGTCCGCGAGGTTCGTGATGACGGCGGAGACGTGCGGGGCCTTGTCCAGGCCCATGAACGTCGCGCCACCCTTGAAGTCGACGAGGACGAAGTTCAGCGTCGACGACGAGTGCGTGGACAGCAGGCCCAGCACCAGGGTGCGGAGGAACTCCGACTTGCCGGAACCGGTCGCCCCGATGCACAGGCCGTGCGGGCCCATGCCTTCGGCGGCGGCTTCTTTGATGTCCAGCTCCACCGGCTGGCCATACTCGCCGACGCCGAACGGCACGCGGTAGCGGTCGCGGATCGGGCGCGGCCGCCACGCCTGCTGGACGTCGAAGGTCATCGGGTCGCCCGGGATGCCGAGCAGTTCCAGCAGCGACGGGTTGGACAGCAGCGGCTCTTCGTCGCCGACGTCCTGCCCCGCGGCACCGCCCACGCGGTAGGGCGAGATGAGCCGGGCCAGCGACTCGGTTTCGACCAGGCTCAGGGTGTCCGGGCGGCCGAACCACTCGACGCCGCCGGCGCTGCGCGCGCCGAGGCGGTCGGGTTCGACGACCAGCCGGAGGCCGCGGCGGGCGGCGAGGTTGCCGAGGGAGTCGGACAGGTCGATCAGCGTGACGCCGACCAGGCCCTCCTCCAGCACGATCTGCTCTTCGCGGGTGACCTCGGCGTCGTCGATGATGATGACGACGTGCGGCTGGTCCGGCGCCGGCGTGGCGTTGCGGGAGAAGCGCTGGCGGTCACGGAGTTCTTCGTCGAGCCAGTCTTCGATCTGGGCCAGCGAACCGGCCATCATGCGGAGCTGGCCGATGCCGTCCGACATCGTGGGGTGCTGGACGTGCGGCAGCCACTTCGCCCACTCCCACTCCTCCTTCGCGCGGCCCGCGGTGGCGACCGCGATCAGCACGTCGTCGGGGCTGTGGAAGGTGACCAGCTGCGCGAGCATCGCGCGGGTGAGGCCGCGGGTCAGCGCGCGGTCGCCCTGCATGCTCACCGCGGCGAACCCGCGCAGGGTGATCTGGGTCGGCAGGTCCGGGACGATCGAGTGCGCGCGCACGAACCGGCGCAGCGCGAGGGTGGCGATCGGCTCCAGCTCGTCGACCGGCCCCGTCTGCGGCGGGACCAGCCGCGTGGCGAGGCGGTGCGAGCTGCGCCCGACGCGCAGGTGCAGGAAGTCCTGGTCGTTCTGCCGCCGTTCCCACATGCGGCGGCTGGCGGCCAGCGACCAGAGGGACTGCGGGTCGGGGTGCACCCATTCCAGGGCGGCGCGCTGGTCGACCATCGCCTCGCGGGCGCGGTCGCGCATCTGGCCCAGGTAACGCAGGTAGTCCTTGCGGTCTTCGTCCATCTCGGCGCGCTTGGCACCGCCGCCCTTGCCGCCACCGCCGGCCATCATCCCGAGCGTCCCGACGACCATCATGCCGCCCATGGCCATCATCATCGGGTTCCGCCCGCTGGCGGTGAACATGAAGACCATCATCCCGATGGAGGCGAAGATCATCACGATCGGCAGCGCCTTCATGACGATGTTGCCGGGGATGACCCGCGGCACCTCGGGCGGCGGCTCGAGGTGCACCTCACCGCCCGGCGGCCGCGGTGCCGCCAGCCGCGGCGACTTCTTGAACTGCAGCGTGCTCATCGAAGGACCCCTCTTCAAACTCGACGATGGCGGCCACCGCAAGGTGTGCGACCAACCTATCGAACGGCCCCGCGGGATTCCGCCGGATGCCGGAACCCCTCGTGAACGCTGCCCATCGTCGTCAGGCGAGTGTACGGCCCGGCACCGACAGTAATGCCGGGTCGCGGCGGTGGGCTTTTGCTTGCCGGTGAATTTCGGACGTTCGATGATGCCGGTGCCGGGGTTCGGTATAAGTTCCCCCGGGAGCAGTATCGACCGAGCGGGGGCAGTGCAGTGGCCACGGGCACGACAGTTTTCAGCAGGGTGACGGTCGTCGCGCCCTCCACGCGGATCGACGTCGCGCTGCCCGCCGACGTCGCGGTGGCCGACCTCCTGCCGATGCTGCTGGACATGGCCAAGGAGACCTCGCCCGACGGCGGTGCCCGGCACGGCGGCTGGGCGCTGGCGAAGCTCGGCGACGCGCCCCTCGACCCCAGCCGCACCCTGGCCTCGCTCGGCGTCGTCGACGGCGAACTGCTGCAGCTGCGCAAGCGCAACGAGAACCCGCCGCCGCCGTTGTACGACGACGTCGTCGACGCCATCGCCGAGTCCTCCCCCGACAGCTTCCGCCCGTGGACCAAGGAAACCGCCAACCGGTTCGGGCACATCGCCGGCGGGCTGGCGCTGTTCGCCGCCGCCGTCGCGTTGTTCATGAGCGGCTCGCTCTACGGCGGCAGCGCGCTGGGCGCGGCCATCGCCGGGGGCATCGGCGCGATCGCGTGCGTCGCGATCGGCGCGACGCTCGCCAAGGGGTACCAGGCGGAGCAGACCGGCGTGCTGATCGCCGCCGCGGGCGGGCTGCCACTGGCCTTCGTCAGCGGCTTCTACATCGTGCCCGGCCTGTCGATGCGGGCGAACCTGCTGCTCGGCGCGGTCCTGGTGATCATCGTCGCCTCGGTCTGCATCATGGTGATCGGCGCCGGCATCACGACGTTCATCGCGGCGGCCACCGCGGGCACCTTCGGCGCGCTGGCCTTCCTGTTCGGCACGCTCGTCGCGCACCCGGCGGCCGGGATCGCGGCCGGCACCGTCGCGGTCGCCCTCGCCTGCATCTCGATCCTGCCGCGCGCCACGATCTGGCTCGCGAAGCTGCCGCTGCCGCACGTCCCGAGCAACGCCGAGGAGCTGAAGGAAGACTCCGGTTTCCCCGACTACCGGGCGATCGAGCGCCGCACGGCCGTCGCGCACAACTACATGACCGGCCTGATGGTCGGCTGCGGCGCCACCGTCGCGGTGGCCGCGATCATCGCCGCCACCGCGCCCGGCGCGTTCGGGATCATCCTCGGCGTCGTCGCGACGCTCGTCCTGCTCCTGCGCGCCCGCGCGTACGCCAACGGCAGCCAGGCGATCGCCCTGCTCACCACCGGCCTGGTTTCGGCCACCGGGATCGCCGTCGGCTGGCTGCTCACGGCGAACGCGCAGAACCGCCTGCTCTACGTCTTCGGCGTGCTGCTCCTGCTGGCCGCGGGGGCGCTCGTGGTCGGCGTGATCTTCCCCAACCAGCGGTTCTCGCCGCCGCTGCGCCGCACGGTGGAGATCATCGAAGCGATCTGCATCGCCTCGGTGCTGCCCCTCGCCCTGGGTGTGATGGACCTCTACACCACCCTGCGGCACCTGAACTTCAAGTGACCGGATCGGGTGAATCTCCGATGACTCCAGGACGGCGTTTCGGCACTACCCGGCGAACGACGACGGCCCTGATCGCCGGCACGATCGGCGTCCTCGCACCCCTCGGCGTGTTGCCCGCCCAGGCGCAGACCGCCCCGGCCGACGGCTACTTCGCGACCCCGCCCCCGGTCGACGAGAGCAAGCTGATCCCGGACGAGCGCAAGCCGGACAAGACCTACAAGCCGACGAAGGGCTGTGTCCAGCGCAGCACCCTCGGGCAGAACATCGTGCTCAAGAACCGGCCGTGGGGCCAGGACTACCTGCAGATCTCGAAGGCGCACGAAATCGTCAAGGCGGCCACGGGCAGCATCGGCGGCGGGGTGCGGGTGGCCGTGATCGACACCGGCGTCACCCGGCACCCGTGGTTCCAGAACCGGCTCCAGTCCGGTGGCGAGTACGTCGCGAAACCGTCGAAGGGCCAGCCGGACGGGCTCGAAGACTGCGACGGCCACGGCACCGAGGTCGCCGGGATCATCGCGGCGAAGCCGGACAACCCGGAGGTCGGGTTCATCGGCGTCGCGCCGGACGCGACCATCGTGTCCTACCGCCAGCTGAGCGAGAACTACGAGCCCGACACGCAGACCTCGTCGCCGCCGGCCAGCAGCAGCGGCACGCCGTCGTCGAGCACGAACCCGCCGGCCGGCTCTTCGCCGCCGCCGAGCAGCACGGGCGGCGGTGGCGGCAGCGGCGAGGGCGACCGGACGTCGCCCGGCCAGTCCAACGGCGGCCGCCAGCTCGAGAAGGCCGGAACGGCGGGCACGCTGAAGACCCTCGCCGAGATCATCCGCGGGATCGCCGACCGCAACGAGGCCGACGTCATCAACATGTCGGTCGACAACTGCCGGACCGCCGACGGCTCGATCACCACCGGCGAACAGCAGGTCCAGGCGGCGGTCCACTACGCGGCGTCGAAGAACATCGTGATCGTCGCGGCGGCGGGGAACGTCACCGACACCTGCCCCCAGAACGACCAGCCGAACGCGAACAAGCCCAAGACGATCGTGACGCCGCCGTGGTTCGCGGACGACGTGCTCTCCGTGGGCGCGATCGAGGAACAGGCCGGCAGTGTCGCTCCGTTCAGCGTGCACGGCCCGTGGGTCGGTGTCGCGGCACCGGGCACGAAGATCACCTCGCTCGACCCGGCTGAGGGCTCCGACGGCCTGGCCAACCTGACGTTCGAAAACGGTGACAAGGCCACCGAAATCCAGGGCACGAGCTTCGCGGCGCCGTACGTCGCGGGCCTCGCGGCGCTGGTGAAGGCGAAGTACCCGGACCTGACGGCGAAGGGCATCGTCAACCGCATCAAGGAGACGGCCCAGCACCCGGCGGCCCCCGGCGGGCGCGACAACTTCGTCGGCTACGGCGTCATCGACCCGGTGGCGGCGCTGACGCAGAGCCTGCCGTCGGAGGTGGGTGGCGCGGCGCCCAAGCCGGTTCCGCAGCTGGCCCAGCTCCCGCCGGCGAACGACCGCAACTCGACGCCGGTGATCGTGGCGCTGGCCGGCACGGCGGGCGGCGTGCTCGCCCTGCTGATCACGTTGTTCGTCATGCACACGATCCGCCGCAACCGCCCGGCCGAGGGCGACCCCCGCCGCCGCTGACCCAACCAAGTATCTCGCGGGTCACGTGGCGGGCGGTGCCGGGGGTTTCTTCGGCGGCGGGTTCTCGTCCTCGCCGATCACCGGCGGGGCGACCAGGCCCGGTTCGCCCAGCAGGTCCGATGACTTCGTGACCGGGCGGGTCTTCGACGGGCGGCGGGTCTGGCCGCCCGAGCCGAAGGCGCCGAAACCCATCATCGGCATCATCGGCATCCCGGACGACGACGAGCTGTGGTTGTCGTCCGCCGCGGGCGGCGCAGGCGGCGCGTCGGCGGGCGGGGCGGCGTCGACCGTGCCCGCGCCCGTGTGGCGGCCCTCCGCCGGTTCGCTCGCCGAAGACGGTGTCATGACCTCGTCGGCCGCGCCCGCCTCGTTCAGTGCGTCGTCGTGGAGCTTGAACTTCTCCTGCGGGTACCGGTGCCGGATCTCGATGGTCCGGGACGCCGCGTCGGGGTCGTCGACGCCGTCGCAAAGCCGGTCGAACGCCTCCAGCACGTCGCGCGCCGTCTCGTACAGGGCCTTCGCCGAGTCCTGCGTCTCCTGCAGCTGCGCCCGCGCCCGCTTGGTGCCGCCGCTCGGGAGCAGCATCGTCTCCGACGTCAGCTCGGCCGCGTCCACCAGCACTTCCACCAGGTCGACGACGACGTGGCGCAGCGTCGCCACCAGGTCGTCGAGGGCGGCGGCCAGGGTGGTGAGGGCCTCTTGGAGGTCGCCGCCCGCCGCGCCGATCTCGCGCATGTACGTCACGAACGCGTCCGCGTCGCGGCCCTCCCAGCCCGCGTCGAGGCGGCCGAGCTGGTCGTCGAGCCTCGTGGAGACGTCGGCCGCGGCCGACGCCGCCTGGCGCAGCCGGTCCGCTTCGGCGCCGAGGTCGGCCCAGCGGCCGAGCAGCGGGCGGAAGTACGTCTCGACCGGGTCGAGCACGCCGAGCTGCTGCGCGAGGTCGGACAGGTAATCCAGGTAGGGCTCGGCGGCCGCGGTGAGGTCCTCGCTCCCGGAGGCCACCGGCAGGGATCCGGTCGTCATCCGTCGAGCCTCCCCGCCCGCTTGATCAGCTCGGCGGCCTCGGTGTCCTGGCCGCCGTGGCGGACCGTCACCTGCCGCAGCGCCTCCGCGGCCGAACGCAGCGCCTCCGCGCCGTCGGCCAGCTGCCGCCGCAACGCGCCCGCGGCACGGCCGTACGAAGCGCCGAGGCCGATCTGCGCCCCCAGCGGCCCGTAGGACTCGTCGGTGACGTCGCCGCCGACCTCGGTCGCCGCCACGTCCAGGTCGTCCGCGGCGGTGTCGGCCGTCACCGCGTACCGGGCGACGACGACGGCGTCCATCCTCAAGCCGGCCACGGCAACCTCCGCTCACCAAAACGACCTTCGAGCGTCAGACGCCCACCGGGGCCCGGTGGTTCCGCTCAGTTCCCGGGCTGCGCGGCGGCCGTCGGGTAGGTGCCCGCGTTCGGGTCGATCGGCACCGAGTCGAACTGCCGCAGCACGTCCTGAGTGTTCAGCGACGCCCCGGTCGGCAGCAGCCCGATGATCGACTCCGGCGCGGGCTGCCGGTTGTTCAAGCCGATCGCGTCCGCGGTCTGGGCGTCCGGAACGCTGTAGCGGACGCCCCGGTCGGAGATCAGCTGGATCTGGCCCTTGCCGAAGCTGGCCTTGCCGGTGGCGGACTGGACCACCGCGGCGAACCCGGGCTTGAGGTAGAAACCGTTGAGCGGCACGCGGTTCGGGCCCGGCGTGGTCACCGTCATCGGGGTGAACTTCTCGCCGGCGCTCTTCTGGCCGGGCAGCTGCGTGTCGACGTACACCGAGGTGTGCCCGTCCTGATCGGGGCCGGACCCGATCAGCGACCAGCCCAGGCACGCGACCGACGAGTTCTTCGTCGCGTCGAGGATCGTCGGCACCGAGCGCGGGAAGTCGTCGACCGCGATGTAGTCGGGGTCGGCGGGCTGCATGACGTGCACGCCGGCGAGCTTGTCGAGGCCGAGCGTCTGGATCTTGCCGGAGCTGCCGTTCTTCGCCACGCGCATGATGTCGGCCACCGCGTTGGACACCCGCTGGATGCCGCTGCGGGTGATCGCCCAGTAGTTCAGCGTCGTCTCGCCGGCCTGCTGCGTGGCGAAGACGTCGCCCGCGGTCAGGCCGTCGAAGTCCGCCGGCGCCGAGCCGGCCGCGATCTTCGGCGGGCTCAGCTTCGCGACCTCGGGGATCGCGTTCAGCAGCCCCTGCGTGATCTTGCGCGGCGCGGGCGGCAGCTGCAGCGCCGTCCGGACGGCGTCGTTCGGGTTGTCGACGTCGATCTCGGCGCGCACGGTGTTCGCGTTCGGCCGGTTCCGGGAGCTCGGCAGCCGGTAGACGAGGTAGGTCTTGCCGTTGTCGGCCTTGGCCAGCAGCGCTTCGTTCTCCCCCAGCTCGGCACCGAGGCCGCTGGGCGCGATGCCGCCGAAAACGTAGGTGTTGGTGCGCCCCGTGTCGGGGTTCGGCAGCGACGGGTCGAGCTGAACCTGGTCGCAGACCGCCCAATTGGCGGAAATCCGCTGGGAATCCGTCGGGATCAGCTGCGGGCCGTCCGGAATTCCGGTCAGTTTGTCGCGCGGAATGTCCTTCAGCTGCTCGTCGGAAACGACCGTGGGATTCTTCACACTGCCCGGGCTCGCCGCCGCGGCGGGGGCGGGCGCCGCGGTCGCGCCACCGGTGGCGCTGCCGTTGCCGGGCTGCTTGCTCTGGGCCAGCAGCAGCAGGCGCGCCGAGGCGAGGTTGAAGGTCGGGATCAGCTTCTTCGGGTTGCCCGTGACGACGTACACCGTGCCGGACTGTTCGCCGATCACGATGTTCCCGGCCGCCGGCACCGACGGCGCCGGGCTGAGCAGCCCCCAGACGACGAACACGATCATGCCGAGCGCCCCCAGCACGACACCGACGATCGTGGCCCGCGTGTGGGTGCGCATCGGGTCGTGCAGCATCACCGCGTCCCGCCGGACCAGCGCCGACTGCATCCGCCGTAGGACGAACTGATACGCCTGGACCTGAGACTTAGTCGTGGGTGTTGATGGCATTCTCGACCTACAGCTCTCCCCGTCGCGGTACGGTTCCGCAGGATAGCCGTACGGGGACCGTCTGGTGTGGGGTTTCTACCAACTCAGGCTAGTCTCGGGCACCCCGGGACCCGGCTTCCGGGTATGCAGCAAGCACGAGGGGAAGAGAAAGCGGCGATGTCCGTCACCAACCCGCCACGCCCGCCTGGCCCGCCCGGGCCCCCGCCGCCCGGCCGCCAGCCGGGCCCGCCGCCGCGGCCGGGCAGACCCGGTGGTCCGGGTGGGGTGCCGGGCGGTCCCGGCGGCCCTGGCGGCGTTCCGGGTGCTCCCGCCGGCCCTCCCGGAGTGCCGACCGGACCCCATGGTGTCCCCGGCATGCCCCCGCGCGGGCCTGGTGGCCCCGGCGGGCGTCCCGGCCCCGGCGGGCCGGGTAGCGGTCCCGGTGGGCCTGGTGGTCCCGGTGGCCCGGCCGGTGGACCCGGTGGCCCGGCCGGCGGTCCCGGTGGACCCGGTGGCGGTGGCCCGGGCGGGCCTGGAGGTCCTGGCGGTCCCGGCGGCGGCTCCGGCGGCCCCCAGGGACCCGACGACAGCAGCCCGGCCTCTCCCCCGGCCGGCGGCGCGACCCGGATGGCGCCGCCCGCGCGGCGCCGGTCCTCGGGCATCACCCTCGGCCCGCTGCCCGTGGCGAACCTCGTCGTGCTCGAGGTCGGCCTCGCCATCGGCCTGGTGCTGCTCGCGATCGACATGTCGCTGAAGTACGTCGGCATCGGCATCACCGGCTTCGCCCTCATCGTCGCGCTGCTGCGCTGGCGCGGCCGCTGGTTCACCCAGTGGGTCGGCCTGACGCTGCGCTACTCCTTCCGCTCGCACGACCGGGTCGCGAACCCGCTGCCGCCGAGCACCGTCGAGGAGCTGGCCGCCGAAGAGACCTCGGTGACCGGCCCCGACGACGCCCGCGTGAACCTGCTGCGGATCGCCGTGCCGGACCTCGTCGTCGCGCACGGCGTCGACCACGAACGCCAGCAGGTCGGGCTCGCCTGGAACGACGGCACGTGGACGGCGGTGCTGCTCGTCGAGCCCACCCCGGCGTTGATCACCCAGGCCGACGGCGCGCCGAGCCTGCCGCTCTCGGCGCTCGCCCCCTGCCTCGAGGACCGCGGCGTGGTCCTCGACTCCATCCAGATGATCTGGCACTGCTACCCGGGCAGCGCCGCCCTGCCGTCGGACTCGCCGGCGCTCAGCTCCTACATGGAGGTGCTGGGCCCGCTGCCCGCGGCGGCGCGGCGGACGACGTGGGTGGCGATCCGGCTCGACCCGAAGCGGTGCCCGGCGGCGATCCGGGAACGCGGCGGCGGCGTCGTCGGCGCCCACCGCGCGCTGATCGGCGCGCTTTCCCGCGTGCGCAACGCTTTGGAGTCCCAGGGCGTGCCGACGCGGCCGCTGGACCCGGACGAGCTGCTGCGGGCGGGCATTTCGGCCGCGGAGCTGACGTCCGTGGCCGGTTCGCCCACCAAGGTGACGTTGCAGGAACGCTGGTCCGGCGTGACCGCGGCCGGCATCGGGCACGCGAGCTACGCGATCACCGGCTGGCCGAAGGGCAAGGTCACCAGCAGCCTGAACGCGCTGACGAGCGTCCGCGCGCTGTCGGCGACGCTGGCGATGTCGATCTCGCCGGCGTCCGACGAAGGCAAGATCGGCCTGCGCGGCGTGGTGCGGGTGAGCGCCCGGAACCCGCGTGAGCTCGACGCCGCCGACCAGCGGCTGCACGGGCTGTCCGAGCGGCTGGGGGTGGCCCTGACCCCGCTGCGCGGGCTGCAGGTCTCCGCGTTCGCCGCGACGTTGCCGATCGGAGGTACGGCATGAGCTCCCGCGTCCGCGACGCCGGGCAGAACAGCGGGGTGGCACCGGAGTTCACGGTGGACCCCGCGATGCTCGACGCGATCAGCCCGTCGGGCGACCGCGGCGGCATCGTGCTCGGCTCGGGGCTGAAGGGCGAGCCGCTGACCATCTCGGCGCTGCGCTCGACCCCGACCCGCATCGTGCTGGTAGGCGGGTTGTACCTGGCCCGCCAGGTCGCCATGCGCGCGATGGCCGTCGGCGCGTGGGTCGTGGTGGCGACCGGGCGCCCGACGGAGTGGCAGGTGCTCTCCCGGGCGGCCGGCAGCCGCGACGGGCGGCCGTCGCCGCTGGTGCAGATCCGCCGGCTCTCACCGGTCGAGCTGCCCCGGCCGTCGGAGGACGCGCCCCTGCTGGTCGTGACGGACGGCGGCCCGACACCGCAGGACCTGTTCCCGCCCCGCTCGCCCTGGCAGACGACGGTGTACGTGCTGCCGTACCTGCACCCCCAGGCGGGCATGACAGCCAACGCGGCGGACCTGGTGCTGATGCAGCGCCTCCCGGCCGGCCAGGCCGAGCTGGCGGGCCGGATCTGGAACCTGCCGCCCCAGATGATGCGCCAGCTGACGATGCTGAAGGACGACCAGGTGGTGGCCCTGGGCCGCAACCTGTGGCGGCCGCTGAGGCTGGTCACGACGCCCAAGGAGCAGCAGCTCCTGGGCCCGGTCCGCCGCGGCGACTGACCCTCACCTGTCGTGAGTGGGGGGGGCGTTTGAGGTTAATGTGGACCCCCCCAACCCCGT
>NZ_JBFBBT010000024.1:20992-81693 GCF_040682815.1 Amycolatopsis sp. NPDC051102
CCCGCGCGGGGGGGCCCCCCCCGGCGCGGCCCGCCCCCCTCGCCGGGGGGGGGGGGGGGGCTTCCCCCCGCCCACCCCCCCCCCCCCCCACGACGGGGTGGTGCGGACGTTGCGGGTCTGGGCGGCCCGGGCCGCGAGTTCGGCGTCGGGCGGGTAGTCGACGGCGGTGAGCGTCAGGCCGTGGGCCGGGGCGACCGCGCTGTCGCGGATACCGCTCTCCAGTACCTTCGCCGGCCACGCGTCGGTGCGGCGGCCGTCGCCGACCAGCAGCAGCACGCCCACCAGGCTGCGGACCATCGAGTGGCAGAACGCGTCCGCCGAGACCTCGACCTCCAGCAGGTGCTCGTCGATCCGCGTCCACGCCAGGCGCTGCAGCTCGCGGATCGTCGTGCCCGTCTCGCGCTGCTTGCAGTACGCCGCGAAGTCGTGCAGGCCCAGCAACTCCGCCGCCGCGGCGTTCATCGCGTCCGTCGACAGTGGACGGTTCCAGGCCAGGGTGTCGTGGCGGCGCAACGGGTCCACGCCCCAGGGTGCGTCGGAGACGCGGTAGCGGTAGTGACGGCGGATCGCCGAGAACCGCGCGTCGAACCCCTCGGGCGCGACCCGGGCGCCCAGCACCCGGACGTCGCCCGGCAGGAGGCGGTTCCAGCGGCCCGTCATGCGCGTCAGGTCCGGGATGCCCTCAGGGGACACGGGAATGCGGCCGGACGGCTCGGCATGCGGCACCACGTCGACGTGCACCACCTGGCCGGTCGCGTGCACACCGGCGTCCGTGCGGCCCGCCACGACCACGGACTTGGGCACCGAGGCCCCGGGCGGCTGCCGCTGCAGCGCCTCCTCCAGGAGCCCCTGGACCGTGCGGCGGCCCGGCTGGCGGGCCCAGCCCGAGAAGTCCGTGCCGTCGTAGGAGACGTCCAGGCGCAGACGAACGAGCCCGCCCTCCCCAGGGGGAGTGGCGGGCTCGTCCGGTGTCGAAGCGGCCGTCAGGACGTCAGTCCTTCTTGGCGTCCGCGTCCGCGTCGTCCGAGGCCGGAGCCTCGGTCTCGGCGGCCGCGGTGTCCTCGGCCGGAGTCTCCTCGGCGGCGGGCGCCTCGGTGGTCTCCTCGGCAGCAGCCGGAGCGGCGGCCTTCTCGTCCTTCGCGAACTTCGTCTTCCGAGCGCGCTCGGCTTCCGAAGTCACCGTCTTCTCGGACACCAGCTCGATGACGGCCATGGCGGCGTTGTCGCCCTTGCGCGCCATCGTCTTGGTGATCCGGGTGTAGCCGCCCGGACGCTCCGCGAAGTGCGGACCGATCTCGGCGAACAGCTTGTGCACGACGTCCTTGTCACGGACGACCTTCTGCACCTGACGGCGGTTGTGCAGGTCGCCCCGCTTCGCCTTCGTGATCAGCTTCTCGGCCAGCGGGCGGACCCGGCGGGCCTTCGCCTCGGTGGTCGTGATCTTGCCGTGCTCGAACAGCTGCGTGGCCAAGTTGGCCAGGATCAGCCGCTCGTGCGCGGACGACCCGCCGAGCCGGGCTCCCTTGGTAGGGGTGGGCATTGGTTCTCCTACTAGTTCAGCTCGCAGCGTCCAGGCACAGAGCCCTAGAGCTGCTCGGTCTCTGCGTAGTCCTGGCCATCGTCGTGGCCGTCCGAAATCCCGTCGGCGATGCCACCGACACCCTCCGACCAGCCTTCACCGTCGTAGCTGGCGGCCGCCGCGGTCGGGTCGAACCCGGGCGGGCTGTCCTTCAGCGCGAGGCCGAGACCGACGAGCTTCAGCTTGACCTCGTCGATCGACTTGGCGCCGAAGTTGCGGATGTCGAGCAGGTCCGCCTCGCTGCGCGAGACGAGCTCGCCCACCGTGTGGATGCCCTCGCGCTTGAGGCAGTTGTACGACCGGACGGTGAGGTCCAGGTCCTCGATCGGCATCGCGTAGGCGGCGATGGTGTCCGCCTCCTGCGGCGACGGGCCGATCTCGATGCCCTCGGCGTCGACGTTCAGCTCGCGGGCGAGACCGAACAGCTCCACCAGCGTCTTGCCGGCCGACGCGACCGCGTCGCGCGGCGTGATCGACGGCTTGGTCTCGACGTCCAGGATCAGCTTGTCGAAGTCGGTGCGCTGCTCGACACGGGTGGCCTCGACCTTGTAGGTCACCTTGAGCACCGGCGAGTAGATCGAATCGACCGGGATCCGGCCGATCTCCGCGCCCGCCTGCTTGTTCTGCAGGGCCGGAACGTAACCGCGGCCGCGCTCGACGACGAGCTCGATCTCGAGCTTGCCCTTGCCGTTCAGCGACGCGATGTGCAGATCCGGGTTGTGCACGGTGACACCCGCCGGCGGCACGATGTCGGCCGCCGTGACCTCACCCGGGCCCTGCTTGCGCAGGTACATGGTGACCGGCTCGTCCTCTTCCGAGGACACCACGAGCTCCTTGAGGTTCAGGATGATGTCGGTGACGTCTTCCTTCACCCCGGGAACGGTGGTGAACTCGTGCAGCACGCCGTCGATGCGGATGCTCGTCACGGCCGCGCCCGGGATGGACGACAGCAGCGTACGACGCAGCGAGTTGCCGAGCGTGTAGCCGAAGCCGGGCTCCAGCGGTTCGATGGTGAACCGGCAGCGGGTCTCGTTGACCGTCTCTTCGCCGAGAGCCGGCCGCTGGGAAATCAGCATTCCTTGTTTTCCTTTCCAGACGACGCCCGCCATATGACGTCGAAGGGATGGCGTAGGCGGCGGCGCACCTGTTGCGCCGCCGCCCGTACTCCAGCCGGGGCCGGACTACTTCGAGTAGAGCTCGACGATCAGCTGTTCCTGAACCGGAACGTCGATCTGCGCACGCTCCGGGAGCTGGTGGACCAGCACGCGGAGGTTGGACTGGACGACCTGCAGCCACGCCGGGATCGGGCGGTCGCCGAAGGACTCCTTCGCCGCCACGAACGGCAGCATGCCCATGGACTTCGGCCGCACGTCGATGATGTCCCACTTGGTGACCTGGAACGACGGGACGTTCACCTTCTGGCCGTTGACCAGGAAGTGGCCGTGGCTCACCAGCTGCCGCGCCTGACGGCGGGTGCGGGCGATGCCGGCGCGGTAGATCACGTTGTCCAGGCGGGACTCGAGGATCTGCAGCAGGTTCTCACCGGTCTTGCCGGGACGCCGGACGGCTTCCTTGTAGTACCGGACGAACTGACGCTCGAGAACGCCGTAGGTGTAGCGAGCCTTCTGCTTCTCCTGCGACTGCAGGAGGTACTCGGACTCCTTGATGCGCCCGCGGCCGTGCTGGCCCGGCGGGTAGGGGCGACGCTCGAAAGCCTGGTCGCCGCCGATGAGGTCAACCTTGAGGCGACGCGAAATACGCGTCGCGGGGCCGGTGTAACGAGCCATTTCTTCTTACTCCTCCCCGTTCCTCAGACCCGGCGCCGCTTGGGCGGGCGGCAGCCGTTGTGAGGCTGCGGGGTCACGTCCTGGATGGTGCCGACCTCGAGGCCGGCCGCCTGCAGCGAGCGGATCGCCGTCTCGCGGCCCGAACCCGGGCCCTTCACGAAGACGTCGACCTTCTTCATGCCGTGCTCGGCGGCCTTGCGGGCAGCGTTCTCAGCAGCCATCTGCGCGGCGAACGGGGTGGACTTGCGCGAGCCCTTGAAGCCCACGTGACCACTCGACGCCCACGCGATCACGGCACCGGTCGGGTCCGTGATCGAGACGATGGTGTTGTTGAAGGTGCTCTTGATGTGCGCGTGACCGTGCGCGACATTCTTCTTTTCCTTGCGGCGGACCTTCTTGGCCCCGGCCGCAGTACGAGACTTCGGTGGCATGTTGTGAGGGATCTCCTGTTAGCGCGCGTTCTCTTGGTGAGCGGCGACCGCTTCGGCCTGGCCGCGCCGGATGATCGAACCGGCGTCGGTGTACAGGTTGCGGAGCGCCATCGGGCGGGCGTAGAGCGCCTTGGGCGAGACACAAGCCGAGCCGCGGCGGTGAACGCCACCCATCTGCACGACCTTCTTGCCCTGGACGCTCACTTCTTGCCAGCCTTCTTCTTGCCGGCGACCGTCTTCTTCGGACCCTTGCGGGTACGGGCGTTGGTCTTCGTGCGCTGCCCACGGACGGGAAGTCCGCGGCGCCAGCGAAGGCCCTCGTAGCACCCGATCTCGATCTTCCGACGGATGTCGGCGTTCACCTCACGGCGAAGGTCACCCTCGACCTTGAAGTTCTCTTCGATGTACACACGCAGCTTCGCGAGGTCGTCATCGCTGAGGTCCTTGACGCGGGTGTCCGCGTTGAGCTCGGCAGCCTTGATGAGCTGCTTCGAGCGGGTACGGCCGATGCCGTAGATGTAGGTAAGCGCGATCTCCAACCGCTTTTCGCGGGGGAGGTCTACGCCAGCGAGTCGTGCCATTGGCGTTGATGCTCCTTCTTCGGTTTCATCTTCAGGTCTGCTCCCCGTCCGGTTCCGGGACCGACTCGCCTGTCGTGCCCTCGGCTTGCGCTTCGGGTGTCCCGGCCCCGGCCTGAAGCCCGGGGGTGAACCGGTTCACTCGCGTGAACCGGCAGGTGCGGGGAGGTTGTGTAGCCGTCAAGCCACTCTGGTCGAGTGCTGGGTGATCAGCCCTGCCGCTGCTTGTGCCGCAGGTTTTCGCAGATCACCATGATCCGGCCGTGACGGCGGATCACCTTGCACTTGTCGCAGATCTTCTTGACGCTCGGCTGGACCTTCACGTCTTCTGCTCTCCTGCTGTTGAGCTGCTCTTCGTGATCACTTGTAGCGGTAGACGATGCGACCACGAGAGAGGTCGTAGGGCGACAGCTCCACGACAACCCTGTCCTCCGGCAGGATGCGGATGTAGTGCTGCCGCATCTTGCCGCTGATGTGTGCCAGGACCTTGTGACCGTTCTCCAACTCGACGCGGAACATCGCGTTGGGGAGCGGCTCGACTACGCGGCCTTCGACCTCGATGGCCCCGTCTTTCTTCGCCATGTCCTCCGCATTTCCTGTCGCATGTCACTACACTCTGTGACCAACCGGAGCACTAGTGCCGGGGTTGGGCGGTACGTCGGCACACCAGTGCCCGAGTCCCAGTAGACCGTGAATTCACGAGCGCGCAGGATCCGGGCGCGATAAGTGCGCCGACTTGACAGTGTACGCAACACGTGTCGCGACCCCCAAACCGGGGGTGACCATGGTAAGAGATCACCGCGTTGACGAGCCGCCAACGCGCGAATGCGCAGGTCAGACGTCTTCCGGAGCGGTGAGCACCCAGGGGCCGTCTTCGGTGATCGCGACGGTGTGCTCCCAGTGGGCCGCGCGGGAGCCGTCGGCCGTGACGACCGTCCAGCCGTCGTCCAGCTCGCGGGTCTCGCCGCCGCCGCCGGTCAGCATCGGCTCGATCGCCAGGGCCATGCCCGGCTTGAGCCGCGGGCCCTTGCCCGGCTTGCCGACGTTCGGCAGGAACGGGTCCATGTGCATCTGGCGGCCGATGCCGTGGCCGCCGTACTCGACGATCATCCCGTACTCGATGCCGTCGTCACGGCCCGCGCGCTCGGCGGCGGACTGGACGGCGAAGGAGATGTCGGTCAGCCGGCCACCGGGGGTGACGGCCTCGATCCCCGCCCACATCGCCGCCTCGGTCGCCGCGGACAGCGCCAGGTCGGCGTCGGCGACCTGGCCGATGGCCAGCGTGACGGCGGAGTCGCCGTGCCAGCCGTCGAGGATCGCGCCGCAGTCGACGGAGATGATGTCGCCGTCGGCCAGCACCTGGCTCTTCGCCGGGATGCCGTGGACGATCTGCTCGTTCACCGACGCGCAGATGGACGCCGGGAAGCCGTGGTAGCCCTTGAACGACGGCACCGCGCCGGCGTCCCGGATCGTCTGCTCGGCCAGCTCGTCGAGCTCGGCGGTGCTGACACCCGGCTTCGCCGCGGCGCGGACCGCCGCGAGCGTGCGGGCGACGACCAGGCCGGCCGCCCGCATCGCCTGCAGCTCGTCCGGGGTCTTGACCTCGATCATGCGCCCGCGCCGGAGCACTTGCAGAACACGCAGTCCTCCGAGGTTCACGTGCGGTCGCGCAGGGCGGCCAGGACCCGCCCGGAGATCTCTTCGACGCTGCCGACGCCGTCGACGGTCACCAGGATGTCGGCGTAGTACTCGAGCAGCGGCGCGGTGTCCGAGACGTAGATCTGCTGACGGCGGCGGATGACCTCTTCGGTGTCGTCCGCCCGGCCGCGCGACATGAGCCGCCCGACGACGACGTCCTCCGGAACCTGCAGCTGGATCACCGCGTCGAGCGAAACGTCCGCGTCGCCCAGGATCTCGCCGAGAACCTCGGCCTGCTTCGTGTTGCGGGGGAAGCCGTCGAGCAGGAAGCCGACCTTGGCGTCCGGCTCGGCCAGCCGCTCGCGGACCATTTCGTTGGTCACCGAGTCGGGCACGAGCTCGCCCGAGTCCAGGTAACGCTTCGCCTCCTGGCCGAGCGGGGTCTCCTGGCCGACGTGGGCGCGGAACAGGTCACCCGTGGAGATGTGCGGGACGCGCAGCTGCTCCGACAGGGCCACCGCCTGCGTACCCTTGCCCGCGCCGGGCGGACCCACGAGAACCAGACGCGTCACTTCAAGAACCCTTCGTAGTTGCGCTGCATCAGCTGGCTTTCGATCTGCTTCACGGTGTCGAGGCCGACACCGACCATGATCAGCACAGCCGTGCCACCGAACGGGAAGTTCTGGTTGTTCCCGCTACCGGTCACCGACAGGAAGAAGTTCGGAAGGATCGCGATGATGCCCAGGTACAGCGAACCCGGCAGGGTGATCCGGCCGAGCACGAAGCTCAGGTACTCAGCCGTCGGGCGGCCCGGGCGGATGCCGGGGATGAACCCGCCGAACTTCTTCATCTCTTCCGCACGCTCGTCCACGTTGAACGTGATCGTGATGTAGAAGTACGTGAAGAAGATGATCAGGCCGAAGTACAGCGCGATGTGCACCCAGCTGGACTGGTTCACGATGTAGTTCTTGATGAAGACCTGCCAGCCGGAGTTGCTGTTCTGGTCGCCGACGAGGCGGCTGATCAGGTCCGGCAGGTACAGCAGGGACGACGCGAAGATGACCGGGATGACACCGGCCTGGTTGACCTTGATCGGCAGGTAGGTCGACGTGCCGCCGTACATCCGGCGGCCGATCATGCGCTTGGCGTACTGCACCGGGATCCGGCGCTGCCCCTGCTCGACGAAGATGACGCTGGCGATGATCACCAGGCCGAAGACGCAGACGATCGCCAGGCCGAGCCCACCCGCGTTGCTGAGGATGTTGCCGCCCTCGACCGGGATGCGGGCCGCGATGTTCAGGAAGATCAGGACGGACATGCCGTTGCCGACGCCGCGCTCGGTGATCAGCTCGCCCAGCCACATCATGACGGCGGTGCCCGCCGTCATCGTGATGACGATGATGGCCAGCGAGTAGACGCTGTTGTCCGGGATGATCGGCGACTGGCAGTCGGGGAAGAGCTGCTTGCGGTCCGCGAGCGCGACCACGCCGGTGGCCTGCAGGATCGCCAGCGCGACCGTCAGGTACCGGGTGTACTGGGTCAGCTTGCCCTGGCCGGACTGCCCTTCCTTCTTCAGCTCCTCGAACCGCGGGATGACCACGGTGAGCAGCTGGATGATGATGCTCGCCGTGATGTACGGCATGATGCCGGTCGAGAAGAGCGACAGCTGCAGCAGCGCACCACCGCTGAACAGGTTCAGCAGCTGGTAGACGCCCTCCTGCTGCGCCTGTGAGCTACAAGCCTGTACGGCACCGTATGAGATGCCGGGCGCCGGAATGGTCGCACCGATTCGGTAAACCGCGACGATGGCTAGCGTGAACAGGATCTTCTTGCGTAGATCCGGCGTCGCGAGAGCCGAGCGGAAGGCGCTGAGCACGCGGGGGACCTCCTCGGCGTCGTCGGCTGTCCTAACCGACGATCGGCTTGGCCGGCACGGTGGCCGGCAGGAACACACAGCACTACTGGCACGCAAGCCAGGAACGCTTCGGGGCACACTCGTCCCGAAGCGTGTCGCCGACTCTAACAGCTTCACAGGGCGTGTCCGCAGTCCGTGTGCGTTTTCCGTACCAAGGTTGCTCCGGCGGGTTGATCCACATCGCCGTCTTGGCCGTATTGCTTGACAGATGTGGATCACACGTCCCCCGCGCTCCGCCCCGGAAATGCGCCCTGAACTGCGGGACGGCTCATGCCCGCTGTTCGCCCCCGGCGTAACGCTCAGGGGCGTCCGCCGGCCGGGTGGCCGGGTTCGTCCGGCGGCAGGACGGTGATGGCGACGCCGGAGGGCGGGGTCGGGGTGTCGGCGTAGGCGACGGCCGGATCGGCCCAGCCGGGCCGCCGGTGCGGCAGGCCGGTCAGCACCGCGGCGGCAGCCGCGGTGACGGTCCCGCCGATCAGCAGCCACATGCCGGGCGCAAGGGCGACGTCGAGGCTCTCGCCGCGGGCGGAGACGGACCACCCGATGCCGTCCATGCCGACGGTGGCGACCACCCCGGCGGCGAAGACGGCACCGGCGGCGACCAGCCACCGGCCTGGCCCCGGCCGCACGAAGGTGATGAGCGCCCCGGCGACCAGCACGGCGACGGCGACGAGCAGCGGAACGCCGACCGGCGAGCCCTGCTGGTCGACGACCTCCTGGCCGGGGACTTCGAAGGAGCTGCCCCAGGCGGTCTCGGTGACGGTCATCTGGGCTTCGAGGAACCGCTGGACGGCCCCGAGGCTCTGCCGGATCCGGAACAGCGGCAGGAAGGCCCCGAGGGCGGTCATCAGGGCGGCGACGAGAGCGAGAATGGGCGGCAGGAACCGCAGGGCGGGGTTCGGGGACTCGGACGCCGGAGCGGCGGTTTGCGGCGGCTCAGGGGCTGGTGGAGGCGTCGTGGGGGCGCCTGGCAGCTGCGCGACGGGGTATGGGAGCGGCGCTGCGGGGTGGAGAGGCTGGGGTGGCGGGCCGGGCTGCGGAACCGCGCCTGGGAAGGGCGCCTGTGCCCCGCCGCCCGGCTCGGGGCCGGCAGGCCGAGGGGCTTCGACGGGGAACACCAGCGACTCCCCAGGCGGCGGGCCGGCGAAAGGCTCTGAAGCTTCCGGCGTCGCAGGCAGCGCGGCCTCCACCGGGAAAACGAGCGGCTCCTCCCCCGGCGGCGGGCCGGCCAGGGGAACTCCCGCGCCCGGCTCCGGGCCCGACGGCCGCGGGGCCTCGACGGGGAAGCTCAGCGGCGACTCCGCGGCATCGGACGGCGAGGCCGCCGGCTCGGGCGGGTCCTGCGGCGATCTGTCCACCTTGTGATCCTCCGTCGGGTTGCCCCGTGGCGGCAAGGCATCTGCCCGGCCGGACCGGACAACCGCGCAAACGACGGAAGGCCCGCCTGGCTGGACCAGGCGGGCCTTCCGGTTACTGCGAACTTCAGTTGGTGGTGGCGGAGCCACCGGCCGCTTCGAGCTTCTCCTTGGCGGAACCGGAGAACGCGTCGGCGGTGACGTTCAGCTTGACGCCGTTCACGTCGCCGTTGCCGAGGACCTTCACCAGCTTGCCCTTGCGGACCAGACCGCCCTTGACCAGCTCGTCGGCGCCGATGGTGCCGCCGTCCGGGAAGACGCGGGCGATGTCGCCCACGTTCACCGGCTGGTACTCGGTGCGGAAGCGGTTCTTGAAGCCGCGGAGCTTCGGGAGCCGCATCTGGATGGGCATCTGCCCACCCTCGAACCGGGCCGGCACGTTCTTCCGGGCCTTGGTGCCCTTCGTACCGCGACCGGCCGTCTTGCCCTTCGAGCCCTCACCACGGCCCACGCGGATCTTGTCGCGCTTGGCGCCCGGAGCCGGACGCAGGTGGTGGATCTTGATGGCCGTCATGCCTTGACCTCCTCGACCTCCACCAGGTGGCGGACGGTGTGGATCAGGCCGCGCACCTGGGGGGTGTCTTCACGCACGACGCTCTGGCGGATCTTGCGCAGCCCGAGGGTGCGCAGCGATTCGCGGTGAGCGTGCTTCGTGCCGATCTTGCTCTTGACCTGGGTGACCTTGAGCTCAGCCATGTCAGACTCCCTGGCCGGCACGCTGGCGCAGCATCCGGGCCGGAGCGACGTCCTCGAGCGGCAGGCCACGGCGGGCCGCCACCTCTTCGGGACGCTGCAGACCCTTCAGGGCCGCCACGGTCGCGTGCACGATGTTGATCGCGTTGTCGGAGCCGAGCGACTTCGACAGCACGTCGTGGACACCCGCGCACTCCAGCACGGCGCGCACCGGGCCACCGGCGATGACGCCGGTACCGGCGGAAGCCGGGCGGAGCAGGACGACACCAGCGGCTTCCTCACCCGTGATCGGGTGGGGAATGGTGCCGCCGACGCGCGGAACGCGGAAGAAGTTCTTCTTCGCTTCCTCGACGCCCTTGGCGATGGCCGCGGGAACTTCCTTGGCCTTGCCGTAGCCGACGCCGACCTGACCGTCGCCGTCACCGACGACCACCAGGGCGGTGAAGCTGAAGCGACGACCACCCTTGACGACCTTGGCGACGCGGTTGATCGTCACGACCTTCTCGAGGTGCGGGGTCTTGTCCTGGCCGGCCCCGCCACGGCCGCTGTCGCGCCGGTCCCGGCCGCCACCGCGACGTTCATTGCGGTCGTTGCCGCCCTGCCCGCCGGGTCCGCCCTGTCCGCCGCCGAATTGCCGTGTACGTCCCGGCATCAGGCTTTCCTTCCGTTAACAAGCTTCTGCATCGTCAGAACTCCAACCCCGCCTCACGGGCGGCGTCGGCGAGCGCGGCGATGCGGCCGTGGTAGGCGTTGCCCCCACGGTCGAACACCACAGCCGAGATCCCGGCGTTCTTGGCCCGCGCGGCGACGAGTTCCCCGACCTTGGCGGCCTTGGCCTTCTTGTCGCCGTCGACCGCCCGGACGTCCGCCTCGAGGGTGGACGCCGACACCAGCGTGTGGCCGGCGAGGTCGTCGATCACCTGCACGGCGATGTGCCGCGAGGACCGCTTGACGACCAGGCGCGGACGCTGGTCGGTGCCCGAGACCTTCTTGCGGAGCCGGAAGTGCCGACGGGCCTTCGCGACGCGGCGGCGGGTCGAGATGTCCTTGCCCACCGGCTTGCGCTTCGTAGTCGTGTCGCTCATGATCACTTACCCGTCTTTCCGACCTTGCGGCGGATCTTCTCACCCTCGTAGCGCAGGCCCTTGCCCTTGTACGGGTCCGGGCGCCGCAGCTTGCGGATGACGGCCGAGATCTGGCCGACCTTCTGCTTGTCGATGCCCGAGACCGAGAACCGGGTGGGGGTCTCCACCTTGAAGGTGATGCCCTCCGGGGCCTCGATCTTGACCGGGTGCGAGTAGCCGAGGGCGAACTCGAGGTCCGAGCCCTTGGCCTGCACGCGGTAACCCACGCCGTGGATTTCCATCTTCTTCTCGTAGCCGGCGGTGACGCCGACGACGAGGTTGTTCACCAGCGTACGGGTGAGACCGTGCAGCGCCTTGCTGGTGCGCTCGTCATCCGGGCGCTTGACCAGCAGCGTGCCGTCCTCGTCGCGCTCGACGGTGATCGGCTCGGCGACGGTGTGCTCCAGGGTGCCCTTGGGCCCCTTGACCTTGATCTGCTGACCGTCGATGGTCACCTCGACCCCGGAAGGGACGGCGACCGGCAGCTTTCCGATGCGTGACATGCCTGTACCCCTTCCCTTACCAGACGTAGGCGAGGACTTCGCCGCCCACGCTGTTGCGCTTGGCCTGCCGGTCGGTCTGCAGACCGCCGGACGTCGAAATGATCGCGATGCCCAGCCCGCCGAGCACGGACGGCAGCTCGGTCGATTTTGCGTAGACCCGCAGACCAGGCTTGGAGACGCGCCGCAGGCCGGCGATGCTCCGCTCACGGTTGGGGCCGTACTTGAGCTCGACGACGAGGTTCTTGTGCTTCTCGCCCGGCTCGTCGTGGTAACCCGCGATGTACCCCTCACGCTTGAGGATCTCGGCGATGTTCGCCTTGAGCTTCGAGTGCGGGAGCTTGACCTCGTCGTGGTACGCCGAGTTCGCGTTACGCAGACGCGTCAAGAAGTCTGCGATGGGGTCGGTCATCGTCATGGTGACCTGTCAACCTTTCTCGCCTGGTTCCCCGCCCGCCGGAGCGGGCGGGGCCTGTGGCGAATCTGGAGTTAAAAAGAAGCTCTTACCAGCTGGACTTGCGGACGCCGGGCAGCTCGCCCGCGTGCGCCATCTCGCGAAGGCAGATCCGGCAGAGCCCGAACTTGCGGAACACGGCGTGCGGACGGCCGCACCGCTGGCAGCGGGTGTAGGCGCGCACGGCGAACTTCGGCTTCTTCGAGGCCTTGTGGACCAGGGCTTTCTTGGCCATGGGCTCAGTTCTCCTTGAACGGGAAGCCGAGCTTGCGCAGCAGCGCCCGGCCCTCGTCGTCGTTCGTGGCGGTCGTGACGACGGTGACGTCCATGCCGCGCGGGCGGTCGATGGAGTCGGGGTCGATCTCGTGGAACATCGACTGCTCGTTGAGACCGAACGTGTAGTTGCCGTGGCCGTCGAACTGCTTCGGCGAAAGCCCGCGGAAGTCGCGGATACGCGGCAGCGCGATGGTCAGCAGCCGGTCGAGGAACTCCCACATCCGGTCGCCGCGCAGCGTGACGCGCGCGCCGATCGGCTGACCCTCGCGCAGCTTGAACTGCGCGATGGACTTGCGGGCCTTCCGGACCTCGGGCTTCTGGCCCGTGATCAGGGCGAGGTCCTTGACCGCGCCCTCGATCAGCTTGCTGTCGCGGGCGGCGTCACCGACGCCCATGTTCACGACGACCTTCGTCACGCCCGGGATCTGGTGGACGTTGCCGAAGGAGAACTCAGCCTGCAGCTGGCCCTTGATTTCCTCGCGGTACCGCACCTTGAGGCGCGGAGAGGTCTTCTCTGCGGTGGTCATCAGATGTCCTTACCGTTCCGGCGCGAGATCCGGACCTTCTTGCCGTCCTCGCCGATGCGGTAACCCACCCGGGCCGGCTTGCCGTCCGAGTCGACGACCATCACGTTCGAGACGTGGATGGGCGCCTCCTGCGTGACGATGCCGCCGGACTGCGCACCGCGCTGGGTCTGGCTGATCCGCGTGTGCTTCTTGATCCGGTTCACGCCTTCGACCAGCACGCGCTCGCGCTCCGGGTAAGCCTGGATGACCTTGCCCTTGGCGCCCTTGTCCTTGCCGGCGATGACGACGACCGTGTCGCCCTTCTTCACCTTCATCACAGCACCTCCGGCGCGAGCGAAATGATCTTCATGAACTTTCGGTCGCGCAGCTCGCGGCCCACCGGACCGAAGATGCGGGTGCCGCGGGGCTCGTTGTCGTTCTTGATGAGCACGGCGGCGTTCTCGTCGAACCGGATGTAGGAACCGTCCGGACGACGGCGCTCCTTGACCGTGCGGACGATGACGGCCTTGACGACGTCGCCCTTCTTCACCCCGGCAGCCGGGATGGCGTCCTTCACGGTGGCGACGATGATGTCGCCGATGCCGGCGTAGCGCCGCCCGGAGCCACCGAGAACGCGGATGCAGAGGATTTCCTTCGCACCCGTGTTGTCGGCTACCCGAAGCCGCGACTCCTGCTGGATCACGTCAACTCCTGTATGTCGCGCCGGTTCTCGCCCGCTTGTGAGGTTTCACAGTGGCGAGCCTTGCGGAACTAAAGACTCTCGATGAGAGCCCTGCTTACTTGGCCTTCTCCACGATCTGCACCAGGCGCCAGCGCTTCGTCGCCGACAGCGGGCGGGTCTCCATCAGGGTGACCCGGTCGCCCACGCCCGCCTCGTTGTTCTCGTCGTGCACCTTCACCTTGGTGGTGGAGCGGACGACCTTCGAGTAACGGGGGTGCTTCTTGCGGTCCTCGAGCTCGACCACGATCGTCTTGTTCATCTTGTCCGAGACGACGTAGCCCTCGCGGACCTTGCGGTCGTTCCGGGCCGGCGTCTCGGTGGTGGGCTCGCTCATGCGGCACCTTCACTCTCGGCGTCGGGGGCCACGGACAGGCCGAGTTCGCGCTCGCGCATGACCGTGTAGATCCGCGCGATGTCCGTGCGGACGGTGCGCAGACGGCGGTTGTTGTCGAGCTGCCCGGTCGCCATCTGGAAGCGGAGGTTGAACAGCTCCTCCTTGTATTCCTTCAGACGCAGGACGAGCTCTTCCGCGGTGAGCTCACGCAGCTCCGATGCCTGTGCGGCACCTGCGTTAGCCATCAGAACTCACCACCTTCACGGGTCACGATGCGGCACTTCATGGGCAGCTTGTGGATCGCGCGGCGCAGCGCCTCGCGAGCCGTCTCCTCGTTCGGGAACGAGATCTCGAACATCACGCGACCCGGCTTCACGTTGGCGATCCACCACTCGGGCGAACCCTTACCGGAACCCATCCGGGTCTCGGCCGGCTTCTTGGTCAGCGGGCGGTCCGGGTAGATGGTCGTCCACACCTTGCCACCACGCTTGATGTGACGGGTCATGGCGATACGAGCGGACTCGATCTGCCGGTTCGTCACGTAGCTGTGCTCAAGCGCCTGGATGCCGTACTCGCCGAAGCTGACCTTCGTGCCACCCTTGGCGGCGCCGTGGCGCTTCGGGGAGTGCTGCTTCCGGTGCTTGACCCTGCGCGGGATGAGCACGTCTCAGCCCTCCGTCTTTTCTGCGGTCTCGGTGGCCGGAGCCGCCGGGGCCTCGGTCGTGGCGGCAGCGGCCGCACGACCGGCTTCGGTCGAGGTGGCGGTGGTGCCCGAGGCGCCGGAACGACGCGGACGGGACGGCCGGTCGCTGCGGTCGCGACCACCGCGCGGCGCGCGCTCGGCGGCGTCACGGGCTTCGCGGGCCTTCAGGCCACCGACGAGCTCACCCTTGTAGATCCACACCTTGACGCCGATGCGACCGAACGTCGTCTTGGCCTCGAAGAAGCCGTAGTCGATGTCGGCGCGCAGCGTGTGCAGCGGGACGCGGCCATCGCGGTAGTGCTCGGAGCGGGACATCTCGGCACCGCCGAGACGACCGCCGCACTGCACGCGGATGCCCTTGACCTGCGGCGAGCGCATGGAGGTCTGGATCGCCTTCCGCATCGCGCGGCGGAACGCCACGCGGTTGGAGAGCTGCTCCGCGACCGCCTGGGCGACCAGCTGGGCGTCGGCCTCGGGGTTCTTGACCTCGAGGATGTTCAGCTGGACCTGCTTCTTGGTCAGCTTCTCCAGCGCGCCGCGGATCCGGTCGGCCTCCGCGCCGCGGCGGCCGATGACGATGCCCGGCCGGGCGGTGTGGATGTCCACGCGGACGCGGTCACGGGTGCGCTCGATCTCGACCTTGGAGATGCCGGCGCGCTCCATGCCCGTGGCGAGGAGCTTGCGGATCTTGACGTCCTCGGCCACGTACTCGGCGTACTGCTTGTCGGCGTACCAGCGCGACTTCCAGTCCGTGGTGATACCCAGGCGGAAACCGTGCGGGTTGATCTTCTGGCCCACTACCGGCCACCTGCCTTCTTCTTGCTCTGAGCCTTCTGCGCGACGGCCGGACGCGACTCCACCTCGACGGTGATGTGGCTGGTCCGCTTGCGGATCCGGTACGCGCGGCCCTGGGCCCGCGGGCGGATGCGCTTGAGGGTGGGGCCCTCGTCGGCGTACGCGTTCTTGACCCAGAGCGTCTCCGGGTCCAGCTGAAGGTTGTTCTCGGCGTTGGCCACGGCGCTGGCGAGCACCTTCGCGACCGGCTCGCTGGCCGCCTGCGGGGCGAACCGGAGCACGGCCAAGGCGTCGGCGGCGCTACGTCCCTTGATGAGCTCGATCACCCGGCGCACCTTGGTGGGCGAGTCCCGGACGAAGCGAGCCCGCGCGTACGCCGTAGGCAGTTCAGCCTCGGTCGTCGCGTCGTTCTGGGCGTTCATCGCTACTTCCCTTGTCTCTTATCGTGCCCGCTCAGCGGCGGCGCGACTTGCGGTCGTCCTTGATGTGGCCCTTGAAGGTCCGCGTCGGGGCGAACTCGCCCAGCTTGTGACCCACCATCGCCTCGGTGACGAACACCGGGACGTGCTTGCGGCCGTCGTGCACCGCGATCGTGTGACCCAGGAAATCCGGGATGATCGTGGAACGCCGCGACCAAGTCTTGATCACGGTCTTCTTGCCCGATTCGTTCAGCGCGTCCACCTTCTTGAGCAGGTGGTCGTCCACGAACGGGCCCTTTTTGAGGCTACGTGGCATTTGGTTCTACCTCCCTGCTCAGCGCTTGTTCTTGCCGGTACGCCGGCGGCGGACGATGAGGGCGTCGGACGCCTTGCGGCGACGCGTGCGGCCCTCGGGCTTACCGTTCGGGTTGACCGGGTGGCGACCACCGGAGGTCTTACCCTCACCACCACCGTGCGGGTGGTCGACCGGGTTCATGACGACACCACGGACCGTGGGGCGCTTGCCGCGCCAGCGGTTGCGGCCGGCCTTGCCCCAGTTGATGTTGGCGTGCTCGGAGTTGCCGACCTCGCCGACCGTGGCGCGGTTGCGCACGTCCACGTTGCGGATCTCACCCGAGGGGAGACGCAGCTGGGCGTACGGACCGTCCTTGGCGACGAGCTGCACCTTCGCGCCGGCGGACCGCGCCATCTTCGCGCCGCCACCGGGGCGGAGCTCGATCGCGTGGATCACGGTGCCGACCGGGATGTTGCGCAGCGGCAGGTTGTTGCCCGGCTTGATGTCGGCCCGGGGGCCGTTCTCGACGGTGTCGCCCTGCTTCAGCTTCTCCGGCGCGATGATGTAGCGCTTCTCGCCGTCGGCGTAGTGCAGCAGCGCGATGCGAGCGGACCGGTTGGGGTCGTACTCGATGTGCGCCACCTTGGCGGGGATGCCGTCCTTGTCATTGCGACGGAAGTCGATGACGCGGTAAGCGCGCTTGTGGCCGCCACCCTTGTGCCGGGTGGTGATCTTGCCGGACGAGTTGCGACCGCCCGAACCGCTCAGCGGACGAAGCAGCGACTTCTCCGGAGTGGAGCGGGTGATCTCGGCGAAGTCCGAGACGCTCGAACCGCGACGACCCGGGGTCGTCGGCTTGTACTTGCGGATGCCCATTGTCAGCTCAGTCCTTTACGCGGTGGGTCCGCCGAAGATCTCGATCGCCTTGCTCTCGGGCGAAAGAGTCACGATGGCGCGCTTGGTGTCCTTGCGCTTGCCGAAGCCGGCGCGAGTCCGCTTCCGCTTGCCCTGGCGGTTGGCCGTGTTGACGCTGACCACCTTGACGCCGAACACCTTCTCGACCGCGATCTTGATCTGGGTCTTGTTGGCGTCCGGGCGGACGATGAACGTGTACTTGTGGTCCTCGAGCAGCCCGTAGGACTTCTCGGAGATGACCGGCGCGAGCAGGATGTCGCGGGGGTCCGGAATGGCGACCGAACTCACTTCTCGTCACTCCCTTCCGTGACCTCGCCCGACCGCGCGGAAGCCTTGACGGTCTTACCGCGGACGGGGCCGGCGACGAACGCGTCGTACGCGGCCTTGGTGAACACGACGTCGTCGTTGACCAGCACGTCGTAGGTGTTGAGCTGGTCGGCCCAGAGGATGTGCACCTCGGGCAGGTTCCGCAGGGAAACCCAGCTCAGCTCGTCGTCCCGGTGCAGCACCACGAGCACGCGCTTCGCCAGCGTCACCGCGGCGAGAGCGGCCTTGGCGGCCTTGGTGTTCGGCTTCTCACCGGTCACCAGCTCGGTGACGACGTGCAGCTGGCCGGCGCGGGCCCGGTCGGAGAGGGCGCCACGCAGGGCGGCGGCCTTCATCTTCTTCGGGGTGCGCTGGGAGTAGTCACGCGGCGTGGGGCCGTGGACGACGCCACCGCCGGCGAACTGCGGCGCGCGGGTCGAACCCTGGCGGGCACGGCCGGTGCCCTTCTGGCGGTACGGCTTCTTGCCGCCACCGCGAACCTCACCACGGGTCTTCGTGTCGTGCGTGCCCTGGCGAGCGGCGGCCTGCTGGGCCACCACGACCTGGTGCATCAGCGCGACATTGGCCTGCACGTCGAAGATCTCCTCGGGGAGGTCCACGGTGCCGTCGGCTTTACCGGCCGGGGTCTTCAGCTCGACGCTTGTCATTCGGAGTTACCACCCTTCGCGGCGCTGCGAACGAACAGCACGCCGCCCTTGGGACCGGGCACGGCGCCCTTGATCAGCAGCAGGCCGTCGTCGGCACGCACGGCGTGCACGGTCAGGTTCTGCGTGGTGACCCGGTCGTTGCCCATCCGGCCCGCCATGCGCAGGCCCTTGAAGACGCGGCCGGGGGTGGCGCAGCCACCGATCGAACCCGGCTTGCGGTGCACGGCCTGGGCACCGTGGCTCGCGCCCTGGCCCTTGAAGCCGTGGCGCTTCATGACACCCGCGTAGCCCTTGCCCTTGCTGGTACCGGTCACGTCGACCTCGACGCCGGCGGCGAACACCTCGGCGGTGATCTCCTGGCCGACCTCGTAGGTCTCGGCGTCGGTGGTGCGCAGCTCGGCGAGGAACCGGCGCGGGGTCACGCCCGCCTTGTCGAAGTGGCCCGTGCGCGGCTTGTTCACCTTGCGCGGGTCGACCGCGCCGAACGCCAGCTGCACGGCCTTGTAGCCGTCCTTTTCCTGGGTCCGAACCTGGGTGACCACGTTCGGACCGGCCTTCACGACGGTGACCGGGACAACCCGGTTCTGCTCGTCGAAGACCTGGGTCATGCCGAGCTTGGTGCCCAGGATGCCCTTCATCTGCCTGTCAGACATGAGTCTCTTATCTCCGCCGCTCGCCCAACGCTTACTGGATGTTGACGTCGACGCTCGCCGGCAGGTCGATGCGCATGAGCGCGTCGACCGTCTTCGGCGTCGGGTCGAGGATGTCGATCAGACGCTTGTGCGTGCGCATCTCGAAGTGCTCGCGCGAGTCCTTGTACTTGTGCGGCGAGCGGATGACGCAGTAAACGTTCTTCTCGGTGGGCAGCGGCACCGGCCCGACAACCCGGGCGCCGGTGCGCGTGACCGTCTCCACGATCTTGCGCGCCGAGGTGTCGATCGCCTCGTGGTCGTAGGCCTTGAGCCGGATGCGGATCTTCTGTCCCGCCATGGTGGCTGCTCGTTCCTTGTCGTCTCGTGCCGCTATCTCACAAACCCCGCTGGGTGTTGCCACCCTGAGCCTGGGTTTCCGCAGTTCAACGGCCCTGTCCCCGGTCCACGCGGTCGGGCGTGTCGCGCCCGACGCACAGACGGATCCCGCGGGATCGTCGTCTTGCCTGGTCTTCCTCAACGTGAGGAGGCTATGAGCCGGCTGGACCGCCTCACTGCCCTTGCCCGCTCGCCTGCAACCCGAAGGAAGAGCTCGGCGGACCGTGGCCACTCGCACCGGAGCGGCCGGACCCTCGAAAGGATCGGCCGCCCCAGGACGAGCAACCTGAATAGTGTCGCACACGTGATTTGACGCCCCGAACCCGGGGGTGTATTGCCCCGGGTCAGGGCGCCTAAATCACTTGTTGATCTTGGTAACCTGGCCCGCGCCGACGGTCCGGCCACCCTCGCGGATGGCGAAGCGCAGACCCTCGTCCATCGCGACCGGCTGGATCAGCTGGACCGAGATGTCGGTGTTGTCGCCCGGCATGACCATCTCGGTGCCCTCGGGGAGGGTCACGACGCCGGTCACGTCGGTGGTGCGGAAGTAGAACTGCGGGCGGTAGTTGTTGAAGAACGGGGTGTGACGGCCACCCTCGTCCTTCGACAGGATGTAGACCCGGCCCTCGAAGTCGGTGTGCGGGGTGGTGGTACCCGGCTTCACGACGACCTGGCCGCGCTCGACGTCCTCGCGCTTGATGCCGCGGACCAGCAGGCCGACGTTGTCGCCCGCCTGGCCCGAGTCGAGCAGCTTGCGGAACATCTCGACACCGGTGACGGTGGTCTTGGTCGACTTCTCGCGGATACCCACGATCTCGACCTCTTCGTTGACGTTGATCTGGCCGCGCTCGACGCGACCGGTCACCACGGTGCCACGACCGGTGATGGTGAAGACGTCCTCGATCGGCATCAGGAACGGCTTGTCGAGCTCACGCACCGGGTCCGGCACGTTGTCGTCGACGGCGCTCATCAGCTCGAGAACGGCCTCGGACCACTTCTCGTCGCCCTCGAGGGCCTTCAGGCCGGAAACGCGCACGACCGGCGCGTCGTCGCCCGGGAACTCCTGCGAGGACAGCAGCTCGCGGACCTCCAGCTCGACGAGCTCGAGGATCTCCTCGTCGTCGACCATGTCGGCCTTGTTCAGCGCGACCACGATGTAGGGCACGCCGACCTGGCGGGCGAGCAGCACGTGCTCACGGGTCTGCGGCATCGGGCCGTCGGTGGCGGCCACGACCAGGATCGCGCCGTCCATCTGGGCGGCACCGGTGATCATGTTCTTGATGTAGTCCGCGTGACCCGGGGCGTCGACGTGCGCGTAGTGACGCTTCTCGGTCTGGTACTCGACGTGCGAGATGTTGATCGTGATGCCGCGCTGCTTCTCTTCCGGCGCGTTGTCGATCTGGTCGAACGCCCGCGACTCGTTCAGCTCCGGGTACTTGTCGTGCAGCACCTTGGTGATAGCCGCGGTCAGAGTCGTCTTGCCGTGGTCAACGTGACCGATGGTGCCGATGTTGACGTGCGGCTTGGTCCGCTCGAATTTCGCCTTCGCCACTGGAATGTCCTCCTGGACTGATTTCGCTTTGTGCTCGTGGGGCGGCGTGGCTGCCGCCCCACGATTGTTCCTTCGTCGGTGCTGCGGACGTTCAGGAGAGTCCCTTAATGCCCGCGAGCGCTGGGGGAGTTATTCCCCCGTCGCCTTCGCGATGATTTCCTTCGCGACGTTCGCGGGAACCTCGGCGTAGGAGTCGAACAACATGGAGTAGTTCGCCCGGCCCTGGGTGCGGGACCGCAGGTCGCCGACGTAGCCGAACATCTCCGACAGCGGGACCAGCGCCTTCACGACGCGGATGCCCGCCCGCTCCTCCATGGCCTGGATCTGACCACGGCGGGAGTTGAGGTCACCGATGACGTCACCCATGTAGTCCTCGGGCGTGGTCACCTCGACCGCCATCATCGGCTCCAGGATCACCGGGCCGGCCTTCTTCGCGGCTTCCTTCATCGCCATGGAACCGGCGATCTTGAACGCCATCTCCGAAGAGTCGACCTCGTGGTAAGCACCATCCAACAGGGTGAACTTCAACCCGACGAGCGGGTAGCCGGCCAGGACGCCGTACTGCATCGCGTCCTGCGCGCCCGCATCCACCGACGGGATGTACTCCCGCGGCACGCGACCACCGGTCACCTTGTTGTCGAACTCGTAGAGCGCGCCGTCGGTGCGCTCGAGCGGCTCCAGCTTCACGATGACCTTCGCGAACTGGCCGGAACCACCGGTCTGCTTCTTGTGGACGTAGTCGAGCTTGTCGACCGTCTTCTTGATCGTCTCACGGTAGGCGACCTGCGGCTTGCCGATGTTCGCCTCGACCTTGTAGTCGGACTTCATCCGGTTCACCAGCACCTCGAGGTGCAGCTCGCCCATGCCCGCGATGATCGTCTGGCCGGTGTCCTCGTCCAGCTTGACCTGGAACGTCGGGTCCTCTTCGGCCAGCTTCTGGATCGCCAGGGACAGCTTCTCCTGGTCGGCCTTCGTCTTCGGTTCGATCGCGACCCGGATGACCGGCTCGGGGAACGTCATCGACTCCAGCACGATCGGGTTCTGCGGGTCCGCCAGGGTGTCGCCCGTGGTGGTGTCCTTCAGCCCGATGACCGCGTAGATGTGGCCGACCTGGGCGTCGTCGACCGGGTTCTCCTTGTTGGAGTGCATCTGGAAGATCTTCCCGATGCGCTCCTTGCGCTCCTTGGTCGCGTTGATGACCTGCGCGCCGGCGGCGACCTTGCCCGAGTACACCCGGATGTAGGTCAGCTTGCCGAAGAACGGGTGCGCGGCGATCTTGAACGCGAGCGCGGCGAACGGCTCGTCGACCGACGCCTTGCGGGTGGCCACGGTCTCGCCGTCGGGCAGCAGGCCCTCGACGGCCGGGACGTCCAGCGGGGTCGGCAGGTAGTCGATGACCGCGTCGAGCATGGGCTGCACGCCCTTGTTCTTGAACGCGGAACCGGCCAGCACCGGGAAGACCTGGCTGGTGATGGTGAGCTTCCGGATGCCGGCCTTGATCTCGGCCTCCGTCAGCTCCTCACCCTCGAGGAACTTCTCCATCAGCGCGTCGTCCGCCTCGGCGACGGTCTCGACGAGCTTCTCGCGGTACTCGGCGGCCTTCTCGGCCAGGTCGGCCGGGATGTCCTCGATCGAGTAGTCCTCGCCCTTCTGGACTTCGCCGCGCCAGGTCAGCGCCTTCATGCGGACCAGGTCGACGACGCCTTCGAAGTCGTTCTCGGCGCCGATCGGCAACTGGATGACCAGCGGGCGGACGCCGAGGCGGTCCACGATGGTCTTCACGGTGTAGTAGAAGTCCGCGCCCAGCTTGTCCATCTTGTTGACGAAGCAGATGCGCGGGACGTCGTACTTGTCCGCCTGCCGCCAGACCTGCTCGGACTGCGGCTCGACGCCTTCCTTGCCGTCGAAGACGGCGACCGCACCGTCGAGCACCCGGAGGTTGCGCTCCACCTCGACGGTGAAGTCGACGTGCCCGGGGGTGTCGATGATGTTGATCTGGTGGTCGTCCCAGAAGGTGGTGGTGGCAGCCGAGGTGATGGTGATACCCCGCTTCTGCTCCTCCTCCATCCAGTCCATGGTGGCGGCGCCGTCGTGGACTTCACCGATCTTGTAGTTGACCCCGGTGTAGAACAGGATCCGCTCGGTGGTGGTCGTCTTGCCGGCGTCGATGTGGGCCATGATGCCGATGTTGCGGACCTTGTTCAGGTCGGTCAGCACTTCACGTGCCACGAGAGTGTTCCCCTGTTCTCAAGCTTGGGGCCCGGCATGGCTTGGTCGACAGCCGGGCGGTCATCACCAGCGGTAGTGCGCGAAGGCCCGGTTGGACTCGGCCATCTTGTGCGTGTCTTCGCGACGCTTCACGGAGGCACCGAGGCCGTTGGAAGCGTCCAGGAGCTCGTTCTGCAGGCGCTCGATCATCGTCTTCTCGCGGCGGGCCTGCGAGAAGGAGACCAGCCAGCGCAGCGCCAGCGTCGTGGAGCGACCCGGCTTGACCTCGATCGGCACCTGGTAGGTGGCACCACCGACGCGGCGGCTCTTCACCTCGATGGTGGGCTTCACGTTGTCGAGGGCGCGCTTCAGCGTGACGACCGGGTCGGTGCCCGTCTTCTCGCGAGCGCCTTCGAGCGCGCCGTACACGATGCGCTCGGCCAGGGACCGCTTCCCGTCCTTCAGCACCTTGTTCACCAGCTGGGTGACCAGCGGGGAGGCGTAGACGGGGTCGGAGATCAGCGGCCGCTTCGGGGCCGGACCCTTGCGGGGCATTAGCTCTTCTCCTTCTTCGCGCCGTACCGGCTGCGCGCCTGCTTGCGGTTCTTGACACCCTGCGTGTCGAGCGAACCGCGGATGATCTTGTAACGGACACCCGGAAGGTCCTTCACACGACCACCACGCACGAGCACCATCGAGTGCTCCTGCAGGTTGTGGCCCTCACCGGGGATGTAGGCGGTGACCTCGATGCCGCTGGTCAGCTTCACACGCGCGACCTTGCGCAGCGCCGAGTTCGGCTTCTTGGGGGTGGTGGTGTACACGCGGGTGCACACGCCGCGCCGCTGCGGGCTCCCCTTGAGGGCCGCGGTCTTCTGCTTGGCAGCCTTGTCCTGGCGGCCCTTGCGGACCAGCTGCTGGATCGTGGGCAATGGACCAGCTTCCTGTCGTGATCTGCTTCTTCGTGTCTTCACCGGCCCCCGCGGTCGGGCGTGTCGGCCCGCGTCACGGTCTCGCGACCGGTAACTTCCCGGAGGGATTTCCGTCGGAACCCCGACCTGCCGAAGCCGGTGACCGGGTGCCTGAGCACCCCGCCCATGCGCACGGCACGCGGAGCGGCCCGACGCATGCCGGGCACGGTCTCCAAAGATACCCGCCCGGATCCGGGAGGAGCGCGGCGGGGGGTCTGTAGGTCGACGAACCTCCAGCGTACCTCTCAACGCCCCTGGGCTGCGGGACATTCCACACCTCGGGTCGCGCGCGAACGCACGCCTCGGCGCGCGGGTGCGGCGGGAGGCCGGGCCGGGTGGTGCTTAGTGGTCAACGTCCGGTGGTGGCGGGACATTCCGCGGTCTGGACCCGGGCGGCGAGCGGCCTCGGGCGGGCAGTTGGGCGGCCGCTCACGGCACGTCCAGCCGGTCCGGTGCGCTGCCGGTGCGGCCTCACCGCCGCCGGAGCGGGCGCCGCAGCGGGGCGGGCGCCGCCGGAGTCGCGAGTCCCGGTCCCCCGCCGCGGGCCAGGAGCGCTCCGGTCTCCCGGACCGGCCCCTGACCCCGGCCGCCTCAGTCCTCGTCGGGCTTGGCGTGGTCCGGCTTGCCCGGGTTGGGGTCGCGGGACAGGTCGATCAACGGGTGGATGCCCGCCCCCTCCGGGGCCGCGTGGCTGCCCGTCGACTTCGGTTCTTCGGCCGGGCCTCCGGCCCCTTCGGTGCTGGTCATCACACACTCCTCGCGCGTTGTCCCCCTGCTTCCCTCTCCGGCCGAAACCTACCCATTACCCGGTCGGGTGATGCAGTGGGATCGGATCGGCCGTTCCGTGCGTCACAGTGCGGTCGAAGCGTCACGATGGGTCGACAACCAGCGGAGGGACGGGGCATGACGGCCGAGTTCGAGCACCTGGTGGCCGAGTTCGAACGGTTCCGGGCCGGCGTGCGCAACGCCGACGACCGGTTCGCCGGGCTGGGCGCCATGCGGCAGCAGCTGACCGAGCTGCGAGCCAGTGCCGCGTCGCCGGACGGGGGCGTCACCGTCGTGACCGGGCCCGGCGGGGCCGTCCTGGACGTCAAGTTCACCGAGGCCGCGCTCGCCAAGGGCCCGCAGGCCCTCTCGGCGACGCTGCTGGCCACCCTCCGGGAGGCCGTCGGCGAAGCGGCGCGGCGGCAGGCCGTGCTCGTCGAGGAGCACATGGGCGACGACCTCGGCCTGGTCGACCAGGTCCTGGAGACGCAGGCCGTGGCGTTCGGAACCACCGTCGAGGAACTGCGGTCGAAGCTGCCGGCGGAACCACCGCCGGCCGAGGACTTCTCGGAGCAGCGGGTGCTCCGCCCGGCCGATCCGCCGCCGGCGCCGCCCAGCGCGGGCCCGTCGGCGGGCGACCGCTTCCTGAAGAACCTGTTCGACGAGGAGGACTGATGGGCGGCGGCTACCGCGTCCAGGTCGACGCGCTGCACAAGTACGTCGGTGACCTGGGCAAATACCGCGAGCAGGGCGCGAAGATCACTGAACAGGTGAGCCAGTCCGACGTCGGCGGGAAGTCGTGGGGCGTCGTCGGCGTCTTCACCAAGAGCGGCTACGACGACACCCTGCGCGAGCTGCAGTCGCTGCTGGCGTCGATCGCGGACGGGCTGGCCTCGGCGCAGGCGAAGCTGACCGACGCGGCGAACGTCTACCAGGGCGTCGAAGACGACCACAAGACCTTCTTCGGGCAGGTCGAGGTGCTGCTCGACGGCCCGGGAAAGCACTGAGGGGGCAGCCGTGGCCGAGGTCGAAGACGTCGCGGGCGGGATCACCGTCAAGTCCGGGGACCCGAAGACCGTGCTCGGCGTGAACGTCGACAACGCGGTGAAGGCCACGCCGTTCGCCGGCAGCGCCGTCACCGTCGGCAAGGACGCCGTCTCGGTGACGAAGGCGGTCTTCGCGCCGCAGCCCGACGGTGCCGACATCACGCTCGCGCTCGGCACGATCGCGACCGACACCGCGAGCTTCATCCAGTCGAGCTCCAGCACCCTCACCGACATCGCCACCGACCCGCTCGGCTGGCTGGTCGGGCAGGGGCTGAACTTCCTGGTCAACGCCGTCCAGCCGATCCAGGACGCAATCCACTTCGTCAGCGGTGACGGGCCCGCGCTGGGCGCCGCCGCGGAGAACTTCGGCGCGATCGCCACCGGGCTCGACCAGCTGGCCAAGAACTTCGCCGAGGTCGCCGACGAGTCGCTGAAGGACTGGCAGGGCGACGCGAGCAACGCGGCGAAGGCCGCGCTGGGAGAGTTCGCGCACGGCATCGAAGGCGTGGCGGGCAAGTCCGGCGACCTGGCCCGGATGCTGCAGCTGAACAGCATGCTCATGAGCTTCGCCGAGGACCTGATCAAGGCCATCCTCACCGAGTTCGTGACGTGGCTGGTCCTGTTGTGGGTGCCGGCGCTGGCCGCCGCGGTGCCGACCTGCGGGGCTTCGCTGTCCGCCGCGGCCCCGGTGACCGAGGTCAAGGCCGCCCAGACGACCGCCAAGACCACGCAGAAGGTCAACAAGCTGCGCGAGCTGCTGCAGAAGGTGCTCGACTGGCTCCGGCAGCTGCAGCAGAAGTTCGCCACGACCACGCTGGGCAAGTCGCTGACGAAGATCGCCGAGGAGAACGAGGGCAAGGACCTGCTCCAGAAGGCCGTCGGCGACCAGGGCATGATCGGCAAGCGCTGGGCGAAGGCCTTCGAGAACCCCGTCCTCGACGCCGCCGGCAAGGTCGACTACACCAAGACGATGCTGAAGGCCGGCGCCACCGAAGCGCTGAAGAAGGGTGGCGAAGCGGCGGTCAAGGGCGTGCTCGGCTACAACCCGGCGAACCCCGGCGACAACCCGGCCAAGACGGTGAACGACCACCTCGGCAAACTCACCAGCCACGTCAAGAACGCCAAGAAGGCGAGCGGCTACGACGGGACGGGCCGCGACCAGTCCGTCGACGAGACCCGCGAGGACCTGGACTTCTGACGGTGCAGACGCTCTTCACGATCGGCGTGCTCGTGGTGGTGGCCGCGGTCGCCGCCGCTGTCTGGTGGCGGTCGCAGCGGAAGGCCGCCGGGAGCCGGGCGGACCACTGGTTCCGGGCGTTCGCGGCCGAGCGGGGCGGGACCTTCGGCAGCGGTGACGACGGCGGCTCCCCGACGTTCGGCGTGGTTCACCCGGCCGGGCGACCGCTGACCGGCGGGCCGGCGGATCCCTGGGTCGAGTTCCGCCTCGGCGACCGGCCGGTGCTCGCGATCGACACGCGCGAGTCCTACCGGCACTTCGACGACCACACGTACTTCCGCGACCTGCACGTCACGCAGGTGCGGGTGCCGCCGGGCCCGGAGCTGCGGATCGTCCCGGGCCGGCCGGTGTCGATGCCGACGCTGCCGCCGGACTCGCCGCTCGACGCCGAACTGGCCCGGTGGCTCGCGGCGAACCCGCGGTTCGGGCAGCGCGAGGTCGTCGTCGAGAACGGCGCCGCCCGGACCTGGGGCCAGGGCTGCGCGACGCGGCAGAACGTCACCTCCGAAGCGCAGTACCTCGCCGACCTGGCCGATCACCTGCCGTCGACGCTGTGGAACGTCAGCGGCGACGCGTCGTGAGGTGGGTCAGGGCCGCCGACAGCGCGAACACCAAGCCGAGTCCGACGACGTAGGGCCCGGCGAGCAGGGCGAACCCGGCGCCGATGTTGGCGTCCGGCTGGTCGGAAGTGGCCCGGAAGCCGATCGCCCCGACCGACAGCAGGATCGCGCCGGCCGTGATCAACACGACGGCGACCACCGTGAGGCGCTTCGTGACGGGCGTCATGCCTTCATGGTGCCGGGGGCGGCGCGGATCCGCTGAACGGCTCAGAGTTTGCTGCCGCAGTCCGAGCAGAACAACGCGCCCGGCTTGTTGGTCTCGCTCCCGCAGCCGCCGCAGGCGACCTTCAACGCCAGTGATGTCCCGCACGAGGAACAGAACTTGCCGCCGTCCGCCTTCAGGCCGCAGCCCGGGCACGTCACCTTGGCCCGGGTGTCGATGTCGAGGCCCGACGTCCAGTCCTTCTCGCGGGCCTTGTCCCAGATCTGGTCGCGCTGGGCCGATGCCTGGGCGCGGGAGATCTCCTCCGCGACGCTCGGCGAGCAGCGCAGGCACTGGCCGATTTCCTCGTTCCAGCACTGGGTCTGGCACATCCAGTCGCCGCAGCCGCGGCACTGGCGGAAGCTCGGGGTGATCTCCTGGACCGCCGCGGCGAGCGCCTTGTCCTTGGCCGGCGAGTTCGTCGCGCGGTCGTAGCGCCACTGGTCGGCCGAGTTGCTCAGGTCACGCAGCGTCCCGCCGAAGAACGAGCCCACGGCGCGAAGCACGCTTCGGCCGGTCTCGACGTTGTCGCGCTGGAAGGCGGAACGGAAACCGTTGCCGCAGCGTTCGCACCGGAACTCGAACTGGTACCCCTGCGTGTTCGAGAGGTCCGAGAAGTTGTCCGTGAAAGGCACAGAGTCAGCCACGGCCCATCTTGTCCGGGCGGCCGCGGCCCCGGTGACGAGAGATTTGCCGACAACGGCCCGGCTACCCGCCGTCACGGGCGACGGAGAAAGCCAGCGGCAGCAGGGCCAGCACGCCGCCGACCACCGCCACCAGCGCGTACCCGCCACCGGCGAACAGCGCGCCGGATCCCAGGCCGGCCAGCGCGGACGCCGACCAGACGACCGCGTCGACCGTGCCCTGCACCCGGCTGCGCGTCTCCGGTGCGAGGTCCCGGCTGAGCTGCGCGCTGCCGCCGACGAACACCAGGTTCCAGCCGTAGCCCAGCAGGAACAGCGCGATCGGCAGGCCGGACGTGTGCGCCGTCGGGGCCGCGAGCGCGGTCGCCGTCGCCAGGGCGAGCACGCCGAGCCCCGCGTTGATCGCCACGCGCGGGCCCCAGCGGTCGGCGATCCGGCCGGACACCGGCGCCAGCGCGAACATCCCGAACAGGTGCGCGCTCAGCACCCAGCCGACGACGCCGAGGCCGTGCCCGTGCGCCTGCAGCTGCAACGGCGTCATCGTCATCACCGCGCCCATCGTGAGCTGCGCGGCGACCATCGCGACCAGCGGCCGCGCGACGCCGGCCGGGCGCACCGGGCCGCGAGCGGTCACCACGGGCTCCCGCGGCGGAGGCACGTGCCGCGGGAGGAACGCCGCCGCCAGTGCCGCACCCGCCGTGGCCAGGACCGCCACCGCGACCGGGCCGGACAGCGACGGCCGGCCGAAGCCGGCCGCGACGCCGGCCGCCGGGGCCATCAGGGCCGGTCCGGCGAGCGCGCCGATGGTCCCGCCCCAGACGACGGTCGAGAGCGCGCGGCCCCGCTGGTCCTCCGGGTACAGGTCCGCGGCCAGGTAGCGCGAGAGCTGCGCGCCGCCGTTGCCCAGCCCGACCAGCAGGATGCCCAGCAGCAGCGGCACGACGGACGTCGCCAGCGCGCCCGCGAACGCCACCAGCGCGCCGGCGGCGGCGACGCCGTAGCCGACGGTCAGCACGCGACGGCGGCCGTGGCGCGGCAGCAGCGTCCCCGCGCCGAGCGCGCCCGCCGCGGTGCCGAGCACGTTCGCCACGCTCGGCAGCCCGCTCCAGACCGCGCCGCTGCCGGCGGCGACGATCAGCGTGGCCGCGGTGCCCAGCCCGACCGTGGCCGTGTTGAGCAACGCGACGCCGGCGAACAACGCCCACACGGACCGGGTCCGGCCGGTCACCGTCGAAGTCCCCATGACCGGCAACGTTAGGGATTCCCGAGCCCGGTTCGAAGGGACGGTCGACGGCAAATCCGTCGCCTCGGGCGCCCTTCGGAAGGAAGATGGGCGCCATGACCTTCCGTTCGGAAAAGGCCCTGGACGACGTCGACTGGCGGCTGCTGGACCTGCTGCAGGCCGACGGGCGGCTGTCGTTCAAGGAACTCGGCCGCCGGATCAACCTCTCGGCGCCGGCGGTGGCCGAGCGGGTGCGGCGGCTCGAAGAGACCGGGGTGATCACCGGCTACCGCGCCCAGGTCGACGCGCGGCGCACCGGCCAGCCGCTGCAGGCGTTCGTCGAGATGCGCTGCGCGCTGAGCAGCTGCCTGCTCAAGACGTCGAAGTCCGAGGACTACCCGGAGGTCGTGGAGATCCACCGGCTGAGCGGCGACCACTGCACGATGCTGAAGATCCGGGCCGCGTCGCTCGAACACTTCGAAGGGCTGCTGGAGCGGCTCGGCAAGCACGGCGAGCTGCGGTCGTCGGTGGTGCTTTCGACGCAGTTCGAGGGCCGGCCGGTGCAGCCGCCGTCGGACGACTTCCTGCGGGCGACGAAGGCCGACGGCTGGTCCTGACCCCGACGGCGGCTGTGCGCCCGGCGCCGGGCTGGTAGACGAAAGAGATGCCGATCTTCACTCGCCGGGTGCGCGCGCTCGCCGTCACCCTCGCCGCTCTGGGCGGCCTCGCCGTGCCCACGCCCGCGCAGGCGGGGACGGCACGCAGCTTCGTCGCACTCTCCGACGTCGCGCCGTCGATCCTGCAGGACATCCGCTACGACACGCGGCACAACTTCGTCGGCCGCCGCATCGACGGCTACCGGCAGCCGCTGTGCATCCTGACCCGGCAGGCCGCCGAAGGGCTGCGGAAGGCGCAGGCGCAGCTGCTCCGGCAGGGCTACACGCTCAAGGTGTACGACTGCTACCGCCCGCAGCGCGCCGTCGACCACTTCGTGCGGTGGGCGAAGGACCTCGCCGACGAGAAGATGAAGGCCGAGTTCTACCCGGACGTCGCCAAGGACCGGCTGTTCGCCGAGGGGTACATCGCCGAGAAGTCCGGGCACAGCCGCGGCAGCACGATGGACCTGACGCTGGTGCGGCTGCCGCCGCGGTTCCAGCGGCCGTACGTCCCGGGCGAGCCGCTCGAGGCGTGCTTCGCCCCGCGGGACCAGCGGTTCCCGGACAACACGGTCGACATGGGCACCGGCTACGACTGCTTCGACCCGCTCGCCCACACCGACAACCCGGCGATCACCGGCGTCGCCCGGCAGAACCGGAACCTGCTGCGGGCCACGATGACCGCCGCGGGCTTCCGCAACCTGCCCGAGGAGTGGTGGCACTACACGCTGAACGACGAGCCGTTCCCCGACACCTACTTCGACTTCCCGGTGTCCCGGGGAAGCCTGCACTGACTCCCTGCACTGACAAGGAAAGTGCCCCGGTCCACTGTGGACCGGGGCGCTGCCGTTCCGGGTGTCAGGCCGCGCGACGGCGACGGCCGCGGTGCGGTCCGCCGGGTTGGGGCACGTCCGGCAGCAGGGCGTCGCCGGGTTCGGCTCAAGCCCGCACCACGACGGGCGGCCACGGTGGCCCGGCGACGTCGCTCGAGCCGGGTTCTCCCCGGTAAGAAACGGGAAAGGCCCCCGCCGGAACCCGGCAGGGGCCTTTCTCGTGACTCAGCTTCAGCGGAAGTCGCGGCCGAAGTCGTAGTCGTCCAGCGGAACCGCGGCACCGGTACCCGTACCGAACACGTCCGGGGTGTAGTAGCCGTCGTCGTAGGACGGGATCGCGTACGCCGCGACCCGGGCCTCTTCGGTCGGCTGCACCTGGATGTTGCGGTACTTGTTGATGCCCGTACCGGCCGGGATCAGCTTACCGATGATCACGTTCTCCTTGAGGCCCACGAGCTTGTCCGAGCGGCCGTTGATCGCCGCGTCGGTCAGGACTCGCGTGGTCTCCTGGAACGACGCCGCCGACAGCCACGAGTCCGTGGTGAGCGACGCCTTCGTGATACCCATCAGCACCGGACGGCCCGAAGCCGGCTCGCCGCCTTCGGCGACCGCGGCCCGGTTCGTCGCCTCGAACTTGGTCCGCTCGGGCAGCTCGCCCGGCAGGAAGTCCGTGGCCCCGGAGTCGATGATCGTCACCCGGCGCAGCATCTGCCGGACGATGACCTCGATGTGCTTGTCGTGGATCGACACACCCTGCGCCCGGTACACCTTCTGGACCTCGTCCACCAGGTGGATCTGCGCCTCGCGCGGCCCCATGACCCGCAGGACCTCGTGCGGGTCCGGCGTGCCTTCGAGCAGCTGCTGGCCGACGTGCACGTGGTCGCCGTCGCCCAGCGGGCCGTTCGGGGTGTTCGCGAGCCGCTGACGCTTGGACAGCTTGTCGAAGACGATCTCTTCGCCGCCGTCGTCCGGGATCAGCGTGATCTTCCAGAACCGCTCGCTCTCCTCGATGCGCACGCGGCCATCGACGTCGGCGATCGGCGCCTTGCCCTTCGGGACACGAGCCTCGAACAGCTCCTGGACACGGGGCAGACCGGTCGTGATGTCGTCACCGGCGACACCACCCTGGTGGAACGTACGCATCGTCAGCTGCGTACCCGGCTCACCGATCGACTGGGCGGCGACGATACCCACCGCCTCGCCGACGTCGACGAGCTGACCGGTCGCCATCGAGCGGCCGTAGCAGGTCGCGCAGATACCGACGGCCGACTCGCACGTCAGCACCGAGCGGACCTTGACCTTCGCGATGCCGCTGGAGATCAGCTTGTCGATGGCCGGGTCGCCGATGTCGTCGCCGGCGTTCAGCACGACGTTGCCCTTGGCGTCCACCGCGTCCGTCGCGAGGTTCCGCGCGTACACGGAGGTCTCGACGTGCTGGTCGCGCAGGACCTTGCCGTCGCCGATGTCCTCGCCGATCGGCATCATGATGCCGCGGGTGGTGCCGCAGTCGGTCTCGCGGACGATGACGTCCTGCGAGACGTCCACCAGACGCCGGGTCAGGTAACCCGAGTCGGCGGTCCGCAGCGCCGTGTCCGCCAGGCCCTTCCGGGCACCGTGCGTCGCGATGAAGTACTCCGCCACCGACAGGCCTTCACGGAAGTTGGCCTTGATCGGACGCGGGATGTACTCACCCTTCGGGTTCGACACCAGGCCACGCATACCGGCCAGGGACCGGACCTGCGTCATGTTACCGGCGGCGCCCGACTTCACGATCATGGCGATCGGGTTGTCGTCCGGCAGCGCCGTCTCCATGATCTTGTGGACCTCTTCGGTGGCCTGCGTCCACACCTTGACGAGCTCGTTGTTGCGCTCGGCGTGCGACAGCTGACCGCGCTGGTAGCGCTTCTCCACCTGGGAGGCCTTGCCCTCGTACTCGTCGAGGATGGCCTTCTTGCCCACCGGGGTGAGCACGTCCGAGATGGCGACGGTGACGCCCGAGCGGGTCGCCCAGTAGAACCCGGCGTCCTTCAGGCGGTCCAGGGTCTGCGCGACCTGGGTCATCGAGTACCGCTCGGCGAGGTCGTTCACGATCGCGGCCTGCCGCTTCTTCGGCATCGGCTCGTTGATGAACGGGTAGTCCGCCGGCAGCAGCTCGTTGAACAGCACGCGGCCCAGGGTCGTCTCGGCCAGCCACGCCTTGCCCGGCTCCCAGCCCTTCTCCGCGAGCCGCGCCTCGTCGGCCTTCGCCGGCTGACGGTCGGTGATGCGGATCTTGACCGGGGCGTGCAGGCTCAGCGCCTTGCGGTCGTAGGCCATGATCGCCTCGGCCGGCGACGAGTACGCGTTGCCCGCGCCCTCGGCCGTCTCGGTGAGGCGGGTCAGGTGGAACAGGCCCGTGACCATGTCCAGCCGCGGCATGGCGAGCGGACGGCCCGACGCCGGCGACAGGATGTTGTTCGCCGACAGCATCAGGATCCGGGCCTCGGCCTGCGCCTCGGCCGACAGCGGCAGGTGCACCGCCATCTGGTCACCGTCGAAGTCCGCGTTGAACGCCTCGCAGACCAGCGGGTGCAGCTGGATGGCCTTGCCCTCGACCAGCTGCGGCTCGAAGGCCTGGATGCCGAGGCGGTGCAGCGTCGGCGCGCGGTTCAGCATCACCGGGTGGCCGGTGATGACCTCTTCCAGCACGTCCCACACCTGCGGCCGCGAGCGCTCCACCATCCGCTTGGCGGACTTGATGTTCTGCGCGTGGTTCAGGTCGACCAGCCGCTTCATGACGAACGGCTTGAACAGCTCGAGCGCCATGTCCTTCGGCAGGCCGCACTGGTGCAGCTTCAGCTGCGGGCCGACGATGATGACCGAACGGCCCGAGTAGTCGACGCGCTTGCCGAGCAGGTTCTGGCGGAACCGGCCCTGCTTGCCCTTGAGGAGGTCGGACAGCGACTTCAGCGGCCGGTTGCCCGGGCCGGTGACCGGACGCCCGCGGCGGCCGTTGTCGAACAGCGCGTCGACGGCCTCCTGCAGCATCCGCTTCTCGTTGTTGACGATGATCTCGGGCGCGCCGAGGTCGATCAGCCGCTTGAGGCGGTTGTTCCGGTTGATGACCCGGCGGTACAGGTCGTTCAGGTCCGACGTCGCGAAGCGGCCACCGTCCAGCTGCACCATCGGGCGCAGGTCCGGCGGGATCACCGGGACGGCGTCGAGCACCATGCCGCGCGGGTCGTTGCCGGTGGCCTGGAAGGCCGCGACGACCTTGAGCCGCTTCAGCGCGCGGAGCTTCTTCTGCCCCTTGCCGTTGCGGATGGTGTCGCGCAGGCTGTCGGCCTCGGCGTTGACGTCGAACTCGGTGGCCAGCTTCTGGATGGCCTCCGCGCCCATGCCGCCGGTGAAGTACTCGCCGTAGCGGTCGACGAGCTCGCGGTAGAGCAGCTCGTCGGCGATCAGCTGACGGGTGTCGAGCTTCGTGAAGGTCGTCCAGACCTCCTCGAGGCGGTCCAGCTCGCGGCCGGCGCGGTCGCGCAGCTGGCGCATCTCGCGCTCGCCGCCCTCCTTGACCTTGCGGCGGACGTCGGACTTGGCGCCCTCCGCCTCCAGCGCGGCCAGGTCGGCTTCGAGCTTCTGCGCCCGCGCCTCGATGTCGGCGTCACGCTTGGTCTCGAGGTTCTTGCGCTCGACGCCGATCTCGTTCTCGAGGGTCGGCAGGTCGTTGTGGCGCAGCTCCGTGTTCACGCCCGTGATGACGTAAGCAGCGAAGTAGATGATCTTCTCGAGGTCCTTCGGCGCCAGGTCCAGCAGGTAGCCCAGGCGGGACGGAACACCCTTGAAGTACCAGATGTGGGTGACCGGGGCGGCCAGCTCGATGTGGCCCATCCGCTCGCGGCGCACCTTGGCGCGGGTCACCTCGACGCCGCAGCGCTCACAGATGATGCCCTTGAAGCGGACGCGCTTGTACTTGCCGCAGTAGCACTCCCAGTCCCGGGTCGGGCCGAAGATCTTCTCGCAGAAGAGGCCGTCCTTCTCGGGCTTGAGCGTCCGGTAGTTGATGGTCTCCGGCTTCTTGACCTCGCCGTACGACCACTGACGGATGTCGTCGGCCGTGGCGAGACCAATGCGGAGCTCATCGAAGAAGTTGACGTCCAGCACGTCTAGATCCCCTTGGGGTTATTTCGGGGGTCTGGGGGTCGCTCCCCAGATATCCCTGTCGGCTAGAGGGGTTGGCGGGCGAGCGTCGGGGGCCTGCGGGAGGCCGGCCCCCGACGCTCAGCTCGCGATCAGTGCACGACGTCGTCCACCGAGGGCGACTCGTTGCGGGACAGGTTGATGCCGAGGTTGGCCGCGGCGCGCTCGAGGTCCTCGTCGTCGGAGTCGCGCATCTCGATCGCCGCACCGTCGCTGGAGAGCACCTCGACGTTGAGGCACAGCGACTGGAGCTCCTTGAGGAGCACCTTGAACGACTCCGGGATGCCCGGCTCGGGGATGTTCTCCCCCTTGACGATGGCCTCGTACACCTTGACGCGGCCGACCACGTCGTCCGACTTGATCGTCAGCAGCTCCTGCAGCGTGTAGGCGGCGCCGTACGCCTGCATCGCCCAGCACTCCATCTCACCGAAGCGCTGGCCACCGAACTGCGCCTTACCACCCAGCGGCTGCTGCGTGATCATCGAGTACGGACCGGTGGAGCGGGCGTGGATCTTGTCGTCGACCAGGTGGTGCAGCTTCAGGATGTACATGTAGCCGACCGCGACCGGGTACGGGTACGGCTCGCCGGAGCGGCCGTCGAACAGGTTGGCCTTCCCGTTCTCCTTGACCATCCGCTCGCCGTCGCGGTTCGGCTTGGTCGCGCTGAGCAGGCCGGTGAGCTCCTCCTCCTTCGCGCCGTCGAACACCGGGGTGGCGGTGTTCGTGCCGGGCGCGACGTCGCGGAGCTCGGGCGAAAGGTTCTTCGCCCAGTCCGGGTCGCCCTCGATCGTCCAGCCCTGCGAAGCCAGCCAGCCCAGGTGCAGCTCGAGGATCTGGCCGATGTTCATCCGTCGCGGCACACCGTGGGTGTTCAGGATGATGTCGACGGGCGTGCCGTCCTCCATGAACGGCATGTCCTCGACCGGCAGGATCTTGCCGATGACACCCTTGTTCCCGTGCCGGCCGGCGAGCTTGTCGCCCGGCTGGATCTTGCGCTTCTGGGCCACGTAGACGCGGACCAGCTCGTTGACGCCCGGGGGCAGCTCGTCGTCGTCCTCGCGCGAGAACACGCGGATGCCGATGACCTTGCCGGTCTCGCCGTGCGGCACCTTCAGCGAGGTGTCGCGGACTTCGCGGGCCTTCTCGCCGAAGATCGCGCGGAGCAGGCGCTCCTCCGGCGTCAGCTCGGTCTCGCCCTTCGGCGTGACCTTGCCGACCAGGATGTCGCCGTCGCGGACCTCGGCACCGATCCGGATGATGCCGCGCTCGTCGAGGTCGGCCAGGACCTCCTCGGAGACGTTCGGGATGTCCCGGGTGATCTCCTCGGCGCCCAGCTTGGTGTCGCGGGCGTCGATCTCGTGCTCCTCGATGTGGATCGACGTCAGCACGTCGTCCTGCACCAGGCGCTCGGAGAGGATGATCGCGTCCTCGTAGTTGTGGCCCTCCCACGGCATGACCGCGACCAGCAGGTTCTTGCCGAGCGCCACCTCACCGTTTTCGGTGGACGGGCCGTCGGCGATGACCTGGCCCGCTTCGATCCGGTCGCCCTCGTTGACGATCGGGCGGTGGTTGAAGCAGGTGCCGTGGTTCGAGCGGCGGAACTTGTAGAGGCTGTAGCTCTTCCGCGTGCCGTCGTCGTGCATGACCGTGATCAGGTCGGCCGACAGCTCCTCGACCACGCCCGACTGCTCGGCGACCAGCATGTCGCCGGAGTCGATCGCGGCGCGCAGCTCCACGCCGGTGCCGACGTACGGCGCCTGGCTGCGGAGCAGCGGCACGGCCTGACGCTGCATGTTCGCGCCCATCAGCGCGCGGTTCGCGTCGTCGTGCTCGAGGAACGGGATCATCGCCGTCGCGATCGAGACCATCTGCCGCGGCGACACGTCCATGTAGTCGATGTCGAGCGGGTCGATCAGCTCGACCTCGCCGCCCTTGCGGCGGGCCATGACCCGGTCTTCGACGAAGGTGCCGTCGTCCGAGATCGGCGCGTTGGCCTGGGCCTTGACGAACCGGTCCTCTTCGTCCGCGGTCAGGTAGTCGATCTGGTCGGTGACCCGGCCCTCGATGACCTTGCGGTACGGCGTCTCGATGAAGCCGAACGGGTTGACCCGCGCGTACGAGCAGAGCGAGCCGATCAGGCCGATGTTCGGGCCTTCCGGCGTCTCGATCGGGCACATCCGGCCGTAGTGCGACGGGTGGACGTCGCGGACCTCCATGCCGGCGCGCTCACGCGACAGACCACCCGGGCCCAGCGCGTTGAGGCGGCGCTTGTGGGTCAGGCCGTCGATCGGGTTCGTCTGCTGCATGAACTGCGACAGCTGCGAGGTGCCGAAGAACTCCTTGATCGCCGCGCCGATCGGGCGGATGTTGATCAGGGTCTGCGGGGTGATCGCCTCGACGTCCTGCGTGGTCATGCGCTCGCGGACGACGCGCTCGGTGCGCGACAGGCCGACCCGGATCTGGTTCTGGATCAGCTCGCCGACGGTGCGGATGCGGCGGTTGCCGAAGTGGTCGATGTCGTCGGTCTCGACCGGGATCTCGGTGCCGTTCGCGGCGGTCATCTTGTCCTCGCCGGCGTGCAGCCGGACCAGGTACTCGATGATCGTGACGATGTCCTCTTCGGTCAGCGTCCCGTTCTCGATCGGCGTCGAGAGGCCCAGCTTCTTGTTGACCTTGTACCGGCCGACCTTGGCCAGGTCGTAGCGCTTCGCCTTGAAGAACAGGTTCTCCAGCAGGGTCTGCGCGCTCTCCTTCGTGGGCGGTTCGCCCGGGCGGAGCTTGCGGTAGATGTCGAGCAGCGCCTCGTCGGTGCCGGCGGTGTGGTCCTTCTCGAGGGTGGCGAGCAGCGTCTCCGAGAAGGAGAAGCGCTCGCGGATCGCCTCGGTGGTCCAGCCGAGCGCCTTCAGCAGCACGGTGACCGGCTGGCGGCGCTTGCGGTCGATGCGGACGCCGACGGTGTCGCGCTTGTCGACGTCGAACTCCAGCCAGGCACCCCGGCTCGGGATGACCCGGACGCTGAAGACGTCCTTGTCGGAGGTCTTGTCGATGTCCTTGGAGTAGTAGACGCCCGGCGAGCGGACCAGCTGGGACACCACGACACGCTCGGTGCCGTTGATGACGAAGGTGCCCTTGTCGGTCATCACCGGGAAGTCGCCCAGGAAGACCGTCTGGCTCTTGATCTCGCCCGTGTTGTTGTTGACGAACTCCGCCGTGACGAACAGCGGGGCCGCGTACGTCATGTCCTTGTCCTTGCACTCCTCGATCGAGGCCTTGACCTCGTCGAAGCGCGGGGCGGAGAAGGACAGGGACATCGAACCGGAGAAGTCTTCGATCGGGGAGATCTCGTTGAGGACCTCTTCGAGGCCGCCGACCGGGTTCTCCTCACCCTCCTCGACACGGCGCTGGAACCACGCTTCGTCCCCGGTGAACCACTGGAACGACTGGATCTGGACGTCGAGCAGGTTGGGGGTGTTCAGGGGTTCGCGAATCTTTGCGAAGGAAACCCGCTTGGGCGCGCCGGGGATTCCCGTGGCCTCCGAGCGAGATTCAGCCGAGGTGGTCGCAGCAGTGGCCTGGTTCGCGGGAGAGACTGCCAAGATGCGTCCTTCCGGGGACAATGAGCGGTGACGGCCGCCATAGCAACAGCTATCAGCGACTGTCAAGGGTGCCGTGTGCCCACTATCCTAACTACCGGCTCCGGGCAGCCTGAAAGAGGGCAGCGCAAAGAGACAGTCTAGCCCGAACGTCGCGGCTTGTCCAGGGGGCGCTCCCGATGGGGCCCAGCCTGCTTCGCAACGTCTTCAGGTATGCCTCCGGCTGGCGATCCGGAGGTCCCTCCCGCAAGGGCCCCGGTTTCGCCGTCGGGAGTAAGCGTGACCCCACCGGCGCTTCCAGTCAAGATGCCACACGGGGGTCCCGCCGGTTGGCGCAGCGTGGAAGAGGTTCAGCGGAGCGTGAGCGGCCGAATATCATTCCAGCTACTGGTCGGTAACGCCACCTTGGCGGCTCTACCTGGGGTTTCCCGGCCGAGTTGAGCCGATGACGAAGGCCACCGGAGGGAAGCGGCACCGGGCGTGCCGGGCCGGATTTCCGGTCTGATGACGCGGGTGGAGCGATTGGTTCAGAGGCGCGGCGGAGCCCGAGCGGACGCCGGGACGGCGGCGGCCGGCTCGTGCGTAGAGAGATATAAGGAGGGGCGGCGAGAGGCTGCCGGAGCCACCAGCGACCTCGCCATCCCGTCTCCCGGGCACGCCGGCGGTCACACCACTGCCACGGCACCGGGGCAGCGGCGCGCACCGAACGCGTCACCGTGGCGTCGCGGGCTGCGCTGCCCTTCGCGACGCCGGGGTCACCCTCGCGGTGTTCCCATCCGGGACCGCTTCGAACCCGGTCACCGAACGCGACCACCCGGTCACGCGGACCGTGCCGGCCCGGGCTCGGCACCCACCTGCCCGGCCGGTGGCGGTCAGCGCGTCAGGACACCATCTTCCACGCGGCCGCCAGCTCCACTCGTGAGGTGATGTTCATCTTCTGGAAAACCTTCTTCAGGTGGAACGCCACCGTGTGCCGGGAAATGAACAGCTGCCTGCCGACCTCGTTGTTGGTGTTGCCCTGGCTCACCAGTTCGGCCACCGCGAACTCCGTGCTCGTGAGCCCGTGCGGCACCACTCCTTCGCATTCGACGTTGCGGGCCGTGCGGCGACGCACGCCGTATTCGCGGAGTTTGTTCACCACACGTGCCGCGTCACGCGTGGCGCTCACCGCCGCGTAGGTGTCCAATACCGATTCGAGAATGCGGATCGTCCGGTCCCGCTCCGAAGAGCGCGCCGCCAGCAGGCTCGCCAGGTCTTCGCGCGCCGAGGCCGCGCACCACCGGTCCGGGTGGATTTCGGCCGCTTCGCGCAATTTGGCCGCATCCTTTTCCAGCAAACCGGCCGCGTGCAACGCCGATCCCCGGATCACGCTGAATTCCGGCTGCTCGGCGGCCACCGCCGTGGCGGCCTCCACCGTGATCTTCGCCAGGTCTTCCGCGCCGAGCTTGCCGCACACGCGGACCAGCCAGGACGCCGCCGCCGGCTCCGACACCAAGAGCTGGCGGAGCACCACCGGGTTCGTGACGATGCCGGCGATGAGGCTCGCCGCGCTCTCCACCCCGCTGCGGGCCTCGACCGCCTGCGCGGCCACCCACGCGCCCGGCGCCTGCCCGAAGTAGCCGAGCAGCGCCTCGTCCGCCAGTTTGTCCACGAAGTGCCGGCACGCCCGCATGTCCGCCCGGCGCAGTGCGCCCAGCGCCAGCACGACGTAGCTGGGCGGCCGCAGGGACCGGTCGCCGCACCCTTCGGCGATCCGCAGACCCGTGCTGATCTCGGCCATCGCCCCGTCGACGCTGCCCATGGCGAACAGCAGGCTGCCCCGGACGTTGTGCGACACGGCCGTCATGCGCTCGGAGGACGACTCGCTCCTGGTCTCCTCGACCGCGTCGAGCACCCGGCGGCCCGACTCGAGCTCGCGGGCCTTGATGAGCAGCCCGACGTACCAGAACTGAGCCAGGTCGTAGAGCTCCGGCGCGTCTTCACGGCTGCCCGCGGCGGCCGCCTTGGCACACTGCAGCCCGTGGTCGAGCCGCCCGTCGAACCACGAGGAAGCGGACCTCCGGAGGAACCCCGCGGTGTCGCAGGACCTCCGCATCAAATCGTCACCGAATCCGGTGAATGGATTTTTGGGCACATGCAAGCTTGGTACGTCCAACATCGATCGGCCATCCCCAGAATAGACGCAGCAGAATCGATCTTGCGGCGCGCCGCGCTTCGGCGGATTTCGCAACACCGGCCGTGGACGGCATGGCCGCAGAGGGCCGCCCAGCCTGGCCAACGTAATGCGCACCGCGTTAAGTCGCTGTTCGTGGCGCAGCAGATTGATCAACGAACGGCGGCGCGCCGGCAAAGGCAAAATGAGCGCGCCACAGCCACCTCCCAGTTGGCTTGTGAAAGATTAACCTCTTTGCATTGCTCACGATAGCTTCGGCCCGAGACTTCCTCCGCACCACTGTGACGACAGTCACATTCTCCTGCCGTGCCCTATTGGGCCGTTCTCCCTTGCGCGCCAACAAGATTCTCTGCCGCATCGGCGTTCGAATCAGCCTACTGGCCTAGGGTGTATTCGGTTAGTAGTCAACCAACCATCGGTCGACGCTCTGTCGTATTGGCCCGGATCAGGGGTGCGCTAGTCGCTGGAATACGCGGTTGACAACCCCCTTAGGGGGTCAGCTCACGGCGTCGGAATTACCCGCGGCCAAATGCAGCAGGGCCTGCGCCGCCAAGCGGTAGCCGAATGCCCCCAAACCGACCACCACGCCGCTGGCGAGGGGCGCGATGACCGACTCGTGCCGGAACTGCTCGCGCGCCCACACGTTGCTCAGGTGCACTTCGATCCACGGCGGCGCGTAGCTCGCCAGCGCGTCACGCAGGCTCCAGCCGGCGATCATCAGCGCACCCGGGTTCACGATGGCGCCCACCGTGGTGCCGTGGTGCTGGTGGATCGCGCTGACCAGCTCGCCCTCCCCCTCGCGCTGGATCGACACGACCTCCCACCCGCGGGGGCTCACCTCTTCGGCGACGGCCTTCTCGATGTCGGCGAGGGTGTCGGTGCCGTAGATCTCGGGCTCACGCCGGCCCAGCACACCCAGGTTGGGACCGTTCAGGAGAAGGACGACGCTCACGGGACACCTCGCACGGTGATGGGCCAGCCGGACCACCTCATGCTGTCGGCGCCGTTCGCGCGGGACCACCCTTACCTTGATAGTCGCCTCAGCGGCCGCGCAGTCCTATCAGACCGAGGGATGCCCGGCCCGCGACACCGTGCCTAGGCTCCGGGATGACCAGGCCAGTCGCGGGACCGCCGCCTGTTCCTCCTCGATCGCCGTCCGGCCCGCGTGCTATCGGGAATGGAGTTCCGCCGCAGTGACGACCAAGGTGACCGAGACCGGCAACGAATCGATGCGCTCGCCCCTTCCCGAGCAGTACGTCCGGCGCGAGGACCCCTTCACCGTGCCGGCCGCCTTGGTGGCCGCGGCCGGGCAGGGCCCGATCGCCAAGGCCCAGCTGTCGAGCGGCGACCCGTTCTGGCTGGTGTCCGGCTTCGACGAGGCCCGCGCGGTGCTGTCGGACCCGCGGTTCTCCTCCGACCGGTTCAGCTACCACCCCCGGTTCAAGGAGCTGCCCGAAGAGGTCCGGGACCGGCTGCGCAACGACAAGGCGCGGGCCGGGTCGTTCATCAACATGGACCCGCCCGAGCACACCCGGTACCGCAAGCTGCTCACCGGGCAGTTCACCGTCCGCCGGATCCGCGAGCTCGGCGCCCGGATCGAGGAGATCGTCGCCGGGCAGCTGGACGCCATGCTGGCCAAGGGCAACACCGCCGACCTGATGGCCGACTTCGCGTTCCCGGTCCCCTCGCTGATGATCTGCGAGCTGCTCGGGGTGCGCTACGCGGACCGGGCGGAGTTCCAGGAACGCGCGAAGATGCTGCTGCGGATGGACCTGCCGGTCAAGGAGGGGATGGAGAACTTCGAGGCCCTGCGCGCCTTCATCCTGCGGCTCGTCACGGAGAAACGGGCGGAGCCCGCCGACGACCTGCTCTCCGGCCTGATCCACCACGCCGGGGCCGATCCCGCGCTCACCGACGACGAGCTCGTCAACATCGCCAACCTGCTGCTCCTGGCCGGCTACGACACCACCGCGAGCATGCTGGGGCTGGGCATCTTCGTGCTGCTGCAGCGCCCCGAGCAGCTCGCCGCGCTGCGCGACGACCCGTCCCGCACCGAAGACGCCGTCGAAGAGCTGCTGCGCTACCTGTCGGTGATCAACCCCGGGCTCTTCCGGTTCGCCACGGAGGACCTGGAGTTCTTCGGCGAGCAGATCCCGGCCGGCTCGACCGTGGTCGTCTCCGTGCTCGCCACCAACCGGAACGCGCAGCACCGGCCGGACGCGCAGGAGCTGGACGTCACCCGGCCCCGCGGCCCGCACCTGGCCTTCGGCCACGGCGTGCACCAGTGCCTCGGCCAGCAGCTGGCCCGGATGGAGCTGCAGATCGGCTACCCCCAGCTGCTGCGGCGGCTGCCCGGCCTCCGCCTCGCGGTGCCGCCGGGGGAGATCACCCTGCGCAACGACATGCTCACCTTCGGCGTGCACACCCTGCCGGTCGTCTGGGACGCACCTTGACCTCTTATTAGTACTGCATGCCGAAAGGGCCGGTCCGGACGAGCGTCCGGACCGGCCCTTTCGGCGTGCGGTCAGCTGATGAAGTCGCCGATCGACGCCTTCAGGCTCTCGGCGTCCACGCCCAGCAGGCGGTCGTGCTCCTCCGCCGTGCCGTACACCCGGGCCTCGCGGTCGCGCCAGGTGCCGAACGAGCGCAGGCGGTGCGGGACGTCCGCGAGGGCCTCGCCCACCTCGAACGCCGACGTGCCCCGCAGGTACGGCTCGACCAGCACCACGTCGGGGCGGGCCGCGCCCACCGCCGCGCGCAGGCCCGCGTGGTCGAACGGGCGGATCGTCGAGGCGTACAGCACCGTGACGTCCAGGGTCTCCGTCGCCCCCAGCACCTGGTCCAGCACCGGGCCCACCGCCAGCACCACGCCGCGGGCGCCTCGCTTCAGGACGGTGAACCCGTCGGACACCGGCACCGCCTCGGAGTTGGCGCGCTCGGACAGCCGGACGTACACCCGCCCGTCGCCGGCGATCGCCTCGCGCAGGAGCGGGGCGACCTCGTCCTCGTGGCCCGGGACGTGCACGGTCCAGCCCGGCAGGGTGTCCAGCAGTGCCACGTCGCCGGGGGCCTGGTGGGTGCGGCCCCACGACGGGTCGTCGTAGGACGCGCCGACGCTGACCAGCACCGCGCCGACGTCCTGGTGGCCGAGGCCGATCTTGATCTGCTCGAACGGCCGCTCGATCAGGAACGGGCCGTAGGTGTGCACCATCGGCCGCATCCCGGCCAGCGCGAAGCCGCCGGCGATGTCGATCATCGCCTGCTCCCGGATGCCGAGGTTGACCACCCGGTCCGGGTGCTCCTTCTTGGCTTCCCAGAAGAACCACGACGAGATGTCGGCGGTCAGGACCACCAGCCGGGGGTCCGCGTCGAGCGACTCGACCACGGTTTCGGCCCAGACGGTCCGCATCTGCTTCCTGGTCAGCTGGGCGGTCATGCCGCGCTCCCTTCCGCGAACGGGAGGATCTCCGCCACGACGACCTGCGGCCGTCCGTCGGGCTCCCTGGACAGTGCCTCGTACAGCGCGTCGTGGTCACGGCCGTTCACCGTGCTCGCCCGCCAGTCCTCGCCGGCGAAGCGGGCGGCGATGCCGCCCGGCCAGCCGAGGCTCGCCGTCTTGTTGTCGATGACGACCGCGGTGAGGCGGTCCAGCCCGAGCCGGCCGGCGATCGCCATCGTCTCGTGGTTGCTGCCTTCGTCGAACTCGCCGTCGCCCATCAGCACGAACACCCGGGCGTCGCGGTGGCCCTGCGCGCGCAGCGCGAGCGCGGTGCCGACCCCGAGCGGGAGGCCGTGGCCGAGGGAGCCGGCGCTGATCTCCACGCCGGGCGCCAGGTTGCGGTCCGGGTGCATGCCCAGCGGCGAGCCGAACGTCCGCCAGGTGTCCAGCGTCTCCGGTTCGATGAAGCCCTTCGCCGCGAGCATCGTGTAGTAGGCCATCGGACCGTGGCCCTTGGACAGGTAGAACCGGTCCCGGCCGGGGTCGTCGATGTTCTCCGGCGACACGTTCAGCACGCGGTCGTAGAGCACCCAGAGGACGTCCAGCGTGGATGTCGCGGCCGCCAGGTGCTTGTCGTCCCCGGTCAACCTGGCGAACAGGCCTTTTATCGTCTCTTCTGTCGTCAGCATTCGCGCTTCCTCGGTCGCTGCGGGCACGAGTCTTGTCGCAGGCTAGGTCGCGCGCGGGCCGCCGGGCATCCCCCGACCTGATAGCACCCGGCTCGCACTGTCCACAAAGAACTCACCGAGCACTGTCAGGTTGGGGGATGCTCAAGCGGCCGCCGCTTTCCTACGCTCCGAACGTCCGCCACCAGGAGAGGGAGAGCCATGACCGCCACTGCCGGACCGAAGGCCGAGCCGGTCGACCTGCTGTCGCCGGAGGTCGTCGCCGACCCGTTCGGCTGGTACGCACGGTTGCGCGAAGAACCCTTGGCCGGGCACGGGACCCTGAACCTCGGCACCATGATGGGCGGCCCGGACATGTGGCTGGCCACCCGCTACGACGACGTGCTGCAGGTGCTCACCGACCCGCGGTTCCTCACGAACCCGCCGCCGGACTCGCCGATGGCGGACATCCGCGACGGCATCTTCAAGCGGATGAACTTCCCCGAGGACCTCATCCCCTGGATGGCCAACAAGCTCAACTCCGCCGACGGCGAGGAGCACACCCGGCTGCGCAAGCTGGTCTCGTACCTGCTGACCGCGCGCCGCGTCAACGCGCTGCGGCCCCGCGTCGAGAAGATCACCGAGGACCTGATCGACCGGATGGTCGCCCAAAGCGCCGACGGGTCGCCGGTCGACCTGGTCGAGGAGTTCTGCTTCCCGCTGCCGGTCACGGTGATCTGCGAGCTGGTCGGCATCGACGAGGAAGACCGCGCCGCCTGGCACGCCTGGGGCAACGCGATGGCGACCATGGACGCCCCGAACATCCCGCCCGCCCTGCGCAAGTGCATCGCCCTCTCGCGGGAGCTGATGGCCCGCCGGCGCGTCGAACCGAAGGACGACCTGGTCACCGCGCTCGTGCAGGCGCAGGCCGAAGACCCCGCGCGCGTCTCCGACGACGAGATCGTCGGCATCCTGTTCAGCCTCGTCACGGCCGGGCACCAGACGACGACGTACCTGATCGGCAACTCCGTGCTCTTCCTGCTCGAACACCCCGAGCAGCTCGCGCGGCTGAAGGCCGACCCTTCCCTGTGGGCGCAGGCCGTGCGGGAGCTGCAGCGGCTGGGGCCGCTCCAGTTCACGCAGGTGCGGTTCCCGTCGGAGGACGTCGAACTGGGCGGCGTCACGATCCCGCGGGGCGCGCCGGTCGCGCCGCTGCTGCTGGCGGCCAACACCGACCCGCGCAAGTTCCCGGAGCCGGACAAGCTGATCGTCGACCGGCTCACGGTCGCCAACGAGATGCACCTGTCCTTCGGCAAGGGCATCCACCGCTGCCTGGGCCAGCACCTGGCCTACCAGGAGGCCGAGGTGGCGCTGCACGCGCTGTTCACCCGGTTCCCGGACCTGTCGCTGGCCGTCCCGCGGGACGAGCTGCCGTGGATCCTGCGGCCCGCGTTCACCCGGACCAAGACCCTCCCCCTGAACCTCGCCTGACCGCGAAAGGCCGCTCGTGGACCGACCAGACGCCGAGAAGTGGTTGCGCCGTTTCGAACGGGCACCCGACGCCCGGGTGCGCCTGGTGTGCCTGCCGCACGCCGGCGGCTCGGCCAGCTTCTTCTTCCCGCTGGCCAAGGCCCTCGCGCCCGAGGTGGAGGTGCTGGCCGTCCAGTACCCGGGGCGCCAGGACCGGCGGCACGAGCCGCCCGTCGGCAGCATCGGCGGGCTGGCGGCGGAGATCCTGGCCGTGCTGCGCCCGTTCGGCGACCGGCCGCTGGCGTTGTTCGGGCACAGCATGGGCGCGCTCATCGGCTACGAGATCGCGTTGCGGATGTCCGACGCAGGGCTGCCCGCGCCCGTGCACCTCTTCGCGTCCGGCCGCCGGGCGCCCTCGCGCTACCGCGACGACGACGTGCGCGGCGCGTCGGACGAGCGGCTCGTGTCCGAGCTGCGGAAGCTGGGCGGATCCGACGCGGCCATGCTCGCCGATCCGGAACTGCTGGCGATGATCCTGCCCGCGATCCGCAGCGACTACCGCGCGGTCGAGTCGTACCGGCACGAACCCGGACGGCGGCTGGCCTGCCCGGTCACGGCGTTCACCGGCGACCGCGATCCCCGCGTGTCCGTCGACGAAGCCCGCGCCTGGGCGGAGCACACGACCGGGCCGGCCGACCTGCACGTGTTGCCGGGCGGCCACTTCTTCCTCGTCGACCAGGCCGCCCCGATGGTCGCCACGATGACCGAAAAGCTGGCCGGCGCCGCACTGAGCCGGCCGTGACCGCGATGCACTGGAGGAACTCGTGACGCGAGCTGGTGTCCGGCGTGCGTTGGCGCCCAGCGAACGGATCCACGCCGTCAAGGAGGCGTACATCGGTTACACGGTGCGCGCGACCGGCCGGCTGGATCCCGACGCGCTGACCACCGCGTTCGAAGCGGTGTACCGCGCCTACCCGCACCTCGCTGCCCGGGTCGAGATCGCCGACGACGGTGTGGTGCTCACCGAATCCGACGCGCGGCCGGAGATCCGGTTCGCCGACGGCGATCCCGATCGGCCCCTAGCGGGGCTGGACCTCGACCAGAGCCGGGCACTGAGCGCGCTCGATGTCGTCCGCGGCGGCGACGAGGCCAGTGTCTGCCTCGCGCTTCAACACAGCGTCGGGGACGCCCACCACGCCACGGCGATCCTCTCGACGCTCTGGTCGTGCTACACCGACGTCGTCGAAGGCGTGCCCCTCGACCTGCCCCGGCACCCGTACCCCCGGTCGCTGGAGGACCTGCTCGCCGAGCGCGGCATCCACGCCGACGGTCCCCCGCCCGCCGGGCCGCCGCCGGCGGTGTCGCCCGCGGATCCGGTCGTCCGGCACGTCGTCCAGCACCGCCTGACCGAGGCCGAAACGGCGGCGCTGGCGGACCTCGGCCACCGCGAGAAGGTGACGATCAACGGCCTGGTGTCGGGCGCGATCCTGCTCGCCGAGGCCGAGCTGCGCGACATGCCGCTGACCGACCTCGTGTACCGGTACTCGGTGAACCTGCGCAACCGGCTGACCCCGCCGGTCGGCGCGACCGAGGGCACGAACGTGCTCGGCGGCGTCGGCTTCAAGGTCTCCGCCGGGATGGCGCCCGACGCCGTCGTGATCGGCCGGGCCATCGGCGACCAGCTGCGGGCCGGCTTGGCCGACGGCTCCGTGCAGCGCAGCATCCTGGACATGTTCTCGCGGCCCGCCGCCGCGAAGCCGTGGGACCCGAGCCTCGCCCTCGCCGTCGTCAGCATCATGAACTGGGGGGTCGCGCCGCCGATGCGCACCCCGGCCGGCCTGCGGCTGACCAACCTGCACTCGGCGTCCCGGATGCGGGAAACGCTCGCGCTCGGCGGCTACGTCATGAGCACCTTCGGCGGCCGCGTCGGCATCGACCTGGTCTGGCCCGAGGGCGATCCGTCGCTGCCCGACCGCGTCGCCTGCGTGCGCGAGCGGGTGAACCACGTGCTGCGGAACGAGCTCCCGTGACGGACACGGACGTCGTCGTCGTCGGCAACGGCCCGATCGGCGCCACGCTGTCGGTGCTGCTGGCGCAGCGCGACCGGCGGGTGACGGTGCTCGAACGCCGTCCCCGGCCGTACAAACTGCCCCGGGCGACCAGCTTCGACGGCGAGACCGCGCGGCTGCTCGCAGCCACCGGCATCGGCCCGGACCTCCCCGCGATCACCGCACCGGCCAACGGCTACCAGTGGCAGACCGCCGACGGCCGGACCCTGCTGGACATCGCCTTCTCGGCCACCGGCCGGTACGGCTGGCCGGACGCGAACACCATGCACCAGCCGGCGCTGGAGGAGCTGATCGCGGCCCGGGCCCGGGCCCTCCCCGGGCTCACCGTCCTCCGCGGGCACGAGGTGGTCGCCATCGCCGACGGCGAATCGGGCGTCGAGGTGACCGCCGTCGACGAAGACGAGGTGCCGCGGACGATCTCGGCGCGGTGGGTCGTGGGCTGCGACGGCGCGAACAGCTTCGTCCGCGAGCACCTCGACGTGCCGGTGACCGACCTCGGGTTCTCCTATGAGTGGCTGCTCTGCGACGTCCAGCTGCACGAGCCGCGCGAGTTCGTGCCGACGAACGTGCAGATCTGCGACCCGGCCCGGCCGACGACGCTCGTCGGCAGCGGCCCCGGCCGCCGCCGCTGGGAGTTCATGCGGCTGCCGGGGGAAAGCCCGGCGGAGCTGAACAAGGACGAGACGGCCTGGCGGCTGATGGCCCCGTTCGGCGTCACCCCGGAAACCGCCACCCTGCTGCGCAGCACGACCTACATCTTCCAGGCCCGGTGGGCCGGCCGGTGGCGGGTGGGGCACGTCCTGCTCGCCGGCGACGCGGCGCACCTCATGCCGCCGTTCGCCGGCCAGGGCATGTGTTCCGGCATCCGCGACGTCACGAACCTGGCGTGGAAGCTGGACCTGGTGATCGGCGACCTGGCCGACGAGTCCATTTTGGACAGCTACGAGGAGGAACGCCGGGAGGCGGCGAAGGAGGCGATCCTCGCCTCGGTCCAGCTGGGCCGGGTCATCTGCGTGACGGACCCGGCGGCGGCCGCCGAACGGGACGAAACCGTGCTGGCCAACCGCCGCGGGAAGCCGGCGGGCCGTCCCGAACCGGCTTCGCCGCTCACTGCCGGGCTGCTGCACGAAAGCCCGGGAGCGGGTGTCGTCGTGCCGCACGGGCCCGGCGTCGGTCCGGGTTTCGTGCTGCTCACCACCGAGGAGTACGGCTCGCCGTTCCTCGCCTCGCTCGGCACCAGCGTCGTGAAGCCGGACGACGACGTCCTCCGGTCGTTCCTGGCGCGGTACGGAGCGACTTCGGCGCTGGTGCGGCCGGATTACCACGTCTTCGGCACCGCGAACGGCTTGCCGGGGCTCGAGGCGCTGGTCAGCGACCTGCAGCACCGGCTGCGGGCCGCGGTTCCCGCTCGTTAGCGGTACTCCCCAAGCTGTGGCGGCGGCCGGTGCTCCGGCTCGTACCCGGCGACCCGGACCGGGCTGCCGACCAGCCGGAACTCCCCCGCCGTCACGATGGCTTCCGGGGTCGCGGCCAGCGCCTCCGGCAGCGTCCGCACCGCCGACGCCGGCACGCCGAGCGGGCGCAGCCGGGCCTCCCACGACTTCGCGGTGTCGGTCGCGAGCACGTCGGACACCACCGCCAAGACGTCGTCCCGCCGGGCCACCCGCTCGGCCATCGTTTCGAAGCCGCCGATGCCCGCCTCCGCGGCGAACGACTTCCAGAAACCGTCGTGCGTCACGAACAACGCCAGGTGGCCCTCGGCCGTGCCGAAGAGCTGGGCGGGCACGTAGAACGAGTGCGCGCCGAAGGGCAGGCGGCGTGGTTCGGTGCCCTCGTTGAGGTAGGCCGACGCGCGGTAGTTCAGCTGGGACAGCATCACGTCCCGCAGCGTCACCTCGACCTGGCCGCCGCGGCCGGAGACGATCTGGGCCAGCAGGCCGAGCGCGGCCGCCAGCCCGGCGGAGTTGTCCGCCGCCGAATAGCCCGGCAGGGTCGGTGGCCCGGCGGGATCGCCGGTGAGCGCGGCCACCCCGGTCGCCGCCTGGACCACGTAGTCGAAGGCGGGCTCGTCGCCCGCGTCCAGGCCGTAGCCGGTGATCGCGACGCAGACGATCCGCTCGTTCCAGCGCCGCAGCGAGGCGTAGGTGAGGCCGAGGCGGTGGATCACCGACGGCTTCAGGTTGACCAGCAGGGCGTGCGACCCGGCGACGAGCTCGCCCAGGCGCCGCCGGCCGTCGGCGGTGGTGAGGTCGAGGCAGAGGCTGCGCTTGTTCCGGTTGATGCTCGCGAAGTAGGCGTCGCTCACCTGCCGGGAGAGGTCCCCGGTCGGCGGCTCGATCTTGATGACCTCGGCGCCCAGGTCGGCCAGCAGCATCGTGGCGTACGGGCCGGCGAGGATGTGCCCGGCCTCGAGCACGCGGATGCCCGCGAGCGGCCCGGCGGTCACCGCGGGTTCGCCGTCAGCTTGCCGATCTCGGCCACCAGCACGTCCAGCGCCGTCCCGGTCGGGAAGACCGCGGCCGCGCCCGCCGCCTCCAGCCGGGGCACGTCCGCCGGCGGGATCGTGCCGCCGACGACCACCGCGATGTCCCCGGCGCCCGCGGCCCGCAGCGCGTCGACCGTGCGGGTGGTCAGCGACAGGTGCGCGCCGGAGAGGATGCTCAGGCCGACCACGGCGACGTCCTCCTGCAGCGCCATCGTCACGATCTCCTCGATCCGCTTGCGGATCCCGGTGAAGATCACCTCGAACCCGGCGTCCCGCAGCGTGCGGGCGACGATCTTCGCGCCGCGGTCGTGGCCGTCCAGGCCCGGCTTGGCGACCAGCACCCTGGCCGGCATCAGAACACCACCGGCTGCCGGAACTCGCCCCAGACCCGCTTGAGCGCGGCGACGATCTCGCCGATGGTGCAGTAGGCGTTCGCGCAGTCGATCAGCGGTTCCATCAGGTTTCCGTCGCCTTCCGCGGTCTTCGCCAGCGCGGCGAGGGTGGTGCGCACGGCTCCGCCGTCACGCTCCGCCTTCACCCGCGCCAGGCGCTTCAGCTGCAGTTCCCGGCCTTCGGCGTCGAGCTCGTACATGGTGATCTCGGGCGGTTCCTCCGCCGACGTGAACCGGTTGACCCCGACGACCGGGCGCTCGCCCGCCTCGACGTCGCGGTGCAGCCGGTACGCCTCGTCGGCGATCAGGCCCTGGAGGTAGCCGTCCTCGATGGCTTGGACCATGCCGCCGTGCGCGTCGAGGTCCGCCATGATCGCGACGATGCGTTCCTCGGTGGCGTCGGTGAGCGCCTCGACGAAGTAGGAGCCGCCGAGCGGATCCACGACCCGGGCCACGCCGGTCTCGTGCGCGAGGATCTGCTGCGTCCGCAGGGCGAGCGTCGCCGACTCCTCGCTGGGCAGCGCGAACGGCTCGTCCCAGGCGGCGGTGAACATCGACTGCACCCCGCCGAGCACGGACGCCATCGCCTCGTAGGCCACGCGGACCGTGTTGTTCTGCGCTTGCGGCGCGTACAGCGAGGCGCCGCCGGCGACGCAGCCGAACCGGAACATCGCCGCTTTGTCCGTCTTCGCGCCGTACCGCTCGCGGACGATCGTCGCCCAGCGCCGCCGGCCCGCCCGGTACTTGGCGATCTCCTCGAAGAAGTCGCCGTGGGTGTAGAAGAAGAAGGAGATCTGCGGGGCGAACTCGTCGATCGTCATCCGGCCGCGGGCCAGCACGGTGTCGCAGTAGGTGACGCCGTCGGCGAGGGTGAAGGCCATCTCCTGGACGGCGGTCGCCCCGGCGTCCCGGAAGTGCGCGCCGGCCACCGAAATGGCGTTGAACTTCGGCACCTCGGCGGCGCAGAACTCGATGGTGTCGGCGATCAGCCGCAGCGACGGCTCCGGCGGCCAGATCCACGTGCCGCGGGAGGCGTACTCCTTGAGGATGTCGTTCTGGATGGTCCCGGTCAGCTTCTCCCGCGACACCCCGGCCCGCTCGGCGGCGGCGACGTAGAACGCCAGCAGAATGGCGGCGGTGCCGTTGATGGTGAAGCTGGTGCTGATCTTCTCCAGCGGAATACCGGCGAACAGCACCTCGGCGTCGGCGAGCGTGTCGACCGCGACACCGACCCGGCCGACCTCCTCGCTCACTTCGGGGTCGTCGGAGTCGTAGCCGCACTGGGTGGGCAGGTCGAGCGCGACCGACAGCCCGGTGCCGCCCTGCGCCAGCAGGTAGCGGTACCGCCGGTTCGACTCCTCGGCCGTGCCGAACCCGGAGTACTGCCGGAAGGTCCACAGCTTCTTGCGGTAGCCGGTGGCGAAGTTCCCGCGCGTGAACGGAAACGTGCCCGGCTCCGGCGGATCGGTGGCCCGGTCCGCCGGCCCGTAGACCGCCCGCACCGGGATGCCGGACGGGGTGCGCATGCTGTCACTCATCGCTCACCACGCTAGGGAAAGCGGCCCTGCCGCCCCATACCGCTAGTTGGTAGTTCCGCCGGGACTTCAGACGTCGGACACCGCCGGAGTCGCCGAGAACTGAGCCGCGTGCAGCCGCGCGTACGCCCCGCCCGCCTCGATCAGCTCCCTGTGGCTGCCCTGCTCGACGATGCTGCCGGACTCCATCACCAGGATCACGTCCGCGTCGCGGATCGTCGACAACCTGTGGGCGATCACGAAGCTGGTGCGGCCCTCGCGCAAAGCCGCCAGGCCCCGCTGGACGAGCATTTCCGTGCGGGTGTCCACCGCGCTGGTCGCCTCGTCGAGGACCAGGATCGCCGGTTCCACCAGGAACGCGCGGGCGATCGTGATCAGCTGGCGTTCGCCCGCCGAGAGGCCGTCCGCTTCGGAGTCGAGGACCGTGTCGTAGCCGTCGGGCAGGGTGCGGATCAGGTGGTCCGCGTGCACCGCCGTCGCCGCGGCGACGACCTGCTCGCGCGTCGCCTCCGGGCGGCCGTAGGCGATGTTGTCGGCGATCGTGCCGCCGTACAGCCACGTGTCCTGCAGGACCATGCCGATCCGGCGGCGGAGGTCGTCGCGGGTCATGTCCGTGATGTCCACGCCGTCGACCGCGATCGTGCCGCTGTCGGTGTCGTAGAACCGCAGCAGCAGGTTGACCAGGGTGGTCTTGCCGGCCCCGGTCGGCCCGACGATCGCCACCGTCTGTCCCGGTTGGACCGTCAGCGACAGGTTCTCGATCAGCGGCCGGTCGGGCACGTACCGGAACGAGACGTCGGTGAAGACGACCCGGCCGGTGATGGTCGCCGGCCGCTGGGGGTGCGCCGGGTCGGGTCGCTGGGGGTCGGCGTCGTGCAGCTCGAAGACCCGCTCGGCCGAGGCGAGGGCCGACTGGATCGGGCCGATGAGCGACGCGATCAGCGAGATCGGCTGGTTGAACCGCAGGACGTACTGGATGAACGCCTGCAGCGAGCCGATCGTCAACGCCCCGCCCGCGACGCGCACGCCGCCGACCACCGCGATCAGCACGAAGCCGACGTTGCCGAGGAAGGTCAGCGCCGGGGCGACCAGCCCCGCGCGGAACTGCGCCCCGGCGGCGGCCGAGCGGACGTCGTCGTTGTACGCGGCGAACTTCTCCCGCGCCTGGCCCCAGCGTCCGAACGCGGTGACCAGGTCATGCCCGGTGTAGACGTCCTCGAGGTGGCCGCCGAGCGCGCCGGTGGCCTTCCACTGCTGCGCGAACTGCGGCTTCGCGCGGCGGGCGAGCGCCTTGGCGGCCCATACGGTCACCGGGAGCACGACCAGCGCGACCACGGTCAGCAGCAGCGAGATGCGCAGCATCATCACCAGGGACCCGATGAACAGGAACACCGACGTCAGCAGCAGGCTCGCCGTCTGCTGCACGGACTGCGAGACGTTGTCGATGTCGTTCGTGGTGCGGGACAGCAGGTCGCCGCGGGACTGGGTGTCGAAATAGGACAGTGGCAGCCGCGACAGCGTCACGTTGGTGCGTTCGCGCAGCCGGAACGCCATCCGCTGCACCACGGTGGCGGTCAGCCGGCCCTGGGCGACGGTGCTCGTGCCGGACAGCACTGCCAGCACGCCGGCCCACAGCAGGAACCGGTTGACCGCGGCGAAATCGACGCCGCCGCCGCGGATGCCGTCCACGATGGCGTCGGTGGCGTCGCCGAGCAGCGACGGGATGGTGACCAGGGTGGCGTTGCTGACGATGGCCAGCAGGGCCATCGCGGTGATCCGCGCCCAGTCCGGGCGCATCGTGCCGAGCAGCCGCAGTGCGGTGCCGCGGCTGCCTGCCGCCGTTGCGGGAGCCTGTGCGGTGGTCATCAGGCCGCCTCCTCGACGGTCAGCTGCGAGTCGACGATCTGCGCGTAGGTGGCGCTGGTGGCCAGCAGCTCTTCGTGGGTGCCGATGGCCTCGACGCGGCCGGCTTCGAGCACCACGATCGTCTCCGCGCTGCGGATGGTGGACACGCGCTGGGCGACGATCACCTGCGTGGCGTCCCCGATTTCGCGGGCCAGCGCGGTGCGCACCGCCACCTCGGTCGTGTTGTCCAGTGCGGAAAACGCGTCGTCGAACAGGTAGATCCGCGGGCGGGCCAGCAGCACCCGGGCGATCGCCAGCCGCTGCCGCTGCCCGCCGGACACCGTGCTGCCGCCCTGCCCGATCACCGTGTCCAGCCCCTCGGGCATGGCGCGGACGAACTCGGCGGCCTGCGCGATCTCCAGCGCGTGCCACAGCTGCGCTTCGCCGGCGGCCGGGTTGCCGAAGCGCAGGTTGTCCGCGACCGTCCCGGCGAAGAGGTAGGCGCGCTGCGGTACCAGCCCGACGTGCTCGGACAGGTCGCGCCGCGCCAGCTCGCGGACGTCGGCGCCGTCGATGCGCACCGCGCCCTCGTCGGCGTCGAGCAGCCGCGCCATCACGTTGATCAGGGTCGTCTTGCCGCTGCCGGTCGAGCCGATGATCGCGGTGGTCCGGCCGGGCCGGGCGGCCAGGCTCACCCCGCGCAGGACGGGAACCTCGGCGCCCGGGTAGCCGAACGTGACGTCGGCGAGTTCGAGGTTGCCGCGCCACTTCTCGACGGTGACCGGCGCGGCGGGCTCACCGATGCTCGGCTCGGTGGCCAGCACCTCGGTGATCCGGCCGGCGCTGACCTTCGCGCGCGGCGCCATCATGAAGACGCTCAGCCCCTGCGTGACCGCACCCAGGATCAGCGTCAGGTACGTCAGGAACGCGATCAGTGAGCCCAGCTGGAGCGAGCCGTCGACGACCCGGTGCCCGCCGATGGCCAGCACCGCGACCGCGGCCACATTGGAGATGAACAGCGAAGTCGCGCCGAAGAACGCCTGCACCCGGCCGAGCCGGATGCCCACGCCCATCAGGTCGGTGTTCGCCTCGGCGAACCGGCGGCGCTCGTTCTCGTCCCGGACGAACGCCCGGATCACCCGGATGCCGGTGATCTGCTCGCGCATCACGCGGTTGACCGCGTCCACGTACCGCTGCAGCAACCGGGACGCCGGCACCATCTGCCGGATGAGCAGCCCGATCGTCACCACCCCGACCGGCACCGCCACCAGCAGCACCAGCGAGGACGGCGCGTCCTGCCGCACGGCCAGCACGATCCCGCCGAGCCCGACGAACGGCGCGGTCAGCAGCATCGCCAGCGTCGTGTACAGGATCAGCTGCACCTGCTGGACGTCGTTGGTGCTGCGGGTCAGCAGCGACGAGGCGCCGAACCGGGCCATCTCCCGCGCGGAAAAACCCGACACGCGGTCGAACAGCGCGGCCCGCAGGTCCGCGCCCAGTCCCATCGCGACCCGGGCGCCGAGGAACACCGCACCGCCCGCGCAGGCGATCTGCGCCAGCGTGGCGGCCAGCATGATCCCGCCGTGCCCGAGGATGTACCCGGTGTTGCCGGTGAGCACGCCGTAGTCGACGACGTCGGCGTTGAGCGTCGGCAAGTACAGCAACGCCACGGCCTGCGCCATCTGCAGCACGACGATCACGATCAGCCGGCGGCGGTATCTGCCGAGCCGGGGTTTCAGGAGGGCCAGCAACGAAGACGGCGGCGACGCCGGTTCGGCGGGTGCGGTCATGGCGCCACCCTAGCCAGGTTCACGGCGGCGGTTCCCGCCCCCGTTGCGAACACGGTCGGGAACAGAGCCGTCGGCACGGAAGAGCCCTCCAGTCAGCGTGCGATGCCACGCGCCCCGCCAGGATTTCGGACGCCGCCGCGCGCGACCACTACCAACCTTGGTAGTTCCCTTGCCGCGACCCCTATTACCCTGGCAAACCGGGCATCCGGTGGCTGATGATGCCCGCGTGAACGATGCTTATCCGTTGGACGATGTGGACGGCGAGCCCGACGAATCGGTCGGCCGCCGCACGTTCCTCACCTCCGCCATGCTCGGCTCGGCGGGTCTGGTGGTGGGCGTGAACGTGTTCGGCCCGAGCCTGTTCGGCTCGGGCGCACCCGAGGCGGCGGCCGCTCCGGCGGCCCAGCCGCTCGGGCCTGGGGCCCCGAATTTCGGCTTGACCAAGTTCCTCGACCCGCTGCGGATCCCGCCGGTGCTGCGGCCGCAGCAGGACCTGCTCACCGTCCGCATGACGAACGCCCGCGTGAAGCTGCATTCCCAGCTGCCCGAAACGGCTTTGTGGACCTTCGAGGGGTCGTTCCCCGGCCCCACCATCGAAGCGCGCAGCGGGAAACGCGTGCGCATCGCGTGGAGCAACGAACTCACCGGCAAAATTCCCCTGGTGGCGGCGCGGGTTCCGTTCGCGAAGCCGTCACCGGCCTACACGCCCGGCTACCGCAACCCCGACGGCAGCCTGCCTTCCGGCACTTCGCTGTACGACGGCGTCGCCGACATCCCGCCGTGGAACGTGGTCCACCTGCACGGCGCGGTGACGGCCGCGCACAACGACGGCTGGGCGCACAACGGCGTCCCGTCCGGGGACGCGCAGCTGACCGAGTACCCGAACCGCCAGGCGGCGACGTCGCTCTGGTACCACGACCACGCGATGGCCGTCACGCGGTTCACCGTCTACTCCGGCCTGGCGGGCATGTACCTGATCCGCGACGCCGAAGAGGACGCCGCCGGGCTGCCGCGCGGCGAGCGGGAAATCCCGCTGATCATCACCGATCGCAACCTCGACACCGACCCGGCCACCGGCGCGCTCACCGGCCAGCTGCTCTACAAGCTGCCGTACGTGCCGGCGACCGGCACGACGGCCCCGGTCACCGGCCCCTTCCAGCTCGTGAACGGCGTCATCTGGCCGCACCTCGACGTGACCGGGGACCTGTACCGCTTCCGCGTGCTCAACGCGGCGAACTCGCGGTTCTTCCGCCTCGACCTGATCGACGAGGCGGGCGTCCTGCACAACGACGCGATCCGCATCGCGGGCACCGACGCCGGCCTGCTGCCCGCGCCGGTGGCGATGCCGGCCGGCGGCCTGACCATCAGCCCGGCCGAGCGCGTCGACCTGCTGGTCGACTTCAGCCGCTTCCCGGGTCAGCGCCTGCGCCTGTCCAACACCGGCAGCGTCGGCGAACCGGACATCATGGAGTTCCGGGTCGCGTCCCGGGCCCGGGCGGTCGTCCTGCCCCCGAAGCTCTCGAAGTCCTACGTGCGGCTCGCCCCGGGCACCACCGTCCCGGCCGACCACGACGAGGTCTACGTGGCGCTGCTGCCGGGAACCGTGGCCGGCGAGCCCGACCCGACGATGTGGGAACTGCGGGAGATCACCGACCCGGCCGAGCTGCCCTCGGCGTTCCCGGCGACCGGGATCATCCAGCTCACCGACCCGGCCACGGGGAACGTGCGGTCGTTCAAGAAGGTTGCGGGCCTGTTCGACGACACGCGGACGATCTTCATCAACCGCGGGCGCTGGGCGGTCTGGCACTTCCTCCAGCTCGGCGGCTCACCGCACCCGATGCACATCCACATGACCCGGCTGCAGCTGCTGTCCCGGACGACGTGGACCGACCTGACGGCGTTCAATGTCCCGGTGGGCGGCACCTCGCGGCCGCTGCCGGCGCCGAACGCGGGGCCGGCGATCGAGCAGTGGGAGGAGGGCTGGAAGGACACCTTCCAGGCGCGTCAAGGGGAATGGATCACCGTGGCCGGCCAGTTCGACGGCGCCAGCGGCGAGTTCATGTACCACTGCCACATCCTCGAGCACGAGGACATGGGCATGATGCGGCCCTTCGTCGTCCACCCGCCGGAGATCGCCCGGTTCCACATGCACCCGCACGTCGGCGTCCACAGTGGACAGCAGGCGACGGGGCACAGCGGGCACTGACCGCACTCCGGCCGGGCGGGAAGTCCCGCCCGGCCGGAGGCACCGCGGCTCAGAGCGGGATGTTGCCGTGCTTGCGCGGCAGCCGGAGGTCCCGCTTGCCCCGCAGGCTCTTCAGCGCGGTGGCCACGTACTCCCGGGTCTGCGACGGCTCGATGACGGCGTCGACGTAACCGTGTTCGGCCGCCAGGTACGGCGTCAGCAGGGTTTCCTCGTACTCCTTGGCCAGCTTGGCCCGCAGTGCCTCGACGTCGGCGGCCTGGCGGGCCGCCTCGGCGATCGTCTTGCGGTAGAGCACGTCGGTGGCGTTGCTCGCGCCCATCACCGCGATCTGCGCGGTGGGCCACGCGAAGTTGAGGTCGGCGCCGAGGTGCTTGGAGCCCATGACGTCGTAGGCACCGCCGTACGCCTTGCGGATCACCACGGTGACCAGCGGGATCGACGCCTCGGCGTAGGCGTAGATGAGCTTGGCGCCCCGGCGGATGATGCCGTTCCACTCCTGCTCGGTGCCGGGCAGGAAGCCGGGCACGTCGACGAAGGTGACCACCGGGACGTTGAACGCGTCGCAGGTGCGCACGAACCGGGCGGCCTTTTCGGACGCGTTGATGTCGAGGCACCCGGCCAGCTGCAGCGGCTGGTTGGCCACGACCCCGACGCTCTGCCCTTCGATCCGGGCGAAACCGACGATGACGTTCGGCGCGTACAGCTCCTGCACCTCGTCGAGCTCGCCCTCGTCGACCACCGCGCGCAGGACTTCCCGCATGTCGTAGGGCTGCGTCGCCAGGTCCGGGACCAGGGCGTCGAGGTCGGCGGCGCCGACGGCCACACCGCCGGGCGCGAAGGTGGGCGGATCCGCGAGGTTGTTGGACGGCAGGTACGACAGCAGCTGCTGCACGTAGCCGATGGCGTCCTCGTCGCTGGCCCCGAGGTAGTGCGCGTTGCCCGAGCGCGTGTTGTTGGTCAGGCCGCCGCTCAGCTCCTCCATGCCCACCTGCTCCCCGGTCGCGCCGCGGATGACGTCCGGGCCGGTGAGGAACATGTGCGAGTTGCCGTCGACCATCACGACGAAGTCGGTCAGCGCGGGCGAGTAGCAGGCGCCGCCCGCGCAGGACCCGAGGATGAGCGAAATCTGCGGCACGATGCCCGACGTGCGCACGTTGCGGCGGAAGATCTCGCCGTAGATCGCCTGCGCGACCACGCCTTCCTGCAACCGGCCGCCCGCGCCGTCGTTGATGCCCACGATCGGCCGGCCGGTCTTGACCGCCAGGTCCATCACCTTGACGATCTTGCTGCCGTGCGCCTCGCCCAGCGAGCCGCCGAACACGCTGGCGTCCTGGCTGTACACGCAGACCGGGCGCCCGTCCACCTCGCCGTACCCGGTGACGACGCCGTCGCCGAGCGGCCGGTTGTGCTCCAGGCCGAAGTTGGCCGACCGGTGCCGGACGAACGCGTCGAGCTCGACGAACGAACCGGGGTCGAGCAGCAGGTCGATGCGTTCCCGCGCGGTCAGCCGGCCGCGGGGGTGCTGGCGTTCGGCCGCCCGGGCGGAGCCGTGCGCCACCACCTCTTCGGTGCGGCGGCGCAGTTCCTTGAGCCGGTCGGCGGTGGTGGTCGGCGCGGTGAAGCCGGCGCCCGGTCCGGATTCCATGGTGCCTCCTCAGAAAGGGCACTGGCGAAGTGGCGCCGGCAAGCAGTCTGGCGCGGCTGGTCGTGGGTGGGTTTGGGGGGGGGAAAGCCCCCGAACACAAAACCACCCCCCCCCCCGGAAGGCCGCAGCGGGCCCCCCACCACCCCGGGGGGGGGGGGGCA
>NZ_JBFBBT010000024.1:81703-138843 GCF_040682815.1 Amycolatopsis sp. NPDC051102
ATTGACCGCCACCCCCCCCCCGGGCCCCCACACCTGGGCGGGGGCGGTGGGTCTGTCCTTTCGCGGTGATCACCCCCCCCACAACCCCCCCCCGACCCGCAGCGGCTTCAGGACGACGGCTTGCCCAGCAGCACCGGGAGGTCCTTGGTCCGGGTGAACCCGGGCCGCAGGATCCACGGGACCTCCTCGCGCGGCACCGCCAGCGACAGGTCCGGGAACCGGGTGAACAGGCCGCGCAGCGCGACCTCCGCCTCCAGGTAGGCGACGTGCTGGCCCAGGCAGCGGTGGATGCCCTTGCCGAAACCGAGGTGGCTCTCGCTGCCGACGCCCAGCCGGTCGACGATCAGCTTCTCCGGCTCGGGGAACTTCCGCGGGTCGCTGTTCGCGCCCATGATCATCGGCACGACGGGCATCCCGCGCGGGATCAGCACGCCGCCCAGCTCGATGTCCTCGGTGCCGAAGCGCGGCTGCCCGAACTGGATCGGGCCGAGGCGCTGCAGCTCGCGGACGGCCTGCGCCCACATCGACGGGTCCGCCTTGAGCCGCGCGAGCTGGTCGGAGTGCTCCAGCAGGGCGAGCACCGAGTTGCCGATCAGGTACGTCGTCGTCTGGTGCCCGGCGGTGACCAGGCTGAACAGGATCCCGACCAGCTCGTCGTCGGTGACGATCTCCGGGTTCTTCGTCTGCGCCTGGACGAGCGCGGTGACCAGGTCGTCCTTCGGCTCGGCACGGCGGCGCGCGATGAGCGACCGGGCCCCGGCCAGTGCCGCGCGGACCGCGTCCGGCAGCCGCTTGCCGTCGAGCGTCGCCATCGCGTCGCTCCAGGTCTTCCAGATCGGGCGGTCCTCTTCGTCGACGCCGACCAGCTCGCAGATCACCTGGATCGGCAGCGGGTAGCAGTACGCCTGGACGAGGTCGATCGGCGAACCGTCCTTGGTGGCCTCGGCCAGGTCGTCGAGCAGCTTCGCGGCGATTTCCTCGACGCGGGGCCGGAACTTGCTCACCCGGTGGTTGGTGAGCGCGTAGGACACCAGCTTGCGCAGCCGGGCGTGGTCGTCGCCGTCGGAGGCGTTGATGAGGTTCTTCAGCCAGGGGATCAGTTCCTCGGGCATCTCCAGGTGCTGGAACACGCCGTTGCGGATGTCTTCGATGTCCGCGTCCTCGGGCGGGTTGGTGAGGAACCGCGGGTCGGTGAGGACGCTCTTCACGTGCTCGTAGCGGGCGGCCAGGAACATCGGCGGCCCGCCCATGAACCCGCCGATCTGCAGGGTCGGCGCCTCCCGCACCTTGGCGTGCGCGCCCCACGGGTCGGCGATCACGTCGGGGGCGAACAGATCCACCTTTTCGGCCGAAGTCTCGGCGGTGCTGGTCATGAACCTCTCCTCGAGTCGGAATGCGGGCGATTCGCCGGCCCGGGGCCGGAACGCGCCGAGGCCCGTTTTCGAACATAGGGAGACGGCACCCGGCGAACATCCCCCAACCTGATAGGCCCGGGCGGGCTAGCGAAGGATGACCGGCAGGGACTGCAGGCCGGTGAAATCGGGCGACGGCTGGGAAACCGGGGGCCGTTCGGGGTCGGTGCGCAGTTCCGGGTAGCGGTCGAACAGGATGTTCTGCGCGATCCGGCCCTCGAGCCGGCTCAGCGGTGTGCCCAGGCAGAAGTGCACGCCGTGGCCCCAGGACAGGTGCAGCTTGTAGTCGCGGGTCGGGTCGAAGGTGTGCGGGTCGGCGAAGATGCGTTCCTCGCGGTTGGCCGCGCCGATCCACACCGAAACCAAGCGGTCCTTGGGGATCTTGTGCCCGCTGAGTTCGGTGTCCACCATGGTCGCCCGGATGATGCGCTGGAACGGCGGGTACATCCGCAGCGACTCTTCGATCGCGCCCGGCACCAGCTCCCGGTCCTCGCGGATCCGTTTGGCCTGCACCGGGTTGATGTCCAGTGCCAGCACGGTGTTGGCGAGCATCGACGCGGTGGTGACGTGCCCGGCGATCAGCAGCAGGTTGGCGAAGTTGACCACCTGGGCGTCGGTGAGCCGGTCACCGTCCACCTCGGCCTGGACCAGCGCGGTGAGCAGGTCCTCCCGCGGGGTGCGCCGGCGTTCGGCGGTGTGCTCGGCCAGGTACGCCCGCAGCTGCTTGATGTCGGCGACGCGCTGTTCCATCGCGGCCGCCACGTCCTCCAGCGCGTCCTTGTCGCTGTTGAGGTGCTTGGTCATGAGCTGCTTGAACCAGACCCGGTCCGACCCCGGCACGCCGAGCATCTCGGCGATCACGATCACCGGCAGCGGGTAGGCGAGCGCCTCCACCAGGTCCATCCGGTCGCCGTCTTCGGCTTCGTCCAGCAGTTCGTGGGTCAGCGACTCGATCCGCGAATCGAGGTTGTCGATCATCCGCGGCGTGAACCCGCGGTTGACGATGCTGCGCAGCTGGGTGTGTTCGGGCGGGTCGAGCCGCACCATGTTCCCGTCGGTCAGTTCCGTCGCGAACTTGAACTTGGTCGGCATCAGCCGCTGGGAATTGCTGGAGAACGTCGCCGGATCCATCATGACCGCCAGCGCGTCGTCGTACCCGTACACGTGGTGGATCCGCGTTTCCTCGTCGTACCGGACCTTCGCGGGCGGCACTTCCCCGCGCATCCAGACGTGCTGCTCGTGTGTCTCGAACACCGGTCTCCCTAGGTTCGCGCGGTCGTTGTTCGGCCAGACAGTTACTACTCCGGCGGCGGGTGCGCGGGAAATCCCTCAGGCTGGTCGTTCGCTCTCCGCAACCGTGCGCTGCTATCAGAACGGGGGATGTCCGGCCGGAGACGGCCGCCCTAGCCTACGGACGACTCATGCGGGCCGACAGCGGCTTGATCCCACGGTCGAAGGAAAGAGGGCGCGCGCCGATGTCCACTGCCGGGCTGCTGACCACGACCGACGACGACCTGCTGCGCCGCTTCACCGAGTCGGCCAACACGCACGACCGCGTGGTGGTCCCGACCCCGGCGTTCCACGAATGGTTCGCCGAACGCCAGGCGGCCAACAGCTACCAGGTGACGCAGGTTCCGTTCGGCGAGCTGGCCGGCTGGCGGTTCCAGTCCGACACCGGCAACCTCGTCCACGACAGCGGCCGGTTCTTCGCCGTCGAAGGCCTCGCGGTGCACACCGACCACAGCGAACGCCCGCACTGGACGCAGCCGATCATCCGGCAGCCGGAGACCGGCATCCTCGGCATCCTCGTCAAGGAGTTCAACGGCGTCCTGCACTGCCTGATGCAGGCCAAGATGGAGCCGGGCAACGTCAACCTGACCCAGCTCTCCCCCACCCTGCAGGCGACCCGCAGCAACTACACCCGGGTGCACAAGGGCAAGCCCATCCCGTACCTGGAGTACTTCACGGCCCCGTGGCGCGGCCGGGTGCTGGTCGACGTGCTGCAGTCCGAGCAGGGCGCGTGGTTCCTGCACAAGCGCAACCGCAACATGGTCATCGAGGTCACCGACGACATCCCGGTGCTCGAGGACTTCTGCTGGCTGACGCTGGCGCAGCTGCACGAGCTGCTGCACGTGGACAACCTGGTCAACATGGACTCGCGGACGGTGCTCTCGGGCATCCCGTTCGCCGCGCCGGTCGACCGGCCGTCGATCCTCGACGAGGACTCGTTCCGCGGCGCGCTCCTGCGTTCGCTGGCCGAGCGCAAGGGCGCGCTGCACGAGCTGCCGTCGGTGCTCAGCTGGTTCACCGAAGCCAAGACCAAGCACAGCCTGGAGCAGCAGCGGATCCCGCTCAACCAGGTCAGCGGCTGGCACTCCGCGGAGAAGTACATCAGCCACGACGAAGGCAAGTACTTCTCGGTGATCGGCGTCGACGTCCAGGCGAGCAACCGCGAGGTGGCGCACTGGACGCAGCCGATGCTGGCGCCGGTCGGCCGCGGGCTGCTCGCCTTCCTGGCCAAGCGGATCGGCGGCGTGCTGCACGTGCTCGTCCAGGCCCGCACCCAGGCCGGCACGTTCGACGTCATCGAGATGGCCCCGACCGTACACTGCACGCCGGAGAACTACGCGGGCGCCGAGCCGCCGCGGTACCTGCGGCACGTGCTGGACGCCCCGCCCGAGGCGATCAAGCACGACGTCGTGCACTCGGAGGAGGGCGGCCGCTTCCACCACGCGGAGAACCGGTACGTGGTCGTCGAGGTGGGCGAGGACTTCCCGGTCGAGGTGCCGCCGGACTTCATCTGGATGACCGCGCGGCAGGCCACGAACCTGGTGCGGTACAGCAACTACTTCAACGTCGAGGCGCGCAGCCTGCTGACGGGCCTGCACACGCTGTGGTGAACACCACCACCGTCCACTGAGGACGGATCGTAGCCAGGAGGACACTTGAAGGTCATCGTGCTCGCCGGGATCACTCCGTCGACGTTCTTCGCCCACGTTTCCCTCGCCACGGCCCTGCGGGACGCGGGGCACCAGGTGATGGTGACCGCGGCCGCCGACGACGTCGTCCCGGCCATCGCCGCGGCCGGGCTCCCCGCCGTGCCGGTCATGCAGCCGAACCTGACCCGGGAACAGATCCGCGCCGAGCACGGGCTGGCGGAGGTGCCTGCCGACGCCGTCGAGCGGGAGCACTGGGCGGGCCGGCTGTTCGCGGTGATCGAAACCCTGCCGATGGACAGCCTCGTGGCGTTCGGCGAAAGCTGGCGCCCGGACGTCGTCATCGGCGGCATGCTGGCCTACGGCGCGCCGCTGCTGGCCGCCCGGCTCGGCGTCCCGTACGTGCGGCAGGCGTGGGACATCCACGACCCGAAGCTGTTCGACGCCGGGGCGACCGCCCAGCTGCAGAAAGAGCTGGCGGACCTGGGGCTGGACGCGCTGCCCGAGCCCGACCTGCTGATCGAGGTCGTGCCGCCGAGCCTGCGGGAGCCGGGGTCCAAGCACGGCCAGATGATGCGGTGGATCGCCGGCAACTCGCAGTGCCGCCTGGAACCGTGGATGTACACCAAGGGCTCGGACACCCGGGTCGGCATCACCGTCGGGACCGGGGTAGCGGACTACCACCAGTACGACTTCGTCCAGGGCATCGTCAAGAACGTCACCACGCTCGACGTCGAGGCGGCGGTGGCGGTGCCCGAGGAGGCCGTGGCCACCCTGCGGGAGCGGCTGGACGACAAGAACGTCGAGGTGGGCTGGATCCCGCTCGACATCCTCGCCCCCACCTGCGACGTCCTGGTGCACCAGAGCGGCGGCAGCACGATGATGACGGCGTTGAGCTTCGGCGTGCCGCAGGTGCTGCTCCCGGACGCCGGCCAGTTCCGCCAGATGGACATGGCCCGCCGGCTCGTCGAGGCGGGCGCCGCGCTGATGCTCACGCACGAGCAGGCCACGACCGAGGCGATCGCCGAGAAGTGCCAGGAGATCATCTCCGATCCCCGCTACGCCGCGGCCGCGGCCGGGCTGGCCCGGGAGATCGCCGCGTTGCCGCTGCCGTCCGAAGTGGTCCGGCGCATCGAATGGCTCGTTCACGAACACAACTGATCGGAAGAGGAGGACGATGCTGTCCAAAGTTCTGCGAGCCGCGGTCGCCGCGGCGGTGGTCACGGCGGTCGCGGTGCCCGCACAGGCCAGCGCACGCGAAGACGGGGTTTCGCTGACCGGCAAGAAGGTCGTGCTGGTCAACGACGACGGCGTGCAGGCCGCGAAGGCCAACGGATCCGACGGGCGCGGGATCTACGTGCTCCGCCAGGCGCTGTGCCGGGCCGGGGCCGACGTCGCCATCGTCGGGCCGTGGGGGCAGCAGAGCGGCAAGAGCCGGGCCGTGTCGGGCGCGCCCTTCGTTGCCGTGGCTCCGCCCCTGGCCGTGCCGGCCGAGTTCGCCGCGGACTGCGCGAACGCGCCGGGGCACGGACTGGTGCTGGGCGTCTGCCAGGGCACCGCCCCGTGCGTGGCGGACAGCCCGTCGGTCACGCCGGCGGATTCGGTCGACATCGCGCTGACCGGCGTGCTGCCGCAGCGCCTCGGCTGGACGAGCGGCCCGGACCTGGTCGTGTCGGGCATCAACTCGGGGCCCAACACGGACATCGCGGTCAACGGCTCCGGCACGATCGGCGCGGCCACGGTCGCGGTCGAGCGTGGCGTCCCGGCGGTGGCGGTCAGCGCGGGGACGCAGGTCTCGCCCCCGCCGTCGAACGACACGTACGCGGCTGCCGCCGACGTCACCGTCCGGCTGCTCGCTTCGCCCCGGACGTGGACGTTCGTGCAGGACATGGCGCTGGTGAACGTCAACCAGCCGGACGTCCAGCCGGGCGCGGGACCGTCGCCGGTGCGCTGGACGACGGTGGGCCGCGTGGTGCAGGGCCGGATCGCGTACACGCCGAACGGCGACGGGACCTACCAGATCGGGTACAACGCGGTGACGCCGCCGCCGGTGCTCGAGCCCGGGAGTGACACGAAGGCGTTGCTGGACGGGTATGTGAGCGTGTCGGCGGTGGACGTCAACCGGACGTACACGGGGTCGCGTTGACCCGCTGAGAAAGAAGCGCTGGAGGGGCACTTTCACGTGAAAGTGCCCCTCCAGCGCTTTCTATTCGCCCCACTTGGCGTAGATCACCGGCTGCTCGCGGTGCGGCAGCTGCCGCAGCTTCAGGTTCTCCAGCCCGAGCGTCTCGCGCAGCGCCTTGGTGACGCCGGGCCAGCGCGGGTGGCCGAGCTCGTCGAACGCCAGGATGCTGCCCTTGGTCAGGTGCGGGCGGATCGCCTCGAACACGTCGCGGGTCGGCTCGTACAGGTCGAGGTCGAAGAAGGCCATCCCGATCACCGTCTCGGGGTTCTCCGCCAGGTACTGGGGCACCGTTTCGCGGACGTCGCCCTGGACGACGAACGTGCGCTGGACGTGCGACACCGGGTCGCCCGCCTCGTGCGCCGCGAGGACTTCGCGCAGGTGGTCGACCTCGTCCTCGGGGACCGCGAACCGGCCGACCGCCGCGCTCGGGCTCACCTCGTCCACTTCGGACAGATCCGGGAACCCGGTGAACGTGTCGAACCCGATGATCCGGCGGAAGGAGTTGTACGGCTCGTGGATGCCGCGCAGGGCCGCGAGCGTCGCCAGGTGGCGGCCGTGGAGGACGCCGAACTCCATGATCACACCGGGGAGGTCGACCAGCTCGCGGTAGAGCGCGTCCATCGTCAGCAGGTCCGCGAGCTGGTGGCGGCGCAGGTACACCGGGAGGTTGTCGATCAGGTAGACCGGCGGCATCGGCGTCTCGGTCAGCAGCTTGGTGAGCCGCTCCCGGACCTCCTTCTCCACCGGCGACTCGTGCGGCAGGATCCGCGGGTTCTTGTGTTCGGACATCAGCTTTCCTCTCAGCGTCAGGACGACATCCAGGCTTGCGGCGCGGGTCCGCCCCGCCCGGCCGGCGGGAACAGGGCGTCCAGCCGGGCGGTTTCCGCCTCGGACAGGGGCGCGCCCAGTGCGTCGATCGCGCCGTCGACGTGTTCTTCGGTGCGGGGGCCGATGACCACCCCGGTGACCCCGGGGCGGGACAGCACCCAGGAAAGGCCTGCCTCGGCCGGCTCGCGGCCGATTTCGCGGCAGAACCGTTCGTATTCGGCGATGGTGTCGCGCCACTCCTCCAGCGCGGGCACCGCGCGGCCCTGCGCGGACTTCACCGCGGTCCCTTCGGCCAGTTTCCGCAGGACACCGCTGAGCAGGCCGCCGTGCAGCGGCGACCAGACGTACACCGCGATGCCGTACGCCTGCGCCGCGGGCAGCACCTCCAGCTCCGGGAACCGGGTCACCAGGTTGTACCCGCACTGTTCGGACACCACGCCGAGGAAGTGCCGCTGCCGGGCCGTTTCCTGCGCGGCCGCGAGGTTCCAGCCGGCGAAGTTGGACGAGCCGACGTACCGGACCTTGCCCTGGCCGACGAGCTGTTCCATCGCCTGCCACACCTCGTCCCAGCTGCTCGTGTGGTCGGCGAGGTGCATCTGGTAGAGGTCGATCCAGTCGGTGCCCAGCCGCCGCAGCGACGCCTCGCACGCGGCGACGATGTGCCGCGCGGACAGGCCGCGTTCGTTGGGGCCGGGGCCCATTTCGTTGCCGACCTTGGTGGCCAGGACGACGTCGTCGCGCCGCGACGGGCTCGCCGCGAGCCACCGCCCGATGACCTCTTCGGTGTATCCCTTGTGGACACGCCAGCCGTACATGTTCGCGGTGTCCACGAAGTTGATGCCCCGCGCCAGCGCGTGGTCCATCAGCCGGTGGGACTCCAGCTCCTCGACCCGGCCGCCGAAGTTCACGGTGCCCAGTGCGAGCCGGCTGACCCGCAGGCCGGTCCGGCCCAGCTGCGTGTAGAACCGGCCGGGTTCGCTCGGCAGGCCGAGCCCGTCGAGGAGGGCCTCACCGGGCGGTCGCTTGGCTTCGACGGCGAATGTCATGACGGACGTCCCTGTGTGTCGACGGTGGGTGCTCAGCCGGTCGCGGCCGGCGCGCGGCCGGCGTACTCCCGGAAGTACTTGCCCAGCACACGGCGGCAGTAGCCGTCGTCGCCGAGACGGGCGGCCTCGGGTACGAGCCGGCGCAGCCGGTCGGCCGACACCGGCTGGCTCGCCACCTCGCTGACGTACTCGCGCTCCGCCCGGATCCCGAGCCCGGCTTCGAGGTGGTCCACGATCCGCTCGATGGGCGTGGCCGTTCCGGTGGCGACGTTGACGACGGTCCGGCTCGCGCCGGTGGCGAGCAGCCGGTCCACGACGTCGACCAGGTCGTCGACGTCGATGAGGTCCCGCCGCGCGCCGCGGTAGAGCCGGACGGCGCCCGACTCGATCTGCCGCACCAGGGCGGGCACCAGCATCCGGGCGTGCTGCGCCGGGCCGACGACGTGGGCCAGCCGGAGGGCGAGGTAGTCGGCGCGGGAGGCGGCGAGGACCGCTTCCAGCGCCAGGTTGTGCCGCCCGTAGGCGGTCGACGGGAAGACCGGCCCGTCCTCCCGGCCCGGTTCCCCGGGCACCGCGTACATGGCCGCGGAGGCGGTGGAGAAGAACACGAGTTTCTCTCGCCGCCGCTCGCAGCGGTCGATCAGCTCGTACAGGCGCGTGGCTTCCCGGGCGAAGTCCGCTTCGGGGATCCCGGAAGCGACCGACACGCCGAACGCGGCGAGCACGACTCCCGGGTGGGAGCCGGCGAGGGCCGCGAAGTTGCCGGCGAGGAAGCCGCTGCCGATGACCTCCATCAGCGCTCCTTCGTCCGGCCGCGGGTGGGCGGCCCGGCCTCCGGCGGCACCGGGTAGCCGTCGCGGTCCAGGCTTTCGAGGACGAGGTCGATCGCCGTCTCCAGCTGCGGATCCCGGTCCGCGACCCAGTCCTGGGGGGTGATCTCCACTTCGACGTCGGGCGGCACGCCGTGGCCGTCGAGCCAGCCGGGCCCGTCCCACCACTTCGACACCGTCGGCTGGGAGACCCGCGAACCGTCCAGGAGGGCCTGGTCGGGCGGGATCGAGCCGGTCATCGAGCCGTGGGTGCGGGTGCCCACGAGCGTCGCGGCGCCCAGCAGCTGCAGCGAGACGACCAGGTTTTCCGGGCCGCAGGTGGTGAACTCGTCGACGAGCACCACGACCGGGCCGCGAACGGTGTCGTACGGCCAGGTGTAGGGCTGGGCGAACCGCGGCTGGTGCCAGCCGGTGACCCGCCGGGTGAGCAGGTCGAGCAGCGGGTGCAGGTCGCCGCCGTGGTTGCCCCGCAGGTCCAGGATCAGCCCGGTCCGGTCGAGCTCCACGCCCAGATCGCGGTTGAGGTCGGCCCAGCCGGCCGCCACCATGTCGATGATCCGCAGGTAGCCGACGCGCTCGCCGGTCCGCGCGGCCACCCGGGCGCGGCGGCGCACGGTCAGGTCGTGGTGGCGCAGCCGCGGCTCGTGCGGCGTCGGCACGACGACGAGGCGGAACTCGGCGTCGTCCCGGCGCAGGGTCAGCTTGACCTCCCGGCCGGCTTTCCCGGCGAGCTGCGGCATCGGCCCGTACGCCGGGTCGACGGGCTCGCCGTCCACGGCGGTGATGACGTCCCCGGGCCGGGCCGTCATGCCGGGCCCGGTCAGGGGGGTGCGGTGCATGCTCGAGGAGATGTCGCCGGACAGCAGCCGTTCGATGCGCCAGCCGCCCTCGGCCGTCGGGGCCAGGTCCGCGCCGAGGTAGCCGGGCGGCGGCGCGGGCCGGCCTTGGCCGCCGATGAAGAAGACGCCGACGTGCGAGACGCTCAGCTCGCCGTGCATCTCCATGATCACGTCGAACAGGTCGTGGCTGCAGCCGATCCGGTCCAGCACCTTCCGGTAGCGGGCGCCGATCGACGGCCAGTCGACGCCGTCGACGTCGGCGCGCCAGTAGCGGTCCCGCATCAGCCGCCAGGACTCGTCGAACATCTGGCCCCACTCGGCGGCCGGGTCCGTCTCGATCTTGATCGCGTCGAGGTCGACGACGTGTTCGGCCCCGTCGTCGCCGAGCGGTTTGACGTGGACGGCCCCGCCGGCGCGGTACGCCAGCCGGCCGCCGTCCGCGGCGACCGAGCAGGGGCCGAGGGCCTTCTCCAGCAGCGTCGGGCGGCTCGCGTCCGCGAGCCGGTAGCCCACCAGCCGCGGCATCGGGGCCGGTCCGGGCGTGTGCCGGGTGGCTTCCCCGAGCACGCCGTGGGTGGGCCGGTCCAGCCAGGCCACGCCGCCGTCGATCGCCACCAGCGACTCGTAGGTGCCCGCCTCGACCGGGAAGGGCACGACCCGCTCGGGCAGGCCCTCGAGGTCCACCTCGACGAGCTCGCCCGCCGGCGCGTCTTCCGCCAGGCGGCCGCCGTAGCTCGCGTCGAACGGCGACGCCGCCCGCGCGTCGAGCGGCACCAGGTGCGGCCGCACGCCCGGGACGAACCCGGACTGCTGCAGCTGCCCGTTGAGGTTGGGGCCCGTCGGGTCGAGCGTGCTGCCCGAGAGGAAGGCGAGATAGCGGCCGTCCGTGGTGAAAGCCGGGGAGCCGTCCTGGAACCGGCCGCGCGTGACGTCGGCGATGTGGCCGTCGGCCAGCCGGGCGACCCGGATCCGGCTGCGGCCGCCACTGCGGGACGACGTCGGCTGCGCCCAGGCGAGCAGGTCGGAGCCGGGAGAGAAGACGGCACCGGCGCAGGGGCCGTGGTCGTCGTCGGTCCGGACCAGTTCGGTCAGCGCGCCGGAGGCCAGGTCCACGGTCAGCAGCCGGACGTCCGTGGCGACCGCGGCGGTCCGGCCGTCGGGCGAGACGAGCAGTTCCCGGACCCGGCCCAGCTGCCCGTGCGCCAGCCGGCGCGCCGGGGAACCGTCCTGGGCGAGGACGTCGATGCCCTCTTCGCCACCCTGGTCGCTGACGCAGACGACGGTCGCGGCGTCCGCGGTGACGACCGGCAGCCGCGCCCGCGCGCCCGGGACGTCGAACACCGGCCGGGGCTCGCCGCCCTCGGCCGGCAGCAGGTGCAGCGTGCCGCGCACCTCGGCGACCAGGTGCCGGCCCGCCGGGTCGAGCGCGAACCCGCCCGTCGCCGTCGCCCCGGACCAGGTGCGCGCGAGCCGGCCCCGGCCCGCGTCCGCCAGCCGGATCCGCAGCTCCACCGGCTGTCCGGCGCCCGGGGCCAGCAGGAAGAGGCGGCCGGACTGCTCGTAGACGACGGTGTCGCCGTCGGAAGTCGCGTTGCGGGCGTAGAACTCGCCCAGGTCGCCGTGCCGGCGCAGGCCCGAACCGTCGACCTCGGCGGAGTACAGCGCGCCGACGCCCTCGTGGTCGGAAAGGAACGCCATCCGCGAACCGGCCCACACCGGGTTGGTCAGGTTCCCGCCGAGTGACCGCAGCACCGGCTCGAAGGTCTTGCCGTCCGGGGAATACCAGAGCTTGCCGGCGCAGCCGCCGCGGTAACGCTTCCAGTAGACAGGCTCGAACACCGTCATCGTGCCGACCAGCTGGGCGCCGTCGCCGCGCACCGCGAGTTCCGCGGCGGGCCCGCAGGGCACCTCGCGCGGCGGCCCCGCGACGGGGACGGCGAACATCCAGGCGCGGCGGTCGGCCGCGCGGCCGTAGCCGGACCGGGCCAGCACTTCGGTGTCGGAGAGCCAGCCGCAGGTCGCGGTGTTCCGGTCGGCCCAGTGCGTCAGCTGCTGTGGCCGGCCGCCGTCGAGATCGGCGTACCAGACCTCGCGCGAGCCACCGCGCAACGCGACCGTGTTGCCCCCCGTCACCGACGTCCACGCGATCCGCGTCGCCGAGGGGTTCAGCCGCGGCAGCGAGACGCGCGCGCCGCCCTCACCACCCTCCTCGACCACGCACCGCGCCGTCGCGGTCCCGGCGAGGGCCTCCGCCACCGACGTCAGCCACACCCGGTCCTCGGCCACGAACGTGAGCGCGTCACCGGCGACGTGGGGGTGCCTCAGGTAAGTGTCAGCAGTCACCTCCGGGACGCTAGGGCACCTGTGATCGCCCGGGCATCCCTCGATCTGATAGCGCCCACGCCTACCAGCTTGCAGGATGCTCGGCGCGGCAGCCCTTCCCTAACGTGGGCGCGAAACGACGACGCTGCACGCGCTTTCCCGCCCGGAAGGGACGGCTCATGACCGCCACCGAGGAACCCGTGACCGAGATCGCCGCCTTCCCCGAGGACCGGACCTGCCCGTACCAGCCGCCCGCGGGGTACCGGGCGGCGGCCGCGCGCGGCCCGATCTCCCGGCTGGAGCTGTACGACGGCCGGGTGGTCTGGGGCGTCACCGGCCACACCGAGGCGCGCCGGCTGCTGGCCGACGCCCGCCTGTCCACCGACCGCCGGAACCCGGCGTTCCCCGCGACGACCGAGGTGGTCGGCCGGATCCGCAACCGCCTCACCCCGCCGCTGGTCGGCGTGGACGACCCGGTGCACAAGGTGCAGCGCGGGCGGCTGATCCCCAGCTTCACGCACCGGCGGATCAACGCCCTGCGCCCCCGCATCCGGGAGATCGCCGGGCGGGTGCTCGACACGCTGGTCGAGAAGGGCCCGCCCGCGGACCTCGTCACCGACTTCGCGCAGCCGCTGCCGTCGATGGTGATGTGCCACCTGCTGGGCGTGCCGTACGAGGACCACGACCACTTCGAGCAGCGGACGACCCGGATGCTGTCCGGCGAGAACCCGGCGATCGCCATGGGGGAACTCCGCGAGTACCTGCTCGCCCTGGCCGGCGAGAACCGGCACAAGCTGAACGAGGGCCTGTTCGGCGACCTCGTCGAGGCCCCCGAGGGCGAGGTGTCCCGCGCCGACCTGGTCGACCTGACGGTGGTCATCCTCGGCGCCGGCTTCGAAACCACGGCCAGCATGCTCTCGCTCGGCATCTTCACGCTGCTGGACAACCCGGAGCGGCTCGCCGAGCTCCGCGCGGACCCGTCCCTGTGGGGCGCGGCGGGCGAAGAGCTGCTGCGCTACACCTCCATCACCGACGGCATCACCCGCGTGGCCACGGAGGACATCGAGATCGGCGGCGTCACCATCCGCAAGGACGACGGCATCATCTTCCTGACGTCGGTGCTCAACCGCCAGGAGGACGTCCGCGAAGACCCGGACGTCCTGGACTGGCACCGCCCCACCCGCAACCACATCGCGTTCGGGTTCGGCGCCCACCAGTGCCTCGGCCAGAACCTGGCCCGCATCATCCAGGAGATCGCCCTGGAGGCCCTGTTCGAGCGCCTGCCCGACCTGCAACTGGCGACCGCGGCGACGGAAATCCCGTTCCGGCCGGGTGCGGCGGTTCAGGGGATGATCAAGCTTCCGGTCACCTGGTAGCGCAACGCCGTGAAGGGGGCACTTTCACGTGAAAGTGCCCTCTTCGCGGCGTTTCAGGACAAGATCAAGCGCGCCAGGGACACCGCGCCGCGCAGGGACGACAAGCCTCCCAGCGCGGCCGGTTCCGCCGGCAGCGGCAGCTGACCGGGCCGGGCGAACTCGGTGAGGTGTTCGGAAACCCAGCCGACGAGCTCGGGGACGCCTGCCGCGAAACCGCCGCCGAGCACCACGCGGTCGGGGTGCACCAGCTCCTGCACGCCGGTGATCGCGGCGGCCAAGGCGCGGGCCGTCCGGCGGACCGCGTTCACGGCCCACGGCTGTTCGTCACCGAGGGCTTGGCGGAGGTCGTCGGACGTCACCGGCGCTCCACGCAGGTGGGTGGCACGGTCCAAAGTGGCCGGTCCGGAGGCGATGGCCTGCAGGCAGCCGCGACGGCCGCACACACAGGGCGGCCCGTCCAGTTCGACGACGACGTGGCCGAGCTCGAACGAGCCGCGGGCCGTCCCGGGGCAGGGTTCGCCGTGCAGCACCAGGCCGCCGCCGATGCCGGTGCCCACCCCGACGTAGAGCAGGTGGTCGCAGCCCGCGGCCTGTGCCTCGGCGAGCGCGCCGAGGTCCCCGTCGTCCGCCCAGGCGACCGCCGCCTCGGGGAACAACTCCTGCAGCGAAACGTCCAGGGCCAGTCCGGTCCATTCAGGACGGTTGGGCCACGCGGTGACCCGGCCGTCCGGCGTGACCGTGCCGGGCATGGCCACGCCCACGGCCCGCAGCGGCGAGCCGAGCCGCGTCCGCAGCTCGGCCACGTGCCCCGCGAGCTGGGCGAGGTCCGCCGCGGCGCTGTGCCGCGGCCCCCACGCGAACGCGGTCTCGCCGACCGGCCCGGCGTCGGTCTCGACGCGGAAGGCGACCTTCGTGCCGCCGACGTCGATCCCGAGGTAGTGGTCCACCGGCCTCAGCGGAGCGACAGCGCCGGGCAGAGGGCGAGCAGGTCGGCCGGCCGCTCCAGCACCACGTCCGGACCGGCCGCGAGCAGCTCGCCGCCGTCGTCCGGGGGCGCCCACAGCGCGGCGGCCGAAGCGACGCCGGCGTCTCGTGCGCTGGCCAGGTCGGTCGGCGCGTCGCCGACCATGATGGCCCGCTCGGCCGGGACGTCCAGCAGGTCCAGGGCCTTGAGCACCATGTCGGGGGCCGGCTTCGGCCGGGCGACCTCGTCCGAGCCGATCACGTGCGCGAAGAACGGGAGCAGGCCGAGCCTGTCGAGCAGCGAACGCGCCCGCGGACCGCTCTTGCCGGTCGCGATGGCGAGCCGCAGCCCGCGGGTGCGCAGCGTCAGCAGCAGTTCGACGACACCGTCGAAAACCGTCACCTGGTCGGCGAGGCGGTAGCTCTCGCGGACGAACGGTTCCTCCATCGCCAGCGGCAGGTCCATGATCCGCATGATGTCGGGGAAGTACCGGCCGAGGTGGCGCCGGTACTCCTCGAACGGCGCCGGTCCGTCGCCGACGACTTCGGCATAGGCGATGGCGAAGGCTTCACTCATCACCGCGAAGCTGTCGACGACGACCCCGTCGAGGTCGAAGATGACCGCGTGCCGGGCGGACACCGAGGGATCGGCCTCGGTGCCGGGCCGGTCGACGATCGGGAAAGCCATGGAGCACCCTCTCTACTGGTACGCGGGCACCGGGCGCGGGTCGCGCGCCGAACGGGCCGAGGCGTAGAAGTTTTCGATCATCCGGACGATCGGCCGGGCCTCGGCGACGGCGACGCCGCGGTTGCCGGGGTCGGCCAGCTTCGCGGCGAGCCCGTCGAGCTGCCGCCGGTACTCGGCGCCGATCGGCTCGGCGGGCAGGGGGACGGGGGTGGTGCTGCCTTCGCTGGTCAGCGTCAGCTCAGGTTCGGGCTGCCGGTTGGGGCTGAAGCCGAACGTGCACCGCAGTTCCGCGACGCCGGCGCTGCCTTCGACGCGGATCAGGGTGACGTCCCGTGCCTCGTGCGAGGCCCAGCTGGCCCGCAGGGACACCGAGACGCCGTCGTCGCGGACGAGGAACCCGCGGGCGGTGTCCTCGACGTCGGCCGCATCGGCGCCCGGCAGGTCCTTGCGCCACGCCGCGCGCCAAGCGCCGACGTTGACGAAGTCGTCCGAAGTCGCGCCCGTCACCTGCGTGAACCGGCCGGGGCCGAGCAGGTAGGCGAGCGTGTCGAGCAGGTGCCAGCCGAGGTCGAACAGCACCCCGCCGCCGGCCTTGTCGCGCTGGGTGAACCAGGTGGCCCGCGGGACACCGCGCGACCGGACCCACGCGAGGTCGACGTGCCGGATGTCACCGAGGTCCGGCACGACCCGCGCCAGCGCCGCGACGTCGGCGCGGTACCGGGCGGCGCTGCCGGCCAGCAGCATCCCGCCGCTGCGTTCGGCCGCCGCCAGGACGTCGACCTCGGCCGAGGTCAGGCACACCGGTTTCTCCAGGAAGACCGGGATCCCGGTGGCCATCAGCGAGCCGGCGACCTCGGCGTGCAGGTGGTTCGGGACCGCGACGACCGCCAGGTCGATCTCCCGTGCGGAGAGCGCTTCCACGCCCGCGTGCACCGCGATGCCCGCCGTCTTGGCGAAGGCCGCGCGCGACGCCGGGTCGGCGTCGACGGCGGCGACCACCTCGAAGTCCGCGTGCTCGCGCAACAGCGGCAGCCACAGTTCCCGGCCGGCCCAGCCGAGCCCCACCAGGGCGACCTTGACACTCATGCAGACGCCACGGCGTCGGCGATGATCTCGGCGGCCGCGTGCATCTCGGCCTCCCCGGCCAGCAGGGTGCGGTGGTGCAGCCACACGCAGTCCTGGCTGATGGCTTCGGTGTTGGGGCAGCGCTTCGCGACCGCGTCGAGGGACTCGTCCGGCGCGCCGATCTCCCAGAACGCGTCGGTGCGGTAGATCGCGCGGAAGCCGGCGAACGCGGGCAGTCCCGCCTCGACGAGCCGGCCGACCAGCGCGTTGCGCCGCTCCTCGGTGATCCCCGGGATGCGGAACATGGCCATGTAGTGCGAGTTCCGGTCGGCACGCGGGTCGTCGCCCTGGGGGACGACGCCGTCGATGCCGGAGAGCAGTCGGGACAGCAGGGTCCAGCGCTCGTCGCGCAGCGCGATCTGGTCGTCGAGGCGGCTCAGCTGCGCGCGCAGCACGGACGCCGAAAACTCGTTGAGCCGCATGTTGGAGCCGGCGATCAGGTGCAGGTAGCGCGTGTCGTTCTTCGGCCGGCCGCAGCTGTGGCGCAGGAACGCCCGCTCGTGCATCTCCTTTTCCGGGAAGAGCACGGCGCCGCCTTCGCCCGCGGTCATCAGCTTGCCGTTCTGGAAGCTGAACGTCGCGACCGTGCCCAGCTCGCCGACGCGCTTGCCCTGCCAGCGCGCGCCGTGCGCGTGCGCGGCGTCCTGCAGGATCTGCACGCCGGTGTCGGCGGACAGCTTCGCGAGCGCGTCCATGTCCGCCATCAGCCCGGCCATGTGCACCGGCATGATCACCTTGGTGCGCGGGGTGATCGCGTCGGCGGCGGCCGCGACGTCGATGCAGTAGGTGTCCGGGTCGACGTCGACCGGGACCGCGACCGCGCCGAGCCGTTGCGCCGCCTGGGACGAGGAGATGAAGGTGAAGGCCGGCACGATGACCTCGGTGCCCGGCCCGACGTCCATGCACTGGAGGGCGAGCTCGAGCGCGTGCGTGCCGTTCGTGACCGCGAGCGCGTGCTCGGCACCGTGGTGCTCGGCGAACTCGCGCTCGAAGGAGTTGACCTCGTCGCCGCCCATCCGCCACCACAGACCCTGCTCCAGGGCGCGGATCAGGCCTTCGCGCTCGGCCTCGTCGTAGTGCGGCCACTGGGGGAACACCGGTGCCTGTCGCGCGTTCATGTCTCTCCGATTCTCCATGGGTCGAACCTCTTCACCAAAGGCCGAACAAAGCGCGGTACGAGTCCATCAGGCATTGCAGAACGAGGTCCGCCGCATTCGTACCGGCCGCGGGCTTGCGCTCGGCGGCAGCGCTGTCGCCGAACTCGTTTTCCAGGTGTTTCACCAGTGCATTCCACGCGGCTTCGTCGTACTCGACCGGCTGCGGGAGTTCTGCAGGCTGTCGCGCATCCATATTTCTCCGAATCATCGCCCGGTTCCCAAAATATGGCGGCTCCCGGCCGGGCCACATCCCCCGGCCTGGTAGTAGTCGCCAGCGGTCACGGCCACCCGAAAAAGGCCCGGTAGGAGTCCAGTTGCCCGTCGAGCATGTGCATTCCGCAATGGACGGGATGGCCGAGTTCCGCCGCTTCGCGCAGCAGCCGCGTTTCCCGGGGCTGCATGATGATGTCGGCCACCACGCAGGCCGGTGGCAGCAGCCGCGGCCGGACCGGCAGCGGATCGCCCGGGTGCAGCCCGAGCGGGGTGGCGTTCACGACGAGGGCGGCCCCGTCGGTGTCCGGTTCGGCCGAGGTGGCGGTCCGGCCCGGCCAGTGGGCGTCCAAGCGGTCGCGGAGGGCGTGCAGCTTCGCGGTGTCCGGGTCGCACACCGCCAGCCGATCCACCCCCGCGTCCAGGAGGGCGGCCGCGATCGCGCTGCCCGCGCCGCCCGCGCCGACGAGCGCGACCCGTTCGCCCTTGGGGTCGTGGCCCGCCCCCGTGAGGCCGGCCACGAAGCCGAGGCCGTCGAAGTTCTCCGCGTACCAGCTGCCGTCCGCTTCCCGCCGCAGCGCGTTGGCGCTGCCGGTGATCTGCACCGTCGGGCTGCGGCGGCCGGCGAGCCCGGCGGCGGCCGTCTTGTGCGGCACCGTGACGAAGATGCCGTCGAGGTTGCCGATGCTTTGCAGGCCGCCGACGACCCGGGCGAGGTCGCCGGGTTTCGCGTGCACCGGAACGAGCACCGCGTCGACGCCCAGCCGCGCGAACAGCGGGTTGAGCAGCCCGGGCGACCGGACCTGGGTGACGGGATCGCCCAGGACGACGTACAGCCGGGTGGTCCCGCTGATCACCGGACCTCCACCCGCTTGCCGCACAACAGTTCCGCGACCAGGTGGGCGAGCTGCACCGACTGCTCCGCGTTGAGCCGGGGGTCGCACGCGGTCCGGTAGCGGGCGGGCAGGTCGGCCTCGGTGACGCCCCGGGAACCGCCGAGGCACTCCGTCACGTCTTCGCCGGTCACCTCGACGTGGATGCCGCCGGGGTGGGTGCCGAGGCCGCGGTGCACCTCGAAGAAGCCGGCGAGCTCGTCGAGCACGTGGTCGAAGTGCCGGGTCTTGAACCCGTTGCCCGACCGGTGGGTGTTGCCGTGCATGGGATCGCACTGCCAGATCACCTCGTGCCCGGAGGCGGCGACCTTCTCCACGATCGGCGGGAGGACGTCGCGGACCAGGTCGTGGCCCATCCGGCTGACCAGCGTCAGCCGGCCCGGCGTGCCGTGCGGGTCGAGGCGCTCCACGTACTCGACGGCCTCCTCGGGTGTCACGCTCGGCCCGAGCTTGAGGCCGATCGGGTTGGCCAGCAGCTCGGCGAAGGCGATGTGGGCCCCGTCGAGCTGGCGGGTGCGCTCGCCGATCCACAGGAAGTGCGCCAGCCCGCTGGACAACCGGGGTTCCGGACCGGCCGCGTCCGCCCACAGCACCGCTCGTTCGTAGTCGAGCAGGAGCATTTCGTGGCTGACGTGGACGTCGTCCGCGCAGAACTTGCGGACCAGGTCCATCGCCTCGAGCGCGCCGGCGTGCGCGCGCAGCATCCGGCGGGGGTCGGGGGTGCGGGCGGCGAGCGTGGGTTCCGGGGCGTTGATGATGTCGCCGCGGTACACCGGCAGCCCCAGTGCGTCGACGGTGTTGGACCGCGGCTTCGCGTACTGCCCGGCCATCCGGGCGAGCTTGACCACCGGCAGGCCCGCGGCCGCCGCCAGCACGTCCGCCATTTCCGCCAGCAGCCGCAGGTTGGCGCGCAGGTGGGTCTCGGTGTTGCCGTCGAACGTCTCCGCGCAGTCCCCGCCCTGCAGCAGGAACGCCTCGCCGCGGGCGACCGACGCGAGCCGGGCCGCCAGCCGGGCCGTCTCGGCCGGCGCGACGACCGGCTCGGCGTCGTGCAGCAGCCCGGCCACCCGGGCCGCCCGCGCGGGGTCCGGCCACTCCGGCTGTTGCGCGGCGGGCCGGGCCAGTGCCTCGTCCAGCCGGCGGCCCAGGGCCCGGTCCACCGCACGGCGGTGGATCGGGCCGCCCGGCTCGGCGGGTCCGTGCAGCAGCCGTCTCATGCCGGTGCCGCATCGGTCGCCGCGACCAGGTCCGTCAGGCGTTCGCGGGGCATTTCGCCGAGGACGCGCGAGACGACGTCCGTCGGCACGTCGTTCACCAGCTCCGCGCCCCGGGGCCCGTCCAGGACGAACGCGAGCCCGGTGATCGCCTTCTTGTCCCGGCGCATCTGCCGGATCAGGACCGCCGGGTCGACGCCCTCGGGCAACGCCGTGGGCAGGCCGTAGTGGCGGACGACGGCCCGGTGTTCCTCCACCCGGGACTGATCGATGCGGCCCAGCGCGCCGGCCAGGCGGCCCGCGAAGACCGTGCCGATGGCCACGGCCTCGCCGTGCCGCAGGGCGAAGTCCGTCGCGATCTCCAGCGCGTGCCCCAGTGTGTGCCCGTAGTTGAGCAGGTGCCGCAGCCCGGTGTCCCGCTCGTCCCGCGCCACGATGCCCGCCTTGAGGGTGACGCTGGCGGCGATCTGTTCCGCCACCGTCCGCCCGCGCAGGTCCGGCGCGCCGATGAAGTGGCAGCGGGCGATCTCGCCGAGGCCGTTCAGCACCTCCCGGCGCGGCAGGGTCGTCAGGTAGTCCGTGTCGCACAAGACCGCGCTGGGCTGCCAGTACGCGCCGACGAGGTTCTTGCCCGCCGGCAGGTTCACCGCGGTCTTCCCGCCGACGCTGGCGTCCACCTGGGCCAGCAGCGTCGTGGGCAGGTGGACCACGGCGACGCCGCGGTGGTACAGCGCGGCCGCGAGCCCGACGACGTCCGTGGTCGTGCCGCCACCGCAGGAGACGACGACGTCGGAGCGGGTCAGCCCGAACCGCGCGAACTCACCGCACAGTTCCTCCACTGTGGACAGCCGCTTGTCCTGCTCGCCGTCGCGGGCGGGCAGCAGCAGCGTCTCGACGCCGGTGCCGGGCACCCAGCCGGCCGGGCGGGCCGAGACGACCGCGGCCCGCCGGGCACCGAGCCGCCGGACGACCTCGGGCAGCGAGTTCCGCACCCCGGGCCCGACGAGCACGTCGTAGGACCGCTCGCCCAGCCGGACCGGGATCGTGGTGCTCACGGTGCCTTCTCCCGCGGCTCCGGCAGCGTCCGGTACGGCAGGTCGGCGATCCGGGCCACCGGCTCGCTGCCGTGGTGGAGGTATTCGCCGCCGTAGAAGAAATTGAGGTACGGGATGTAGTGGTGCGCGTACGCGGCTCTGCAGAGGCCGGCGAACTTCGCCAGCAGGCCGTCCGTTTCCGTCATCGTCTCCCCTTCCCGGTTCAGCCGAGCTCGCCGGACAGCACGCGGTCGATCAGCGCCCGGTGCTCGTCGTCGTCGGTGATCGTGCGCACCTGCTCGCGGCCGTCGCGGACCGTCAGGTACCGGCGCTGCCGCAGGAACACCTGGCCGTTCCCGAACGCCCGGCCGCACAGGACCTCCTGCAGGTCGGTGCGAGTGGTGTCGCCCACGAGGGCCCGGAAGTTGTCCTCCAGTTCCTTCCAGTCGCTCCACTGGCGGGGCTGCGTCGTGAAGGTGTAGACGCCGCTCCAGCGGGTGACCGCGCCCCGGCGTTGCAGCGCGTACCCGGATTCCGTTTCCTGCAGCCGGAACTGGCTCCCGTACTGGGTCCGCACGCCGGGCCCGACCGGCAGCGGCTCGAGGTAGGTCGGGCCGGGGTAGCCGACGTCGACGAGCCATTCGCCGCCGTCCAGGGTGACCAGGTTGAACATGTGCTCGACGTCGGTCCCGAAGGTCTCGCGGCCTTCGGTGGTGCTGCCCGCGAGCGGCGAGACGTCGTAGCCCAGCTCGGTCAGGAGCCGGTGGAACAGCCGGTTCAGGTGGTAGCAGGCGCCGCCCTTGCCGCCGGCGATGCTGGTCTCGAAGACGGCGTCCTCGTCGAGGTCGACGACGTCGGTCGCGTCACGAAGGCCGTAGGCGACGCTGCTGTACGGGATCGCCATCAGGTGGCTCTTCTGCAGCTGCCGCAGCGTTTCCAGGTCGGCGCCGGTGGCTCCGGCGCAGCCGATCCGCCGCAGGTAGGTACTTACGTCGAACACGGTTCACCACCTTCCCTTCAGACGAGTTCGTGCAGGTGCGCGGCGAGCAGTTTCGGCGTCGGGTGGTCGAAGACGACGCTGGGCGCGAGCTTCCGTTCGGTCATGGCCCGCAGGCGGTTGCGGAGCTCGATGGCGGTCAGGGAGTCGAAGCCGATCTCGAACAGCCCTTGGTCCTCGTCGATCTGGTGCGTCGAGCCGAAGCCCAGCACCCCGGCCACCTGGGCGCGCACCGCGTCCAGCAGCACCGCGATCCGCCGCTCCGGGGTCAGCCCGGCCAGCCGGTCCGCCAGCCCCTTGTCCACTGTGGACGCCGCGCGGGCCTGCTGCCGGACGGCCGGGACCAGGTCGCGCAGCAGGTGCGGCGCCGGCGCACCGGCGGACCGCAGCCCGCGCAGGTCGAGCCGGGCGGGCACGAGCTGCGCCTCGCCGGACGCGAGGGCGGCGTCGAAGAGCTCCATGCCCTCTCCGGGTTGCATGGCGACCAGGCCGCCCCGGCGGTTCATCCGGGCCCGGGCGGCCTCGTCGGAACCGGCCGCCATGCCGCCGGAGGTCTGGTCCCACAGGCCCCACGCCAGCGACTGGCCCGGCAGGCCGGCCGCCCGCCGCGCGGCCATCAGGCCGTCCAGGTACGCGTTCGCCGCCGCGTAAGCCCCGCTGCCGGCGCCCATGAACACCGCCGAGACCGAGGAGTAGACGACGAACGCGCTCAGGTCCGTGCCGCGGGTGAGCTCGTCCAGGTGTCCGGCGGCGGTGACCTTGGCCGCGAACACCTCGGCCAGCTGGTCCGGAGTCACCGTCCCGATCACCCCGGCGGACGGCACGCCGGCCGTGTGCACCACGGCCGTGGGCCGGTGCTCGGCCAGCAGCGCCGCGACCTGGTCGCGGTCGGCGACGTCGCAGGCCACCACCGAGACGTCCGCACCCAGCGCGGTGAGGTCGGTGACCAGGTCCTTCGCCCCCTCGGCGTCCAGCCCGCGACGGCTCACCAGCAGCAGCTGCCGCACGCCGTGCCGCTCGACGAGGTGCCGGGCGGCCAGGCCGCCGAGCGACCCGGTGCCGCCGGTGACCAGCACGGTCCCGTCGGCCGGGAACACCGCGGGCGAACCCGGCGGGGCGACGCGGGCGAGGCGCGGGATCGACAGCGTCGTTCCGCGCACCGCGATCTGCGGTTCGCCGCTGTCCAGGACCGCACCCAGGGCCGGGGCCACGTCGGAGTCGGTGTCGACCAGGATGATCCGGTCCGGGTTCTCCGCCTGGGCGGCCCGGACCAGGCCCCAGACCGCGGACGCGGCCGGGTCGGTGACGACGCCGTCGCCGGCGGGCACCGCGCCGCGGGTCACGATCGCGAGCTTCGCGCCCTCCAGGCCGCCCCCGGCCAGCCAGCACTGCACCACGTCGAGCACCCGGACGGTGAGGTCCAGCGGTGTGTCCCCGCCGGCCTCCATAACGGCCACCTCCGGGACGCCGGTCACGCCGGACAGCACGTCGTCGGCCAGCGTCGCCACGTCTTCCGCGGTGGCCACCGGCACCCACGACGGCACCGGCCGCGCACTGTCCACACGGGACAGCGGTGTCCAGCCGACGCGGAACAGCGAGCCGCTGCCCTCCGCCGTGGCCAGCTGGTCGTCGGACACCGGGCGGCCGATCAGGGCGTCCAGCGTGACGACCAGGCCGCCGGTCTCGTCCACGGCCTCGAGGGACAGGTCGTCCCCTTCGGCCTTGGCGACCCGCACCCGCAGCGCCGACGCGCCGGCCGCGTGCAGCCGCAGCCCGTTCCACGCGAACGGCAGCCGCACCTCGTCGCCGTAGGACCCGGCGTCGCCGGAGGCGGCGGCCACCATCGTCGAGTGCAGGGCGGCGTCGAGCAGCGCGGGGTGGATGCCGAACCGCCCGGCTTCCTCGCGGTGCTCGGCGGGCAGGGCGATCTCGGCGAAGGTTTCGTCACCACGTCGCCACACCGCCCGCACGGCTTGGAACACCGGGCCGTACCCGTAGCCGACGTCCGCGAGCACGTCGTAGGCCCCGCCGATGTCCACCGGCTGCGCGCCGGGTGGCGGCCACGCCGTGAAGTCGAACGCCGCGGTCCGGCGGCCGGCCGGGACCAGGACCCCGGTCGCGTGCCGCGTCCACGTGTCCGCGTCTTCGCGCAGGGAGTAGACGTCGACCGTGCGCGAGCCGTCCTCGCCCGGCCCGCTCAGCGCGACCTGCACGCGCACGCCGCCCCGGCGGGGCACCACGAGCGGCGCCTCGATGACCAGCTCGTCGAGCACCGGGCAGCCGGCTTCGTCGCCGGCCCGCACGGCCAGCTCGACCAGCCCGGTGCCGGGGACGATCACGACGTCCCGGACCACGTGGTCGGCCAGCCACGGGTGCGTCCGCAGCGACAGCCGCGAGGTGCACACGAGCCCGTCGGACTGCGGGAGCGGCACGACCGCGCCGAGCAGCGGGTGGTCCGCCCCGGCGAGGCCCAGCGAGACGGCGTCGGCCGCGGGCTCGGCCGGGCTGAGCCAGTAGTGCTGGTGGTCGAAGGCGTAGGCCGGGAGGTCGACCGGCCCGGCCGGGGCGGGCACGATCCCGCTCCAGTCCACCGCGACCCCGCGGACGAACAGCTCGGCCATCGACGTGAGCAGCCGCCGCGGCCCGCCGTCGGCCCGGCGCACCGACCCGGCCACGACCGCGGCGGTGTCGTCGACGAGCTCGGTGATCGGCTGGACCAGCACCGGGTGGGCGCTGACCTCGACGAACACGCCGTGGCCCTGCCCGAGCAGCTCGGTCACGGCCGGCCCGAAGCCGACCTGGTGCCGCAGGTTCCGGTACCAGTAGCCGCCGTCCAGGACGCCGGCTTCGGTGATCCACTCGCCGGTCACCGTCGAGCGGAACGGCACCAGCGGCGCCTGCGCTTCGATCCCGGCCAGTGCCTCGGCCAGTGCGTCGCGGATGTCCTCCACGTGCCAGGTGTGCGAGGCGTAGTCCACGGCCACCCGCCGGACACGGACCCCATGGCGTGCCAGGGATTCCAGAGCTTCGTCGAGCGCTTCAGCGTCGCCGGCGATCACCACCGAAGAGGGGCCGTTGACCGCCGCCACCTCGACCCAGCCGGCCCAAGGCACCAGCCGCATGACGGCCTCGTCCTCGCTCAGGGCGACCGACGCCATGCCGCCGCGCCCGGACAGCTTCGCGGCGATCGCCTGGCTGCGCAGGGCCACCACCTTTGCGGCGTCCACAAGGGACAGTGCACCCGAGACGCAGGCCGCGGCGATCTCGCCCTGGGAGTGCCCGAGCACCGCGTCCGGCGTCACGCCGGCCGAGGACCACACCGCGGCCAGTCCGACCATCATCGCGAAACTCGCGGGCTGGAGGACGTCGACCCGGTCCATCAGTGCGGGGTCGCAGTCCCCGCGCAGAACGTCCACCAGGGACCAGTCGAGCCACGGCTCGAGCGCGGCCGCGCACTCGGTGATCCGCTCGGCGAACACCGGCGAAGACTCCAGGAGTTCGCGGCCCATGCCGGCCCACTGCGTCCCCTGCCCGGGGAACACCCACACGACCTTGCCCGGCCGCCCGGACGCGGGCACCCGGCCGGTCACCAGGCCAGGCGCGTCCTCGCCACGGGCCAACGCCGCCAGGCTGTCCCGTGCTTCCCCGGCGGACTCCGCCACGACGACCGCGCGCTCGCCGAACAAAGCGCGCCCGTTGGCCAGCGCACCGGCCACAGTGGCCAGCGGCTCGTCGACGAACTCCGCCAGCCGGCCGGCCTGCGCCGCCAAGGAGGCGGCGTTGCGCGCGGACACCACCAGCGGCACGATTCCGGCGGACGGCGCCTCGGCAGGCGGCCGTAGCTCCAGCGGCGCCTCTTCGATGATCAAGTGCGCGTTGGTCCCGCTGATGCCGAACGACGAGACTCCGGCCCGGCGCGGACGGCCGTTCGACGGCCATTCCCGCGCCTCGGTGAGCAGCTCGACCGCACCGGCGGACCAGTCGACCTGCGTGGTCGGCCGGTCGACGTGCAGCGTGCGCGGCATCAGCCCGTGCCGCAGGGCTTGCACCATCTTGATCACGCTCGCCACACCCGCGGCCGACTGCGTGTGCCCGAAGTTCGACTTCAACGACCCCAGCCACAACGGCGTCTCGCGGTCCTTGCCGTAGGTGGCGATCAGGGCCTGCGCCTCGATCGGGTCACCCAGGGCCGTCCCCGTGCCGTGGCCCTCGACAACGTCCACATCGGACGGTTCCAACCCGGCACCGGAGAGAGCGCGGCGGATCACCCGCTGCTGCGACGGCCCGTTCGGTGCCGTCAGGCCGTTCGACGCGCCGTCCTGGTTCACCGCGGATCCCCGCAGCACGGCCAGGACCCGGTGGCCGCGCTCGCGCGCCACCGAAAGCCGCTCCAGCACCACGACGCCGACGCCCTCGGCCCAGCCGGTGCCGTCCGCGCCGTCGGCGTACGCCTTGCACCGCCCGTCCCCGGCGAGACCGCGCTGCCGCGAGAACTCGACGAAGGTGCCGGGGGTGCCCATCACCGTCACGCCGCCGGCCAGCGCCATCGAGCACTCGCCCTGCCGCAGCGACTGCCCCGCCAGGTGCATCGCCACCAGGGACGACGAACACGCCGTGTCGATCGTGACCGCCGGGCCTTCGAAGCCGAACACGTAGGACACCCGGCCGGACACCACGCTGGAGGCGCCCGCCGTGCTCGCGTAACCCTCCAATTCGGACGCGTCCGCGCCCATGCCGTAGCCCTGGTTGGACACCCCGGCGAACACGCCGACGTCGGTGCCCTTCAAGGCGTGCGGGTCGAGCCCCGCGCTTTCCAGTGCCTCCCACGACGACTCCAGCAGCAGCCGCTGCTGCGGGTCCATCGCGACGGCCTCCCGCGGCGAGATCCCGAAGAAGGCCGCGTCGAACAGCCCGGCACCTTCGAGGAAACCGCCCTGGCTCGTGTACGTCGTGCCGGAGCTGTCCGGGTCCGCGTCGAACAGGTTCTCCAGGTCCCAGCCGCGGTCTTCGGGGAAGGGGGACAGCCCCTCACGGCCGTCGACCAGCAGCCGCCACAGGTCTTCGGGGTCCGTGACCCCGCCGGGCAGCCGGCACGCCATGCCGACGATCGCGATCGGCTCGTTCGCCGCCGCGGCCACCACCGGCGCGGCCCGGTTCGCCTCGCTGCCGGCGCCGGCCTGGATGTCGCCCAGTTCGTCACGCAGGTGGCGGGCGAGCGCCACCGGGGTCGGGTAGTCGAACACCAGCGTGGCGGGCAGCTTCAGCCCGGTCGTCTCCCGCAGCCGGTTACGCAGTTCCACCGCCGTCAGGGAGTCGAACCCGGCGTCCGAGAACACGGTGTGCTCGAGGACGCTCTCCGGCCCGGTGTGCCCGAGCACGAGCGCGACCTGCCCGCGGACCAGGTCGAGCAGCAGTGTTTCCTGCTCGGCCGGGGTGCGCCCGGCGAGGTCCTGCACCAGCCCGCCGGCGCTCGCGACGGCGGCGCGTGCCTGCTGCCGTCCCGCGCGGACCAGGCCGCGCAACAGGTGCGGCACCCCCTCGCGGGCGGCTCGGGTGCTCTTGAGGTCCAGCTTGACCGGCACCAGCAACGCCTGCCCGGAGCCGACGGCGGCGTCGAACAGGTCCATGCCTTCGGTCGCCGTGATCGCCAGGACGCCGCTGCGGCTCGCGCGTGCCTGGTCGGACTGGCCGAGGTGCGCGGTCATGCCGTCGTCCTGCTGCCACATGCCCCAGGCGAGCGACGTCCCCGGCAGTCCGGCGGCCTGCCGGTTCGCCACCACGGCGTCCAGGTAGGCGTTCGCGGCGGCGTAGTTGCCCTGGCCGGCGGACCCGAAGACGCCCGAGGCGGACGAGAAGACGGCGAAGGTGCCGACCTGCCCGTCGCGGGTCAGCTCGTCCAGGTGCCGGACCGCGGCCACCTTGGGCGCGAACACCTTCGCCAGCCGTTCCGGGGTCAGCGCTTCGATCACGCCGTCGTCCAGCACGCCTGCCGTGTGCACGACCGCGGTGGGCCGGTGGGTATCGAGCAGCGCCGCGACCTGGTCCCGGTCGGCGAGGTCGCACGCCACGACGGAGACCGCCGCGCCCGCGCCGGTGAGCTCGGCGACCAGGTCGGCCACGCCCTCGGCGTCCTGTCCGCGGCGGCTGGCGAGCACCAGCCGCCGGACGTCGTGCCGGGCCACCAGGTGCCGGGCCACCAGGGCACCGAGGGAGCCCGCGCCGGAGACCAGGACCGTCGAATCCCGGCCGAACCCCGCCGGGGCCGCGGCGGCCTCGGCCCGGGCCAGGCGCGGGGCCGTGAACGTGGTGCCCCGCACGGCGACCTGCGGCTCGCCGCTGGCCAGCACCGGGCCGAGCACCGCCGTCACGTCGCCTTCGGGATCGAGGTCCAGCAACACGAACCGGTCCGGATTCTCCGCCTGCGCGGAGCGGACCAGGCCCCACACGGCGGCCGCGGCCGGGTCGAGCACCGCGCCGTCACCGGCGGGCACCGCACCCCGCGTCACGACCACGAGCCGCGGGTCGCCGCCGGGCGTGGCCGCGAGCCACTCCTGCACGGCTTCCAGCACCCGCGACGTCACGTCGAGGACGTCGTCACCACTCGGTACCTCGAAGACCTGGACGTCCGCCACCTCGGCCGCGGCCGGCGGGACTTCCGTCCACGCGACCCGGAACAACGCGTCACGCGTCACCGACGGCGTCGCGTCCGGCTGCTCGGCCGCCACCGGGCGGGACACCAGCGAGTCCGCCGTCACGACGAGGCCGCCGGTCTCGTCGGCCGCCTCCAGCGAGACGGTGTTCGGGCCGCCGAAGACGAGCCGCACCCGCAGCGCCGCCGCACCGGCCGCGTGCAGCACCAGGCCGTTCCACGCGAACGGCAGCGCGGGCGGCCCGAGTTCGTCCTCGGGCGTGGCCGCGACCTTCAGCATCCCGGCGTGCAGCCCGGAGTCCAGCAGGCCGGGGTGGATCCCGAACCCGCCGGCTTCCTCGTGCCGGTCCTCGGGCAGGGCGACTTCGGCGAAGACCTCGTCACCGCGCTGCCATACCGTGTGCAGGCCCTGGAACGTCGGCCCGTACGCGTAGCCGCGGTCGGCCAGGTCGGCGTAGAAGTCCCCGACCTCGATCCGCTGCCCGCCGGGCGGCGGCCACGCGGTGAAGTCGTATCCGGCGCGCGGGGCCGGCGCGGTGGGGGTCAGGGTTCCGGTGGCGTGCCGCGTCCACGTGTCGTCACCGGCTTGGTCCTCGCGCAGCGAGTAGACGTCCACCGTGCGCACGCCGGTCTCCCCCGGCGCGCCCACGGCGACCTGCACCTGCACGCCGCCCTGCTCGGGCACCACCAGCGGCGCCTCGATCACGAGTTCCTCGAGCACCGGGCAGCCGGCCTCGTCGCCGGCCCGCACGGCCAGCTCCACCAGCCCGGTGCCCGCGACCAGCACGGACCCGCCGATGGCGTGGTCGGCGAGCCAGGGGTGCGTCCGCAGCGACAGCCGCGAAGTGAACACCAAGCCGTCGAAGCGGGGCAGCCGCACCACCGCGCCCAGCATCGGGTGGCCGGCCGTGGCCTGCCCGAGCGACGTCGCGTCCGTCGCCTTGCCGGTGCCGGACAGCCAGTAGTTCCGGCGGTCGAAAGCGTAGGTCGGCAGGTCCACCCGGCCCGCCGCCGCGGGCAGCAGGGCGTCCCAGCCGACGGCCACCCCGCGCACGAACAGCCCGGCGACCGCGGCCAGCAGCGTCTGCTCCTCCGGCCGGTCGTCGCGCAGGGCCGCGACGCAGGGGGTGCCGGCGATTTCCTCGACGAGGGCGGACAGGGCCGCGCCGGGGCCGAGTTCCACGAACACCGCGCCGCCGTGCCCGGCCGCGGCCGCGATCCCCTCGGCGAACCGGACCGGCCGCCGCACGTGCTCGGCCCAGTACCGCGGGTTCGTCAGTTCGCCGTGGCCGGCGAGCCGGCCCGTCACGTTGGAGATCACCGGGATTTCCGGTTCGTGCCAGGTGACACCGGCGATCTCGGCGGTGAAGGCGGCCAGCATCGGTTCCATCCGCGACGAGTGGAAGGCGTGGGACACCGTCAGCTGCTTGGTCTTGTGCCCGCGCTCCCGCATCCGGTCGGCCGCGGCGAGGACCGCGTCGTGCTCGCCCGAGAGGACCACGGCGGCCGGGCCGTTGACCGCGGCGAGTTCCACGCCGTCGCCCAGCAGCTCGGCGACCTCCGCCTCACCGGCCGCCACCGCGACCATGACTCCGCCGGGCGGCAGGGCCTGCATCAGCCGGCCACGGGCCGCGACCAGCCGCGCCGCGTCCGGCAGCGACAGCACGCCCGCCGCGTGGGCGGCGGCGATCTCGCCGATCGAATGGCCGGCCACCACGTCCGGCCGCACACCCCACGACTCCACCAGCCGGAACAGGGCCGTCTCGATCGCGAACAACCCCGCCTGCGTGAACACCGTCAGGTCGAGCAGCTCCGCGCTGCCCGCCGCCGTGCCCAGCACGACCTCCCGCACCGGGTGGTCGACCCAGCCGGCCAGGTGCTCGTCCAGCCGTGCGCAGGCCTCGTCGAAGGCCGCCGCGAACACCGGGTATCGCTCGTACAGCTGCCGGCCCATCCCGGACCGCTGCGACCCCTGGCCGGGGAACACCCAGACGACCTTGCCCGGCGTGCCCGCACTGCCGGTCACCACGCCGGGTGCGCCCGCACCCGCGGCCAGCGCGGTCAGCCCGGCGACGGCCTGCTCGGCCGAGCCGGCCACCACGACCGCGCGCTCGCCGAACGTCGCCCGGCTCGAAACCAGCGCCCGGGCCACCCGCGCCAACGGCACTTCGCTGCCGGAAAGCCGAGCCGCCAGGCGACCCGCTTGCGCCGCCAGCGAAGCAGGGCTCTTCGCCGACACCACCAGCGGCACGGCGCCGGCCGGCTCGACGACGTCCGGTGCCGCCTCCTGCGGCGGCGCTTCCTCGATGATCACGTGCGCGTTCGTCCCGCTGATCCCGAACGCGGACACCCCGGCCCGGCGCGGCCGGCCGGGCGACGGCCAGTCCCGCGCCGCGGTCAGCAGCTCGACCGCGCCGGCCGACCAGTCCACCTCCGGGGTCGGCTCCTCGACGTGCAGGGTGGGCGGCATGACGCCGTGCTCCAGGGCCTTGACCATCTTGATCAGCCCGACCACGCCGGCGGCCGCCTGCGTGTGCCCGACGTTCGACTTCACCGAGCCCAGCCACAACGGCTGTTCCGGATCCCGGTTCTTCCCGTAGGTGGCCAGCAGCGCCTGCGCCTCGATCGGGTCGCCCAGCGCGGTGCCGGTGCCGTGCGCCTCCACGATGTCCACATCGGACGGAACCAGCCCGGCCCCGGACAGCGCCTTGCGGATCACCCGCTGCTGCGACGGGCCGTTCGGCGCGGTCAGGCCGTTGGACGCGCCGTCCTGGTTGACCGCGCTGCCGCGCAGCACCGCCAGGACGCGGTGCCCGCGCTCCCGTGCCACCGAAAGCCGCTCCAGCAGCACCACGCCGACGCCCTCGGCCCAGCCGGTGCCGTCCGCCGTCGAGGAAAACGCCTTGCTGCGCCCGTCGACGGCCATCACCCGCTGCCGCGAGTACGCGACGAAGGTGCCCGGCGTGGGCATCACCGTGGCCCCGCCGGCCAGCGCCATCGAGCATTCGCCGAGCCGCAACGCCTGCGCCGCCAGGTGGATCGCGACCAGGGACGACGAACACGCCGTGTCGATCGTGACCGCGGGCCCCTCGAAGCCGAAGGTGTAGGAGACGCGCCCGGACGCCACGCTCGACGCGCTGCCGGTGCCCGCGTAGCCCTCCAGCTCCGGCGGGATCGTCCCGGCGCCGGTCCCGTAGCCCTGGGTGAACAGGCCGGAGAACACCCCGACGTCGGTGCCCTTCAAGGTGGCCGGGTCGACTCCGGCGTCCTCGAACGCCTCCCACGACGCTTCCAGCAGCATCCGCTGCTGCGGGTCCATCATCAGCGCCTCACGCGGCGAAATGCCGAAGAAACCGGCGTCGAACTGCCCGGCCCCGTCGAGGAAACCGCCCTGGCTGGCGTAGGACGTGCCCGGGTGGTCGGGATCCGGGTCGAAGAAGCCCTCCAGGTCCCAGCCCCGGTCGCCGGGGAATTCGGAAAGCGCGTCGACGCCGTTGACCACCAGTTGCCAGAATTCCTCGGGCGAGGACACCCCACCCGGCAGCCGGCACGCCATCCCGACGATGGCGAGCGGCTCGTCAGCGTGCCGCGAGCCCTGCTTGCGCAGGTCGTGCAGTTCGGCCGTGACGCGCTTGAGGTATTTGAGGAGTTTCTCGTCCGTAGCCATTCTTCGATTCCTCACGGAGGGGTTGCCGGGACACCACGTCTCGAACCGGTGCGTCAGACGAGGCCGAGCTCGTCGTGGATGAATTCGAGGACCTCGTCGGCGGAGGCGGCTTCCAGGTGGTCCGCCGCCGTGGCGGTGCCGTCCTGGTCGAGCACGCCGTTGCACATCGCGACCAGGCCCTGCAGGCGGAGCGTGATGCTCGATTTCGTGGAGTCGTCCAGGCGCAGGCCGCTGAGCAGGGACTCGACGTCCTCGATCTTCGCCTGCACCAGGGAAAGCGCGTCTTCGCTGACACCGAGCTCGGCCCGCAGGTGCCGGGCGAGGACCAGCGGGGTCGGGTAGTCGAAGACCAGGGTGGCGGGCAGCTTCAGGCCGGTCCCTTCGCGCAGCCGGTTGCGCAGCTCCACCGACGTCAGCGAGTCGAAGCCGGCGTCCTTGAACGCCATCTCGGCCGGCACGCCCTCGGCCCCGCCGTGCCCGAGCACGGCCGCGGCCCGTTCGCGGACCAGGTCCACCAGCAGCGCCTCCTGCTCCGCCGCGGCCAGCCCGGTCAGCCGCTGGACCAGCTCGCCGTCACCGGACGACGCCGTCCGCGCCTGCTGCCTGCCCACCCGGACCAGCCCGCGCAGCAGCGGCGGGATCGAGCCGCCGTGCTTCGCGCCGGCCCGGACCTCGCGCAGGTCCAGCTTGACCGGGACCAGCTGCGGCTGCCCCGAGGCCAAAGCGGCGTCGAACAGGTCCATGCCTTCGGCCGCGGTGATCGGCAGGACACCGCCGCGGCTCATCCGCGCCTTGTCGACCCCGCCGAGGTGGGCGATCATCTCGGTCGCCAGCTCCCACAGCCCCCAGGCCAGCGAGACACCCGGGAGGCCGGCCGCCTGACGGCTCGCCATCAGGCCGTCCAGGAACGCGTTCGCCGCCGCGTAGTTGCCCTGGCCGGCGGCGCCCAGCACGCCCGAGGCGGACGAGTACACGACGAACGCGCCGAGGTCCATCCCCCGGGTCAGCTCGTCCAGGTGCCGCACGGCGTCGACCTTCGGGGCGAACACGCGGGCCAGCTTGTCCTCGGTCAGCGTCCCGATCACGCCGTCGTCCAGCACACCGGCGGTGTGCACCACGCCGGTCAGGGGGTGCTCGGCCGGCACGGCGGCCAGCAGCGCCGCCACCTGGTCCCGGTGGGACACGTCGCAGGCCGCCATCGAGACGTCGGCGCCCAGGGCGGTGAGGTCGGCGACGAGGTCCTTCGCGCCTTCGGCGTCCAGCCCTCGACGACTGGCCAGCACGAGGTGCCGCACGCCGTGCCGTTCGACGAGGTGCCGGGCCACCAGGCCGCCCAGCGTCCCGGCGCCGGACACGAGCACGGTCCCGTCCGGGCCGAACACCGCGGGGGCCGCCGACGGCTCGCCGGCCCGGGCCAGCCGCGGCACGGACAGGGTTCCCTCGCGCACCGCGATCTGCGGCTCCCCGGTCATCAGCACGCCACCCAGTACCGCCTCCAGTCCTTCGGCCACCGCGGAATCGAGGTCCAGCAGCACGATCCGGTCCGGGTTCTCGGACTGGGCCGCCCGCACCAGACCCCAGACCGCCGACGCCACCGGGTCCGTCACGGCCTCGCCGCCGGCGGCCACCGCGCCGCGGGTCACCACGACCAGCCGCGAGTCCGCGTCCGGGGCGGCCAGCCACGCCTGCACGACGGCCAGCACCCGGCTGGTCAGCTCCAGCACGGCGGTCGCGCCCTCGCCGCCGACGGCTTCGAGGACCGCCACCGCACCCGGCGGCACGTCTTCGGCGAACGCCGTCACCTGATCCGCGCCGGCCACCTCCACCCACAGCGGGGCGGGCAATCCGGCGGGCGCGGACAGCGGGGTCCAGGCCACCTCGAACAGCGAGCCCGCGCGGGCCGGAGCCGCCGGGAGACGCTCACCGGACACCGGCCGCAGCTCCAGCTCGTCCACCGACAGCACCGGGGCACCAGTCCCGTCCGCCGCCTCCAGCGAGACGCCGTCCGGGCCCGGCGCCAGCCGCACGCGCAACGCCGAAGCACCCGCGGCGTGCAGCACCAGGCCGCGCCAGCCGAGCGGCTGCCGCAGTCCGTCGTCGTCCAGGTCGCCGTCGTCGGTCAGCATCGCCGGGTGCAGGGCCGCGTCCAGCAGTGCCGGGTGAACACCGAAAGCGGCTGCGTCGTCTCGCAGGTCCTCGGGCAGCGCGAGCTCGGCGAAGACTTCGTCCCCGCGCCGCCACACCGCACGCAGGCCCTGGAACGCCGGCCCGTAGCCGAATCCGCGCTCGGCCAGGTCGTCGTAGAACAGGCCGGGGTCCAGCTCGACCGGCTGCGCACCCTGCGGCGGCCACGCGGTGAAGTCGAAGTCCGCGGCCGCCACCGGCGTCGCGGACAGGGTGCCGGTGGCGTGCCGGGTCCACCCGTCCGCGTCGTCGTCGCCGAGGGAGTACACCTCGACGGTCCGGGCGCCGCGCTCGTCCGGCGCGCCCAGCACGACCTGGACCCGGACACCGCCCGTCTCGGGCACGCCCAGCGGCGTCTCGATCGTCAGTTCTTCGAGGACCGAGCAGCCGGCCTCGTCCCCGGCGCGGACGGCCAGCTCGACCAGGCCACTGCCGGGGACACTCGCGGCGCCGCCGATCGCGTGGCCGGCCAGCCACGGGTGCGTCCGCACCGAAAGCCGTGAGGTGAACACGATTTCCTCGGACCGCGGCAGCGACACGACCGCGCCCAGCATCGGGTGCTCGGCCGCCGCCTGGCCCAGCGACGCGGCGTCGGTGTCCGCGTCGGCGGGCTGCAGCCAGTAGTGCTCCTGGTCGAACGCGTACGTCGGCAGGGCCACCCGGCCCGGCGGGACGGCCGGCAGCATCCCGCGCCAGTCCACCGCGACGCCGCGGACGAACAGCTCCGCCGTCGACGTCAGCAGCCGCCGCAGGCCGCCGTCCTGCCGCCGGACCGACCCGCCGACCACGGCGTCCACGCCGGCGTCGTCGACGATGCCGGTGATCGGCTGCACCATCACCGGGTGCGGGCTGACCTCGACGAAGAACCGGTGCCCGTCGTCCAGGAGCGCGTCGACCGCCCCGTGCAGGTCCACCATCTGCCGGCAGTTTTCGTACCAGTACGTCGCTTCCAGGCGTTCGCCGTCGAGCACACCGGGTTTGACGGTCGAGTAGAACGGCACCGTGCCCGGCTCGGGCCGGACGTCCTTCAGCAGGTCCAGCAGCTCGTCCCGCAGCGGCTCCACCTGCGCGGTGTGCGAGCCGACCGTGCTGGGCACGATCCGCGCCCGCACGTCGGCGGCCGCGCACTCGGCCAGGAACCGTTGCAGCGACTCGTCGTCGCCCGCGACGGTGCATGCGCCCGGGCCGTTGCGCCCGGCGACGCTCAACCCGGGGTGCCCGGCGAGCCGGTCCCGGACGTCGTCGGCGGACAGCGCCACGGACGCGATCGCGCCGTGGCCGACCAGCCGCCGCGCGAACAGGTCGCTGCGCAGCACGACCACGCGCACGGCGTCGGCCAGGCTCAGCACGCCCGCGATGTGCGCGGCCGCGACCTCGCCCTGCGAGTGGCCGACCACCGCGTCCGGCCGGACGCCGGCCGCTTCCCACACCGCGGCCAGCGACACCATCACCGCGAACAGCACCGGCTGCAGGACCTCGATGCGCTCGAGGCCCTGGTCGGCCCGCAGGACGTCGAGCACGGACCAGCCGGTCAGCGCCGCGATCTCCTTGTCGCACTCGGCCATCCGGGCCGCGAACACGGGCGACTCCGCGAGCAGCTCCCGGCCCATCCCGACCCACTGGGTGCCCTGCCCGGGGAACACGAAGACGACCCCGCCGTCGCGGGCGCCGTCACCCGAAACACCTTGACCCGCCGCGATTTCCCGCAGGCCCGCGATCGCCTCTTCGCGGTCGCCCGCGACCACCACGCCTCGCTTGTCCAGCACCGCCCGGCCCGCCGCCAGCGCACCGGCCACCTCCGCGAGCGGCACCTCGGCCTGCTCGAGGAACGTGGCGAGCCGTCCGGCCTGTTCGGACAGGGACGTCGTGGTGCGCGCCGAAACCACCAGCGGCACGAGCCCCTCGGTCGCGGGCTCGGCCGCGGCGGGCTCCTCGGCCACCTCTTCCAGGATGAGGTGGGCGTTCGTCCCGCTGATTCCGAACGACGAGATCGCGGCCCGGCGCGGGCGGCCGTCCACCGGCCACGGCCGGGCCTCGGTCAGCAGCTCGACCGCGCCCGCCGACCAGTCCACCTCCTTGGTGGGGTCGTCCGCGTGCAGCGTCGGGGGCAGCACGCCGTGCCGCAGGGCCTGCACCATCTTGATCACGCCGCCGACGCCGGCCGCCGCCTGCGTGTGGCCGATGTTCGACTTCAGCGACCCGAGCCACAACGGCTTCGCCGGGTCGCGGTCCTTCCCGTAGGTGGCCAGCAACGCGTTCGCCTCGATCGGGTCGCCCAGCGCGGTCCCCGTGCCGTGGCCTTCCACAACGTCCACTTCGGACGGTGCCAGCCCGGCGTTCGCCAGCGCGCTGCGGATCACCCGCTGCTGCGCCGGGCCGCTCGGGGCGGTCAGGCCGTTCGACGCGCCGTCCTGGTTCACCGCGCTGCCGCGGATCACCGCCAGCACCCGGTGCCCGCGTTCGCGGGCCACCGACAGCCGCTCCAGCACGACCACGCCGACGCCTTCGGCCAGGCCGGTGCCGTCCGCGCCCTCGGCGTACGCCTTACAGCGGCCGTCCGCGGCCAGCGCCCGCTGCCGCGAGAACGACCGGAACGAGCCGGGCGTCGCCATCACCATCGCGCCGCCGGCCAGCGCCATCGAGCAGTCGCCCTGCCGCAGTGCCTGCACGGCGAGGTGCATCGCCACCAGCGACGACGAGCACCCGGTGTCGATCGTGACGGCCGGGCCCTCGAACCCGAAGGTGTACGACACCCGGCCGGACGCGATGCAGGTCGCCGCGCCCGTGCCCGCGAAGCCCTCCGCCTCGGGCGGAACCACGCCGCCGCCGGCGCCGTAGCCCTGGGTGGACAGGCCGGAGAACACCCCGACCGACGAGCCCTTCAGGGAAAACGGATCCGCGCCCGCTCGCTCCAGGGCCTCCCAGGACGTCTCCAGCAGCAGCCGTTGCTGCGGATCCATGGTGAGGGCCTCGCGCGGCGAGATGCCGAACAACCCCGCGTCGAACAGCCCCGCGCCCTGGAGGAACCCGCCCTGGCTGGTGTACGACGTCCCCGCGCGGTCGGGGTCCGAGTCGAACAGGCTGTCCAGGTCCCAGCCCCGGTCGGCCGGGAAGTCGGCAACGGCGTCGACGCCGTCGGCCACGAGCTGCCACAGCTGTTCGGGCGAGGACACGCCGCCGGGGTACCGGCACGCCATGGAGACGATGGCGATCGGCTCCCGGGCGTCGTCCTCGACCTCGCGCAGCCGCTTGCGGGCGTCGCGGGCGTCCGCGATCGCGCGTTTGAGGTAATCGCGGAGTTGCGTCTCATCAGCCACTGAACTCTTCCTCCCTGGAAGCTGTCGGTCAGTTGAGCCCGTCGACGAGCGCGAACAGCTCCTCGTCGCTGGCGGTGTCGAGGTCCTCGTCGGGTGTGCCCGGGTCGCTGCCCGCCGTCTCCGCCGCGGTCAGCAGCTCCCGCAGGCGCACGGTGATCCGGTCCCGCGCCGCCGCGTCGGCCGTTCCGATGACCGCGTCCAGCCCGGCGAGCCCGGCCAGCACCGAGTCGGTGGCGGACACCTCGCCGACGGCGAGCTCGTCGCGCAGGAACCGGGCGAGGGCCTGCGGGGTCGGGTGGTCGAACACCAGCGTCGCGGGCAGCTTCAGGCCGGTCGCGTCACGCAGCCGGTTGCGCAGTTCCACCGACGTCAGCGAGTCGAACCCGGAGTCCTTGAACGCCGTGTCGGCCCGGACGGCGCTCGCGCCGGCGTGCCCGAGCACGACCGCGACCTGGGTGCGCACGACGTCCAGGAGCAGCGCCTCCTGCTGGGCCGGGGCAAGCTTGGCCAGCCGGCCGGCGAGTCCGTCGTCGCCGCCGGCCGCCGCCTTGGCCTGCTGCCGGCCCACCCGGACCAGCCCGCGCAGCAGCGGCGGCACCGAGGTCCCCGAAGCCGCGTCGGCCCGCACTTCCCGCAGGTCCAGCTCGACCGGCACGAGCAAGGCCCGGCCCGACACGAGGGCGGCGTCGAACAGCTCCATGCCGTCCTCGGCGCCGAGCCCGCCGACGCCGCCGCGGCCCTCGCGCCGGCTCATCCGGCTCAGCGTGAGGTCGTCGATGGTGTCCGCCATGCCGGTGAGCTGCTGCCACGGTCCCCAGGCCAGCGACTGGCCCGGCAGCCCCGCCGCCCGCCGCTGGGCCATCAGGCCGTCCAGGAACGCGTTCGCCGCCGCGTAACCGCCGCTGCCCGCGCCCATGAAGACCGACGAGGCGGACGAGTAGACGACGAACGCGTCGAGGTCGAGGTCCCGGGTCAGCTCGTCCAGGTTCGTGGCGGCGTCGACCTTCGGCGCGAACACCTTGGCCAGCTTCTCCGGGGTCAGCGCCCCGACGACGCCGGCGTCGAACACACCCGCCGTGTGGACGACGGCCGTCGGGCGGAACTCCTTGAGCAGGCTCGCCGTCTGTTCCCGGTCGGACACGTCGCAGGCGACCACCGACACCTCGGCGCCCAGCCCGGCGAGCTCGGCGACCAGCTCCGCCACCCCGCCGGCCTCCCGGCCCCGGCGGCTGGCCAGCACCAGCCGGCGCACGCCGTGCCGGGCGGCCAGGTGGCGGGCCGCGAGCGCGCCCAGCGTCCCGCCGCCCGAAACGAGCACCGTCGTGTCGGGACCGAACCCGGCCGGCAGGTCCGCCGCCGGGACGGCGACCCGCGCGAGGCGGGGCACGGAGTACGTCGTCCCGCGGACGGCGATCTGCGGCTCGCCGGTCGCCAGCACCGCGCCCAGCACGGTTTCCGGGCCGTCGCCGGCCGCGGGATCGAGGTCCAGCAGCACGATCCGGTCCGGGTTCTCGGTCTGCGCGGCCCGGACCAGGCCCCACACCGCGGACGCGGCCGGGTCGGTCACCACGCCGTCGCCGGCGGGCATCGCGCCCCGCGTGACGACGACCAGCCGGGACTCGTCCAGCTCGGCCGCCAGCCACGCCTGCACGACCGCCAGGACCCGCGAAGTCAGCGTCAGCGCGTCGCCCTCGCCGGAGGCCGCCAGCACCGCGGCCGCGGGGACGTCGGTCAGGGCCGTCACGTCGCCGGCGGTGGCCACCGCCACCCACGACGGCGACGGCCCGGCGGCGACCGGCGGCAGTTCCGTCCAGACGACCTCGTACAGCGAACCGGCGTGCGCCGCCGGCTGTCCGGTGGACACCTCCCGCAGCACCAGCGAATCCATCGACAGTACCGGGCCGCCGGTTTCGTCGGCGGCCTCGACGGTCATCGACTCCGGGCCCGCGACGAGCCGGACCCGCAGCGCCGGCGCGCCCACGGCGTGCAGCGCGAGCCCGGTCCACGCGAACGGCATCACCGACCGGCCGGGTTCCCCGGACGCGGCGGCCGCGATGGTTCCGGTCTGCAGGGCGGCGTCCAGCAACGCGGGGTGGAGGCCGTACGCGGCGGCGTCCGCCCGCAGTTCTTCGGGCAGACCGACTTCGGCGAAGACCTCTTCCCCGCGCTGCCACACCGCCCGCACACCTTGGAACGCCGGCCCGTACGCGTACCCGCGTTCGATCAGGCCGTCGTAGAAGTCCCCGATCTCGACCGGCTGTGCGTCCGACGGCGGCCACGCGGTGAAGTCGAACCCGGCGGCCTTCACCGGTGTCGCGGACAGGACGCCGGTGGCGTGCCGGGTCCACACCTCCCCGCCGTCCTCCGGCTGGGAGTAGATCTCGACCGTGCGGGAACCGTTCTCGCCCGGACCGCCGACCGCGACCTGGATCCGCACCCCGCCGTGGCCGGGCACGACGACCGGGGTCTGCGTCGCGAGCTCCTCCAGCACCGGGCAGCCGACCTCGTCGCCGGCCCGCACGGCCAGCTCCACCAGGCCGGTGCCCGGGAAGAGCACCACCCCGCCGATCGCGTGGTCGGCCAGCCACGGGTGCGACCGCAGCGACAGCAGCGACGTGAACACCAGGCCGTCCGACTGCGGCAGCCGCACCGCCGCGCTCAGCAGCGGGTGGTCCGCCTTCGCCTGGCCCAGCGCCGTCGCGTCGGACACCGACTCGGTGGAGGGCAGCCAGTAGTGCTGGTGGTCGAAGGCGTAGGTCGGCAGGTCGACCCGCGCGGCCGCGGCGCCGGCCGGCAGCAGCGGGGTCCAGTCCACGGCCACCCCGCGGACGAACAGCTCGGCCATCGACCGCAGCAGCCGCCGCGGACCGCCGTCGTCGCGCCGCAGGGTGCCGGTGACGACCGCGTCGGTGACCTCGCTGATCGGCTGCACCAGCACCGGGTGCGCGCTGACCTCGACGAACACGCCGTGGCCCTGCTCGATCAGGGCGGCGACGGCCGGGCCGAACCGGACCTGGTTGCGCAGGTTGCGGTACCAGTACCCGCCGTCGAGCACGCCGGCTTCGGAAACCAGCTCACCGGTGACGGTCGAGTGGAACGGCACCGAAGGCGCCTGCGCGGCGATCCCGGCCAGTGTCTCGGCGAGGGTGTCCTCGATGTCCTCGACGTGCCGGGTGTGCGAGGCGTAGTCCACCGCGACCTGGCGGACCCGGACGCCGTCACCGGCCAGCACCTCCAGGCATTCGTTCAGCGCCTGGGCGTCCCCGGCGATCACGACGGAGGCGGGCCCGTTGACCGCGGCCACCTCGACCCGGCCGTCCCAGAGCGTCAGCCGGGCGGCTGCCTCTTCTTCGCTCAACGCGACCGACGCCATCCCGCCCCGGCCGGACAGCCGCGCCGCGATGGCCTGGCTGCGCAACGCGACCACCTTCGCGGCGTCCTCAAGGGACAGTGCGCCCGACACGCAGGCCGCGGCGATCTCGCCCTGGGAGTGCCCGACGACGGCGCTCGGGCGGACACCGGCGGCTTCCCACACGGCGGCCAGCCCGACCATCACCGCGAAACACGCGGGCTGCAGCACGTCGACGCGGTCGAGCAGGTCCGTTTCGCCGTTCAGCACCGCCAGCAGCGACCAATCGATCCACGGGTCCAGCGCGGCCGCGCACTCCTCGATCCGCTCGGCGAACACCGGCGACGCCGCGAGGAGCTCGCGGCCCATGCCGGCCCACTGCGTCCCCTGGCCCGGGAACACCCACACGACCTTGCGCGGCGCGGCCGCGCGGCCGGTGACCACCGCGGCCGTGTCCTCCCCGCGGGCCAGCGCCTCCAAGGCCGTCACGGCTTCTTCCCGGGAGTCCGCTACCACGACGGCCCGCTCGTCCAGGACCGCCCGGCCCGTGACCGACGCGCCGGCCACCGCCGCGAGCGGGGTCCCGGACTCCCGCAGGAACCCGGCCAGCCGAGCCGCCTGCCCGGCCAGGGAACCGGTGCTGCGGGCCGACACCACGAGCGGCACCAGGCCGTCGGACACGGCTTCGCGGGCCGGTTCCTCGGGCGCCTCTTCGATGATCAGGTGGGCGTTCGTCCCGCTGACGCCGAACGACGACACGCCGGCCCGGCGCGGCCGGTCCGTCCGCGGCCAGTCCCGCGCGCTCGTCAGCAGTTCGACCGCGCCCTCGGTCCAGTCCACCGCCGAGCTGGGCGCGTCGACGTGCAGGGTGGCCGGCAGGACGCCGTGCCGCAACGCCTGCACGACCTTGATCACGCTGGCGACACCGGCGGCCGCCTGCGCGTGGCCGATGTTCGACTTCAGCGACCCCAGCCACAACGGCGTCTCCCGCTCCTGGCCGTAGGTGGCCAGCAGGGCCTGCGCCTCGATCGGGTCGCCCAGCGCGGTGCCGGTGCCGTGGCCCTCCACGACGTCCACATCGGACGGTTCCAGGCCGGCGTTCGCGAGCGCGCTGTGGATCACGCGCTGCTGCGAGGGCCCGTTCGGCGCGGTCAGGCCGTTCGACGCACCGTCCTGGTTCACGGCACTGCCGCGCAACACGGCCAGGATCCGGTGGCCGCGCTCGCGCGCCACCGAAAGCCGTTCGAGGACCACCAGGCCGACGCCCTCGGCCATGCCCATCCCGTCCGCGGCGTCCGCGAACGCCTTGCAGCGGCCGTCCGCCGCCAGGCCCCGCTGCCGCGAGAACACGACGAAGGAGTTGGTGCTCGACATGACCATCGCCCCGCCGGCGAGGGCCATCGAGCAGTCGCCCTGCCGCAGGGCCTGCGCGGCCAGGTGCATCGTCACCAGCGACGACGAGCACGCCGTGTCGATCGTGACCGCGGGTCCCTCGAACCCGAAGACGTAGGACAGCCGGCCAGAAGCGACGCTCGACGCCACCCCGGTCCCGGCGAAGCTCTGCATCTCCGGCCCGATCGGCCCGGACCCGTACCCCTGCGGGGCCGCGCCGACGAACACGCCGACGTCGGCGCCCTTCAGCGACGTCGGGTCGACGGCGGCGTTCTCGAACGCTTCCCACGAAGTCTCCAGCAGCAGCCGCTGCTGCGGGTCCATCGCGAGGGCTTCCCGCGGCGAGATCCCGAAGAACCCCGCGTCGAACAGCCCCGCGTCGTGCACGAAGCCGCCCTGGCTGACGTACGAGGTGCCCGGGTGGTCCGGGTCCGGGTCGAACAGGTTGTCCAGGTCCCAGCCGCGGTCGGTGGGGAAGCCCGAGACCGCGTCGCCGCCTTCGGACACCAGCCGCCACAGGTCCGCGGGGCCGTCGATGCCGCCCGGCAGCCGGCAGGCCATGCCGACGATGGCGATCGGCTCGCGGGACGCGCCTTCCAGGCGGCGGTTCCGCTTCTTCAGCGTGCCGACCTCTTCGAGCGACTTCCGCAGCGCCTCGACGACCTTTTCATACGACGCACTCACCACTTGCCCCAATCACTCGTCGCCGAAAGCCAGTTGCACGAGGTCGTCGACGCCCAGGTCGGCGATCGACCGCTCCTCGCCCGCGTCCTCGGCCACGACCGGCACCAGCCGCAGCCGGTCGTGCCTGTTCCCGTTGTGCCCGTTCCCGTTGCTTTCCGGGACCAGCCGCGCGCCCAGGTAACGGGCCACCGCGAGCGGGTTCGGGTAGTCGAAGACGAGCGTGGCGGGCAGTTTCAGCCCGGTCGCTTCGCGCAGCCGGTTGCGCAGTTCCACCGACGTCAGCGAGTCGAAGCCGGTGTCCTTGAACGCCGTGTCCGGACGCACCGCCTCGGGCCCGTCGTAGCCGAGCACGACCGCGACCTGCCCGCGGACCAGGTCGACGAGCAGTTCCTCCCGGTCGGCCGGGGCGAGCCCGGCCAGCCGCGCGGCCAGCCCGGTGTCCACAGTGGACGCCTTGCGCGCCTGGGTCCGGCTCGGCCGGACCAGACCGCGGAACAGGACGCCGACCGGGCCCGAGCGCATCGCCGCCAGGTCGAGCTTGATCGGCACGAGCAGGGATTCGTCGGTCCGCAGCGCGAGGTCGAACAGGTCCAGGCCCTCGGCCCGGGTCAGTTCGAGCACGCCGTTGCGGCTCGCCCGCGCGTGGTCGATCTCGCTGAGGTGGGCGGCCATGCCGGCGCTGCGTTCCCAGAGGCCCCAAGCCAGCGAGAGGCCCGGCAGGCCGGCGGCCCGGCGGTTCGCCATCGCCGCGTCCAGGAAGGCGTTCGCCGCCGCGTACGGGCCCTGGCCACCGCCGCCCATGACCCCGGCGACGGACGAGAACACCACGAACGCGCCGAGTTCGCGGTCGCGGGTGAGTTCGTCGAGGTGGCGGACCGCGTCGACCTTCGCCGCGTACACGTTCGCCAGCTGCTCCGGGCTCAGCGCGTCGATCACGCCGTCCTCGAAGACACCGGCGGTGTGCACCACGCCGGTCAGGTCGGGTACGGACTCGATCAGCGCGGCCACCTGGTCGCGGTCGGAGACGTCACAGGCGACCACGGACACGTCCGCCTCGGCCAGTTCCGCGACCAGGTCGGCGACGCCCTCGGCGTCCGGACCGCGCCGGCTGGCGAGCACCAGCCGGCGCACGCCGTGCCGCGTCACCAGGTGCCGGGCCACCAGCGTGCCCAGCGAGCCGGCACCCGAGACGAGGACCGTCCCGTCGGGGCCGAACACCGCGGGCGCGTCCGACAGCCGGGTGGCGCGGGCCAGGCGAGGCACGAACAACGCCGTGCCGCGCACTGCGAGCTGCGGTTCACCGGAGGCCAGCACCGCACCCAGCGGAACCTCGCCGTCGGTGTCCAGCAGGACGATCCGGTCCGGGTGCTCGGCCTGGGCGGAGCGCACCAGGCCCCACACCGCGGCCGCGGCCGGGTCGGTCACCGCCTGGTCGCCCCCGGCGGGCACCGCCCCGCGGGTCGTCACGACCAGCCGTGACTCCTCGAGCGCGGCCGCGGCCAGCCAGACCTGCACGATCTCGAGGGCCCGGGAGCTGACGGCCAGCGCCGTGTCGCCCGTGGCTTCCCAGACCACCACCGGTGGTGCGTCGGCCTTCTCCGCCAGGGCTACGACGTCGTCGGCGGTGTCCACCTGCGCCCAGGCCGGCTTCTCCGCCAGGGATACCGAAGGCAGTTCGGTCCAGTCGACGCGGAACATCGCGTCGTGGCCCGCGTCGGCCGCGGCGCCCAGCTGTCCGGCCGAAACCGGCCGGGACACCAGCGATTCCATGGTCAGGACCAGCCCGCCGGTCTCGTCGGCGGCGGCCACGGACAGCGCGTCCGGGCCGCTCGGCGCGAGCCGGACCCGCAGGGCCGAGGCCCCCGCGGCGTGCAGGACCAGGCCGTTCCACGCGAAGGCGAGCACCGGCTCGCCGGGCTCGTCCCCGCCGCCGACGGTCGCGGCCTGCAGGGCCGCGTCGAGCAGGGCCGGGTGGACGCCGAAGCGGCCCGCGTCCTTGCCCAGGTCCTCGGGAAGGGCGGCTTCGGCGAAGATCTCGTCGTCCCGCCGCCACACCGCGCGAAGACCCTGGAACGCCGGCCCGTAGCCGTAACCGCGTTCGGCCAGGTCGGTGTAGAACGTCTCGACGTCGACGCGCTCGGCGCCCGCGGGCGGCCAGGCGTGGAAGTCGAAGCCGGTGTCCGGGGCGAGCGCCGTCGACAGCAGGCCGGTGGCGTGCCGCGTCCACGGTCCGGTGCCGCCGTCGCGCCGGGAGTAGACGTTCACCGTGCGCGCGCCGGTCTCGTCCGGGCCGCTCAACGCGACCTGGACGCGGACGCCACCCTGGGCGGGCACGACCAGCGGGGCCTCGATGACCAGCTCGTCGAGCGTGGTGCAGCCGGCCTCGTCGCCGGCCCGCACGGCCAGCTCGGCCAGCCCGGAACCGGGGAGGATGACCACGCCGCCGACCGCGTGGCCGGCGAGCCACGGGTGCGTCCGCACCGACAGCCGCGAGGTGAAGACCAGGCCGTCGGACTGCGGCAGCTCGACGACCGCGCCCAGCAGCGGGTGGTCGGCCGCCGCCTGGCCCAGCGAGGCCGCGTCGGTCGCGGTCTCGGCGGGCCGGAGCCAGTAGTGCCGGTGGTCGAAGGCGTACTTCGGCAGGTCGACCCGGCTCGCCTGCGGCAGGACCGCCGTCCAGTCGAGCGGGACACCGCGCACGAACAGCTCGGCCATCGACGTCAGCAGGCGGCGCAGGCCACCGTCGTCGCGCCGCAGCGACCCGGTCACCACCGCGTCGTCGCTGATTTCGCTGAGCGGCTGGACCAGCACCGGGTGCGCGCTGACCTCGACGAACACGCCGTGGCCCTGGCGGACGAGCTCCGCCACCGCCGGGCCGAACCCGACCTGGTTGCGCAGGTTCCGGTACCAGTAGCCGCCGTCGACGACCCCGGCGTCGGTGATCCAGTCACCGGTGAGCGTGGAGAAGAACGGGACCGCCGGCGCGTGCGCCTCGATGCCGGCCAGGGTTTCGGCCAAGAGCTCCTCGATGGCTTCGACCTGGTTGGTGTGGGAGCCGTAGTCCACGGCCACCCGCCGGACGCGGACACCTTCGGCCGTCCAGGCGTCGACGACCTCGTCGAGCGCCCGGGCTTCCCCGGCGATCACCACGGACGTCGGGCTGTTGACCGCGGCCACCTGGACGCGGTCCGCCCACTGCGCCAGCCGCTCGGCCGCGTCCGCTTCGCTCAACGCGACCGAGGCCATGCCGCCGCGGCCGGCCAGCCGGGTGGCGATCGCCTGGCTGCGCAACGCGACGACCTTGGCCGCGTCCGGCAGCGACAACGCACCCGACACACACGCCGCGGCGATCTCGCCCTGCGAATGCCCGACCACCGCGTCCGGGCGCACCCCCGCGGACTGCCACACCGCGGCCAGCCCGACCATCACCGCGAAACACGCGGGCTGCAGCACGTCGACCCGGTCCAGCAGATCGGCTTCCCCGCGCAGCACGTCGAGCAGCGACCAATCGACCCACGGGTCCAGCGCGGCCGCGCACTCGGCGACCCGCTCGGCGAACACCGGCGAGGCGTCCAGGAGCTCCCGGCCCATCCCGGCCCACTGCGAGCCCTGGCCGGGGAACACCCACACGACCTTGCCCGGCGCCCCGGCCCGGCCGGTGACCACCGCGGCCGAGTCTTCGCCGCGGGCCAGCGCTTCCAGGTGCGTCACGGCTTCTTCGCGGGAACCCGCGACGACCACCGCGCGTTCGGTCAGCGCGGCCCGGTTCGTCACCAGCGCCCGGGCCACACCCGCCAGCGGGGCGTCCGCCGCGACAACATCAGCCAGCCGCCCAGCCTGCCCGGCCAGCGAGGCCGTGCTCCGCGCGGACACCACGACCGGCACCACGGACTGTCGTGAGTGGAAAGGCGAGTTAGAACTCGCCTTTCCACTCACGAGGTCTTCGGGGGCTTCCTCCAGGATCAGGTGCGCGTTCGTGCCGGAGACGCCGAACGCGGACACCCCGGCCCGGCGCGGGCGGCCGTTGCGCGGCCACTCGCGGGCTTCGGTCAGCAGTTCGACCGCACCGGCGGACCAGTCCACCTCGGGCGTCGGCTGGTCGACGTGCAGGGTCGGCGGCAGGACTTCGTGCCGCAGCGCCTGGACCATCTTGATCACGCCCGCGACGCCCGCGGCCGCCTGGGCGTGGCCGATGTTCGACTTCAGCGAGCCGAGCCACAGCGGCGTCTCGCGGTCCTTGCCGTAGGTGGCGATCAGGGCCTGCGCCTCGATCGGGTCGCCCAGGGTGGTCCCGGTGCCGTGCGCTTCGACGACGTCCACATCGGACGGTGCCAGCCCGGCGCTCACCAGCGCCCGGCGGATCACCCGCTGCTGCGAGGGCCCGTTCGGCGCGGTGAGGCCGTTGGACGCACCGTCCTGGTTGACCGCACTGCCGCGCAGGACGGCCAGGATGCGGTGGCCGCGTTCGCGCGCCACCGACAGCCGCTCCAGGACGACCACGCCGACACCTTCTGCCCAGCCGGTGCCGTCCGCCGCGGCGGCGAACGCCTTGCAGCGGCCGTCGACGGCGAGGCCGCGCTGGCGGGAGAACTCCACGAACGCGCCGGGGTTCGCCATCACGGTCGCGCCGCCGGCCAGCGCCATCGAGCACTCGCCCTGCCGCAGCGACTGGGCGGCGAGGTGCATCGCGACCAGCGAAGACGAGCACGCCGAGTCGATCGTCACCGCCGGGCCCTCGAACCCGAACACGTACGAGACGCGGCCGGACGCCACGCTCGACGACCCGCCGGTGCCCGCGAAGCCCTCCAATTCCGGCGTGACGACGCTGTCGCCGGGGGCCACGTAGCCCTGGCCGAACATGCCGGTGAACACCCCGACGTCGTTGCCCTTCAGCGAAAGGGGGTCGACGCCGGCGTCTTCCATGGCTTCCCAGGACGTCTCCAGCAGCAGCCGCTGCTGCGGGTCCATGGCGACGGCCTCGCGCGGCGAGATCCCGAAGAAGCCCGCGTCGAAGAGGGCCGCCTCGTGCAGGAAGCCGCCGTGGCGCGTGTAGGTCTTGCCCGGGCGTGCCGGGTCGGGGTCGTAGATCTTCTCCAGGTCCCAGCCGCGGTCCTCGGGGAAGCCCGAGACGGCGTCCCGGCCCTCGGCGACCAGCCGCCACAGGTCCTCGGGGCCGGCGACCCCGCCGGGCAGGCGGCACGCCATGCCGACGATGGCGATCGGCTCGTCGAGATCGGCCTTCGCGGCCGCCGTGGTCACCGGCGTCTCGGCCGCGCCACCGAGTTCCTCACGCAGGTGCCGGGCGAGGGCCTGGGGGCTCGGGTAGTCGAAGACCAGCGTCGCGGGCAGCTTCAGCCCGGTGGCGGTCCGCATCCGGTTGCGCAGCTCGACCGCGGTCAGCGAGTCGAAGCCGGCGTCCTTGAACGCCGTGTCGACGCGGACCGCGCTCGCGTCGGCGTGCCCGAGCACGGCCGCCACCTGCGCCCGGACGAGGTCCAGGAGCAGGGTGAGCTGGTCCGCCGGGGCCAGCCCGGCCAGCCGCCCGGCCAGCCCGCCGTCCACAGTGGACGCGGTGCGGGCCTGCGCCCGGCCGGCCCGGACCAGGCCGCGCAGCATGGGCGGGACGGCTCCGCCCGCGCGGAGGTCCAGCTTCGCGGGCACCAGCAGCGGCTCGCTCGAGCCGAGGGCGGCGTCGAACAGGTCCATGCCCTCGGCCTGCGTCATGATCTGCAGGCCGCCGCGGCGGCTCATCCGGGCCCGGGTGGCCTCGTCGGTGCCGGCCGCCATGCCGGTGCTCTGCTCCCACAGGCCCCACGCCAGCGACAGGCCCGGCAGGCCCGCCGCCCGGCGATTCGCCATCAAGCCGTCCAGGAAGGCGTTCGCCGCGGCGTAACTGCCGCTGCCCGCGCCCATGAACACCGCGGACACCGAGGAATAGACGACGAAAGCGTCGAGCTCCCGGTCCCGGGTGAGTTCGTCCAGGTGCCGGGCCGCATCGACCTTCGGCGCGAACACCCTGGCCAGCCGCTCGCGGTCGAGCGTCCCGATGACGCCCGCGTCGATGACGCCGGCGGTGTGCACGACGGCGGTGGGCCGGTGCTCGTCGAGCAGGGCCGCCACCTGGGCGCGGTCGGAGACGTCACAAGCCACCACGGACACCTCGGCGGCCAGCTCGGCGATCAGGTCCGCCACGCCTTCGGCGTCCCGGCCGCGCCGCGAAGCCAGCACCAGCTTCCGCACGCCGTGCCGCTCCACCAGGCGCCGGGCCACCAGGGCGCCGAGCGCACCGGCGCCCGAGATCAGGACCGTCCCGTCCGGGCGGAACACGGCGCCGCCGCTGCGCTCCGCGCGAGTGAGGCGGGGCACGAAGACCTTCCCGCCGCGCACCGCGACCTGGGGCTCGCCGGAAGCGAGGACCGCGCCGAGCGGCACCTCGCCGTCGGTGTCGAGCAGCACGATCCGGTCGGGGTTCTCCGCCTGAGCGGCCCGCACCAGGCCCCACACCGCGCCACCGGCGGGATCGGTCACGTCGCGGACGGCGCCGCGGGTCACCACCACCAGCCGGGCTTCCTCCGCCGCGTCGGCGAGGAACGTCTGCACGACTTCCAGCACCCGGGCAGTCAGGTCCAGGGGCGCCCCGCCGACGGCTTCGACCACCTCGACCTGCTCCGGGACCGCACTGTCCGCAATGGACACTTCGGTCCAGTCGACCCGGTACAGCGATCCGGAGCGGGTCTGCCCGGCCGAAAGCTCGCGAGCCACCATCGAATCGGCCGTGAGGACCAGGCCGCCGGTTTCGTCCGCCGCCTGGATGGCACCGCCGGGCACCAGCCGCACCCGCAGCGCTGAGGCGCCCGCAGCGTGCAGGACCAGGCCGTGCCACTCCGCCGGCTGCTCCTCGTCCGTGAGGACCGGACGCACGGCCGCGTCCAGCAGCAAGGGGTGGATGCCGAACGCGCCGGTGTCCTCCGGCACGGTGACCTCGGCGAAGATCTCGCCGCCGCGCCGCCAGAGGCCGTCGACCTGCTGAGCTCCGGCGGGCGGCCAGGCGGTGAAGTCGAAGGACTCGTGCGCCGGAGCCGTGGCGGACAGGTGCCCGGTGGCGTTCCGGATCCAGTCCTCGTCGCCTTCGCGCTGCGAATACACCTGGACGGTGCGCTCGTCGCTCACGATCACCTGGACGCGCAGGCCACCGCTCTCCGGCAGCACCAGCAGCTTTTCGACGGTCAAGTCGGCGAGGACCGGGCACCCGGCCTCGTCACCGGCCCGCACGGCCAGCTCGACCAGGGTGGCGCTCGGGACGCCGTCGGCGAGCCACGGGTGCGTCCGCACGGACAGCCGCGAGGTCAGGACCAGGCCGCCGGACTGCGGCAGCGGCAGGACCGCGCCCAGCAGCGGGTGGCCGGCGCCGGCCAGCCCCAGGGCAGGCGCGTCGGCCGCGGCGGGCGGGCTGAGCCAGAAGTGCTGGTGGTCGAAGGCGTACGTCGGCAGTTCGACGCGTGCGGGCGGCGCCATCGTGGCCCAGTCGACCGGGACGCCCCGGACGAACAGCTCGGCCATCGACGTCAGCAGCCGCCGCGGGCCGCCGTCCTGCCGCCGCAGCGTTCCGGTGACGACGGCGTCGGTGAGCTCGCTGATCGGCTGCACCAGCACCGGATGGGCGCTGACCTCGACGAACACGCCGTGGCCCTGCTCGATCAGTGCTTCCACGGCCGGGCCGAAGCCGACCTGGTTGCGCAGGTTCCGGTACCAGTACCCGCCGTCGACGACCCCGGCTTCGGTGATCCACTCACCGGTGACGGTCGAGTAGAACGGCACCACCGGCGCCAGCGCGGTGATCCCGGCCAGGGTCTCGGCGAGGGTGTCGCGGATGTCTTCGACGTGCCGGGTGTGGGACGCGTAGTCCACCGCCACCCGCCGTCCGCCGAAGGCTTCGACGGCCTCGGTGAGCGCTTCGGCGTCACCGGCGATCACGACCGAGGCCGGGCCGTTGACGGCGGCGATCTCGACGCGGCCCGCCCACGGCGCGAGCCGGGCGGCCACTTCGTCGTGGCTCAGCTGAACCGACGCCATGCCGCCGCGGCCGGACAGCTCCGCCGCGATCGCCTGGCTCCGCAGCGCCACCACCTTGGCGGCGTCCTCAAGGGACAGTGCGCCCGACACACAGGCGGCGGCGATCTCGCCCTGGGAGTGGCCCAGGACCGCGTCCGGCACGACGCCGACCGAGGCCCAGACGGCGGCCAGCCCCACCATCACCGCGAAACACGCCGGCTGCAGCACGTCGACCCGATCCAGATCGCCTTCGCCGCGAAGGACGTCCAGCAGCGACCAGTCGATCCACGGCTCCAACGCGGCCGCGCATTCCTCGATCCGCTCGGCGAACACCGGCGACGCTTCCAGGAGCTCCCGGCCCATGCCGGCCCACTGCGTCCCCTGGCCGGGGAACACCCAGACGGTCTTGCCCGGCATCCCGGCGATACCGGTCACCAGCCCGCTCGCGGTCTCGCCGCGGGCCAGCGCGGACAGTCCCGCCCGGGCCTCCTCGGCCGAGCCCGCCACGACGACGGCCCGGTCGGTCAGCGTCGCGCGGGTCGACAGCAGGGCACCCGCCACGCGGGTCAGCGAGACGTCCTCGTCGAGGAATTCCGCCAGCCGTGCGGCCTGCCCCGCCAGGGATCCGGCGCTGCGCGCGGAGACCACGACCGGCACCACGCCGTCGGGCACGTCCGCCTCGGGAGCGTCGTCGGTGGGCGCCTCTTCGAGGATCAGGTGCGCGTTGGTGCCGCTGATGCCGAACGACGAGACGCCGGCCCGGCGCGGGTGGCCGTTGCGCGCCCACTCGCGGCCCTCGGTCAGCAGCTCGACCGCGCCCGCGGACCAGTCCACCTGTTTGGTGGGCTCCTGCACGTGGAGGGTCGGCGGCAGGGCGTCGTGCCGCAGCGCCTGGACCATCTTGATGACGGCGGCGACCCCCGCGGCCGCCTGCGTGTGGCCGATGTTCGACTTCAGCGACCCCAGCCACAACGGCGTCTCGCGATTCTTGCCGTAGGTGGCCAGGAGGGCCTGGGCCTCGATGGGGTCGCCCAGCGCGGTCCCGGTGCCGTGCGCCTCCACGACGTCCACATCGGACGGTTGCAGCCCGGCGCCGGCCAGCGCGCTGCGGATCACCCGCTGCTGCGACGGCCCGTTGGGCGCAGTGAGGCCGTTGGACGCGCCGTCCTGGTTGACCGCGCTGCCGCGCAGCACGGCGAGCACCTTGTGCCCGCGTTCGCGGGCCACCGACAGCCGTTCGAGGACGACGATGCCGACGCCCTCGGACAGCACAGTGCCGTCAGCACCGTCCGCGAACGCCTTGACCCGGCCGTCCTCGGCCATGCCGCGCTGCCGCGACATGCCGATGACGCCGATCGGCGAGCCCATCACGGCGACGCCGCCGGCCAGGGCCATCGTGCACTCGCCCTGCCGAAGTGCCTGCGCGGCCAGGTGAATCGCGACCAGGGACGACGAGCACGCCGTGTCGACGGTGACCGCCGGGCCCTCGAAGCCGAAGGTGTAGGACACACGGCCCGACGCGACGCTGCCCGCGGTGGCCGTGGTGACGAACCCTTCGAGTTCCGCGGGCATGTTGCTCAGTGACTCGAGGTAGTCGTGGATGGAGACGCCGGAGAAGACGCCGACGGCGTCGCCGCGGGCCTTCGTCGGGTCGATGCCCGCGCGCTCCAGGGCTTCCCAGGAGGCTTCGAGCAGCAGGCGCTGCTGCGGATCCATGGCCAGGGCTTCGCGCGGCGAGATGCCGAAGAAGCCCGGGTCGAACAGCGCGGCTTCGTGCAGGAAGCCACCCTGGCGGATGTACGCCGTGCCCGGGCGTTCCGGGTCGGCGTCGAACAGGCCCTCGAGGTCCCAGCCGCGGTCTTCGGGGAAGGCCGACATCCCGTCGCGGCCTTCGGCGACCATCCGCCACAGGTCGTCGGGGTTCATGACCCCGCCCGGCAGGCGGCAGGCCATGCCGACGATGGCGATCGGCTCACCCGCGTCCACGGCGGCCGCGACCGGCGCGGCAGGCGCACCCGCGACCGTCTCGCCCAGTTCCTCGCGGAGGTGCCGGGCGAGCGCGACCGGCGTCGGGTAGTCGAAGACGAGCGTCGCGGGCAGCTTGACGCCGGTGGCCGCGCTCAGCCGGTTCCGCAGCTCGACCGCCGTCAGCGAGTCGAAGCCGAGGTCGCTGAACCCCTTGGTGCCCTGGGCCAGCTCGGGCGCGGCGAAGCCGAGCACCGCGGCCGCCTCGCTCTGGATGATGCCGAGCAGGACGGCTTCCTGCTCCTCGACGGGCTTGCCGGCGAGCTTGTGGACCAGGCCGCCGCCACTCGCGGCGGCGGACCGCGCGACACGGCGGCTCGCGCGGACCATGCCGCGCAGCAGGTGCGGGACCTCCCCACCGCTGCGCAGGGTCTTCAGGTCGAGCTTGATCGGGACGAGCAGCGGCTGCTCGGCGGCCAGCCCGATGTCGAAGATGTCCAGTGCCTCGGCGGGGGTCATGGCCAGCACGCCGCCGCGGCTCATCCGCGCCTGGTCGGTGGCGCTGAGGTGGGCGGTCAGGCCGTCGGCCTGCTCCCACAGGCCCCAGGCCAGCGAGACGCCCGGCAGGCCCGCCGCCCGGCGGCGGGCCATCAGGCCGTCGAGGAAGGCGTTGGCCGCCGCGTAGTTGCCCTGGCCGGCCGAGCCCATCAGCGCGGCCGCGGACGAGAACACGACGAAGGCGTCGAGGTCGCTGTCCCGCGTGAGCTCGTCGAGGTGCTGGACGGCGTCGACCTTGGGTGCGAACACCCCGGCCAGCCGCTCCCGGGTCAGTGCCCCGATGACGCCGTCGTCGAGCAGGCCCGCGAGGTGCACGACGCCGGTCGGGCGGTGCTCGGCCAGCAGCGCGGCCACCTGGTCGCGGTCGGAGACGTCGCAGGCCACGACGGACACGTCCGCGCCCTGTCCGGTCAACTCGGTGAGGAGGTGTTCGGCGGCCACCCCGCGACGGCTGGCGAGCACCAGCCGCCGGACGCCGTGCCGGGCGACCAAGTGCTGGGCCACCAGGCCACCGAGCGAGCCGGTGCCGCCGGTGAGCAGCACCGTCCCGTCCGGACTGAACACCGCGGGCGCGTCCGGCACCTGGCCGGCCGCGCGGGCCAGCCGCGGGACCGAGAAAGTATTGTCACGCACGGCGATCTGCGGTTCACCGGTGGCCAGCACGGCACCCAGGGGCACGTCGCCGTCGGTGTCGACCAGGATGATCCGGCCCGGGTTCTCCGCCTGCGCGGCCCGCACCAGGCCCCACACCGCGGCACCGGCCGGGTCGGTCACCTCGCGGACGGCGCCGCGGGTCACCACGACCAGCCGGGCTTCGTCGGCCGCGCCGTCGAGCCAGGTCTGCACGCCTGCCAGCACCCGGCTGGTCAGCTCCAGGGGCGCGTCCTCGCCGAAGGCTTCGAGGACCTCGACGTGGTCCGCGGCCACGCTTTCGGGTGCGGGCAGCTCAACCCAGTCGACCTGGAACAGCGAGTCGCGCTCTTCGCCCGCGGCCGTCTCCAGCTGCTCGGTGGACACCTCGCGGGACACCAGCGAGTCCATGGTGACGACCAGGCCGCCGGTCTCGTCGGCGGCCTGGAACGTCAGCGCGTCCGGGCCGCCCGGCGCGACCCGCACCCGCAGCGCCGACGCCCCGACGGCGTGCAGGACCAGGCCGTTCCACGCGAACGGCAGCACGCTGCGCTCGTCGCCGGGGTTGGCGAAGGCGTTCGTGTGCAGGGCCGCGTCCAGCAACGCCGGGTGGAGGCCGAACTTGCCGGCGTCCTCGCGGTGGTCGTCGGGCAGGGCGACCTCGGCGAAAACCTCGTCACCGCGCCGCCACACCGCCCGCATGCCCTGGAACGCGCCGCTGTAGGCGTACCCGCGCTCGGTGAGGTCGCTGTAGAAGTTTTCGACGTCGATCGGCTCGGCCCCGGCGGGCGGCCAGGCGGCGAAGTCGAAGCCCCGGGCCGGTTCCCGGGACGCCGACGCGCCCAGGAGACCGGTGGCGTGCCGGGTCCATTCGTCACCGTCTTCGCGCATGGAGAAGACGTCCACCGCGCGCGAGCCCGTTTCGTTCGGCCCGCTCACCGCGACCTGCACGCGGACCCCGCCGCGTTCGGCCAGCACCAGCGGTGCCTCGATCACGAGCTCTTCCAGCACGCCGAAGCCGAGCTCGTCGCCGGCGCGCAGCGCGAGGTCGACGTAGACCGTGCCCGGGATGAGCACGACCCCGCCGATCGCGTGCCCGGCCAGCCACGGGTGCGACTGCAGCGACAGCCGGGAGGTGAAGACCAGCCCGTCGGACTGCGGCAGCGGCACGACCGCGCCGAGCAGCGGGTGGTCGGCGCCGGCCAGGCCGAGCGACACGGCGTCGGTCGCCGAATCGCCCATCCGCAGCCAGTAGTGCTGGTGGTCGAAGGCGTACGTCGGCAGCTCGGCCCGCCGGAAGGGCGGCAGCACGCCGGTCCAGTCCACGGTCACGCCGCGCACGAACAGCTCGGCCGCCGAGGCCAGCAGGCGCCGGAGGCCGCCGTCCTCGCGCCGCAGCGAACCCGTCACCACGGCTTCGGCGCCGTCGACGAGCTCGTTGATCGGCTGGACCAGCACGGGGTGCGCGCTGACCTCGACGAACACCCGGTGGCCCTGCTCGGCCAGCTCGGCCACCGCCGGGCCGAAGCGCACCTGACGGCGGAGGTTGCGGTACCAGTAGCCGCCGTCGAGGACGCCGGCGTCTTCCACCCACTCGCCGGTGACGGTCGAGTAGAACGGCACTTCCGGAACTTGCGCGCGGATCCCGCCCAGCATTTCGGCCAGTGCGTCGCGGGCGGCTTCGACGTGCCGGGTGTGGGACGCGTAGTCCACGGCCACCCGCCGGATCCGGACGCCCTGGTCGTCGAGCGCGTCGAGGGCCTCGTCCAGTGCTTCGGCGTCGCCGGCGATCACCACCGACCGCAGCCCGTTGACCGCGGCGACCTCCACGCGGCCCGCCCACGGCTCGATCCGCGCGGTCGCGTCTTCTTCGCTCAACGCCACCGACGCCATCCCGCCGCGCCCGGCCAGCTGGGCGGCGATCGCCTGGCTGCGCAACGCGACCACCTTCGCCGCGTCGTCCAGCGACAGCGCCCCGGACACGCACGCGGCCGCGATCTCACCCTGCGAGTGCCCCACGACGGCCTCGGGTTCGACGCCGAGCGAGGCCCACACCGCGGCGAGCCCGACCATCACGGCGAAGCTCGCCGGCTGCACGACGTCGACCCGGTCCAGGAGGTCGGCGTCGCCGCGCAGGACGTCGGTCAGCGACCAGTCGACCCAGCGCCCGAGCGCGGTCTCGCACTCGGCGATCCGCGCGGCGAACACCGGCGAGGCGTCGAGGAGTTCCCGGCCCATCCCGGCCCACTGCGTCCCCTGCCCGGGGAACACCCAGACGACCTTGCCCGGGGCACCCGAACCGCGGCCGGTGAGCACGCCAGGCGCACTCTCACCGCGGGCCACCGCCTGCAGCCCGGTCACGGCTTCCTCTTGAGAACCGGCCACGACGACCGCGCGCTCGCTGAGCACCGCGCGGCCGGACACCAGCGTCCCGGCCATGTCCGCCAGGGAAACGTCGCCGACCTCCGCCAGCCGCCCGGCCTGAGCGGCCAGCGAACCGGCAGTAGCGGCCGTCACCACCAGCGGCACCACACCCGGTCGTGAGTGGTAAGGCGAGTTAGAACTCGCCTTACCCAAAACCACCACCACGGGGGGCACCCCCAACAACAAGTGGGCGGGGGTGGCGCGGGGGGCCCAC
>NZ_JBFBBT010000025.1:0-110079 GCF_040682815.1 Amycolatopsis sp. NPDC051102
TGGGCGTCGTCGCCGGCGGGACGTCGACCTGGGCCGCCCTGGTCGACGCCGCCGGCGCGGTGCTGGGCGTCGGACGCGGCGAAGGCGCCAACCCGAACGCGCACGCGCCGCAGGTCGCCGCGGACCGGATCGCCGGCGCGATCACCGCGGCGCTCGGCGCCCACGACCCCGGCGCCGTGCGGGCGTGCGTCGTCGGCATGGCCGGGGTGAGCAAGCTGAGCGACGAGAGCGTGGCCGCGGTCTTCGACGCGGCGTGGACGCGAATCGGTCTCACGTGTGCCGTCCGGACGGTCGCCGACGCCGAAGTGGCGTACGCGTCGGCGACGCCGGCGCCGGACGGGACGGTCCTCGTCGCCGGCACCGGTTCGATCGCAGGCCGGATCCGGAAACGGCGTCTCGCGGGCACCACCGGCGGCTACGGCTGGCTGCTCGGCGACGAAGGATCCGCGTTCTGGCTCGGCCGCGAGGCCGTCCGTTCCACTTTGGAGGCACTCGGCCGCGGGCGGCCGCTCGACGGGCTCCCGTCGGCGGTGCTCGCCGCCGCGCTCGGACCGTCCGGTTTGGACGTCCGGGCCGACGCCGGCCGGCTCGCCGCGTCCCGCGCGTTGATCACCGCGGCCAACGCCGAGGCGCCGGTGCGGCTCGCCCGGTTCGCCCCGCTGGTGAGCGCGGCGCACGACGCGGGCGAGCCCGCGGCGCGCGAGATCGTCGCCCGCGCGGCCGAGCTCCTGGTCGCCAACGCCCTCGCCGCGCGCGAGCCCGGCGAGTCGACCCCGGTCGTGCTGGTCGGCTCGGTCTTGACCGGGGCGAGCCCGGTCGGCGCACTCGTGCGCCGCCGTCTGGCCGATCTCGAGGTGCTGACCAGCTCCGATGGCGTGCTCGGGGCGGCCTGGCTCGCCGCCGTGGACGCCTTCGGCGAGGGCACGCCACGCCCCCGGCCGTAAGGATCTCGAGCAAAACGCGGCGCAAAGCCGCGAAAACGTCGACTGAACCCGGGTAGTCCGGGTATCGTAGGCAGTGGCCCCCGGACCCTCCCCCCTCGCCGGGGGCCGCCTTATGCCCTGGGTACGTCGTCCGGGCGGGGTTCGGGAGCCAGGCGCAGGCCGGGGTGCTCCGGCGGCAAGGTCCGGTAGAGCACCCAGCCACTGACCGCGACGGTCAGCGCGACCAGCGGCCACGAGAGCACCGTCCGGGCGACACCGAGCGCGAGCACCTGGCCCGACCACCACAGCAGGCCGTAGACGGCCACGCGCAGCGTGTACTGGCCGAACACCCAAACCCAGCTGGCCCGCGAGTACGCCTTCAGCAGCGCCGGGTCGCGGCGCCAGCGCGTCTTCTGGCCCAGCACCAGGCCGACGACGACGCCGAGCAGCGGCCACCGCACGACGATGCTGGCCGCCCACAGCAGCGCGCTGGCCACATTGGACATCAGCTGCAGCAGGAAGAAGTCCTGCGCGCGGCCGGTGTGCAGGGCGATCAGCGCCGCCGCGACGACGGCGGCCAGGCTGACGACCAGCGCGCGCACCTTGCCGCCGCGGGCGACCCGGTAGATCCCGAGCGCGACGGCGACCACGATGGCGGCGCCGGCACCCCAGGCGACGGACTGCCCGGCCGCGAGCCAGCCGGCGACGAAGCCGACGGGCGGGATGCTGGCGTCGAGGGCGCCCCGGCGGCCACCGAGGATCTGCGCGAGCGACTCACGGGGTTCTCCGGACACGTGTCCAGCCTGCCGGATCGGCTCCGGGACACCCCGCCGAGGGAGATTTTCGCCACATCGGGGCCCCTGTTTGTGTCCGATTGTGCGGTTTCACGGCATGCCGAAGGTGAAGACTACGTAATAGAGAGGCGCAGAAGGCCGACAAGATAAGACACTGTTACCGCAGGCTGAACGCCCGGGGGTGGAGCGGGTTTGCGGTCGACGGTTAGTTGAGGTGTACAACTACATGTCGGGGTGTGTCGGTCGCAGGGACGGGAAGGGGACCCAACGTGTACGGATTCGACAGCTATGTGGCGCTCGGTGACAGCTTCACCGAGGGCCTCAACGACGACCTGCCGGACGGTTCCTTCCGGGGGTGGGCCGACCGGCTCGCCGAGGTGCTGTCGGGCGGCCGGAGCGACTTCCGCTACGCCAACCTGGCCCTGCGGGGCAAGATGCTCGACGAGATCCTGGACGAGCAGCTGCCGATCGCCCTGGAGCTGAAGCCCGACCTGGTCACGCTCTGCGCCGGCGGCAACGACATCATCGTGCCGGGCGCGGACGTCGACGCGGTCACCGCACGCCTGGAGGAGGGCGTGGCGAAGCTGCGCGAGGCGGGCATCCCGGTGCTGATGTTCAACGGCCCGGACACGAAGGTGCTGTCGGTGATGTCGGTGCTGCGCGGCAAGGTGGCGATCTACAACACGAACCTCTGGGCGATCGCCGACCGCTACGGCGCCCGCATGGTCGACCTGTGGACGATGGGCCCCCTGCACGACCGCCGCGCCTGGAGCGACGACCGCCTGCACTTCTCCCCGGAGGCCCACCGCCGGATCGCGCTGAAGGCAGCGGAGGTCCTGGGCATCCCGGCGGCGGGCGACTGGCGCGAGCCGTGGCCGGCCGATGCGGTCCCGAGCCGCTGGATCGACTCGCGCCGTTCGGACCTGACGTGGACGAAGGTGCACCTGCTCCCGTGGATCCGCCGGCAGATCCGCGGCGAGTCGATGGGGGACGGGCTGTCACCGAAGCGGCCGCAGCTGGCGCCGCTCGTGCCGTTGGACGTGCTCGAGGTGCCGGACAGCGCTCAGCAGCAGGCCAGCTGAGGGGTTGCTTTCGGCCGGGTCCGGCTCGCCGGGCGGGGCTCGGCTGGGTCGGGCTCGGTGGGAGCGGCTGGGCTGGGGCTCGATGGAGGGGCGGCTGGGCTCGGTGGGGCGGCTGGGCTGGGTCGGGCTCGGTGGGGTGGCTGGGCTGGGCTCGGTGGGGTGGCTTGGGCGGCATTGGTGCTGGGGGGGCTGGGCGGGCTGATGGTGCTCGGCGCCGGGGACAGGTCGATCAGGCCGGTGTCCAGCGGCGTCCAGCGGATGCCGCCCATCGCGATCGGTGCCCGGCGGAGCTGGCGAAACTCGCTTGAGTTCGCCTTCCGGCGCCCCTCGTTGGGGCCGCCACTGCGGCCGAGCTCCCGCCGCTGAAACGCGACTTCGGCGGGCCTGCGCCCCCCGGGTACCACTCTATCCGCCGTCTCCGACGGAAAGTGGCCGGGCGATCACTGAGGCGCGAGTTGTCCACATGTCGACTTGGCTGGGGACAACTTGTGGATCGCCACCCGGATTCAGGTCGCCAACCTTCCGGACCCGGCTTACAGTCCCCTTATGTCCGGTGGTCGGCGCTGGATCCTCGGGGTCCCGATCGCGGTGCTGGTCACAGCACTGCTGGCGGGGGTCGCCACCTGGACTCAGTCCGGGAGCATGGAACGCGACCTCACCGCGCGGGCCCAGACCGCGCTCTTCGAAGCCGGGCTGCCCACCGGGGACGTCCGGTTCGACGGGCGCGATGCCACCCTCACCGGCTTTCCGCCCGACCAGGCGCTGAGAGCACTCGAAGTCGTGCAAGGCGTCGAGGGTGTGCGGGCCGCCCAGGTCAACGGGGATGTGACGCCGGTGGCGCCGAGCACCAGCGCGAGCCCGCCGCCGCCCACGACCACCGCCACCAGCAGCAGCCCGCCGCCGCCGACCACCACCACTACCGCGCCGCCGCCCACCGACAAGGCCGGCGTGCAGGCCGAGATCGACCGGATGCTCACCGAGACGCCGATCAGCTTCGAACCGGACAGCGCCCGGCTCACCGCCGACGGGGAACAGGCCGCCCGCAGCATCGGGATCGCCCTCGCCAAGGCGCCGGCCGGCTTCCGGTACCGCGTCACCGGGCACGTCGCCCGGGGGCCCGGCGGCGAGAGCGCCGCGCTGAAGCTCTCCCGGGACCGGGCCCGGGCCGTCGCGCGGATCCTCACCGGCAATGGGCTGGCCGTCAGCCGCGTGACCTACCGGGGGCTGGGCGACACCCGGCCGGCCACCGGCGGCGACGAAGACCGGCGCGTCGAAATCACAGTCGTCTAAGGGGTGATGGCAGATGGTGTGGCTGTTCGGGCAGATCTGGCTGTGGCTGATCGTCGCCTTCGCCCTCGGTGCGCTCACGTCCTGGCTGCTCCAGCGCGTGGCGCACCGCCCGCGGCCCCAGCCGGAACCCGAGCCCGAGCCCGAAGCGCAGTACGAACCGCCGCCACCGCTGTCGACCGAGCAGACGCAGTTCATCCCCGCCGCCTGGGCGCAGCACGCACCCGAGCCCCGGCCGGCCGCCGCCGACGAGCCCGAGCCCGTCGGGCACCGCGAAGGGCACCTGCCGCTGCCGCCGCAGCGCGGGGCGGAGGCCGAGGACTGGCCCACCGAGGACGAACCGGCCTGGCCCGAGTCCGAAGAGGCCACCCCGCAGTGGCCGCACCAGCCTGGGCGCGGTGGCTGACACCCATCCTGGTAAATTCGGCTACGCACTGTGAGGGCGAGGCTGAGGAGGGGGTGGCGTGACGCTCCCCCATTGGACGGCGCAGCAGGTCCTGCCGCCGGGCCGGCACGCGTGCGACCTCGCCGACGTCTACGAGCGCCTGGTCTTCGACGCCCCGCACCAGAACGAGCGCGAGATCCTCTTCAGCGCGCTCAACAGCTACCTCGGCGTCGCCCGGCGGATCATCCCGTCCGGCCGCGCCTGGATCGGCGGCGAGCTCATCACCCGGACCGCCCACCCGCCGCAAAGCCTCGACGTCGTCCTCATCCCGGACGAGTGGGGCGCGCTCAAGCGGCTCGACGACGGCGGCCGGTCCGCGCTGTACGGCCTGCTCACCCTGCGCGGCGTCATCGTCGGGCAGCCGGCCATGTACCTCGACCAGGTACAGCCGGTCGGCGGCATGCTGGACGGCTTCCTGTGCCGTCCCGGCGACGAGGACGTCTGGGCCGAGGTCTGGGCCGAAGGCGGCAGGGGCTACCCGGAGATGATCTGGTGAGGAACGAGTTCCGGCGCATCGCCGACGAAATCCCCGGCGGCACGTGGCTCGACGACCTGGCCCGCGCCTCGGCGATGGCGGCCAACGCCAAGTTCGAGCGGACGTCCCGCTCGCCGCTGCTGCACGTCTCGGTGATCGGCGAACAGACCATCGACGCCTACACCTTCTCCGACATCAGCCGCGCGCTGCAGGACGCGACGGCGAAGATCGGGCACATCATCCGGAACCCGTCCGGCGAGGTCACCCAGGTCCAGCAGACCGACCGGGACAAGGCGCCGCTGATCCAGCGCGGCCAGGCGGGCAACGCCATCTTCTTCGGCTTCCCCGAGCCGGTGGCCGACGACGCGCTGATCGTCGACGGCATCGAGACGCTGTCCGAACGCGCGGTCAAGGAGCTCTGCGACTTCCTGCCGGCGAACGGCTCGGACGACGGCGCGCTCGACGCCGTGCTGCTGCAGCGCGACACCGTCCGCAACGCGGTGAGCGACATCGTCAACGCCGTCGCGAAGAACGCGGGCATCGGGATGGCGCTGACCCCGACCGCGGGCGAGCAGGTCACCCGCAGCATGACCACCGAGCAGGCGCGGATCCTGCAGGGCAGCCTCCGCGAGTCCCGGGAAGAGGTCGGCTACGAGACGGTCCGCGGGCGGCTCGACGGCGTCCGCACCCGGCGGCGGATCTTCTACCTCGACCGCGAATCGGGCGGCACCATCCAGGGCGCGGTGGCCCCGGATCTGCTCGACCAGATCAAGGAGAACCTCGACCGCCCGGTGACCGCCCGGTTGCGTGTCGTGCGCACGACGACGATCGACGGCCGCCGCGGCCGGCCCGTCTTCGAACTGCTCGAAATCACCCCGGAAGTAAGCCTTTTCGACTGAGAAGTCCGGTATGCGACCTTCGTCTTGAACACTGGTACCTACGGACGTCGTAGGCCTCACAGTGGTGCCGGGATGTCGGTACGATATTTACGATACCCGCTGCGAGGTCGGCAAAGACCGCGCCGAACAGTGGGAACTCCGACATTCTTCCCATTGATCATCGGGCCACGCCATGCCCGCGATGTCAGGAAATATCGACACCTGACCCGAAATGGTGGGACAATGACTTTTTCCAGAATGTAACAATTTCGTTCGGGGCCACACTTATGGGTTAACGTCGTCGCACTCCCACCCGAAGGGGTCCGCATGATGACCGACCCGCAGTACCCGCAGGCCGCCGCGCGCCACGGAAGACCCGCGCCGCCGGTGACGGCCACGGAGCGTCGTCGAGCCAACGCGAAGTCCGGACGGAACATCCTGGCCATCGTCGGCCTGCTGCTCGGCGTGGCCGCCCTGGTCATCACGTTCGTCCCCGGCGTCGAATTCGTCGCGTGGCCGCTGGCCGGGGTCGGGCTGGTCCTGGCGATCGCCGGGCTGGTCCAGGTCAAGAAGGGCACCGCGGGCGACCGTGGGCTGGCGGTCACCGCCACCGCCGTCTCGGGCGCGGCGCTGCTCACCGCGGCCGGGATGCTGCTGTATTCGACCTTCTTCAGCGGCGGGGAGACCGGGCTCCACCTGCCCGCGGTGGCCGGCGACAAGCACGCCGTCACCTTCCAGGTCACCTCCGCCGGCGGGGCGACGGTGCGCTACGGCAGCCTCAACGACCAGCGCACCGAAAATGCCCCCGCGAGCACCGACGCGTGGCAGGGCCAGGCTTCGTACAACAATGGCTCGTACTTGTTGACGCTCACCGCGGACACGCGAAATGCGGATGTCACCAACGAAATCAAGTGCGCCATTATGGTCGACGGCAAGAAGGTCGCGGAAAACAGCGGGACGACGATCGCGCTCTGCACGGCGAACGTGGGCTGAGCGCCTGGCGACCGGCCGGCCTACCCCCATCTCGGCCGGCCGGGCCGCCACGAGCCGCTCCTGGCGGCTCCCGGCCCCGCCGCGGTTTCCCGCGCGGGGCCCGGCACCGGCGTCTCAGCCTGCCCCTCCCCTAGGGCTCAGCCGGCACCGCCGAACCTACGCGGACACCGCCCGCACCCACTAAGAATCCACTAAGGATTCAGCGCGCGGGACCCCGCCGTGACCCATTCGCAACCCGGCCCCGGAAAACCACCGGAAAAGCCTTCACTGGAGATCGGCGAGTTCGGCGCGAACCTCACCGACGAGCTTCGGGTGCACCCGCTCGTAAATGCGCACGGACAACGCCAGTTGTTCCCGCGCGCCGTCGATGTCGCCGCGGGCCCGCAGCACCCGGCCCAGCGTCAGCCGCAGCGCGCCCTCCCGCGCGACGAACCCGCGGCTGATCGCCAGGTCGATCGCCTCCCAGACGTCCCGTTCCGCCGCTTCGGCGTCCCCGGTCCGCAGGCTGAGCTCGGCCAGCTTGTCCAGCGCGGCGACGACCCGGTCGTCGTCGCCGAGTTCGCGGTCGATCCGCAGGCCGGCGCGCTGGTGGGCGATCGCGTCGGTGAGCCGGCCCGCCCGCTTCTCCGCCTGCGCGCAGCTGCTGAGCGCCTGCCCGCGCAGGGTGACGTCGGGTGCTTCTTCCACGGCCCTGGTGAGCCGCTCGATGGCGGTTTCGTGCCGGCCGAGCCGGCTCAGGGCGCGCCCGAGGTGCAGGTCCACCGAGGTGGCCAGCCGCCGGTCGGCCAGCACGGCCGCGAGCTCCGCCGCCCGTTCGGCGTCCGCGAGCCCGTACCCGGGCAGCTCGAAGGTCAGCGCGATCTCGCACCGCGCGAGCCGCAGCCAGCACTGCCCCGCGACGTCGCCCGCGGCTTCGGCGGCGGCGACGCCGAGGTCGGCCATCCGTGTCCACTCGTCGAGCAGCGGGCAGGAGACCCGGTAGGTGTGCGCGAGCCGAGCCAGCCGCCAGACGTCGTCGTGGCGGCCCGCGGCGTACGCGGCGTCGAGGACGGCCAAGAGGTTCGGCCACTCGGCCGCGAACCAGTGGTTCGCCTCGTCGAAGCCGGGCAGCGGCGGCAGCACGTCGTCGGCGAGCACGTTCGAGAAGTCGAGCGGGTCGGCGACCCGGCCCAGCCGGCGCCGCGCCCGGTCGGCCACCGCCTGGTAGTAGCGGATGGTCCAGCCCAGTGCCTCGTCGCGCTCCTTCTCCCCGAGCTCCTTTTCCACGAGCTCGCGCAGGTACAGCCAGACGAGGTCGTGCGGTACGAAGACGTCCCGCTCGGTCTCGGCGATGAGGTTGTGCGCGGCCAGCGCGCGCAGCCGCCGCCGGGCCTCGGCCACCGGGATCTGCGCGACCGCGGCCATCACGTGCGGCCCGACCAGCACCCCGGGGATCGCGCCCAGCTGCAGGAACGTCTGGGCGATCTCGTCGGGCAGCCCGCGGAAGGAGACGTCGAACGCCACGCGCACGCTGTCGTCGGCGCCGTCGACCTGCAGCCCCGCCAGCCGGGTGCGTTCGTTGCCGAGTTCGTCGACGAGCTCCTCCGCGGTCCGCTGCGCGCCCGCCGAGAGCCGGGCGCCCGCGATCCGGAGCGCGAGCGGGAGGTAGCCGCACAGCCGCGCGAGGGCGTGGTTGAGGCTCGCCGGACCGGCGAGCTCCTCGATCAGCTGCACGGCGTCGTCGGGCGCGAGGGTGCCGAGCACGCGCTGCTTGGCCGCGTTCGACACGGCGAGCCCGTCCAGGCGCGATCGGCTGGTCACCACCGTCATCGTCCGCGCGCTCGGCGGCAGCAGCGGACGCACCTGCTCGGCGGTGCGGGCGTCGTCGAGCAGCACCAGCATCCGCCGTCCGGCGATCAGCGACCGGTAGAGCGCGACGCGTTCGTGCAGCAGCTCCGGGATCTTCGCGGTGTCGACGCCGAGGCCGAGCAGGAACTGCGTGAGCAGCTCGGCCGGCTCCAGCGGCGGGTGATGCGGGTCGAAGCCGCGCAGCGACGCGAACAGCACCCCGTCCGGGAACCGCGCCGCGACGCGGTGCGCCCACCACACGACCAGCGTGCTCTTGCCGACGCCGGCGGTGCCGGTGACCACGGCGATCGTCGTCTCCCCGGCTTCGACGCGGGTCACCAGGCCGTCGAGCCAGGCCAGCTCCTCGGCGCGCCCGGCCAGGCCGGGCACCGCGGCGGGCAGCTGCGAAATCGCTTTCGCCGGCTCGCTGCCGACGGCCGGCGCGACGACGTTGCGCGCCGGGAGGTCGTCGTTGAGCACCCGTTCGTGCAGCCAGCGCAGTTCGGTGCCCGGCTCGACGCCGAGGGTGCGCAGGGTCGCCCGGGAGACCGTCCGGTACAGCTCGAGCGCGTCGCCGCGGCGCCCCGCGTGGTACAGCGCCCGCATCAGCTGGCCCGCGGTGCGTTCGGCCAGCGGATCGGCCCGGACGATCGGGCTGAGCTCGACGATCAGCTCCGCGTGCCGGCCCAGTTCGAGGTCGGCGTCGACGCGGGCGCCGTGCACGGCGAGGCGGAGGTCTTCCAGCTCGGGCGCCCGCAGCGAGTCGGGCACCCCGCCCAGCGCCGGGCCCTGCCACAGCGCGAGCGCTTCGGCGAGCAGCGCGGCCGCGACCTCCGGCGTGGCCACCGACGCGCGGTCCAGCAGCGTGCGCGCCCGGTGGACGTCGATCCGGTCGGGCTCGACGTCCAGCCGGTAGCCCGGCGGGGTGGTCAGGATGCGCGGGCCGTCGAGGTCGCGCAGGATCCGCCGCAGGTGGGAGACGTTGCCGTGGACGATGGTGCGGGCGGTCGCCGGCGGGTCGTGACCCCACAGCGCGTCGATGATCTCGTCGAGCCCGACGACCTTGCCGGGCTTGAGCGCCAGCAGCGCGAGCAGGCCGCGGACGCCGGGACCGCCGATCGGGACGGGGTCGTCGCCGTCGAACAGCTGGACGGGCCCGAGCAGCTGGAGGCGGGTCCGGGCCATGCGCGCGCCCACCTCCCCGGTTCTGCGATGTGCCGGCGTCGCCCCCGCCGGAGACGTCAACCTACCGTGCTCGGGGGACGGCGAATACCACCCGGCCGGGCCGGGACCAGGACGTTTCGTAGCGCTGCGGAATCCGCAGCACCGGTGTCCGGGCCGTACGGCATCCACTGGCTTACCCGTCCGGACGAGGCGCGTGCCCGGCCGCACCACAGGGCGCACCCGGCCGGGTCGTGCGTGTCGTCCATCCGGGTACCCGTGGCGTCCACGTGGGTACGCGTGCCGTCCGCCGGGGTACGAACAGGACAAACCCCGTACCACCGGTCCCGATCCGGTGGTACGGGGTCTGTTGAAACTTCGGCCGGGCCGCCAGGGGGCCGGTCCGCCCGTCCGTCGCCATCGATGACCGGGCGGGTGTGCTCACCCCGAGCGAAGCACCCGCCGCCGGTCGTCAACGAAGACGTGTTGCGCGGACCACACGCCCACGCGGTGGCGACACGGTAACAAAGCGCACCGGACCGGTCACCGGCGGGGCTGGGTGAACCTCACCTCGTGATCGGCGTCGAGTCGCGGCCGGCGATGAACGCGGGCCGCGGTGCGCCGGCCGCGAACGGCTCCTGCAGGGCGTTGTCCACGCTGTTGAACACCAGGAAGATGTTCGAGCGCGGGTACGGGGTGATGTTGTTGCCGGAGCCGTGCATGATGTTCGAGTCGAACCACAGCGCCGAGCCCGCCTGGCCGGTGAACTGGTCGATGCCGTGCTCGGCCGCCAGCTTCGTGATGTCGTCCTCGCTCGGCACGCCCACCCGCTGGTCCTTGAGCGAGCTCTTGTAGTTGTCGTCCGGCGTCTCGCCGGCGCACTGGACGAACGTCCGGTGCGACCCCGGCATGATCATCAGACCGCCGTTGAAGGGGTAGTTGTCGGTCAGCGCGATGGAGCAGCTGACCGCGCGCGGCGACGGCATGCCGTCCTCCGCGTGCCAGGTTTCGAAGTCCGAGTGCCAGTAGAACCCGGTGCCCTTGAACCCGGGCATGTAGTTGACCCGGCTCTGGTGGACGTACACCTCCGAGCCGAGCAGCTGCCGCGCCCGGTCCAGCACGCGCGGGTCGCGCACCAGTTCGGCGATCAGGTCCGAAATCTCGTGGACGTCGAAGATCGACCGGACCTCACCGGTCTTCGCCTCGGTGATCACGCGCTCGTCCCGGGCGAGCTCCCGGTCGGCGGACAGCCGCACCAGCTCCTGCCAGTACGTCTGCACCTCCCCGACCGACAGCAGGTCGTCGACCACGGTGTAACCCTTGGTCTCGTGGTTCGCCAGCGTGGCGGCGTCGATCGGGCCGTCGGCTTCGGTACCCCACACGGTGGGGTGCACGCGCGGCAACTGCTCCGGCGTACCGGTGATCCGGGTCGGATAGGTGTCGTCGACCCGGGTGTCCGTCAGCGTCACGGGCTTCGCCTCCTGTTCCTCTCCGGTGCTTACGCGTCCTCGGTGATCAGCGGGTACACGCCGTTTTCGTCGTGCACTTCGCGGCCGGTCACCGGGGGGTTGAACACGCACACGCACTTGATCTCGGTCTTCGGCCGGACCTGGTGCTTGTCGTGGTCGTTGAGCAGGTAGAGCGTGCCGGGCTTGAGCTCGTACACCTTGCCGGTGGCCAGATCCTCGATCTCGCCCTCGCCGGAGGTGATGAACACCGCCTCGATGTGGTTGGCGTACCAGAAGTCGTTGACCGTCCCCGCGTAGAGCGTGGTCTCGTGCACCGAGAAGCCGACGCCCTCCTTGGCCAGGACGATCCGCTTGCTGCGCCAGTTCTCGGTCTTGATGTCGGCGTCGGTGTCGGTGATTTCGTCGAGCGTGCGCACGAGCACGGGCGAACTCCTTACTTCTTCAGGACGGCCTTCACGGACTCGTCGATGATCGACAGGCCCTGCGTCAGCTCGTCGTCGGTCAGCGTCAGCGGCGGCAGCAGCTTCATCACTTCGCCGTCGGGCCCGGAGGTTTCCATCAGCAGGCCGCGCGCAAACGCTTCCGCGCAGACACGCCCGGCCAGGTCGCCGTTTTCGAACTCGAGGCCGCGTGCCAGGCCACGGCCCTTGGCGATCAGGTTCGCTTCCGGGTACGCCTCGACGATGCCGGAGAACGCGGAGGCGATGCGCTCGCCCTTCGCCTTGGTCGACTTCTCGAGCGCGTCGTCGCTCCAGTAGAGGTCGATCGCTTCCTTGGCGGTGACGAACGCCGGGCTGATCCCGCGGAAGGTGCCGTTGTGCTCGCCCGGCTCCCAGACGTCGAGCTCCGGCTTGATCAGCGTCAGCGCCATCGGGATGCCGTAGCCGCTGATGGACTTCGACAGGCAGACGATGTCCGGCGTGATCCCGGCGTCCTCGAAGGAGAAGAACGGGCCGGTGCGGCCGCAGCCCATCTGGACGTCGTCGAGGATCAGCAGGATGTTGTGGCGCTTGCAGAGGTCGTCGAGCCCCTTCAGCCACTCCAGGCGCGCGGCGTTGATGCCGCCCTCGCCTTGCACGCCTTCGACGATCACCGCGGCCGGCTCGTTGAGCCCGCTGCCGGAGTCCTGCAGGAGCTTCTCGAAGTAGAGGAAGTCCGGCATCGCGCCGTCGAAGTACTGGTCGTACGGCATCGGGGTGGCGTGCACCAGCGGGACGCCGGCGCCGCCGCGCTTCATCGAGTTGCCGGTGACCGACAGCGCGCCCAGCGTCATGCCGTGGAAGGCGTTGGTGAAGTTGATGACCGCTTCCCGGCCGGTCACCTTGCGCGCCAGCTTCAGCGCGGCCTCGACGGCGTTCGCGCCGCCTGGACCGGGGAACACGACCTTGTAGCCGAGCCCGCGCGGGTCGAGGACCTTGTCGCGGAAGGTCTGCAGGAAGTCGCGCTTGGCCACGGTGAACATGTCCAGCGCGTGGGTGACGCCGTCGCGCTGGATGTAGTCGATCAGGGCCTGCTTCAGCTGCGGGTTGTTGTGCCCGTAGTTCAGCGCACCGGCCCCCGCGAAGAAGTCCAGATAGGGCTTCCCGCTTTCGTCGTACAAGTGGCTGCCCCGCGCGCGGTCGAACACGACCGGCCAGCCGCGGCTGTAGCTGCGTACTTCGGATTCGAGCTCTTCGAAGATGCTCATGTGTTTCTTTCTCTCCTACTCGCCCGGATTCGTCGGCGGCGTCAGCGGACCGATGCGGTAAAGCTCTTCCGGCAGGTGCCCGGCTTCGGGGAATTCCCCGCCGTCGAACAGCACACTGGTTTCCATTGCGGCGTTCCACCGCTTCGCGAACGACGTGAACAGCCGGATGGACGCCTCGTTGTCCGGGGTGATCGTGGTCTCGAGGTAACGCACACCCTCACCGACCAAGCGCGTGTACAGCGCGTCGAGCAGGGCCCCGGCCAGGCCCTTTCCGCGCTGGGACGCGTCGACCGCGACCTGCCAGACGAGCGCCGCCGCGGGCTCGTCCGGTCTGCGGTAGGCGATGACGAAACCGACCGCCCGGCCATCCTCACGCGCGACCACCGAAGACCCGGCGAAATCGCGGCACCACAGCATGTAGGCGTACGGCGAGTTGAGATCCAGCTTGGCGGAATCGCGCGCGATTCGCCACAGCTGCGCGCCGTCCGCCTTGGTCGGCGATTCGATCAAGTGCGTTACGGACATACTCAGGAAACGTAACAGAGATTTTTCCGCATGCCAGCGACGCAGCTCACGACCCCCGCGATGACCTGCGACGACGCCGAGTACCCGGTGAGCAGTCACACAAACATGTTTGGAGTGGACGGTGCCTGGGCAAACGCCCGCGGCGGATCGTCAGCGTGAGCGTCCGGCGACGTCGAGCGCGCCGGCCTTCGCCCGGCGGCGGTGGCCGAGGCGGCGCACGATCGCGCTCACCGGCATCACGATCGCGGGCAGGATCAGCAGCCCGGACACCACCAGCCACCACACCGCGCCTTCGCCGCGGCGCCAGCCGGCCACGACGTCACCCAGCCAGCCGAAGAACGGGCGGGCGAGCGGGGGCAGGAACGCGGCCAGCAGCAGCGCCGCCACGACCAGCGCGCTCAGCGCCGCGAACAGCGACCGCACCTTGCGGCCCGTCGTGAGCAGCGCTGTCGCCAGGTAGACGACCGCTCCCGCGAGGACCGGGAGGCCGATCCACTGCAGGACCGCGCCGCCGTTGCTGCCGATCACCAGCCCGGCCAGCAGCGCCAGCACGCCGGCCACGAGCGAACCCGCCGTGCCGAGCCGTGACGCGCCCTGCGCGACCCTCGCCGTGCTCCTGGCGACCGTCCGCAGGATGCTCGCCACGGTCTGCGGCCAGCCACCCGGCAGCCGGAACGCGACGGTCCCGGCGTTGACCGTGGCGGCGCCGAGCGCGACCAGGGTCCGGGTCAGCCGCGCGGTGCCCTGTTCCCCGGCGAGCTTTTCGGCCGAGACGCGGCAGCCCTGGAACTGCGCCTGCGCGGCGGCCACGTCGACCCGGGGCAGCTCCTCGGCCAGCGCCTTCTCGATGCCGGGGCGGTCCTCGGCGTCGTAGCGCGCCGCGAGCGTGACGACCGGGAGTTCCTCCGCGGCGATCGCTTCCTGCCGCCGCCGGGCCAGCACCATGGCCGTCACCGGCATGCTGAGCGGGCGTCCGGCGTCCGGCTTGTCCACCGGATTGAGGTCGGCGTCGAGGCCGAGGAAAGCGAGTTCGGCCGTCAGCTGGTCGGTCAGCTGCCCCGCCTCGGCCGCCGTGCAGCGGTCGCGCTCGTCCGGCTTGCGCCAGCCGGGCTTCAGCACCGCGAGGAGCTCGTCGCGGAACCGGTCCCGGCCGACGACGTCCCGCAGCGTTTCGAGGCGGACCGGGTCGAGCAGGCACTGGACCAGCCAGCCGGCGCCGTCGATGCGGCCCCACATCCAGTCGCTGGCCCGCCACGACGCCTTGTAGAAGGCGCCGAAGTAGCTCGCTTGCATCCCGGTCAGCTTGTCCCACGACCGGCGCCGCGTCATGTCGAGCAGCGTCCGCGAATCGGCGCTGACCTGCACGAGGTCGACCCGCTGGTCGACCGACGGCGCCTGCGCGAGCAGCCCGCGCGTCGCCACGTGCAGGGTGAGCAGCCGGCCTTGCACGACGTCGTCCGGCACGTCGGGCGTGAGCGCGAGCCAGTCCAGCAAGGTGGTGACCGTGCCGCCGTCGTCTTCGGCGGCCAGCGCGCGCAAGGTCGGGGCCGCTTCGCGCAGGCCGGCGACCACCTTCGGCCACGCCTCGGCGACGGCGGCCGAGCGGCCCAGCCCGGCCCACTCCTCGGCGAGCTCGCCGATCCACGTCTCCAAGGTGCTGCTCGCGCCGGGCGGGGTGTGCGCGGCGACCCACTGCGCGAGCCGCACGCCGCGGCCGGAGGTCCGGCGTGCCTCGTGCAGCTCGGCACGCGCGTCGTTGAGCACCTTCGCCTGCGCGCCGTCCGGCCGGAGCCGGAAGCCGGCGTTGACCAGCTGCAGGCCGGTCGCGACGGCGTCGTCGAGCGCGGTCGTCCGGTAGCCGACGAGGGCGGCCACGGGCAGGCTGGCGGCCGGCGGCCCGGCCGGGACGCCGCTGCTCAGCCCGGCCACCGCGATCGTGCGCAGCTGCTGCGACATCCCGGACGCCCACTCGCGGTCCGGGGTGTCCGCGTCGGACAGCGCATACCGCCGGGCGGCGGCCCGCACCAGCTCGGCGGCGTCCTCCGCGGTCCGGCGCTCGAGGTAGGCGGCAGCGATCCGCGCGTCCACCAGGCATTCCGGCCCGCCGCGCAGGCCGAGGGCGGCCAGCGAGACCCGGGTGTCACGCGCGCGGAGCACGGCGTCGTTGTGCCGGGTCAGGTCGTCGAGCTCGGCGCTGATCGACTGGCTCATCACGGTGTTGACGACCCTGGCCATCGCACCCGACAACAGCGGCGGGTTCGCCGCATCGCACCCGACGGCGTCGGTCTCCCCTTCGCCGGTCGGCACGACGTAGAGCAGCAGCCGCCGGACGTCCACGTTCGACGTGCGTTCGAAGATCTCCCGCAGGGCCGGGCGCAGCGGCTTGTTGAGCAGCACCCCGCCGTCGGTCAGCCAGTGCGACCGGGTCAGTTCCGTGTACGGCGTCATGTCGGGGTGCAGGCGGTCGGTGCCCTCGGTGCCGATCGGCATCCGGGACAGCTCGAACGCGCCGGGGAAGGACGCGGTGGAGCGGGCCGCCAGCGCGAGCGGCCCCTCGACCCCGGTGGTCCACAGTGGACCACAGAAGCGGAAGAGCATCCGGTGTTCGGTGTCCCGCACCAGGTTCCCCAGCGCATCGTCGAACCGGGTGGTCTCGCCGTCGATCATCGTGCCGGTGAGCAGCACGGTGATGTCGGGATCGTCGGCAGGCGGCGTGCCCTGCGCGGTGATCTGCCGCAGCGCCCGCTCGACGTCCCCGAGCAGCACGCGGTCACCGTCGAGCACCGACCGCGGCTGCGGCTCCCGCGCGTCCCGCACGAGGTTTTCCAGCGAACCGGTGGAGATCCAGGTGTCACGCAGCACCTGCGGCGTGGAGCCGAAGGCCTCGGCGAGCCCCAGGCAGGCGGCGTTGATCCCGCCGGCACTGGTCCCGGTCAGGACGTCGATGGAGACGCTCGCCCGCAGCACATCGAGCAGCCCGCGGTAGAGGCCGGCTCCGGTCCGCGGATCACGCCGCGACTCCCGCAGCAGCTGCGACGTCTCGGTGGCGACCCCGCCCATCCAGATGGCCAGGCTGGCCCCGCCGACCATGGTCATCGCGAGGCGGATTTCCTGCTGCCACGGTTCCGCGGTCCCGTCCATGGAGTCTCCCGGCGGTCGGTCGTCCTGACGCAGAGTAGAGGCGAAAGGTGAGCGCGGGGATACCAGCGGGTGTACGGCTGTTCGGGTGGACTTGTTCGCCCGTCAAGCCGCCAGGTGCTCCAGGACCAGCACCTGCGCCTCGCCGACCGCGAACCCCAGCACCGCCCCCGTCGCGATCAGGATCCACTCGTCCTGTTCGAACGCCGGCCGCAGCAGCCGTTCGAACTCCCGCGGGGACAGTTCCTTCATCTTCGACACCAGTACGTTGCGGATGTCCATCGCGTCCGTCGCGTAGTCCTCGATGTACCGCATCGTCTCCGGGAGGCGGGACATGATCTGGGACGCGATCGCCAGCTTCATGTCCTGGTACTTGCGGCTGCCCACCGCGAACACCAGCAACGGCTTCGCGACGCTGCCCAGCTCGCGGTCCAGCTGACGCTGGATCAGCGCCAGCACCCGGTCCGACAGCGGCCCGTACAGGATCGCCTCGATGACGTTGTGCGGGGTGATGATCTCCTTCGCGATCAGCGATCCGTACGCTTCCGCGACCTCCGCGCGCCGCTTCAGGAACAGGCCCTGCCACTGGATGCCGAAATAGCGCCGCGGCTCGATCGGGTAGAAGATCATCCGCAGCGCCAGCCAGTCCGTGAACCAGCCGGTGAACAGGCCGAACACCGGCATGATCGGCGGGAACTTGAACAGCACCCACGCCACCATCTGGATGACGCCGATCGCGCCGCCGAACACCAGGCCCGAGCGGGCGATGAACTTGAACTCCTTCGCGCCCGCCTCCTGGAAGATCCGGTTGAGCAGGCGCTTGTCCTTGACCAGGCTGGTGACCACCATGCCCTTGAGGTCGAACACGCTGTCCACATCGGACTTGATCAGGTCGAGCACGGCGGCGACCATCCGCGGAGACTCGTGCTGGACGCGCTGGACCACCAGCCGCCGGACCCGCTCCGGCAGCGACTCCCACAGCCCCGGCCGGTAGTGCGCCGCCACCTCGCGCACGATGTCCTCGACCCCGGCGAGCAGTGGCTTCTCGATCTCCTGGGCGATCCGGGACGCGTCGAGCCGCGCCACCACCTCGGCCGGTTCGATCAGCTGCTCGGTCATCGTGTCGCAGGCGATGCTCGCCATCCGCGCCGCGCGCTTCGGCACGATGCCCTGCCAGCCCAGGAACGGCTTCACGCCGATGAACTCCACCGGCTGGAACATCATCCGGATCGCGACCAGCTTGGTGCCGTAGCCGATCAGCGCCGCGACGACCGGGATCGAGACGTAGAGGGGCCAGTGCTGCGCGAAGTCGGCGACGATGCCGCTGAGGAAGGCCCCCATCCGGTCAGCCGAGACTCGGGTCGCAGGCCTGCCAGAATTGCGCCCCGAGGCGCGAGACGTGGATCGTCCGCCGGACGAACTTCGCGCGCCGGACGTGCTTCTCCGCCTCGCGCACGGTCTCGTCGGTCAGCAGGATCTCGTACTGCGTCTCCAGCGACGGCACCTCTTCGTCGAGGTCGACGAGGCCGAGCCCGATCAGCCGGGTGACGTAGCCGGGCACCTGGTCGGGCAGCGACACCCCGGCCGCCTTGCCGACCGTCGAGGCGTTGCGCAGCACGACCCGGCCGGCGCCGCCGAGACCGGTCCGCTCGACGACGTCGACGGCGGGGAACGGCGAGCCGTCGGACAGCGCGGACAGGATGCGGGCCTCGTCCGGCGTCAGCTGGCGCAGGATGATCGCGTAGAAGTACTCGCGGGCGCGTTCGCGGCCGAAGCCGATGGAGTGGTTGAGCAGCTCGGCCATCGCCGCGCGCAGCGGCTCGGCGTGGTTGTCGCGCGCCGGCACGAGCGTGACCGTGGCTTCGGCCTTCCCGGGCACGGCCGCACGGTTCATCGCCGACGCCGCGGTCAGCGCCGCGTGGTACGGGTCGTCGACTTCGTCGAGCCGGCGGCGCAGCTCGGTCAGCAGCTGCCGTTCGACCTGCCGGACGCTGCGTTCGGCGGTCTCGACACCGGGGAGCTTGCGGCCGAGCGCGAAGCCGGTCCGCGCGGCCCAGCCCGCCAGCCGGCCGGCGCGGCGGGCCAGGTCGGCCACCTCGTCGGTGGTACCCCGGCCGTTCGGTCGCTCTGCGTTCACCGGTGGGCTCCCCTCTGCTTACGCGAAACGTGATGCTACCTGCGGGTAGGCCGAATGGAGGTGTGACTTGCGTGTTGGATGGACGCATGAGCCCGACGCGCTGGGGTCCGCCGATCGACGTCCTCCCGTACTTCTCGAAAGAAGAACAAGCGCTGATGACGCTGCTCGGCGCCCTGACCGAGGAGGACTGGACGCGGCCGACCATGTGCGCCGGCTGGACGGTCAAGGACGTCGCCGCCCACCTGCTGGGCGACAAGGTCGGCCGGCTGTCCCGCGGCCGCGACGGGCACACCGCGGATTCCCCCCGGCCGGGTGAGGCGTTCCCCCGGTTCATCGACCGGATCAACGAGGAATGGGTCGTCGCCTGCCGCCGGCTCTCGACGGACGTCCTGCTGACGATGCTGTACGAATTCATGGGCCAGACGACCGAGTACTGGGCGCAGCTGGACCTCGACGCCCTCGGCATGCCGGTGAGCTGGGCCGGCGACGAGCCCGCCCCGCGCTGGCTGGACGCGGCCCGCGACTACTCCGAGTTCTGGGTCCACCACGTGCAGATCCGCGAGGCGCTGGAGCACACGCCACTGGAGGCGGAGTACGCCGAACCGATCGCGGACACGTTCGTCCGCGCGCTGCCGCACACCCTGCGTGACGTCGACGCCCGCATCGGCAAGCAGGTCGGCTACACCGTGACCGGCCAGGGCAAGTGGTACGCGCGCCGCGAGCGCGACGGCTGGGTCCTGGACCGCGGCGCGCCGCCGTCGCGCACCCCGCTGGCGTCGGTGACGACGGACCTGGACACGTTCTGGCGGCTCTGCACCCGCAATGCCGCGAACCTCGACGGCGTCCGCACCACCGGGGACGAAAACGTTTGCGCAACCGTCCTCGGGATGACGTCGATCATCGTCTAGCGGCGGCGCGCCTGCTTCCGCAGCTGCAGGATCCGGGCGCCGCCGATCAGGGCGACCAGCACCGCCCCGCCGATGGCCGAGAACAGCATGGCGATGGCCAGCGGCAAACTGCCCTCGGCGCCGAAGAACCGGACCGTCGCCGGGGCGAGGTTCTGCAGGATGAAGACCAGCAGCACGGCCAGCACGACCAGGCCCGCGATCACCGCGACCCAGGTGCCGCTGATCCGCGTCGGCCGCGTCTTGCCCGCCGGGGTGGCGGCCCCCGGCCGGGCGGGCGCCGGCCGCACCGGGGTCACCTCCTCCGCGCCCGGACGAACGTCGCCGGCACGCAGCTCGGCGGGTTCCAGGGCGCCTTCCGGCACGTCGGTGCCGGGCAGGTCGTGGTGTGCGGGACCGGTGGGGCGGTCGGCCGCGCCCCCGCGCGCGTGCGTCATGTCCTCAGTGTCCGTCCGGCGTGCGGGGAGCGCTGGCTCAAACCCCCTAACGGGCGAAGCCGTCGACCTCACGGAGAACGCGGAGGGTGTTCTTGCCGGCCAGTTTCTCGCAGTCGTCCTCACTCCACCCGCGCTCGAGCAGGGCGGCGAACAGCACCGGGTACTTGGACGTGTCCTCCAGCCCTTCCGGCAGCGAGGCGACGCCGTCGTAGTCGCCGCCGAGGCCGATGTGGTCGATCCCGGCGACCTCGCGGGCGTGCTCGACGTGCGCGACGACGTCCTCGACGGTGGCGAGCGGCTTGGGCGGGCCGTCCCACTCCTTGACGAACTTCCCGCGCAGGGTGAGGTTCCGGTACTCGAGCCCGGCCTCGGCCATCGCGGTCTCGAGCCGCTCGTTCCAGGCGGCGACCTTCGGCGAGACGAACGCGGGCACGAAGGTGATCATCGCGACGCCGCCGTTGCCGGGCAGCTGGGCGAGGACGTCGTCCGGGATGTTGCGGGGGTGGTCGTTCACGGCGATGCAGGAGGAGTGGCTGAAGATCACCGGCACCGAGCTGACCTCGATCGCGGCCCGCATCGTCGACGGCGCGACGTGCGAGAGGTCGACCATCATCCCGATCTTGTTCATCTCGCGGACGACGTCGCGGCCGAACTCGGTGAGCCCGCCGTGCACCGGCTCGTCGGTGCCGGAGTCGGCCCAGGTCGTGTTGAAGTTGTGCGTCAGCGTCATGTAGCGGACGCCGAGCCGGCGCAGGATTCGCAGCACCCCGAGCGACTCGGCGATGCTGTGCCCGCCCTCGGCCCCGAGCAGCGACGCGATCCGGCCGTCGGCGAAGGCGGCCTCGGCCTCGTCGGCGGTGGTGACGAGCCGCAGCCGGTCCGGGTAGCGCTCGGCCAGCTGGTGGACGACCTCGACCTGCTCGAGGACGGCGGTCACGGCGCTGTGGCCTTCGAACTCACAGGGCACGTACACCGACCAGAACTGCATGCCGAGCTTCCCGTCGGCGAGCTTCGGGAAGTCGGTGTGCAGCGCGGGCTGCCGCACGGTCAGGTCGAGCGACGCGGCCGCCTCGACCGGGTTCGGGCCACCGTGCTGCCGCAGCTCCCACGGCAGGTCGTTGTGCCCGTCGGCGAGGATGACCGCGTCCAGCAGTTTGGTAGCACGCTGTAGTGCCTCGTTAGTCATCGCCCGATCGTAGGGATGACCGGTATATGGTTCGTACAAACGGGCTGACATCTTCCCCGAAAGAAATAATCCGGCGAGGCGTGGCGGTAAAGTACGTCCCGTGGACACCGACGACGACGAGATCGTCACCTGGTGGGGCCTGGTCATCGAGGGTTACCTGGCCACCCAGGACAAGCTGATGGGCGAGATCGCCGACCGGTTCGGGCTCGCGCCCGCGTCGTTCGACATCCTGCTGCGGCTGGTCCGCTCGCCCGAGCACCGGATGCCGATGACCCGGCTGGCCACGGAGGCGGCGCTGTCCAGCGGCGGCTTCACCAAGGTGGCGGACCGGCTGGTGGCGGCCGACCTGATCTGCCGGATCCCCAGCCCCGACGACCGCCGCGTCACGTTCGCGTCCCTGACCGAGCACGGCCTGGACGTGGCGAACCAGGCCCGCGCGGCCGCCGCGGACATCCTGCGCCGCATCGTGCTGACCCCGCTGGGTGACGACGCCCCCGCACTCGCCGAAGCCATGCGGACACTCCGGGCGTTCAACGACGGCCGTTGAAAAAGCCGAGGTCACCGCGGTGGTCGTGACGGCGCACCATGAGAACCATGCTGACCGAGTCGACCATCACGACGATGCTTCCGGTGACCGACAGTGAACGCGCCGGCCACTTCTACGCGGACTCCCTCGGCCTGAAGCAGACGGGGAAGGGCGAGGACGGAACCCTCTACTTCGCCGCGGCCGGCGGCGCCATCGGACTTCGGCCGATGCCGGCCGGCACGCAGAGCGAAAGCACGGCGCTGAGCTTCGAAGTCAGCGACCTGCCCGCCGAGGTGAGCGCCCTGGAAAGCCGCGGCGTGCGTTTCCAGGACTTCGAAATGGAGGGCCTGAAGACCGTCGACCACATCGCCGAGCTGGGCACCGAGCGTGCGGCGTGGTTCAACGACTCCGAAGGCAACGTGCTCTGCCTGCACGAGGTCCGGGGCTGACCCGCTGGGGGCGCGGGGGCGCCGGATGTGTCACCGGCACCCCCGCGTGCGAACCACTAGGCCAGCGACGGCATCAGCTTGATCGCGTTCCCGGACAGCACCCCGCTCAGCACCTCCTCGGGCAGGCCCAGCCCGGCCAGCGTCCGGACGTTCGCGGCCACCGACGGCACGCCGGGCCAGTCGGTGCCGAACACGAACTTCCCGGCCAGCCGGGCCAGGTCGAACCGCCGGTAGTACTCCGGCAGCTTCTTCGGTGGCAGCCCGGCGAGGTCGAGCCAGACGTTGTCCCGCGCCAGCGCGAGGAACGCCGCGACGTCGTACCACCACCCGCGGCCGCCGTGGGCGAAGACGAATTGCAGCGCCGGGAAGTCCTCGACCACGTCGGAAAGCAGCTCGGGGTTGCCGAAACTGGTGCGGGAGCCCGGAAAGCTCGACGTTCCCGAGTGGAGGATCACCGGCACCCCGCGGTCGAGGCACAGCTGGTAGACCGGGTACAGCTCCTTGTCCGCCGGTGAGAACGCGCCGTGCACGGGGTGGATCTTCAGCGCCACCGCGCCCAGGTCCAGCTGCCGCTCGACCTCCGCCGCCGCCGGGTGGTGCAGGTACGGGTTGACGTTCGCCACCAGCCGGAACCGCTGTGGATTGAAAGAAACCAGCGGCAGGTTGTCCTCGATCGGCTGGATCCCGGTCGCCCGGGGGCTGTACTCGCAGAACAACAGGACCCGGTCGACGCCTTCGGACTCCATCAGCTCGTCCATCGCCTCCGGGACGACCTCCCCCGAAGCGGAATACACCGAACGCCACGGGTACGAGCCCGCGAAGTCGTGGGCCCACTGCAGCCACGCGGGTTTCAGAGTCGGCAGCCGCGGCGTGTGGACGTGCGCGTCGACCACGAAGTGCCCGTCGATCATGGCTGCGGCGCCACCGCCCGCAGCACGTCGCGGACCTGCTCGCGGATGACGTTGCGGCGGATCTTGCCGGTCGCCGTCTTCGGCAGCTCGGCCAGCTCCACCACCCCGCGCGGGCGCTTGAACGCCGCCAGCCCCTCGCGGCAGAACTCGATCAGCTCGTCCGGGTCGACGGCGAACCCCGGTGCGGGCACCACGCACGCCACCGGCTTGTCGAGCCCGTCGGCGTCCGGCGCGGCGACGACCGCGACCTCCGCCACCGCCGGGTGCTGCCGCAGCCGTTCCTCCACTTCGGACGGTGACACCCAGATCCCGCCCGCCTTCAGCATGTCGCCGAACCGGCCGAGGCAGGTGTAGGTGCCGTCCTCGTTCCGGACGTAACTGTCGCCCGTCCGCAGCCATTCGCCCTGGAAGACGAGCTTCGTCGCGTCGTAGCGGGCCCAGTACCCGGTCGCCGTCGACGGCCCGGACACGAACAGCTCACCCGGCTGCCCGGCGGCGTCGACCACCGCGCCGGCTTCGTCGCGGATCTGCAGGGAGTACCCGGGCACGGCGACGCCGGTGGTGCCCGGCCGCACCGCGCCGGGCCGGTTGGACAGGAAGATGTGCAGGGCCTCGGTCGACCCGATGCCGTCGAGGATCTCCAGCCCGAAGCGCGCGCGGAACCGTTCGAACAGCGATGCGGGCAGCGGCTCGCCTGCCGAAACCGCGTACCGCACCGAAGCGAACGAGTCGTCCGGGACGTCGCTGGCGAGCAGCGCCGCGTAGAACGTCGGCACCGCGAAGAACAGCGACGGCTGCTCCGCGCGAGCGCGTCTCGCGAACAACGCGGGCGTCGGACGCGCAGGCTCCAGCAGCGTCGTTCCGCCCGCGCCGAGCGGGAAGAAGCACGAGTTCCCCAGCCCGTAGGCGAAGAACAGCTTGGGCACCGACAGGAACCGGTCCGCCGCGGACGTCGCCAGCACGCCGCGGGCGTAGGTCTCGCAGACCGCGCGGATGCTCGCGTGCCGGTGCATCGCGCCCTTCGGCTGCCCGGTCGTGCCGGAGGTGTACAGCCACAGCGCGGGCGAGTCCGCCCACGTCCGGCCGTCGCGGAACTCGCCGTCCAGTTCGGACCACCGGTGCGTCCGGACGCCGTCCGGGACGCCGGTCGCGTCGGACCGGTCGAGCAGGACGTCCGTGACCTCGGGGGCGAGGCCGAGCGCGGTCACCGCCTGCTCGGTGAACTCGCCGGACACGCACAGCACCCGCGCCCGCGAGTCGGCCAGCACGTTGCCCAGCTCCAGGCCGGTGACCATGGTCGACACCGGGACGGCGACCGCGCCGGCCAGCATCGCGCCGAGGATGCCGGTGAGCAGCTCGACGTCGTCGACCATGCAGAACATGACCCGTTCTTCGGGCCGCACCCCGAGTTCCGTCAGGCCGCCGGCGACGCGCCGGGACTCGGCCGCGAGCTCGGCGTAGGTGAGCGAACGGCGAGGCGACACGACCGCGGTCGCGTCCGGGTGCCCGGCCGACAGCAGGTACTCCGCGGCATTGAACCCTGTCGCCACCAGGCCTCCTACGTGAGGTACACGTACTCGTAGTCGATGGGCTTGCCGTTGATGCCCTGCCGCGGCGGCGCCACCCAGCTCGCGATCTTCCCCCGTTCGTACACCGGGTGCATCAGCGAGCGGACGAACGTGAGGTCTTCGGTCGTGGGCAGCCACTTGCGCTTGCCTGCCTCCCAGGTCGCCTCGTCGACGATGGTGCCGTCGGGAGTGACGTGGTGGCCGGAGTTTATGCCCACTTCGCGGTTGAAGCCAGGGTGCGGCAGGCGGAACGCGAAGCCGATCCCGGCGTCGGCGAGGATCTTGTTCCAGCGCTTCACGCCGGTCTGGCAGTCGGCCACGTACTCGCTGCGCAAATCGAGGTTGAGCAGCAGGATCGCCTGCTGTTCCTCGGTGGTCCACGTGCCGTCGCTGTTCGGCCGCTCCAGCGTGCGGGCGTCCCCGGTGAGCTTGTGGTCGTCCTTGCGGCGGGTTTCCTGCCAGCGGCCCTTGAGGCCGGCGGTGTAGTAGTTCGCCGCGTTCGTCGACGTCTCGCTGCCGAACAGGTCGAGTGAGACGGTGTAGTGGAAGTTGATGTACTTCTGGATGACCTCCAGCGGGATGCCGCCGTGCGGGCCGATGTCGAGCGTGTCGTGCTCGCGGATCAGCTCGGCGCTGCGGGTCACCACGCGGTCGACGCCGGTGGTGCCCACCATCATGTGGTGCGCTTCTTCTTTGAGCATGAACTCGCAGGTGCGCGAGAGCGGGTCGAAGGAGCTTTCCTTGAGCGTGCCGAGCTGGTACTTCCCGTCGCGGTCGGTGAAGTAGGTGAACATGTAGAACGCCAGCCAGTCGGCGGTTTCCTCGTTGAACGCGCCGAGGATGCGGGGCGCGTCCGGGCTGCCGGAGTTGCGCATCAGCAGTCCTTCGGCCTCGTCACGGCCTTCGCGGCCGAAGTAGGCGTGCAGCAGGTACACCATCGCCCACAGGTGGCGGCCCTCTTCGACGTTGACCTGGAACAGGTTGCGCAGGTCGTACAGGCTCGGCGCGGTGAGGCCGAGGAGCTTCTGCTGCTCGACCGACGCCGGCTCGGTGTCGCCCTGGATGACGATCAGCCGCTGCAGGTCGGCGCGGTATTCGCCGGGCACCTGCTGCCACACCGGCTCGCCCTGGTGCTCCCCGAAGGCGATCCGGCGGTCGGGGTCGCGCTCGGCGAGGAAGATCCCCCAGCGGTAGTCGGGCACGTTGACGTGGTCGAAGTGCGCCCAGCCTTCGCGGCCCACGCTCACGGCGGTGCGCAGGTAGACGCCGTGGGTCTCCAGCGTCGGGCCCATTTCGCCCCACCAGTGCAGGAACTTCGGCTGCCAGCCTTCGAGGGCGCGCTGCAGCCTGCGGTCTTCGGAGAGGTTGACGTTGTTGGGGATCTTGGCGTCGTAGTCGATCTTCTCGGGCATCTGCGCTAGACCCGCTTCCTGTCGAAGACGGCCTTCTGCCCCGTACCGTATCGGCGCAGCGCGCCTTCCGGCCCGGATGCGTTCGGGCGGGTGAAAATCCAGTTCTGCCAAGCCGCCAGCCGGCCGAAGATCTTGGTCTCGATGGTCTCCGGACCCACGAACCGGTGGTTGGCCTCCATGCCGGTGAGCGCGTCCGGGGACAGCGACGCGCGGCCTTCGAGGGCGATCCGGATCTCGTCCTCCCAGTCGAGGTCGTCCGGGGCGTCGGTGACCAGGCCGAGTTCGCGGGCTTCGGCGGCGCTCAGCTCGCGGTTCTTCTCGCGCGCCAGCCAGGTGAGGTGGTCGTCGTCGCCGTAGAACCGCGCCTGCAACCGGGTCAGGCCGTTGCCCATCGGGAACGCGCCGAAGTTGGCGTCGGTGAGCCGGATGGACGCGCGTGCGTCGCTGTCTTCGTCGTCGATCGGCGGCCCGTCCAGGATGTACTGCCGGTCCGCGGCCAGTGCGACCTCCAGCAGCGCGCCCGCGAAGCAGCTGCCGGGTTCGATGAGCGCGATCAGGCTGCGGCTGGTGACGTCGAGGCGCTTGAGCGTCCGCTTGAAGTAGTGCGTGATCTCGTTGGCCAGCCAGTCCTTCTGCCCGAGGACGGCCTGCTCGTGCGCCAGCACCTTTTCCGGGTCGCCCTGGGTCTTGAGGATCCACGTGCCGGCTTCGACCTCGTTGGTGCGCAGCCGCAGGATGGCGTCGTCCAGCTCGCGGGTCATGGCGAGGAACCAGCCGCCCGCGCCCTCCTCGTGCAGGTCACCCGGGTCGTCTTCGGGGCCCTTGATGGTGATGGTGACCTGATCCTTGGCCACGTCGATGTCGACATGGCGATGTTCCAGCGGCGTCAGCTCGATGCCGTGGTCACCCTGCTTTTCCGACCGGCGCGCGAGTTCTCGCGCCTTTTCGAGGACCTTCTCGCGGAAGTCCTGGCGCGGCACCAGTTCGTCGACCAGCCGCCAGTCGACCGCCGTGCGGCCCTTGACGCCGTCCGGGCGGGTGGCGAAGACGTCGGCGAGATCCCGGCGCACGCGCCGCTTGTCGACGACGCGGGTGAGGCCGCCGGTGCCGGGCAGCACGCCCAGCAGGGGCACCTCCGGCAGCGCGACCGTCGAGGAGTTGTCGTCGATCAGGAAGATCTTTTCGCAGGCCAGCGCGATCTCGTAGCCACCGCCGGCGCAGGTGCCGTTGACCGCGGCCACGTAGACCTGGCCGGAGTGCTCGGTGGCGTCCTCCATGCCGTTGCGGGTCTCGTTGGTGAACTTGCAGAAGTTCACCTTCCAGTGGTGCTCCGACGCGGCGAGCATCCGGATGTTCGCGCCGGCGCAGAACACCTTCTCCTTCGCGCTGGTCACGATGACCACGCGGACCTCGGGGTGCTCGAACCGCAGCCGCTGCGTGGCGTCGTAGAGCTCGATGTCGACGCCGAGGTCGTAGGAGTTGAGCTTGAGCTCGTACCCCGGGACCAGACCGCCCTGCTCGTCGACGTCCAGCTCGAGCCAGGCCACCTCCCCGTCGATCCGGAGGCGCCAGTGGCGGTACTCGTCGGGACGGCGGTCGAAGGCAACCGGTGTGGTGGTGGTCACTCACCCGATTGTCTACATGAGTCAGACGGAGGTCAATGTTGTGTAGAAAGTTGATCTCGGGTGGTCACCCGGTTGAGCGTCGTCCAGGCCCAGGTGAGGAACACCCACAGCGCCAGCCCGGCCGCGGCGTCGGTGAAGATCGTCGCGAACCAGAACGCCGGGATCTGCGGCACGCCGGTCAGGAAGTGACCGAGAGTGACCATTCCGGTCAGGGAATAGATCAGCAGGAACCCCAGTGCCCGCGAATATCTGCGGTCCACGTACGCGCGGTAGCCGAGCCAGCCGGACGCCGTGAGCAGCACCCAGGCGACGGCAACGACGATGCCCGCCGCGAGCACCGGAACACCCGGCAGCTGCGGGTAGTCCGCGACACGAAGGGCGTTGTGCGCGTAGTGCAGCGTCGTGCTGAGCAGCGAGAAGCCCAGAATCACCCGCAGTACCGGCAGCCCCTTGTCCATCATGCCCCCGATTTGATAGATCGCTCTAGCGACGGTACCGCCCGGCGATCGTGAGTGGCAAGGCGCGTTCTAACCCGCCTTGCCACTCACGACGGGTGTCACACGAAGTCGATGCGGTGCTGCACCACGGGGTAACCCGCCTTCGCGAAGGCCTTGGCCATCGGGACGTTGCCGACGTCGGTGCCCGCGACGATCCGGTCCGCGCCGTAGCCGACGAGGTCGTGCGTCGCCTCGACCAGGAGGTCGTACGCGTAGCCCTTGCCCCGGTGCTCCGGCACCACGGCCACGTAGCCGACCACCGGGTCGTAGACGTTGCGGCTCGGCAGGACGAGGCCGGCCAGCTCGCCCTCGGCCGTGTACGCGAGCCGCCACCAGTCCCGCGGCGCCGGCATCCACTTCATCAGGTCGAAGTCTTCCCGCGCGGCCGCTTCGAGGCCCTGCTCTTCGATGGCCTTGCGCGCGTGCGCGTCGAGGCTGCCGACGTGCACCCGCCTGAAGACGTCGAGGATGACGTCGTCGTCCGGCTCCGGCCGGAACTCGAGCCGGCCCGGCCGCTCCGGCAGGCCGTTTTCCGGGGTCCAGCGGAAGCGGTAGCGCTCGACGAGCTTGCGGTAGCCCGCCGCCTCGGCCGCCTCGACCCGGCCGTTCACTTCGGCCGCGACCTGCGGATCGTCCTGCCACGCCGGCGGGGTGTGCAGTGCGTACTCCGCCCGCAGCGGTGCGGTTTTCAGCAGGTGGACGGCCGCGTCGAAGTCGGTGAAGTCGAACCAGTCCAAGGCGACCGGCTCTTCGTCCCCGGCCTTGGCCCACCAGGCGGCGCGGGCCACGACGACGTCATCGCGCAGCGCGACCCAGGTCCACTCGGGCCGGTACTCGCCCCTCTTCGCCATCTCGACGAAGTCGTCACCGAGCAGCGTGCGGCCGACGAGACCGCGGTCGGGCAGGGAGGTGAACAGTGCTTCTTCGCCCGCTTGGAGCGGGCGCACGACCAGTTCGGTCATGGAAATCCTTCCAGGAGTACGCGCTCCCGGTCAGACAGCCGGCACCCTCGCTGCGAGGTGGGAGCGCGTGATCGGTTGCGTGATCATCGGTCCCACCTCCTTTCGCTGTTCAAGGTGCCTGCACAAGACCTTAGGGGATGCGCCCGCGGTGATCAACGGATTTTCTGCAGCACCACGCGCGTGCTCAGCCGCGGTTCGGCGTAGGAGTGTGATGCCTCCAGGACGTACTCGCCGGCGATGTGCTGCCAGCCGTCGCGCCAGGTCTCGGCCGACCTCGGCGCGATGGTGACGTCGGCTTCGACGGCCTGGCCGGGCCCGGCTTCGACGCTCGCGAACCCGGCCAGCCAGCGGTGCGGCCGGTCGCCACGTTCGGTCGGGGCCAGGTAGAGCTGGACGACTTCGCGCCCCTTGCGCGTTCCCGTGTTGCGTACGCGGACCCGGACGCGCGCGCCGCCTTCGTCGTCCGGGTAGGCGTCGAGTTCTTCGTACACCCAGGTCGTATAGCCCTGGCCGTGGCCGAACCAGTAGGCGGGTTGCTGCTCGACACGAGACCATGCGCTGTAGCCGATGTACACGCCTTCGCCGTACTCGAGCACGCCGTCTTGAGGCGTCACGTCGGTGACCGGAGCGTCTTCGAGCTTCGCCGGCCACGTCGTCGGCAGGCGGCCGCCGGGCTCTTCGCGGCCGAAGAGGACGTCGGCGAGCGCGTCGCCGCCGGCCTGGCCGGGGAACCAGGTGAGCAGGACCGCGGCGACCTCGCCCCGCCACGGCAGCTCGACCGGCGAGCCGGCGTTGACGACCACGACGGTGTTCGGGTTGGCCCGGGCGACCCGGGTGACGAGCTCGTCCTGCCGGCCGGGCAGCGCGAGCGACGTCCGGTCGAAGCCTTCGCTCTCGACCTCGGCGGTGGTGCCGACCACGACCACCGCGACCTCCGATTTCCCAGCCAGGGCAACGGCTTCCTCGATGGCGGCGTCCGGGTCGAGCACGGGACCGCGGTGGCCGAGGGCGAAGGTGACCCAGGCGAAGGTGCCACGGGCGAACTCCGCCATCTCCGACGGGATCCAGTACGTCAGGCTGACGTCGACCGGCTCGCCCGCGGTCAGCTCGACGTCCCGCCGCTGCTCGTGGACCTGCATGATGGACGTGAAGATGTCCCCGCCCTCGGGCAGGTTCACGCCGTCGAAGAGGGGCTGGCCGCCGACGGTCAGGCGGAGGTCGCCGGGGCCGGTGACGCCGAAGGTGTGCGTGCCGCTGCGGTCCGGGAGGAACGTGCCGGCGATCTCGACCGAGACGAGGGTCCCGATGTCGAGCCCGGCCGGGAGTTCGCCGATCCAGTCGATTCTGGCTTGGCGCAGGGAAAACTCCGCGAGTCCGGTGCCGTCGGCGGCGCGGGCGGTCGCGCGGAGCCGGAAATTGTCGGTGGCCGCCGGTAACGTCGTCCGCGGATCGGCACCGGGGGCGTAGGTGAGCTCGGTGCCCGGGGGAACGGCCGCTCTCAGGCCGTCGAGAGGGGAGACGACGTGGTCGGGGAACACGGTGGCGCTGCCACCGCCGAGGATCTTCGGGTCCGCGGCGAGGGCGCCGATGAGCGCGATGCTCTGCGGCTCGCGCAGCGGGAGCACGCCGGTTTCGTTGCTGAGCAACACGAACGACCGGTGCGCGACCTCGCGCGCGACCGCGTCACCATCCGAAGTGGACTGGTCGGCTGCCGGGCTGTCGCCGAGCGCGCCGGCCCGGTGGGCGAGCAGGAGCACGCGGCGCACCATGGCGTTCACGACCGCTTCGTCGACTTCGCCGCCGCGGACGGCTTCGGCGAGCCGTTCCCCGAACACCGTGCGAGGGCCGGGCATCGCGACGTCGAGGCCGCCGTTGGCGGAGGCGACGGTGTCGCGCGCGGCCAGCCAGTCGGAGACGACGAAGCCGTCGAAGCCCCATTCGTCGCGCAGCACGCCGTTGAGCAGCGCGGCGTGCTGGGTCATCGTGATGCCGTTGACGCTGTTGTAGGCGGCCATGATCCCCCACGGCTTCGCCCGCCGGACGATGAGCTCGAAGGGGGCGAGGTAGAGCTCGCGCAGCGCGCGTTCGCCGACGTGCACGTCGGCGGTGAAGCGTTCGGTCTCGAAGTCGTTGGCGACGAAGTGCTTGACCGTGACGGCGACCCCGCCGTCCTGCACGCCGGTGACGTACCCGGCGCCGATCATCCCGGTGAGGAGCGGATCTTCGGAATAGCACTCGAAGTGCCGGCCGCCCAGCGGCGACCGGTGGAGGTTGACCGTGGGCGCGAGCAGCACGTGCACGCCCTTGCGCCGGGCTTCCTGCGCGAGCAGGCGGCCGACGCGCACGGCCAGCCGCGGGTCCCAGCTCGCGGCGAGCGCGGTCGGGCTGGGCAGCGTCACCGAGGGGTCGTCCGGGCTCCACCGCGTCCCGCGTACGCCGACCGGGCCGTCGGAGAGAACCAGGGACGCGAGCCCGATCCGGGGCAGCGCGGGCAGGGACCAGACGTCCTGACCGGCGAGCAGGCTCGCCTTGGCGTCCAGGTCGAGCTCGGCCAGCAGCGCGTCGACGTCGAAGCTCATGCGCACCCTCCCGGGTCGGTCCTGCCGTCACCCTACCTGGCGCCGGGTAGTGAACGTTATGGTTCCGTGACGACTTGTCCCGTAGGCTCGGGATCATGACCCGGGCCAGGGGCGCCGACCGCCGAGCCGGCATCGTCCGAGCGGCGTTCGAGGTGATCGCCGAACGCGGCTACCGCGGCACCTCGCTGTCCGCGGTCGCCGAGCGCGTGGGGCTGACCCAGCAGGGGCTGATGCACTACTTCCCCACCAAGGAAGACCTGCTCACGGCGGTGCTGGAGACCCGGGACGAGTGGGACCTGCTGCACTTCGGGCACGCCCCGCCGGGCGACCCGTCGGCGATGACGGTGAACCAGCTGGCGGACCTCGTCGACTACAACGCGACCCGGCCGGGCATCGTCCAGACGTACACGGTGCTCTCGGCGGACAGCGTCACCGACGACCACCCGGCGCGGAAGTACTTCCACGACCGGTACGCCCGGGTCCGCGCGGGCATGACCCAGATGCTCGAACGCCACCGCGACGAACTCCCGCCGGGCACCACCCCGGAACAGCTGGCCCCGATCGCCATCGCGGTCCTCGACGGCCTCCAGCTGCAGTGGCTCCTCGACCCGGCGGAGGTCGACATGTCCGCCGGGTTCCGCACGTTCCTGACCCTGCTGGGCGTCAAGCCGGACTGACGTCACCGCATCCCGACGCTCTGCCGCTCGACCTCGATGAGCGCGACGACCCGCGGCTGCTCACGCGAGTAGGGCGCCCCGATGTACTTCGTCGCGATCCGGTCGACGATCTCCCAGGCGGCGTCCCCCTCGACCCACTCGGCGACCCGGCCGCGGATGATCACCGGCTCGAACGGGTTGTCCACCGGGGTCAGGGAGAGCGCGACGCGGGGGTCGCGCCGCAGGTTGCGGGCCTTGCGGGAATCCGGGCCGGTCAGGATGGCGATCCGGTCACCCTCGGGGTCGACCCAGACCGGCACCGAGTGGGGTGCGCCGTCGGGCAGGACGGTGGCGAGGTGGCCGATCGCGGTGGTGGCGAGGATGCGCCGGACGTCGGCTTCGAGCATGGTGGTCGGCTCCTTTGACGAGGTGGGTGTTCAGGCGACGGCGTAGTGGAGGTGGGTGACGCCGGGCGCGGGCACGGCCTCCACCAGGCTGAGCCGCACCTGCGCGGGCAGCTCCCGGAAGAACGACCGGCCGCCGCCGAGCAGGACGGGGACCTGGTGCAGCACGATTTCGTCGACCAAGCCGGCCTGCAACGCCGAGGCCAGGACACCGCCGCCCATGAGGCCGACGTCCTTGCCGCCGGCCGCCTCGCGGGCCGCCCCGATCGCGTCCTCGACGTTGCCGGCGAGGGTCTGCCGCTCGGTCAGCTCCGGCGCGGGGCGGTGGCTGACCAGGAAGAGCGGGGCGCCCGGGTGCGGGCTGCCGCCGCCGAAGCGTTCCGAGTCTTCGTAGGTGTTGCGGCCCGCCACGACCGCGCCCACCCGGCCGGCGAGGGAGTCGAAGACGCGGGCGCTCGGCTCGCTGAGGTTGAAGAAGCCGAAGACCCGGCTCTGAGTGTCCCCGTCGGAGTACCAGTCGAAGAGCGTCCCGCCGTCGCCGAGGCCGCGCCCCGGACCGGCGTCGCGGCCGGTGATGTACCCATCGACCGACACGGAGAGGGCGCTGAAGACCTTGCTCATCGCGGCTTTCCCTTCTGAGTTCCTTCAGGAGACTCCAGAACCGTAGCAGCTTCAGTTCCTTAAGGGAACCCCGAGTGCTAAACTGGCCGGCATGCAGCGCACGAACTTCAGCGAACTGGCCGCGTGCTCGATCGCGCGCACGCTCGACGTCATCGGCGAACCGTGGTCGCCGCTGATCCTGCGGGACGTCTGGGCCGGGTTCAGCCGGTTCGAGCAGCTCCAAGCCGACCTCGGCATCTCCCGCAAGGTGCTGACCGAGCGGCTCAACCACCTGGTCGAGGAAGGGGTCCTCGAGCGCCGCCCGTACGACCGGCGGCCGCGCTACGAGTACGTGCTGACGGAGAAGGGCACCGAACTGGTCGACATGCTGATGGTGATGACCCGCTGGGGCGACAAGTGGCTGGCGGGCAAGGCGGGCCCGCCGGTGCTCTACCGCCACCACGCGTGCGGCGAAATCAGCAGCGTCGACCTGCGTTGCGCGCACTGCGGCGAGTCGATGCACGCCAACGACGTGGACGTGCTCGCGGGCCCCGGCGCGACCCGCTGAAAGCAGTTACGACGACGGCCGGACCATCAAGGCCGAGCCACCTGATCGACGGCGCTCACAGCAACCGCGGCTGAGCCACGGCTTCCCGCAGCCGCCGCAACGTCCGCAGCGTCGTCTCCAGATCCTCCGGCGGCACCTCGGCCGCCATCTCCTCCGCCCACTCGACCTGCGCCTCCCCCAACGCCCGCATCGCCGCGCGAGCCTGCCGCGTCAACGACAACAGCGGCGCCCGCGCGTCGGCCGGGTTCGGCAACCTGTCGAGCATTCCGTTGCGCAGCAGGCGGTTCACCGTCTCCTGCACGCTCTGCCGCCGCAGCCCGCGCCGGCGTGCCACCTCCGCGGCGGTCGCCGGGCCGTCCTCGAGGAAGCCGAGCACCTGCCACTGCGCCGCGGTCAGCCCGACCGGCGCCGTCAGCGCGTCGCCCGCCGCGAGGAAGCCGCCGTTGCACGCGAAGACCGCGTCGATCACGCGGGTGAACGTCTCGGCTCGAGGGGACCGCATGCGTGCTAGTCTCGCACATCGACAGGCACCTGTCGAAATGGAGACACCATGGACATGCCCCGCCTCGGACCCGCGCACGACGCGCTGAAGGCGCTCGTCGGCGACTGGACCGGCACCGAGGAACTCGCCGCCTCGCCGTGGGCGTCGGCCTCGACCGCGCACGCGGACTGCGAATACCGCTTGGCGCTCAACGGTTTCGCCGTGATCCAGCACTACCGGCAGCGCCGCGAGGACGGCTCGGAGTTCCTCGGCCACAACGTCTTCACCGCCGACCCGAACACCGGCGAGACGCTCTGGTACGGCTTCGACAGCTACGGCTACCCACCCGAGTCGCCCGCCCGCGGCGGTTGGACCGGCACCACGCTGACGCTCGAAAAGAAGACCGCGCGCGGGATCGCCCGGCACCGGCTCACCCCGGACGGCGGGACGCTGACGCACGAAATCGACATCCGGATGGGTGAAAACCCGGAGTACAGCCCGTTTTTGCGCGCGCGGTACACCCGGAAGGAGCAGTAGCGGGCCCGGAACTGTCGGACCCCCGGAGTACAGATGAGGGCGTGACCAGAACCGCCGACCCCACCGCGGACCCGCCCCCGCTGATCGGGGTCGAGAACGTGAAGATGCCCGAGTGGGCCCGCGTCGACGAACGCGTGGCCGCCGCGGGCTTCGGCCAGGCCGTGCGTGCGCTGCCCGCCGCGGTCTCGGTCGTGCTGCGCCTGGCGTGGCGGACGTCGCCGCGGCTGACGCTGCTGGCCGCCGTCGTGCACGTCGTTTCCGGCTGCGTCACGGCGTTCGGGCTGCTCGCCACCGCGAACGTCTTCACCGCGCTGCTCGAACAGGGCCCGACTCCGGATCAGATCCTGCAGTCGCTGCCGGCGATCGCGGTCGTCACCGGGTCGTACGCGGCGCGCGCGGCGCTGGACGCGGCCGTCGCCGCCGTCGAAGGTGCGCTGCGGCCGCGTGTCACCGCGGCGGCGGACGACGCCGTGACGTCCGCGGTCGTGCGCGTCGGGCTGATCGCGTTCGAGGACGCGGACTTCCGGGAACTGGCGCGGCAGGGCGCGCGGTTCGGGGTGCGGGCCATCGAAACCAGCCTGCGGCGGCTGGCCGACCTGACGTCGTCGGTGATCTCGCTGGCGGCGGCGATGATCACCGCCGGGCTGCTCAACCCGTGGCTGGCACCGGTGCTGCTGCTCGCCGCGGCGGCCGACGGCTGGGCCGCCGCGCGCGTCGCGAAGCTGAACTACCGGCACTTCCTGGACACCGTCGGGCGCAACATCCGCAAGTCGGTCGTCGAAGAGGTTGCCACCTGGCGCTCGATGGCCCTCGAGCGGCACGCGCTGACGCTGCAGGAGCCGCTGCTCGGCGAGTACCGGCGCATCTCGCGCAGCCTCACGCGCGAAGAAATCCGGCTGGCGCACCGGAGCAACCTGGTGCGCACCACCGGGCGGGCGGCGGCCGGCTTCGGCACGGCCGTCGCGTACCTGGTGCTCGGCTGGCTGCTCTACACCGGCGGGATGGAGCTGGCGCTGGCCGGCACGGCGGTGCTGGCCATGCGCACGGCGTCGACGGCGCTGTCCAGCACCATGCGCGCGGTCAACTCGCTGTACGAAGACTCCTTCTACATCGGGTTCTACAACCAGCTGCTCGTGGAGTCGGCGAACCGGCAGCCCCCGCCGACGTCGGTCACCGCGCCCGCCGACCCCGGCGAGATCCGGCTGGAGGGCGTCACGTTCACCTACCCGGGTGGGAAAACCCCGGCGCTGCGGGACATCTCGGTGACGATCCGGCGCGGCGAGGTGGTCGCGCTCGTCGGCGAGAACGGCTCGGGCAAGACCACCCTCGGCAAGCTCCTCACCGGGCTCTACCCGCCGGACGAGGGCACGGTGCACTGGGACGACGTCGACCTGGCGCGGGCCGACCCGGCCTCGGTGCACGCGAACATCGCGGTGATCGCGCAGGAACCGGCGGAGTGGCCGATGACGGCGGCGAACAACATCACGGTCGGGCGGCTCGGCCGGCCCGACCCGGACGGGCTGGCGTGGCAGGAAGCCGTCGGCTACTCGGGCGCGGACGAGGTGATCTCGGCGCTGCCCGGCAAGGAGCACACGGTCCTGTCGAAGAAGTTCGACGAAGGCCACGACCTGTCCGGCGGCCAGTGGCAGCGCATGGGCATCGCCCGCGGCATCTACCGCGACGCCGCGGTCCTGGTCGCCGACGAGCCGACGGCGGCGCTCGACGCCCGCGCCGAAGCCCGCGTGTTCGCCGGGCTGCAGCACGCGAGCCGGTCGGGCCGCGGCCGCCGCACGACGGTGCTGGTGACGCACCGGCTGGCCAACATCCGGTCCGCCGACCGGATCCTGGTCCTGGAAAAGGGGAGGCTGATCGAAGAAGGTACCCATGACGAGCTGATCCGCGCCGGCGGGACCTACCACGAGCTGTACGAGATCCAAGCCCGCGCCTACCGGAACGAGCCACCATGACCGAGCACCTGACCCGCGTCAACGGCGTCGAGCTGTGCCACGAGACGTTCGGCGCCCCCGGCGCGCGGCCGCTCCTGCTCATCATGGGCCTGGGTGCCCCGATGACCTGGTGGGACGACGAGTTCTGCGCGGACCTCGCCGGGCAGGGCTTCCGCGTGATCCGGTTCGACAACCGGGACGCCGGGCGCTCGAGCCGGATGCGCGGGCGGCCGAACCTCGCGCAGGCGTACCTGCTGCGCAGCGCGCCGTACTCGCTGGCGGACATGGCCGAGGACGCCGCCGGGCTGCTGGACGCGCTCGGCGTCGACGCGGCGCACGTGGCCGGGGCGTCGATGGGCGGGATGATCGCGCAGACCTTGGCCGTCCGGCACCCGGCGCGGGTGCGGTCGCTGACGTCGATCATGTCGAGCACGGGCGGCCGCCTCGTCGGCCGGCCGAGCCCGCGGGCGATGTCGATGCTGCTCGCCGCGCCACCGCGGACCCGCGCGGACTACGTCGAGCTGCTCGTGCGCACGTTCCGGGTGATCGGGTCGCCGGGCTACCCGTTCGACGAGGAGCGGATGCGGCGGCGGGCCGAGCGCACGTACGACCGGGGCGTGCCTCCGGGCGGCTCGCTGCGCCAGCTGGCCGCGATCATGGCCGACCGCGACCGCGCCCCACGGCTGCGGAAGATCCGCGTACCGGCCCTGGTGGTGCACGGCGCCCGCGACCCGCTGGTCCACGTCTCGGGCGGCCGAGCCACGGCCCGCGCAATCCCGGGCGCGGACCTCGACATCGTCCCCGGCATGGGCCACGACCTCCCCCGCGAGGTCTGGCCCCGGGTGACAGCGGGCATCACCCGCATCGCCAACCGCGCCGACGCAACCGGTTGACGCACCCACTCGCCTACCCAGCCGGTCGGTACGCGTCACTCGCGTGATTGGGCGCGTCACTCGCGTGATTGGCGGGGCATCTCGCGTGATTGGCGGGTCATCACGGTCAGGTGGCGAGGGTCAGGGAGCCCAGGTGGGAGAAGTGGGCCGCGACGCGGGAGCCGGGGCGGAGGGGGACCGCGTCCGTCATGCCGCCGGTCAGGACCAGCCAGCCCGGCTCGAGGGCCAAGCCACGGGCGGCCAGCGCGTTCGCCGCCAAGGCCAGCGCCTCCGCGGGGTGGCCCTGGACCGCTGCCCCCGTTGCCGTGTCGACTATCTGGCCGTCGACCTCCAGGAGGGCCGCCTCCAAAGACAGGTCCAGCGAAGCCGGCGGCAGACCCACGGGACCCACGCTGAAGTACGCCGACGAGCCGTTGTCCGCGACGGCGTCCGGGAGCGTGAAGCGGTAGTCCGCGTACCGGCTGTCGATGACCTCGATGCCGCCGTACACGCGGTCGACCGCGGCCGACGCCGTCGCCGCCGTCACGCCCGGGCCGGCCAGGCGGCGGCCCAGGACGAAGACCAGTTCCGGCTCCGCGCGCGGGTGGATCAGGACGTCGTGGGGCACCGGGACGCCCGCCGGCAGCACCATCGCGTCCGTCAGCCAGGCCAGCAGGGGCGAGTCGATCCCCATCCGCTGCTGCTTGGCCCGGGACGTCAGCCCCAGCTTGACCCCGACGAGCGTCTCGCCGCGCGCCCGGCGCTGCCGCAGGGCCTCGTCCTGGATCGCGTACGCCGTGTCGACGTCCAGATCCGGCCATTCGGCGGAGAGCGGCGCGCGCTCCGAGACCGTCCCCAGCAGCGCAGCCGCCGCCTCGCGCACGTTCACGATTCCTCCGAATACACCGCGGTGACACTGCCGATGCCGGCGATCGTGGCGACGATCGTGTCGCCCGGGGACACCGGGATAGCCCGGGTCATCGAGCCCGGCAGCACGACGTGGCCCGGCTCCAGGGTGACGCCCAGCGGCCCCACCGTGTTCGCCAGCCACACCAGCGAGTTCAACGGCGAGCCCAGCACCGCGCCGCCCGCGCCCGTCGCCGCCACCGAACCGTTCTGGTACAGCACGCAGCCCGCCAGCCGGAGATCCACCGAACCCAAGGCCGTCGGGCTGCCGCCCAGCACCACCCCACCCGACGACGCGTTGTCCGCGATCGTGTCGAACAGGGAGATCTTCCAGTCCTGGATGCGGGAGTCGACGATCTCCAGCGACGGCAGCACGAAGTCGACCGCCCGCACCGCGTCGGCGACCGTCACGCCGGGGCCGCGCAGGGCCGAGCCGAGCACGAAGGCGATCTCCGGCTCGATCCGCGGCTGCAGGAACGCCGCCGTCGGGATCGGCTGGTGCTCCAGGTGGAACATGCTGCCGGTGAGATGCCCGTAATCGGGCTGGTCGACGCCCATCTGCCGCTGCATCGCCGCCGACGCGAGGCCGACCTTGTGCCCGCGGACGGCGCCGCCGCCCTCGACCCACTGCCGCACCTGCTCCTGCTGGATCCGGTAGGCGTCTTCGACGCCCGCGTCCGGATACGTCTTGATCAGCGGCTCGACCGGTTCGCGCGTGGCATAAGCCCGCGCCAGCACGGCGGCGGCCTCCTGCACCTTGCTGACATCCACCACCGGAACTCTGCCGTGCGTGCCCGGCGCACACAAGCGACGACGTTCCACCCAGCGGAACTCTCGCCAGTCAATCTCTTGCGCGCGAGATAAATCGGGCGTAGCGTGAACAGCACCACCAGGAAGGGACGTGAGGGACATGGCACCAACCCAGGCCGAGGTCGCCAAGCTCGCCGAGGTCCGCGACGCGCTGCGCGAGCGCCACCTGCGCCCGGCCGCCGAACGGCCGGCGACGAACGGCCGCGGCATCCACCACACCGCGCTGATCTCCAGCGACGTCGAGCGGACCATCGAGTTCTACCAGGACATCCTCGGCTTCCCGCTCACCGAACTGATCGAGAACCGCGACTACCCCGGCTCCAGCCACTTCTTCTTCGACGTCGGCAACGGAAACGCGGTCGCCTTCTTCGACCTGCCCGGCCTGGACCTCGGCCCGTACGCGGAAGTCCTCGGTGGACTGCACCACCTGGCCCTCTCCGTCACGCCCGAACGGTGGAGCGCGATCAAGGACAAGCTCGACGAGGCCGGGGTGAAGTACCTGCTGGAGAGCAAGACGTCCATCTACCTGTCCGATCCGGACGGTGCCCGCGTCGAGCTGATCTCCGACCCGCTCGGCGAGATGTACGGCGAGAAGATCGGCTGAAAGCGTGGTCCGGGCCTCGCGCGCCAACTAGCCTGTGCGCGACGTCTGGAGGTGCGATGTCCGATTGGTCGCTCTCGCGCGCGAAGGCGCGGCTCGATCACCGCGAGGTGCTCGACGAGCTCACCGCACGTACCCGGTTCGAGGTGCGGCTGCACCTGAACGAACCGGCGACGAACGGCGCCTACGACGAGCTCACGAGCATCTTCGCCATCGGGCACGGCGAGTGCGCCGCCCTCCTCCGGCACCACCGCCTGCTGCCGTGGTGGGAACGCACGCTGCTGTTCCGGTACGCGCGACGCATGCACGGCAAGGCGATCACGCGCAGTGTCGGCGTCGTGCCGGCCGAAATCGCCCCGCAGGCCGCCCGCGCGTTCGGTGCCGAGATCGCCGAACTCGCCCCCGGCTCCGGGGACACCGGCGCGAAGTACGACCTGCAGGGCCGCGGCCTGCTGACCGTGTTCCGGATCGCGATCGGCGCCAAGGGCGCCATCTGGCCCGACCGCCACGAGGTCGCGACGACGTCCGCCCGCAACATCCTGACCTGCGCCGCGACCTTCGCCCGCCGGAAGCCGTGGCACGTCCTGTGGCCGGTCTACCGCGTGCGCGGCCTGCGGCTCTGGAAGCTTTGACACCCGTCGTGCGTTCCACCGGTATGAACGCAGAGGAAATCCTCGCCGGCGCGAAGACCATCGCCGTCGTCGGCCTGAGCCGCGATCCGGCCAAGGCCGCGCACGGCGTCCCGGCGGTCCTGCAGGCGCACGGCTTCCGGATCATCCCGGTGCACCCGAGCGCGACCGAGCTGCTCGGCGAGAAGGTGTACCGGTCGCTGAAGGACATTCCCGAGCCGGTGGACCTCGTCGACGTCTTCCGGCCGTCGCCCGAAGCGCCGGGCATCGCGCGGGACGCCGTCGAGATCGGCGCCAAGGCGCTGTGGCTGCAGCAGGGCATCGTGTCCGCCGAAGCGCGCCGCATCGCCGAAGAGGGCGGTCTCGCCTACGTCGAAAACCGGTGCACCGCCGTGGTCCGCGCGACGGCGGGTATTTCCCGGAACTAGCCGGCCGCTCCGAAGTGGACGATGCGGTGGTTGCCCGTCTCGGCGACCCAGACACCGCCCACGCCGTCGTCGGCCATGTCCCGCGGGGAGCCGATCGGCTCGACCGCGTCCGCAAGGGCCGCGCCCGTGCGGATGTCGAAGCGGGCCATCCGCCCGGTGTCGTCGACCAGCAGCTGCCCGGCGGCATCGAGCGCGACTCCGCGCGGCCGGACCAGGCCGCCGAACTCGCGCATGAACCCGCCCCACCACGAGAACTGCACGATCCGGCGGTTGCCGGTGTCGGCGACGTAGACGTTGCCCGCCGCGTCGACCGCGACCGCTTCGGGCGCCTTGAGCCGCCCGGCCAGGACGCGCACGAGCGCGCCGTCGCGGGTGAACGCCTGGACGCGGTCGTTTCCGGTGTCCGCCACCCACACGCGGCCGCGGGTGTCGACGGCGATCCCCGACGGCGCGCGGAACTGCCCCGGCCCGGCGCCGGGTCCGCCGAACGCCCGCGGGAGCGCGGCGACTTCACTGCTGGTCACGGCACCAGGATCACCGGCCGCGAGCCACGGTAGCCAGGGCCGGCCCGAGTGTTCAGCGACTGTTCCGCCCGCGCTCACCAGCTCCACCGGGAGCACGTCCGCCGGTCCAGGAAGCTGTACGCGGGCAGCGGCCCGAGCCAGTCGGCCTGGACGCCGTCGTCGCGGGCCAGCCCGGCGACCGTGTCCCGGACGACGAGCAGGTCGCCCAGCCCGACCAGGAACGCCCACCGCTCGTCGGCGCTCTCCCCCGCCGGCAGCGCCACGGAGTCGCGGGCCCGTTCGGCGACCTGCGCGAGCAGCACGTCCGAGCGGGCCGCCCGCCACGCCGACCCGGGTTCGGTGAACCGCAGGCAGACGTGCACCTCGGCCAGCCCGTCGAGCCGGTCGAGGTCGGCGCGGTAGGTGCCCGCGGCCGGGGCGAGCACCTCGGTGCGGACGCTGTCCTCGTCCTCGGCCACCGTGCCGAACCGGACCGGCAGCACCGGGCCGCCCTCGACGAGCGCGGACACCACCGCCAGGTGCGCCGCCGGGTCGGGCTCGGGCTCGCCGACGACCATCGCGAGGTCCTCCCAGCACACCGTCCGCGGCGCCCGCGGGTGCCCGGCCCGTACGACGCCGTAGAGCTGCAGCGTCACGGCTGGTCGACGGGGACGGCCGGCTCGACCGGCACGGCCACGGCGGGCGTCGGCGGCGGAGGCGGGATCAGCCCCGTCGTCTGGCCGAGCCCCTGGGAGATCTGCCCGGGCACGGTGGTGTTCTGGAGGCGTTGCATCGCTTCGAGGTACCGGATGTAGGTGTCGACGCTGGCGATGACGATCCGGGCCTCGATCGCCAGGAGCTCGATCCCGATCACCGACACCCGCACCGAGGCGTCGATCACGAGTCCCTTGTCGAGCAGGATGTCGAGCGTGTCGGCGAGGCCGCCGCCGGCCTGTCCCGGTCTGGTCACCTGGGTCCTTTCGTCGCGGGGATGTCGTCGAGCGCGGCGCGGATCTCGGCGAACCGGAGCTCCAGCGCGATGAGGGCCTGGCCGAGCGCTTCGACCTGGTCCGGGGTGAGGGTGCCGGCGTCGAGCCGCCGCAGCGCCTGGCGCTCCAGCACCTCCTTGAGGATGTCGAGCACGGTGACGACCAGGTGGCCGAGCCCGCGGCCGGCGTCGGCGGCGATCCGTTCGGTCATCCGGGCGTTCCTTCGATCCCGAGGAGCAGCAACCGCAGGTCGAGCCGCACGAGGTCGATGCCGGCGAGCGAGATGACGACGTCGCCGGTGACGACGGCACCGCGGTGTACGACCCGGTCGAGCAGGTCGACGACGGCTTCGGCGGCGTTGGTGCCGGTCGGCGTGAAGACCTCGGCGAGCAGGTCGTCACTCAGCCCCGGCACGCCGGTCACCGCCTGGGTGTCAGGCATCGGCGGCCGCGCCGAGCTCGACGTCCGTGAACGAATACGGCGGCCACGGGCCCGAGGTCTCCACCGTGGCCCCGCCGCGCGCAGTTCGCGGGCGAACCACTCCACCTCGGCGTGGAACTCCGCCTCGCGGCTCGTCTCCACCAGGTACGCCGTGTTCACCAGCACGCCGTGGGGCCGCGCGCGCCCCACGGTGTCCGCCGCCTGACGGCGCAGCGCCTCTTCGAGCCGGTTCGCCGCGCCGATCACGTCCTCGCGGGCTCGCTGGATCGCCTTCAGCCGTTCGCGGCGCCTGACCAGGTACTGCGTGCCCGTCAGGCCCGCCGCGTCCGGGCGGGTGGTCGCGGCCGGCTCGGCGTGCCGGATCCGGATGCCCCACTCGCGGTGCCCGGCCACTTCGTCGAGGCAGTCGCGAGCCTGGTCGTATCCCGCGACAAGCAGCCGGCGGGCCGCGTCCTCGCCGTCGAGGACCGTGCCGAACCGCAGCGGCAGCACCGGTTCGCTGCGGAACACCGCCCGCACCACCGCGTCGTGCTCGCGGGCGAGTTCGGCGAGCGTGCCGTCGACCGGGTCCAGCGTGTCGATGCGGTCGAAGCGGGCCGGCGCCACTTCCGAGACCACCACGCCGAGGTCGCGGTAGCCGATGAGCCGCGGCGCCGGCTCGACGTCCCACGTGGACGGCCGGTTGCGGGTGATCGCGTACGCGCAGAGCCAGTTTCCGGTGGTCACCGGGGTTCGTCCCTCCCGCCCGGCACGGGCAGCCGGGCCTCCAATTCGGCGACGCGCGCCGCCAGTTCACCGCGGTGGGCATTCGGCGCGAAGAACGGGTCGTTCGTCCACCAGTCCATGCCCATTTCCCGGGCGGTCTGCGCGGACGCGATGAACAGGCGGATCCGCAGGGTCAGCAATTCGACGTCGACCACGCTGACGCCGATGTCACCGGCTATCACCACACCCTTGTCAAGCACGCGTTCCAGAATGTCCGCCAATGAATCGGACGAAGCGGCCAATCGTGTCGACCTTCCTTTCAGGAATCGGTGGCGCCCCGCGTGAACCGCCGCAGGCGCTCGCACGCGGCGAGCTCGCCGCCGGTGTCGATGTCCACCCGGTAGGTGGCCATCACACTGGTGGAGTCCGGGATCCGGGCCAGCTCGACGACGTCGACGAGCACCGACCAGCCCCCGTCGCCGCGGCTGCGGATGCCGGTGACCGCGTGCGGGGTCTGACCCGTCACCACGCCGAACTGGGCCGTCGCCGCCTGGATGGCGTCGGCGGCGCGGAGCCGGGAAACGGATTTCCCGGCGGGTTCCGGCGCATTTTCGCCGAGGGCAGGGAAAAGTGGTGGCGATTCCGTCATCGCTTTCCTCATCGCGGGTGGGTTGCCCACCGTAGCAACCGGGCGGATCATGCGCACGGCGGTCGCGACACGGTATTTTTCACCGGTTCGCACGCACGATTGGGCAATCCGCGGCAACCCGGGGAGGCAAACGGCGCAATGCCGGAACGGCCAGCGGAACCAATTTCCGGTAAACGGCCGTCACGTCACGATCGAGTAACGTCCACCAGCCGGTAGCCCACCCCGCGGACCGTCTCGATGGTGTGGGTGCCGAAGGGCGCGTCGATCTTGCGCCGCAGGTACCCGATGTACACCTCGACGACGTTCTCGTCGCCGTCGTAGTGCGCGTCCCAGACGTGGCCGAGGATCTCGTTCTTCGACAACGCCGTCCCCGCGCGCCGCAGCAGGAACTCCAGCAACCCGAACTCCCGCGCGGTCAGCTCGATCCGCTTCTGTCCCCTGTGGACGGTCCGGGCGGACGGGTCGAGCCGCAGGTCGCCCGCCTCCAGCACGGCCGGACGCGCCGGCGCTCCGCGGCGCAGCAACGCCCGCAGGCGCGCGATCAGCACGACGAACGAGAACGGCTTGGAGAGGTAGTCGTCGGCGCCGAGGTCGAAGGCGTCGGCTTCGTCGTACTCGCCGTCCTTCGCCGTCAGCATCAGCACCGGCGTCCAGTTCTCCGCCGCCCGCAGGCGTTTGAGCACCTCGTAGCCCGACAGCTCGGGCAGCATGATGTCGAGCACGACGACGTCGTACGCGTGCTCGGTCGCCCGCCAGAGGCCCTCGCGGCCGGTGTGCGCGACGTCGGCGGTGAAGCCTTCGGCGACCAGCCCGCGCCGCAGCGTCTCCGCGAACTCGCGCTCGTCTTCCACGATCAGCAGGCGCACTACTCCTCCTTCGGCAGTTCGATCACCGGCAGCTCGATCACGAACCGCGCGCCCGGCTCCTCCGACGCGGCGTACCGCGCCCGGCCGCCGTGGCGCGCCGCGATACCGGCCACGATCGGCAGGCCCAGCCCGGTACCACCGTGCCCGCGCTGCCGCGACGCATCGAGCCGGACGAACCGTTCGAAGATCCGCTCGCGGTCGGCCGGCCCGACGCCGGGGCCGTCGTCGCTGACCTCGACGACGGCGAGATCGCCGCGCACCGCGCTGCTGACGCGGATGCGCGAGCGCGCGTGCCCGCGGGCGTTGTCGACCAGGTTGCGCACCGCCCGCCGCAGCTGGGCCTCGCTGCCGTGCACCTTCGCCGGGCCGGCGCGCACTTCGACGTCCACCGTGCTCTCGCCGCGGACGCGCTCGGCTTCGGCGCGGACGATGTCGTCGAGGTCGACCTCGGTGCGCTGCGGCCGGTCGGTCGCGTCGTCGGTGCGGGCCAGCATCAGCAGGTCGTCGACGAGCTCGCGCAGCCGCGCGGTCTCGCGGCCGATCACCGGCACCAGGTCCCCGGTGCTTTCCGGGTGCCGCCCGGAGACGTCGAGCGCGGTGCTGATCGTCGACAGCGGCGAGCGCAGCTCGTGGCTGGCGTCCGCGACGAACCGGCGTTGCGCGGCCTGCGCCGACGCCAGCCGCGCGAGCATCTCGTTGAGCGTCACGGCCAGGCGATGTACCTCGTCGCCGCCCGGCGGCAGCGGCACGCGCGCGGCGAGGTCGCGCGTCGAAATCTCCGCCACGGTCCGGCGCATCCGCTCGACCGGGCGCAGCGCCGAGCCGACCGCGCGGTACACCGCGAGCCCGGAGGTCGCCAGCAGCGGCACGGCGATCAGCCCGAGCAGCAACCCCAGCCGCGTCGACGCCTCCGTGACCGGTTCCAGGGAACGCGCGGAGATCACGGTGAACGGCCCGCCCGGCCCGTTCACCTCCTGCGACACCACGCGGTAGTCGTCGCTGTCGCCGTTGAGCCCCAGCGGGAGGGTTTCGATGGTCTCCTGCCCGACCGCCGGCCGGGCCGTGGTCAGCGGCGGGTGCCCGACGATCGCCGGGTCGCTCGCGATCGGCGTGCCCCGCGCGTCCAGCACCTGCGTGACGGCCTCGGTGTCGCCGGTGCTGGCGACGTCGCTGGCGCTCAGGTCGCGCGCGCCTTCGCGGACGAGCTGGATGGCGACCTGCCGCCCGGTGCTGCGGGCACTCTCGGTGACGCTGCGGTCGAGCGACTCCTCGAGCAGGAACACCACGACCACGCCCGCGGCGGCGATGGCCAGCGCGAGCGCGAACACCGCCACCGCGGTGGTGCGCATCCGGACGCCGGTCGCGGCGATCACCCTGCCGAGTTTCACCAACGCAGCGTAGCCACGAGCGAGCGTCTCGCCCCGCCCGACCAGCCGCGGCACGCTCGTCGCCACCGCGTCACGCGCCTCGGCGGCGCCGCGGGACGGCCAGCCGTTCGCCGCGCAGGCGCTCGACCTCGGGCAGGGGCAACGGGCCGAGCGGGTGCCCGATCGTCCAGGCCAGCAGCAGGTCGGCCAGCGCGGGGTTGCGGGCGAGCGCCGGGCCGTGCAGGTAGGTGCCGACGACCCGGTCGGTGACCGCGCCTTCGGTGCCGTCGCCGTTGCCGGTGCCGCGCACGACCCGCCCGAGCGGCTCGCTGCCGCTGCCGAGCTTGCTGACGCCCAGGTGGTTCTCGAACCCGGTCAGGGCCTCCCCGTCCAGCAGCGGTGACGGCGTCGCGACCAGCTCGGCGACCGCGCGCTGCGGGCCGGGTTCGGTGGTGACGTCGAGCAGGCCGAGGCCGTCGTGGTCGACGCCGTCGAGGCCGCGGAAGCGGGTGCCGAGCACCTGCAGGCCGGCGCACACGCCGAACACGACCGCGCCGGCCGCGACGGCCCGCCGCAGGCCGGGGTACTTGCGCAGGTGCGCGGCGGCCAGCGCCTGCGCGCCGTCCTCGCCGCCGCCGAGCAAGTAGAGGTCCAAAGTGGATGGCACCGGGTCACCGAGCCCGACCGGCACCACCTCGGCGTCGAGCCCGCGCCACTGCAGCCGCTTGCCGAGCACCTGCGCGTTGCCGGTGTCACCGTAGGTGCCCAGTACTTCGGGCAACAGCAGTCCGATGTGGACGATCGAGTCAGCCACCGGGCAACCTGCCGACCAGCTCGCGGAACGCGGTGTAGTTGGCGACGAGTTCGACGGCGCCGGGTGGCAGCGCGTCGATCGCGGTGACCGGGTCCGGCTCGGCCCAGTGCGCGACCTCGGCGTAGCAGAGCCGGACGGAGAGGTCGGCGCCGCGGTCGCCGGTCACCACGACCTGGCGCCCGCGGAGCCGTTCGAAGTGCACGTCCCACAGCCAGGACAGGTCGCGGCCGTCGGCCTCCTGGGCGTTGACGGCGACGACGACCGGGGTGTCCTCGTCCAGGACGCGTAGGGTTTCCACCCAGCCGGCCGGGTTCTTCGCCAGCATCAGCCGCACGGAGTGCCGCGACCGGCGGATCGTCCGGTAGCGGCCGCCGATGTCGGTGATGGTCCGCAGCCGCGCCGCGGCGGTGTGCGGCGGCACGCCGAGCCGGTGCGCCGCGGCCAGCGCGAGCGCGGCGTTCGCGCGGTTCACCTCGCCGGGCAGCCGCAGGTCGAGGTCGACCTCGCGGCCGCCGGGGGTGCGCACAAGATCTCCCGCCAGGGTCCAGCCGGGCTCCGGCCGGGCGAGCCCGCACTCGCAGCCCCAGTGCCGTTCGTGGGTTTCGACGCGGCCTTCGCAGCGCGGACACGCCGTCGAGTCGCCGGTCCAGCGGCGGCCGGTGCTCACCCACACGAGCTTCGCGGCCGCGCTCGCCGCGGACGTCACGAGGACGTCGTCGCAGTTCGCGACGACGACCGTGCCGGGCAGCTTCGCGATGGCGGCTCGCAGGTCGCGTTCGGTGGCGCGGACCTCGCCGACCCGGTCGAGCTGGTCGCGGCTGAGGTTGAGCAGCACCAGCACGGCGGGCTGCACCTGGTCCGCCACCCAGGGCAGGTAGGTCTCGTCGACTTCGAGCACGGCGTACGGCGCGTCGGGCCGCGCGGTCAGGGCGGCGAGGATGCCGTCGGGCATGTTGGCGCCGTCGCTGTTGGCGGCGACCTCGGCCAGGGTTTCCAGCGCGCGGGTGAGCATCAGGGACGTCGTGGTCTTGCCGTTGGTACCGGTGACGAGCACGACGGTGCGTTCCCGGCCGAGGCGGCGCAGGGCCTGCGGATCGAGCGCCAAGGTGACGCGGCCACCGATCATGCCACCGCGGCCGAGCCCGGAGCTGCGCGACAGCCAGGCGGTCAGCCGCCCGGCGGCCACGGACGCGCGGGTACGGAGGGGACTTCGGAGGGACACCGGCTGGATGCTGCCTGCCGGGCGCTGTGATTTTCCTGAGTCCGTGACCGCGCTCTCTAGAAGGTCACGACGACCTTGCCGTGCACGTGCCGCCCGGCCTGCAGGGCGACGGCGTCCCGGATCCGTTCGACCGGGAAGACGGCGGCGACGGGCACGGTGAGCTCACCGGCGGCGATCGCGTCGGCGATCCTCGCCAGGGCGCCCGGCTCGGCGTCGATGCCACCGGTGGCCCGTACCCCGCCGGGCGGGGTGGGGCCGGCGGCAATCGTGGCGATCCGCTCCGGCGGGACGCCGAGTTCCAGCGCGGCCTCCGCCGTCTCCGTGCCGAACAGGTCGAGCGCCGCGGTGACGCCTCGGTGCCGGACCCGGTCGGCCAGGCCCGGCCCGTAGGTGACGGGCTCGGCGCCGAGCTCGCGCAGGAACGGGAAGGTGCCCTCGGCGGCGGTGCCGATGACGGTGGCACCGGCGAGCTTCGCGAGCTGGACGGCGAAAATGCCGACGCCGCCGGCCGCGCCGCCGATCAGGACGGTATCGCCCGCTCCCACGCCGGCCGCGGCCAGCGCGGCGGCCGCGGAGGAGCCGGCCACCGGGAGCGTGCTCGCGACTTCGTCGCTGACGCCGTCCGGGGTGGGGAAGACCTCGGACGCCTTGACGACCACGAAGTCGGCGACGGCCCGCCCGAGGGCGCCACCGTGGACGCGACCGCCGGCGCCCGGTCCTTCGTCGATGACGCCGGCGAAGTCGTACCCGAACCCGGACGGGAGGGTGATGCCGAAGCGTGCGGCAGCCTCGGGCCGGGCGGCGAGCGCCCAGTCCATCGGGTTCAGGCCGGCGGCCGTGACGCGCACGCGCACCTCGTCCGGGCCGGCGTGCGGCTCCGGGACGTCTCGCAGTTCGAGCACCTCGGGACCACCGAACTTCTCGTAGACGACGGCTCGGCTCATGGGAACCTCCTCAGTGATGGGACTTGGTCCCGTCACCGTACACCCGTTGACGGGACCAAGTGCCGTAGGCTGGATCTCATGGGCCGCTGGGAACCGAACGCCCCGGAGAGGCTGAGCCGGGCCGCCCTCGAGCTGTTCGCGGAGCGCGGGTACGAGAACACGACGGTGATCGACATCGCCCAGCGCGCAGGGCTGACGAAGAGCACGTTCTTCCGGCACTTCCAGGACAAGCGAGAGGTGCTCTTCGGTGGCAGCACGCTGGCCGGCGTGCTTTCCGATGCGGTGGCCGCCGCCCCGGAGGACGCCGCCCCGCTCGAGGCGGTGGGTTTCGCCATGGAGGCGGTGGGACGGGAGGCGTTCACGGCGGAGCGGCGGGAGTTCAGCGTGTTACGCCGATCGGTGATCGCGGCGCACCCGGAGTTGCGGGAGCGGGAGGCACTGAAGGGACTCGCGCTGACGGCGGCGATGAGCGACGCGCTCCGGGGGCGCGGGGTGCCGGAGCTGCAGGCACGGGTGGCAGCGGAACTGGGGGCGCTGGCGATGACGGTCGCCTACGAGCGGTGGAGTGGCGCGGAAGGCGGGGAGTTTGGGGAGGCGGCGCGGCGGGCGCTCGAAGAGGTTCGGGCGGCGGCTGCACTCTGAGCGGGTGCCGGCTCGGGCCCGGGGGCTCGCCGCGTGAGGCCGGGTGAGTGGTGGCCGAAGTGGTCCCATCCCGCGGGGGCGCCCTCCGGGTCCAGCGTATCGGCGCGGACCGACAACAACGGCGAAAGAACGCCGCCCCGAGCCGGTTTGTCCACATTGCCCACACCCTGCCGACAACCCCACCGACCCATTCACACACATGAACAAAACCCTCGTCGAACCCGTCGATCGCCGCCGCTCACAGCTGCGCAACCGCCATAGGTAGGAAACTTAACCATCGGATGTTGAACCAATTAGCATCCACAACTACCGGCATTGTTGCGAAAAAATACAAGATCTTCCGCAGATACATCGGAGGTGTTACCGTCCAACCCCAGCCAGCGGAAAGGCGTACCGCTGAGCGGGAAACTGTCCAACGGAGGGCAACGTGGGACCGGAGCGCGGGCTGGAACAAAGCGGGACTCTCGAACGCGGACTTGCCGTGCTGGAGCACGTCGGCCGGCACCAGGAGATTTCCACCAATGCGATCGCGCGGCAACTGGGGCTTTCCCGCAGTGCCGCCTACCGCATCGTCGGCACCCTGAAGAACCTCGAGTACCTCGAAGCCGACCAGGTCACCGGGCGGGTCCGGCTCGGGACGCGGCTCGTCGAGCTCGGGGCGCGGGCGATGGCCGCCACCGATCTGCACCGGTGTGCGCCGCGGTACCTCGCCTCGCTCGCCGAACGGTCCGGGGAGACCACCTACCTCGCCGTTCCGGACAACGACACCATGGTCTACGTCGCCACCGAACGCAGTGCCAGTGCCGTCACCCTCGCCTGCCGGCTGGGGACCCGGCGGCCGCAGCACGCCACCTCCCTCGGGAAGGCCTGGCTCGCCGCGCTGCCCGAGGCCGACCGGCTCGAACGCGTCCGCCGGATGAAGCTGGATCCGCTGACGCTCAAGACGATCAGCGATCCGCACCGGCTGCTCGACGAGCTCGCGAAGACCAGCCGGCGCGGGTGGGCGATCGACGAGGTCGAGAACGAGCCCGACGTCGGGTGCGTCGCGGCCGCCGTGCGGGACCACTCGGGGCGGCCGATCGCCGCCATCAGCATCGCCGGGCCCGCGCCGCGGGTGCTGCGCCGTCTCGACGAGCTCGGGGCCTCCGTGGCCGGGACCGCCGCCGCCCTTTCCCTCCGGCTCGGGTACGTCCGCGGCCGGCCGGCCTGATCACCGAAACCGGCGAAGGAGCCGATCGTGACGTGGATCCAGGACTACCAGCCGGCGGGCGGACTGTGGGTGTCCGCGCTGCTCGCCGCGCTGCCGATCATCGTGCTGCTGGTTTCGCTCGGCGTGATCCGCTTCTCCGCGCACCTCTCGGCGGCGCTCGCGCTGGTCACCGCGCTCGGCGTCGCCCTGCTGCTGTACCGGATGCCAGCCGCGCTGGCCTTCGGCTCCGCCGCGATGGGTGTCGTGTTCGGTGTGTGGTCGGTGGCGTGGATCGCCTTCCACGCCGTGTACTTCCACAACGTCACGGTCGCCACCGGCCGGTTCGACGCCATCAAGCGCGTACTCGCCGGGTTCAGCGAAGACCGGCGGCTGCAGGCACTGCTCATCGCGTTCGGCTTCGGGGCGCTGCTCGAAGGCGTCGCGGGCGGCGGGTCGCCGATCGCGATCACCGCGGCGATGATGGCCGCGCTCGGGTTCCCGCCGGTCAAGGCCGTGGTCCTGGCGCTGCTGGCGAACACCGCGCCGGTGGCGTTCGGCGGGCTGGGCAACCCGCTGATCGTGCTCGGCAGGCTGACCGCGCCGATCATGCACCTCAAGCAGGACCAGGCGACCGAGCTGTTCTCGGCCGCCGTCGGCCGGCAGGTCCCGGTGCTGGCGCTGATCATCCCGGCGTTCCTGGTCGTGGTGCTGGCCGGCTGGAAGCGCATGCTCGAAGTGTGGCCGGCCGTGCTGACCGCCGGGCTCGCCTTCGCGGCCATGCAGTTCGTCGTGTCGAACTACATCAGCGCCAGCCTCGTCGACGTCCTCGCCGCGCTCACCGCGATGGCCGCGCTGTGGATCCTGACCCGGTTCTGGCAGCCCGCGGCGGTGTGGCGCTTCGACGGCGAGGAAGCCGTCCCGGCCAAGAGCCTCGGCGCCGCCCAGGCCGAGCGCGGCGCGCTGTACGCGTGGATGCCCTACATCATCCTGATCCTGGCGATCTTCCTGTCCCGGATCGGCACGATCTTCAAGAACCTCCCCGCCTGGCTCGACCTGACCAAGCTGCTGCACAAGGCGGACTGGGTCTTCGCCTGGCCGGGCCTGCACAACCACGTCGTGCAGCACCCGCCGATCACCGCGAAGAACACGCCGTACGCGGCGACGCTGACCGTCGACTTCCTGTTCTCGCCGGGCACGGTCGCCCTGATCGCGGCGGTGATCGCCGGGTTCGCCATGGGCGCGCGGCCTGGCCTGCTGCTCAAGACCTACCGCAGCACGCTGTTCCAGATGCGCTGGGCGCTGGCGACGATCTTCATGATCCTGGCCATCGCGTTCGTGATGAACTACTCGGGCGCGACGCAGACGCTGGGCCTGGCCCTGGCGACCACCGGCGCGGTGTTCCCGCTGTTCTCGGCCTACATCGGCTGGCTGGGGGTGTTCCTGACCGGTTCGGACGCGTCGACGAACAGCCTGTTCGGCCCGATGCAGGTGATCTCGGCGCAGCAGCTGAACCTCAACCCGATCCTGGCCGGCGCGACGAACACCTCGGGCGGCGTGATGGGCAAGATGATCTCGCCGCAGAACCTGTCGATCGGCGCGACCGCGATCGGGCAGAGCGGCAAGGAGGGCTCGCTGCTGCGGCAGACGTTCCTGTGGTCGCTGCTGCTCACCGCGGTGGTCGGGGTGATCTCCCTGCTCCAGGCGACGATCCTGACGGCGATGGTCCCGTCGCCCTAGGCTGGGCGGCATGAGCGAGTCACTGGCGTCCTTCGGCTACGAACTGGGGCTCCTGAAGCGGATCCGGCGGTCGGGCTGGTGGCACGCGGGCGTCCGCGACCCGGAATCGGTCGGCGAGCACAGCCTGCGCGCCGCCCAGCTCGCGGCGCTGATCGCGGTGGAGGAGGGCGCGGCCCCGGAGCGGGCGGCGTTCCTCGCGCTCTGGCACGACACGCAGGAGACGCGCACGGGTGACCTGCCGCTGACGGCCGGGGACTACCTGCGCAAGCCGGAACCGCGGCAGATCACCGCCGACCAGACGGCCGCGCTGCCGTCGCGGTCACGCGAGCTGGTGCGCGACGCCGTCGACGAATACGAGACGCGGGAATCGGCGGAAGCCTTGTGCGCCAAGGACGCCGACAAGCTGGAGATGCTGCTGCAGGCGCTCGAATACCGCGATATCGGCGTACGCCCGGTCGGCGAGTGGATCGAATCCGCGCAGAAGGGCCTCAAGACGGAGACCGCGCGGAAGATCGCCGAAGCCGCGTTGACGCTGTCGCCGCTCGCCTGGCGGGACCGCTAGCGGCTCACCGCCGTCGCGCGGTCCAGGAGCAGGGCGCGCTCGCGGGTGTTCTCCGTCAGCTCCGCCGCACGCCGGAACTCCTGCTCGGCCTCCTCGAGCCGGCCCAGTTTCTGCAGCAGGTCGCCGCGGACGCTGGGCAGCAGGTGGTAGTCCTTCAACGCGGGTTCTTCCCGCACCGCGTCGACCACTTCCAGGCCCGCCGACGGCCCGAACGCCATCGCCACCGCGACCCCGCGGTTCAGCTCGATCACCGGGGACGGCTGCAGCTTGCCGAGACCTTCGTACAGCGCCGCGATCCGCACCCAGTCCGTCTCCTCGGCCGTGCGGGCCCGCGCGTGGCAAGCCGCGATCGCCGCCTGCGCGGAGTACGGGCCGTACGCGCCTTCGGCGATCTCCTCGGACAGCGTCAGCGCCGCGAGGCCGTGCTGGATCAGGAACCGGTCCCAGCGGGAGCGGTCCTGGTCCAGCAGCAGCACCGGTTCGCCGTTCGGGCCGGTCCGGGCCTTCGCGCGGGACGCCTGCAGCTCCATCAGCGCGACCAGGCCGTGGACCTCCGACTCGCCCGGCATCAGCCCGGCGAGCACGCGGCCGAGCCGCATCGCCTCCTCGCACAGCGCCGGCCGCATCCAGTCGTCGCCGCGGGTGGCCGAATACCCCTCGTTGAACACCAGGTAGATGACCTCGAGCACGGACGACAGCCGGGCGATGCGCTCGTCGCCCTCCGGGACCTCGAACGGCACCTTCGCCGCCGAGAGAGCCTTCTTCGCCCGGACGATCCGCTGGGCGATCGTCGATTCGCGGACGAGGAAGGCGCGCGCGATCTCGTCGGTGGTCAGGCCCCCGAGCATGCGCAGCGTCAGCGCCACCCGGGCCTGCGTGTTCAGCACCGGGTGGCAGGCGACGAACAGCAGGCGGAGGACGTCGTCCTCGATGTGGTCGTCGAGCGCGGCGTCGAAGTCCGGCAGGACGCCGTCGCCCAGCCGCTGGTCGCGCCCGACTTCCTCGAGCTTCTCCGCGTACCGCTCGTTGCGGCGGAACTGGTCGACCGCGCGGCGCTTGGCGATGGTCATCAGCCACGCGCCGGGGTTGCGGGGCACGCCGGACTCCGGCCACTGCTCCAGCGCCGCGACCAGCGCGTCCTGCGCCAGTTCCTCGGCCAGACCGACGTCACCGCGGGCCATCCGGGCCAGGCCCGCGATGAGCCGCGGCGACTCGATCCGCCAGACCGTTTCGACCGTTCTCCGGGTGTCCGCAACCGTCACCCGGCCATCAGACAGGGTGATCCCGCGCGGTGCAACCCGCTACTCGCTGATCGGGCGAATCTCCAGCACGCCGCTCTTCGCCCCGGGGTTGGGCGCCTGTTTCATCAGCGCGACGACGTCCTCCAGCGACTCGCCGTTCAGCACCCAGAACCCGGCGACCAGTTCCTTCGTCTCCGCGAAGGGCCCGTCGATCACCTTCGGCTCGGCCTCGCCGTCGAAGACGACCCGCGCGCCTTCCGCGCTCGACGTCAGCCCGTCCACGAGCACGATCCGGCCTTCGCTGAACAGCCGGTCGTTGAACTTCGTCATCTCGGCCAGATCCTCGGCGCTGGGCTGGAAGCCGGGTGCCTCGGACTCGGGGCTGGCCTTGACCATCACCAGGAACCGCATCACGCCTGCCCGGCGCTCTGCGCGCGCAGCCGGCCCTCCAGGGCTTCGACCTCGGGCGTCATGTTCTCGAAGTCGGCCGGCTCGGCGACGCGCCGGATCTCGACCTCGCCGGCGTGGCCGTCCTCGTTGGGCATCCGCTTGATCCACTCGATGCACTCTTCGCGGTCGCGGCACTGGAGGATCCAGAAGCCGCCGACGAGCTCCTTGGTCTCGGCGAACGGACCGTCGGCGACCTTGGGCTCTTCGGTGCCGGAGAAGATGACCCGCGCGCCCTGCGAGCTCGGGGTGAGGCCTTCGGCGGCGATCAGGATGCCGGCCTTGACCATCTCTTCGTTGAACTTCCCCATCTGCTCCAGCAGCTCCGCGCTGGGGCCCTTGCCCGCCTCGAAGTCCTCGTTCGCCTTGACGATCACCATGAACCGCATCGCGGTCTCCCTTCGTTGCCTTCGCCTACGCGTCGAACGGCCGGCCGCCGGATCGACAGCCGGCGCCGAAAAACTTCCCGGGCGGAAAACTAGCAGCTCAGGGCCGGTCCGAGTGGACAATCCGGACAGGGGAGAATCGACACCCGTGGCCGTTCTCCCCGACGATCTTTCCGCCGCCCTCGACACCGAGCTGGCCCGGCACCCGGTGGCCCGGCTGACGCAGTCCGTCGACCGGCTCAGCGCGCGCTACCGCCAAGGCGACGCCGCGGCTTCGCCGATCCTGAGCTCCGAAGCCGACGTCGCCGCGTACGCGGGCTACCGGATGCCAGCGACCTACGCCGCTGTACACGCTGTGCTCGCCGAAGCCGCTTCACGCGCTCCCGGCTTCGAGCCGCGTACGCAGATAGACGTCGGCGGAGGCACCGGTGCGGCGGTGTGGGCCGCCGCGGGGGTGTGGCCGTCGCTGACGAAGTGCACCGTGCTGGAGCAGGTGGCCAGCGCGATCGGCCTCGGCAAGCGGCTCGCCGCGGGGGCGGGTCTCGCGGCGGTCCGGGACGCGGAGTGGCGACGCGGGTTCGTCGACCCGGCCGCACCGGCCCCCGAGGCGGACCTCGTCACGCTGTCGTACGTGCTCGGCGAGCTGCCGGACGCGGGCCGCGCGGACGTCGTGCGGTGGCTGGCGGCGAAGGCCGGCGCGGTCGCGCTGATCGAGCCGGGCACACCGGCGGGCTACGAGCGGATCCGCGCGGCGCGGGCCGAGCTGATCGCCCTCGGCCTGCACGTGATCGCCCCCTGCCCGCACGACGCGGCGTGCCCGATCGTGCCGGGCGAGGACTGGTGCCACTTCGCCGCCCGCCTCCCGCGATCGGGCCTGCACCGGAAGCTCAAGGCGGGCACGCTCGGGTTCGAGGACGAGAAGTACGCCTACGTCGTCGCGTCCCGGATCGAACCGGACCGGCCGGACGCGCGGATCATCCGGCACCCGAAGAAGCACAAGGGGTGGGTGGCGCTGGACCTGTGCACGAGTTCGGAAGGGCTGAAGCCGGGCGTGGCGGTCTCGAAGAAGCAGGGCCCGCGGTACCGCGCGGCCCGCGACGCCGAGTGGGGCGACGGCTGGTCTTCCGCCTGATCCGGTGGCAAGGTGGCGGCCCATGGGGAGAGTCATCGCGGAGATCAGCGTTTCGGCGGACGGCATCGTGGCCGGCCCGGACACCAGCACCGAGCACCGCCTCGGCAAGGACGGCGACCTGCTGCACGAGTGGATGTTCGAGGGCACCGACGCCGACGGCGCGCTCGCGGCGCAGCTGTTCGACGGCACGGGCGCGTTCGTGGTCGGCCGGTCGATGTTCGACGTCGGCGTCGACCCCTGGGGCGACGACGGCACGTTCAAGAAGCCGGTGTTCGTGGTGACGAACCGCCCGCACGAACCGGTGGTCAAGGGCCCGACGACGTTCACGTTCGTCACCGACGGCGTGGAAAGCGCGCTGCGGCAGGCGAAAGCCGCGGCAGGCGAGGAGAACGTCGTCCTGATGGGCGGCGGCACGACGCTGCGGCAATTCTTGCTGGCCGGGGTGGTCGACGAGCTGCGCCTGCACGTGGTGCCGTTGTTGTTCGGCGCCGGGGTCCGGCTGTTCGACGCCGAGGTGGGCGAGCACGTGAAGCTGGAACGCACGGCGGTGCACGAGACGCCGAACGCGACGCACCTGACGTTCCGCGTGCTGAACTAAGGCATCCGTCTGCGGGAATCGCGGCCCGCCGAGCCCCATGGGCCAACGAATGTGGTGCTCCGGAGGGGGTTGTCCACAGCTTGGCCGTGATGTGGACAACGAGGCCGAGTCTCGGTTCTTTCGCGGCTTTTCGTCGGGCGGCGCCGATACGCTGGGCGCGGGGCGGAACCCCCGGGAGGGTGGGTGCTGCCCGGCGGCGTGCTGCACCAGGGCGTGGGCGTGCACGTGCTGGACCAGGGCGTGCGGAACCAAGGCGTACACGTGCTGGACCAAGGCGTGCGGAACCAAGGCGTACACGTGCTGGACCAAGGCGTGCCGGACTAAGGCATCCGGACGGTCCGCAGGAACTCCGGCAGCAGCCACGGCCGCGGGCCGCCGATCCGCACCCCGCCGAGCAACACCGCCCGCAGCTTCGATATCCGGCCGAACATCATCGGCACCAGCACTGCCGGGTCGAACCGCAGCCGCACGTCGGCCGTTCCGTCCGGCTTCTCCAACCGCAGCTGTCCGTGCTGCAGGGCCAGTACCGCCGGTCGCGTGTACGCCGAGCGGAACTCCACCGCGATGCGGCGGGGTGAGGGCGTTGCGTCGTCGAGCAGGTGGCCCGTGCCGCCCGAAACCATGCCGAACAGGAACAACTCCACGAACATAGCCTCGAGGCGGGCCGGGATCCGCCACGGCTGCCCGGCCGCCCGGGCGATGTCGAGGCCGTGGATCAGCAGCTCGTTGACCAGGTGCGCCAGGACGCCCGCCACCGGGACCCGGGAACCGCCCAGCCACCACACCGGCTTCCCCGGGTCGAGGTCCGCACTCACCACCAGCACCTCGGCGATGTCGGCGCGCAGGCGCTCGGCCAAGCGGAGCGGGTTGCGCTCCGGGTACAGCTCCAGGGCCAGCGCGTTCAGCCCGGCGATCGAGTCCACGCTCACCGCGTCGATCGGGTCCGCCAGGCCCGGCAGCGGGAGCGGGCCGCCGTCGCCGCGGATCATCGCCGTGTACATCAGGGCGATCATGCCGACGTGGGCTGCCGTTTCCGCGATCGACCACTCGCCCAGCGACCTCTGGTGCGGGTCCGGCACACCGGTCAGCAGGTCCGCGAACCGGCCGCCGGCCTCGGGCAGGGCCGCGCGCACCGACTCCCACTGTTCGACCGTCACGGCTTCCGACGCTAGCCGCGGGCACGCCGGCCCGGATCTTCGAAGGTGCGGTCTCCGCGCGAGCCGAAGCAGTACCCAAAGGACGGACTCCGCCGTGCCGCTCCACCGTGAGTAGGAAACTCGCAGCGGTAACCGGCCAGTCGGGGGGCGTGCCGGCCGGTTACCGCCGCACCGAGGAAGAGGGAACCCTGCGCCGGGAATGACGCGCGGCCCTGGGCTTCACTCGATCGAGTGACGGGTCAGGCCGGATCGGCCAGGATGCCGTTCACGTACGAGCCCGGGTGGGTCGCCGCGTCCTGGCGGAGAACCGGCAGGTCGGACGGCCACTCGACGCTCAGCGGCCGGGTCTGGCCCGGCGGGATCGTGGTCAGCTTGGCCGGCGTCCAGGACGCCCCGCCTTCCGACGGGGTCAGCACCGTGATGGTCGCTGAAGCCGTCGTCCCGGAGGTCACCTCGTTGTTCTTGACCCCGTTGTCGACGCGGGGCAGGTGGTACACCGGGCCGAACGTCGGGTCGTCCGGGCCGACCAGGTCGACGCCCGGGACGCCGTGCAGGGCGCACGTGTGGTCCGAGGTGTTCCGGTACGTCAGCGGCACGTCGAACTGCCCCGGTGCACCGGTCTTCTCCGCGGGCTTGCCCAGCGAGACGGCCAGGTCGGCCGTGGTGCACCGCGGGGTGGCGGCCGAAGCCACAGCCACGCCGCCCCCAGCGGGAGCCCCGGCGGCCGGAACCGCGGCCGCCCCACCCCCGGCCGGCGTCGACGCTGCGGACGTGCCGCACGCCGCCAGCGCGAACGCCCCCGCCACCGTGCCGAGCCCGATCAAGATGCGCTTCATGTGAGTTCCCCTCTCGAAGTTCAGCTGCTGACCGGCGTGACGGCGACGGTGTCGCCCTTCAGCGGTGCCCCCGCGGGCCACGCGACGCTCACCGGCTGGCCGTACGGCCCGGTCGGCAGGTCGAACGTGACGAAGTCCGGCGTGGCCGGCGCGGCGGCCGCGCGCTGCACGATCCGGGACACCGCCGGGTGGCCGTCGCGCAGGTTCACCGGCAGCGCCTCGCTGCCGTCCGGCCTCGCCGTGACCGGCAGCCGCTGCCCGCCGGCCAGGAAGGACACCGCCGTCGGCGTGCCCTCCAGCTTGCAGTTCGTGTTCGGCGACGCCGCGGTGTAGGTGAGCACGTAAGCCTCGTGCCCGGCAGCGTTCGACGGGTCCGGTGTCACGGTCACCCGCACGTCCGAAGCCCCGCACGGGTGATCGCTCGGCATGGCGTTCGCCGTCCCGCCCGCCAGGACCAGCCCCCCGGCCAGCAGACCCCCGGCGATCAGCGCGGTGCCAGTTCGCTTCATGGTCATCCTCCCGTGTTCCGTGATCGACTGGACTCACCGGGAAAGATGCCCACCTGCCCCGCGGGGATGCGCCGGGATGCGATCGATCACCGCAAAGCAACCCGCGAGATCGACAGACGTCGAAAAGAGTGTCAGCTGCGGCCGAAGCAGACGAACGGCATCAGCGGTTCCGACTGGGCCGCGTCCGCCAGGGCCCGCGCCGGGGGCGTGCCCACCGACAGCGCCTTGTGGAACGCCAGCATCACGCCGCCCGCGGTCCGGTCGTCGACCCGCGCCACGCTCGAGACCACCGTGCGGCTGCCGCCGTAGAGCAGCGCCGCCGTGAAGCCGAGGACCTCGTCGCCCGCGCGGACCACCGCCTGACCGACGTCGCACGACGACAGCACCACCTGCTCCGGCGCGGTCGCCAGCTGCTGGACGTCGTAGGCCATCAACGGCCCGTCGGCCAGGTTGAGCCGCGAGAACAGCACGTTTTCCTGCTCGTGGTGGCCGTGCGCGGCGAAGTGGGCCAGGCGGCAGCCGTCGAACGCCTTGAGCGTGGCCGCGACCGTGGCGTCCGGGCCGGTCAGCACCTCGGCGTCCGGGTACAGCGACGCCAGCCGGGCGACTTCCGCCTCGGCGTGGGTCAGGTCGGAACCCGCCACGAGCAGCGGCGCCCCGGTCGCCCGGCCGGCCCGGTGGCCCGCGTCGAGCCACGCCGACGACGACGGCGTGACCGTCACCGGGCGGCCGCGCAACGTCGGCAGCAGCCCCCACGGGATCGCCGAAAGCCCGCCGGTCGGCACGACGACGACGTCGAGGTCGCCGAGCCGGGAAGCCAGCGGGGCCAGCAGGATCGCGTCGAGCGCGGTCACCTGCGTCCGCACCGACCGGCGGATCACCTGGTCCAGCTGCGGCGGCAGCTGGCGCCCGCACAACGCGTCGAGGTCGCTGTGCAGCCGCGCGACCGGCTCCGCGACGGCCGACGCCGGGCCGAGTTCGACCAGCGCCACCCGGTGGTTCGCGATCACCTGCGCGCACAACGTCCCGCGGTCGGCGAGGAAGCACACCAGCGCGCTGCCGGTCGCCGCGAGCTCGTCGCCGACCTCGCGCAGCTTCGCTTCCGAGTGCTCGGCGGCTGCGCCTTCGGCCTGCCAGCCCTTGGCGCGGATCTCCCGTTCCAGCGCGGCACACCGCTTCGCGGCCTGGGTGTCCGGCTTCCCGGACAGCTCGCCCGCGCGGATCTGCATCGAGAGGAAGCGCAGCTCGGCGACGGCGTCGACGGTCTCCGGGTGGGACGGCGGCCGCACCGGCCGGAACCGGAACGCCTGGGCGCGCGACCGGTCGAGCCAGCGGAACACCACCCCGGGCGAACGCTGGGCGAGCGCGGCCGCGAGCCCCGCGGCGGCGAGTTCCTTGCCCAGCGACGTCGTCCCGGTCTGCAGGTCGACGCTGCCGAACCGGCTGCGGTGCCGCTGCAGCTGCGCCAGCCCGGCCCGCGCGTTCGCGAACGTCACACGCCGGTGCCCGCTCGCGGCCCCGAGTTCGGCCAGCGCGAGCCGCCGCACCAGGCGGTTCTCCAGCGGCGCGGTCCGGCGGTCGCGCGGGGCGATCCCGGCGCGGGCGCCGTCCAGGTCGCCCAGCGCGATCCGGGCCCGCGCGGCCAGCAGCGCCGCGATTTCCGCGTCGTTGCGCAGGCCCAGCCCGGTGAGCCGGTCGGCGAGCGCGGTCGCCTCCGCGCCGACCCGGGCGATCCGCCGTCCCGCCGCGAAGTCCGCGCGCAGCACGGTCAGCTGCGCAACCGCCGCCCAGGTTTCGTTGCCACGGCGGCGAAACCGCCGTTCGGCCCGGCCGGCCCAGCTCCGCGCGGCCGCCGGGTCGCCGCCGGCCAGCGCGGCCAGCGCCCGCGTCAGCTCGGCTTCGGCGTGTTCCTGGTTCATCCGCAGCCGCGGGAACTGTTCCAGCGCCGCGTCCAGTTCGGCGGCGGCTTCGTGCGGCAGCCCGGCGGCCAGCAGCGCCCGCGCCTTGTCGACGGCCAGCACGGGCAGCATCCCGACGCTCTGCTCGGCGTAGAACCCGCTCGCCGCGTCGAAGTCGCGCAGGGCGCCCGGGATGTCGCCGGTGAGCACGCGCGCCTGGCCGCGGCCGTGCGCTGCTTTCGCGAAGATCCGGGCCAGGCCGTCCTCCCCGGAGTGGCCGGCGCCGATCTGCTCGCACTGGTCGAGATCGGCGAGCGCGAGCCGGACGCGCCCGGCGTACTGGTGCAGCATCGCGCGGTTGAGCAGCGTCCGGGCGAGCACGACGTGCTCGCCGGCCTGCCGCAGCAGCGGGATCGCCTCGTCGAAGCACGTCAGCGCCGCGTCCATCCGGCCGATCAGGATGAGCACCAGCCCGCGTTGCTGGCGCAGGATCCCGCGCCCGGCGTCCGACACGAGCGCGTCGGCCTCGTCGAGCAGCGCCAGCCCGCGGGCGCTGTTGCCCAGCGCGGTTTCGACGGCCGCGTACGTGCCGAGGACGCGCGTCGCGAGGTCCGGCCAGGCGGGCCACTCGGGCGGAGGTTCCGTGGCGGGCAGGCCGAGAAGCCGCGCGGCCGAGCGGATCAGCCGCCCGCCGACGACGGGCTGGCCGTCGTTGGTCGCCGCGACCGCACGCCGGTGCAGCTCCCTGACCCGGTCTTCGACCTTCGGGGACGCGACCACGGGCTGCCCTTTCGGCCGGGGAAGGACGCCCCGGATCGTACCTCCGAGTCAGAGGTACCAGGCAGCTGACGCGAATCCCGCGAATTCAGAGTTCGATGGCCGGCGTGCTCACCGTCCTCGTCCGGCCGAGGGTGCGGACCAGCACCTGCACCATCCCGTGCGGTACGCCGCTCACCGCGAACCGGCCCTCCTCGTCCGACGTCGTCGTCAGGGGGCCGTTCGCCGTGCGGACCTCGATCGGGTGCTCGGCCGGGGGTGTCAGCCAGCCGTCCAGGCGGATCGTGCCGCCCTGCTCCGGGCTCACGTTCACCATGATCGTCAGGCTTTCGCTGTCGAACGTGATGAGGCGGCCCTGTTCGGCGGCGCTGCGGGTGACCGCCAGCCCCTCCTGCTCGCGGATGCGCATCACCTCCAGGTCGACGTCCTCCAGCTGGATCGCGAACCGGATCTGGTCCACCAGCGTGGCGGGCATCGGGTCGGCGTCTTCCCACAGCTCGCGCACGCCGGCCAGCAGCCGGAAGTCGAGCTCGTCCAAGGGCTCGTCGGCGCCTGGTGGTTCGACGGTCATCACAGCCAATCTCCTTCGCCGTTGGCGAGTAGCTGCTCGCGCAGGCGCGCGAGGCAGCGTCCCCTGGTCGGGCCGATACTCCCCCTCGGCATGCCCAGCCGGGCGCCGACTTCGGCGTAGTCCGGCCGGTGCACGAACGCGACGATCCGCAGCAGGCTGCGGCAGCGTTCGGGCAGGTTGTCCACCGCGCGCCACAACCGCGCGCGCTGGTCGTCGCGCAGCACCCGCTCCTCGGGTGCCGGTGACGCTTCGGACAGCCGCTCCGGGAGCTCCGGCAGCGGCCGTTCGACCTGGCGGCGTTCCCCCGTGCGCCAGGCCTCCCGTTTGGTGACGGTGATCAGCCAGCCGGTCAGCGCGACCGGCGAGCGGATCTCCGCGAACGAACCGAGCAGCCGCAGCCACGCCGTCTGCACGACGTCACCCGCCTGGTCGGCGTCGAGGCCCTGGTCACGCGCCACCTGCCAGAGCAACGGCGTGAGCAGGGCGACCAGCTCGTCCAGCGCCGCGCGGTCGCCATCCCGCGCCGCGCCGAACAGGGCCGCCACGCGGCCGTGGTCGGTCTTGGCCACGTTCACAGCGAGCCCAGCGCGGCCCACGCCCGCTTGACGCCGGTTTCGCGGTCGGCCGTGGCGAGGTCCCCCGACTGCAGCAGGGCCTTGCCGAGCTCGGCGGCGGCGAGCGGCGCGGCGAACGACGTCCCGTCCCAGACCGCGAAGCCGGCGCTGTAGTCGTCCGGGTCGAAGGAGTTGCGGCCGAAGCCCGGCACCTCGTGGTCGGCGGCCGCGCTGCCGCGGACGTCGGTCGGGTACGTGCTGACGACGCCGGCGCCGGTCGCCCAGCAGCGCACCCACGGGCCCTCGTTGGAGAACAGCGCCTTGCTCGCGGCGACGTCGGGGTTCAGCGCGCCGACGCTGATCACCTGCGGGCCGCAGCCGGGCCCGAGCGGCTGGTCGGCGAAGGCCGCCGGGTAGAACCGGCGGGTGGTGGCGTCGTTGCCCGCGGCCGCGACGACGAGCACGCCGAGGCCGAGCAGTTCGGCGATCACCGAACCGAACTGGCCGGTGAAGGCGACGTCCGCCGGGTCCTCGACGTAGTAGCCCATCGAGATGGAGACGATGTCCACCAGGTCCTGCGGGCGGTTGTCCGCCTGCGCGGTGCGGACGCGGTCGGCGAGCAGGTGCAGCGCGAGCAGCACGTCGGCCTCGTACGCGACGCCGTCGCTGTGCACGACGCGGATCGCCAGGGTGTCGGCCTCCGGGCAGGCCTGCCGGATGATGCCGGCGATGAACGTGCCGTGCCCGGTGTCGGTGTCGACGTCGCCGATCAGCGGCTGGCCGGTCGACGGCGCGTCCCAGTAGCCGTTCAGCAGCTGGGTGGGCAGGGTGCTGCCGACGGCGAGCTCGGCCTGCAGGATCGCGGCCTGGATGTCCGGGGCGACGGCGAGCCCCGAGCCGGCCGGCGGCGGGCCGGAGCGGTCGGTCATGCCGAACCAGGGGTGCGGGCCGATGCCGGTGTCGAGCACGGCGATCACCGGCCGCCGGTGGGCGGGCTTCTCGCTGCGGTACGGCGGGGCCGCGGACAGCGTCACCGGGATCCGGTTGGCGCCGTGGGTGCGCCCGTACGAGCTGCCCGCGCCGAACCCGCTGGTCTCCCAGGGTGTGCCGCCGAGGCCGCTGGTCTCCCACGGCACCCCGCCGAACACGGGCGTCGTGAACAGCAGGTGCTCGGCCGACATCTCCCGGACGATCTCCGGGTCCAGTTCCGGCTTTTCCCCCGAGGCGGCGGACCGCAGCAGCTGCAGCGCCTTCCAGCAGTCGACGACGACGGGGTCGGCGTCTTCGCGCACGTGCAGCGTTGCGCGGACAGGCAGGTCGTCGAGCTGCCGCGAGCGGGCGAGCTCCTTGCTGTCGCCGCCGGCCGGGGCGGCGTAGAGGCCGATGCGGGCGAGCACGCGGTTGATCGCCGAGAGCGTCTCCGGGTCGCGCAGGTACCGCTGGGGCAGGAGGAACACGCCCGGCCGGTACACCGTCGTGCGCGGGGCCGGCTGCCCGGCCGCGACGACGGCCGTCGCCGGGTCCAGCACGCGGGCGCCGTGCCGGTCGAGCAACTGCTTCGGCGGGGTCGGGAGCTCGTTGAGCGTGCTCGCGTCCTCCGCCGCTGTTTCCGCGGTCTCGTCCCGTACGAACTTGACGACCATCGGGTCCACCCTCCTGCTGCCTTTGCCCCCGCCATTGATCACCGCCGGCACCCGGGAAAGACCCGTGGGCCGCCACCGGGATACGACACCGACATCACGAATGAGTAACGCCCACGGCAAACGGGTGACGACGTATCTGGCGCCCCCGGCTCACCCACTTGGCCCTCCGGACGTCACGAATCCACGCGGGGAGATCACATGCTTGTGCTCCGGTCGAGCACGCAGGACGCCGCCTTCACGCCGGACCCGGCGACCGGCGGCGGCCGCTTCACGGTGCCACTCGACCTGCCGCCCGGACCCGGCGGCATCGCGCCGGCGCTCGCGCTGCGCTACACGACCGGCGCGCCGAACGGCCCGTTCGGCGGTGGCTTCGCGGTCCCGCTGCCGCACGTCGGGGTGTCCGACGGGCAGGCGCGGTCCCGCACGGCGGACCGGCTCGTCCGCCGCGGCGACGGCTTCCTGCTGACCACCCGGTCCGGGCTCCGGCACTTCCTCACCCCCGCCGACGGCTCGGCCTGGTACCTCGACCGGACCGAAGACCCGTTCGGCGCGACCGTGAAGTTCGGCTGGGCGCACCACAGCGGCCAGGCGTACCTCACGCGGATCTCCTACGGCCCCTACGAAGTGGAGTTCACGTACGAGCCGCGCCCGGACGTGCTGCGCTGGGGCCGCGGCGGCACCCTCGTCACGACGGCGCTGCGGTGCGCGCGGATCGACCTGCGGGTGCCCGCCGGCACGCGGCCGCTCGTGCGGCGGTGGACCCTCGGTTACGACGCCGACGACGTCACCGGCGCGTCCATGCTGACGTCGGTGGCGCTCAGCGGGTTCGACACCCAGGGCGCCGAAACCGCCGCGCCGGTGCTGCGCCTGGCCTACGCCACCGTCGAGTTCCCGCCGCCGCGGCGGGTGCAGCTGGCCGCGCGGGCGCAGGCCGGCGGCGGGGTGTCGCTGCTCGACGCCGTGCCGTACCACTCGTTCGAAGACGTTCCCCGCGCCGGACGGCTGAGCGAGATCGACAACGGGATCGGGCTGCACACCGCCCTCGAGTACGCGGTCGTCGCCTCGGTGCCGGTGGTCCGGCGGATCTCCCGGCGCGAAGCGGGCACCGGCCACGTGGGCGTGACGGAGTTCGAGTACCACGACAGCCGGTTCCCCGTGTTCGGCCGGGTGGTGCAGGACGAGCTCGGCGACGAGTACGCGCCGACGCTGCGGACCGTGCGCTGGTTCGGCGACGACGGGCTGCTGGACAAGGAGGAGAGCTACGGCCTCGACGGCTCGCCCGCCGAGGACCGGCCGTACCGCCGGGTCGAGCACATCCGCCGTCCACAGTGGACTCATTCGGTGACGACCCAGTTCGAGCGGCGGACGACCCCGGTCTCCGTCACCACGAAGGAAACCGCGTTCGACGCGACCGGGAACCCCACGCGCGAAGTGGAGACGACCGAGCGGCCCGGCCGGCCGCCGGTCGTGCGGGAAACGCGCACGACGTACGCGAGCGACCCCGAGCACCGGTTCACCGGGCTGCCCGCCCGGGTCCGCGAGGTGGACGGCAGCGGGAAAGTCCGCTCCGACACGCTGTTCCGGTACGACGAAGAGCCCGACGGGTCGGCCGGTGCGCACGGCTTCTGCACCGCGCGGGAGGAGCTGGTGCTCACCGACGCGCTCGTCGCCGACGTCTACGGCCGGGTCCCGCCCGACTTCGGGCGCCACGGCTACCACCGCCGTCCCGGCGAAGAGGGCTGGTGGGTCACGACGTTCCACGGGCGGTTCGACACCGTCACCGGCCTGCGCACCACGACGACCGACCCGCTCGGCCACACCCGCGAGGTCCGCTATTCGGCCGACCACTGCTTCCCGGAGGTGGTCACCGACCCGCTCAGGAACACCACGGTCACGCGCCACGACGTCCGGACGGCAACGGTGTGCGAGGTGGCCGATCCGGCGGGCGCGGTGACCACGGTGACCCACGACCCGCTGGGCCGTCCCGAAACGGTCGTGCGGCCGGGCGACTCGGCGGAACTGCCGACCGTCCGCTACCGCTACGACCACCGCGGGCCGGTCCGGGTCACCACCGAGCAGCGCGCGGTGTCCGGCGAGGCGGAGGTGCTCGTCACCGCCGAGCTCCGCGACGGCGCCGGCCGGCTGCTGGAACGACGGCACGCCGAACTCCTCGGCGACGTCGTCGACGAGCGCCACGAGTACTGCGCGCGCGGCCTGGTGTGCCGGACCAGCCGCGGGTTCCGGGACGGCGAGCTGCCGGACGGCGCGGAGGAGTTCCGCTACGACGCGCTGGGCCGTCCGCTCGCCGGGCAAGCCGGCGAAGCCCACCACCCCGAGGGCCGGCACGACCTCCTGGGGCGGGAGCTGCGCGACGCGGACGGCGTCGTGCACCTGCGGGACGCCGCCGGCAACGAGGTCGAGACGCGGACCGTGGACGGGCACACCGTGTACCGCGTGCACGACGCCGCCGACCGGGTGGTCGCGGTGCTGGTCGACGACCCGCGCGGCACCCCGGTCGCGAAGTTCACCCACCACGACGGCGGGCTGCCGGTGCCGCCGGAGGCGGGGCCGCACAGCTGCGGGCGGCTGGTGCGCGTCGCCGACGAATCCGGCGTCACGCTGCTCGGCTACGACGCGCTCGGCCGGGTGGCCGAGAAGCGCTGGCGGCCGGCGCACGTGGCCGTCGAGTACCGGCTGGACGTCGTGCGCCGCGCGGACGGCCGGCTGTCCGAAGTGGCCTACCCCGACGCCGGCGACGGGCGGCTGACCGTCCACCACCAGTACGACGAGGTCGGCCGGCTGGTGAGCGTGCCCGGTTTCGTCGACGCCATCCAGTACGACCTGCGCGGCCGGCGGACCGCGGTGCACTACGCGAACGGCGTCAGCGAGCACTTCTTCCCGGAGCACGTGATCACCGGCCCGGGCGGCCTGCGGCACGACGTCACACCCGGCTCCCCGGACGAGCCCCCGCCGGGCAGCGAAATCCGGGACGCGTTCGGCCGGCTGCGCGGGGTGCACGGCGACGAGGGCAACGCGCTCTACGGCTACGACCACGCCGGCCGCCGCGTCCGCACGCTGGTCACCAACGGCACGCTCATCCACGAAGTCCTGACCCCGGACGAGCTGTACGCGATCGAGAACGGCGAGCTGGTGATCGTCGTGGCGGACGCGGTGTGGCAGTACCCGGACGGCCGCCGCCGCTACCGCCACTTCGCCGCGGACGGCACCCTGGCCCTGGTCACCGACGAGCGCGGCGCGGTCGTGAGTGGTAAGGCGAGTTAGAACTCGCCTTACCACTCACGAGGCTTCAGTCGAGGACGGCCAGATCCAGCCGGCTGAGGCGCTCAGGGTCGGCGAGGATGTCGATCTCGACGATCCGGCCGCCGGTGACCGTGAAGCCCAGCACCGAGAACGGCCGGCCCTCGCGCGTGGCGACCACGCCCGCCGCGCCGTTGACCAGGGCCCGGTGGACCACGCCGCCGCCGGCGCCGAGCCGGGAGAACGTCAGGGCCTGGTTCGCGACCGCCGCCGCGCCGCGGACCTCGTCCGAGCCGCCCCGGGCCGGTCCGCGGTCGGCGCGCAGCACGACGTCGGGGTCCAGGACCGAGACCAGCGCGTCGAAGTCGCCGCCGCGCGCCGCCGCCAGGAAGGCGTCGACGACTTCGCGCTGGCGGTTGAGGTCGGGGTCCGGCGCGACCGGCGCGCCCTGCACCCGCCGCCGGGCCCGGCTGGCCAGCTGCCGGGTCGCCGCCTCGGACCGGCCGACGATCGGCGCGATCTCCTCGAACGGCATCGCGAACATGTCCCGCAGCACGAACGCCAGCCGTTCGGCCGGGGTGAGCGTGTCGAGCACGACCAGCAGCGCGAGGCCGACCGAGTCCGCCATCAGCGCCTCGTGCTCGGGGCCGGCATCGTCGCGGCTGATGATCGGATCGGGCACCAGGGTGTCCCACGGCTCCTCGCGCCGGGCCTTGCGCGAACGCAGCATGTCGAGGCACACACGGCCGACGACCGTGGTCAGCCAGCCGCCGAGGTTCCCGACGGCGGCGCTGTCGCTCCGGCTCAGCTTGAGCCACGCCTCCTGGACGGCGTCCTCGGCCTCGGTCAGCGAGCCGAGCATCCGGTAGGCCACCGAACGCAGGTGGCCGCGGTGGGTCTCGAAGCTGCGGGCCAAGAGCTCCTCGTTCACGGGTCCGTCCTTTCGCGGGTCGGTCAGCACCATGACGAACGCGGGGCAGGATTTGTGACAGATCGGACGATTGTGTGCCGATGAGCGGCATCTTCCCTTGACGTACGATATACGACCCCTTAATCATCGGATCTCTCCGGACGAGGAGGTCCCTTGAGAATCCGACTGCTTGCCTGCCTCGCCGCAGCCGTCGCGCTGGTGGCGAGCCTGGTCAACCCCGCCGGCGCCGAGCTGTACAACCCGCGCCAGGACTGGCTGCGGGCCTCGACGGCCGGGCTGTTCCTGCACTGGGGCATGTTCACCGCGCCGCGGCACACCGACTGCGCCGCCTGGGAGCGCGACGTCACCGGCGGCGGCTGGACGCCGGGCTACTGGATCGACGAGGCCAAGAAGCTGGGCGCGTCCTACGTCGTCCTCACCACCTTCCACAGCCGGCTGGGCTACGCGCGGCCGTGGCCGTCGAAGATCCCGGGCAGCTGCTCGACCCAGCGCGACTTCCTCGGCGAATTGATCGCCGCCGGCCAAGCCAAGGGTGTCCGCGTGCTGCTCTACATGACCGACGACCCCCAGTGGCACAACGAAACCGGGCACGAGTCGCTCGACTCGGCCGCCTACTCGGCGTACAAGGGCCACCCGGTCGACCTGACCACCCGCCCGGGCTTCGGCGAGTTCAGCTACGACCTGTTCGACGAGGTCATGGACCGCTACTCCGGCCTCGCCGGCTTCTGGATCGACAACGACAACGAGTACTGGGAGCAGCACGGGCTCTACGAGCACATCCGCGAGAAGCGGCCGTCCTGGTTGCTGAGCAACAACAACGAGGACACGCCGATCATGGACACGGTCAGCAACGAGCAGAAGACCGGCATGACGCCGTCGTACGACTACCCCCAGGCGATCTACACGCCGATGCCGCGGCTCACCGAAGCGGACTACAAGCTGCCCACCAACGGCGACTGGTGGTACAGCGGCGGCGACCAAGCCGTCGACGTCCGGCTCTCCACCGGCCGGTACATCACGAACGCGGGTTCGTCGATCAAGTCGCTGATGGCCGAAACCGCCATGCTCAACGGGAAGTTCCCGCCGCAGCAGGAGGCGTTCAACAACTTCATGGCGTCCTGGACACAGCCGATCAAGGAGTCGCTGACCGGCACCGAGGGCGGCGGCTACATGTACGGCGGCATGCAGCCGGGCTTCTGGAACGACGGCGCCCACGGCGTGATCACCGTTCGTCCCGGCGCGAAGACCCAGTACGTCCACGTCGTCACCCGGCCGTCGACGAACCTGGTCCGGCTGCGGGACAACGGCTACCACGTGACCGGCGTGTCCGATTTGCGCACCGGCAAGCCGATGCGGTTCGCGCAGTCCGGCGGTTATCTGTCCATCCTGGACATCACGGACTGGGACACCTACGACACTGTGTTCAAAGTGGACACCGCCGGACAGCAGTACTTCTACGACAAGAGCACGATCAAGGCGACCGCGTCGGCTTCCGCAGACGGGCACCCGGCGGCGAACCTCGTCGACGGCAGCTACCTGAACTACTGGGACGCGGGCGGTCAGCTCCCGGTGTCCGTGACGCTGGACCTGGGCCGGAAGCGGTCGACGGCCTACCTGGCGGTGCACGAGCGCGAGTCGTCGCCGACGACCGCGCGGGAGTCCTTCGGCCGCGCCGAGGACTCCGCGCGGATCAAGGACTACCGCGTCTACGCCAGCGACGACGGGACGAACTGGGGCGCGCCCGTGCGCACCGGCGCCCTGCCGAGCAACCGCGGCGTGCAGTTCATCGACGTCGGCGAGGTGCACGCCCGGTACCTGAAGCTCGAGGTGCTGAACACGTGGTCCGGGCCGCAGGCCAAGCCGTTCTACCGGCAGCTCGCGCTCGACGAGATCGACGTCGCCTACGGCTACCCCGATCCGCGCGGCGAGGTACCGCTCGAAGCGGAGTCGTGGCGCAACGGCTTCGAGGGCAAGGCGTCGCCGGTGTGGTGCGAGGCGTGCTCGGGCACGAACGCGGTCACCGGCCTCGACCACGGTGCCGTCGTCTTCCGCAACGTCCAGGCCACCGGCCCGTCACGGCTCCAGCTGGACACCACGGGCCCGGGCACGCTCGCGGTGAGCGTGAACGGCGCCGCGCCGATCACCGTCGACGCGCCCGGGGCGATCGCGGCGCCGCTGGTCGCGGGCGCCAACACGGTCAGGGTCTCCGGGACCACCGGCCTGGACCGGATCGCAGTGGCGCCCCTGCCACCCGAGCCGTACACGCCGAGGACGACGTTGACCGTGCAACCCGCGGGCGTGCAATGGGTTTCCCCGGGGCAGCAGTCGTTGACGGTGACCGCGTCGCTGCGGCTCGACGTCGACGACCCCATCGGCCAGGTGTCGCTGGCGCCGGTCGTCCCGGCGGGCTGGACGGTCCAGGGTGCCCCCGTGACGGCGGCGAACCTGCGGCTCGGTCAGGTCCTCAGTGGATCGTGGACGGTCACCGCCCCGGCGGCCCAGGACGTGAGCATCCCGGTGACGGCGTCGTTCACCACGCTCGGCCGCGCGAAGTCCGTCAGCAAGCCGGTGCAGGTGAAGCCGCGGCCGGCGGACCGGGTGTTCATGCGTGAAGCGGAGGACTCGGCGAACGACATCGGCGACGCCGGCGTCACGAACTGCTCGCCGTGCTCGGGCGGGCAGAAGGTCCGCAACATCGGCGGCAGCCCGGGCTCGGCGGTGACGTTCCCCGGCGTGACGGTGGCCGCAGCCGGGCAGTACACGCTGTACCTGGACTTCACCGTCAACGGCGACCGGTCGTACTTCGTGTCCGTCAACGGCGGCGCACCGGCGGAGGTGAAGGTCAGCGGCGCCGGGAACAGCACGCCGTACACCACTTCGGTCCCGGTGACGCTGACCGCGGGCGCCAATACGATCCGGATCGGCAACGACCGGGCGGGCGCTCCGGATCTGGACCGGATTTCACTGGGTTAGCTCCCGCAGCACCCGGGCCGCGTCGATGTCGACGGCGCGGCCCGGGTCCCCGCCCGCCGCGCACCACGCGACGGACACCCACAGCTCGGCGTAGTCACCGCGGTCGACGCGCGGCAGCCGCCAGGTGAGCCGGCCCCCGGTCCGCTCGACGGCGTCCCCGCCGACCAGCCGCGACCAGTACGGCGGCACGTGCTGCCCGGCCCGCGAACACCGCCGCAGCCGGTCGGCACTGGGACCGCCGACGCTCACGGCGGTGCCGGCCAGCTCGGCCGTGAAGGCGCTTTCCCAGCTGCGGTCCTCGTGCGGCGCCCCGGCCAGCTCGGCCCGGACGACGAACTCGCCGACGTCCTCCCGGGCCAGCACCCGGAAGACGGTGACCTCCCGGGTGACGCCGGGCAGCCCGGACGCGGTCGGCCCGGCCACGACGTCGAGCCGCACGGACCGGTGCCGCCACCGGCACAGCCACGCGCCGGAATCGAGGCGCCAGGTGAGCTCGGGCCGCGCGGGCACGTCCCAGCCACCGGCGCGCACGGCGAACCGGACGTCCCCGAGCGGCGTGACGACGTCCAGCGCCCGGGGCGGCATCCGCGAGAGGACTTCGGTGTCCAGCATGAGGACATCGTTACCCCGCGCGGGGACCAGCGAAAACGCACTGCGGGAACGTCACCCGACCGGGGAGAATCGGCGGCATGGAGGAGGCATTGAACCGCCTGCGCGGCCGGGTACCCGACCTGCCGCCGGTCGGCGCGGTGGTCGAGCGGGACGAGCCGATCGTCCGGACCCACTACGGCACACACGGCGAGGTGAACCACGGGCCGCTGTCCGAGGCCGGTCTTGACGCGCTGGTCGCCCGCCAGGTCGAGGCGTTCGCGCGCCGGAACGAGCCGGTGGTGTGGCCGGTGTACGGCTACGACACCGGCCTCGCCGAGCGCTTGCGCGCCGCGGGCTTCGCGGCCGAGCCGGAGCGGGCGGTGCTCGTCTGTCCGATCGGGACGGACCACCCGAAGCTGCGCGGCGTCCACGAGTGGGCGGAGCACGAGCGGATCGCGGCCGTGGCCGAAGCGTCCGGCCCGCACCGCCGTCCGTACTCCGAGTTCGCCGCCGACGTGCGCCCGAGCGACCGGTCGGCCGAGGTCGTGCTCGACGACGCCGGCCGCGCGGCGTGGGTCGAGGCGGCCGGTGAGTTCCTGGTCCTGGGTGGCGTCACCGACCCCGGCTTCGCCGCCGCGCTGGCCACTCGCGACTGGCGCAGCCCGGAACGGCCGGCCTGGTTGCGGCACCCCGATGTGCGGTACTTCCTCGCCGAAGCCGGCGGCGAGCTGCGCGAAGCGTTCGAAGCGGCCGGGATGCGGGCGATCACGACGGTCACCCGCTACCGTCGGCCGTCACCCGGCGCGCCGGCACGAACCCGGCCGATCCGGTTGCTGTCGAGACAGCCGGACCACGACGAAATCTGGACGCGCTTCCACGAGGAATTCGCCTTCCGGCCCGACATGCACGAGTTCCCGGGCATCACCGAACCCGCAGGCTCCGCGACCTGGCACATCGGCGACCTCGGCGACCCGCAGCTGGACGCTCTGGAAGACATCGTTCACGAGGGATTCCGCACGTCCGCGTCGCCCGGCGAGGAGCTGTACTGGCTCGACTGGCAGCACGTCGGCTACCGCTTCGACCCCGCCCGGGTCGGCGGCGCCGGGCCACCCCGGCCCGGCGCCGTCTTCCCGGACGGCGACTACTGCCTCTACCTGACCGGCGACCTCCGCCTGGGCACCTTCGGCCACCCCTGGGAGGAGACGGTCTGCGTCTTCGGCGACCTGCGCACGCGGATCGACGCGCAGCTCACCGCGGCGATCGGCGAGCCGATCCGGCGCTCAGAACCCTGAGGTCCCGTTCGGCGTGCCCAGCCCGGTCGGCCCGTCGTACCCGGCGCCCGCGGTGCAGAGGTAGCTCCCGCCGCAGCTGCCGTTCGAGCCCGACGTCACGTCGTACAGGCCGCTGGTGTGCGCGTACGGGTACGAGCCGGACGTCACCGAGTTGCCCGCCAGTGCGTACACGCTCGCGATCACCGGCGAGGACAGGCTCGTGCCGCCGACCTGCACCCAGCCGTCCGCGCCCTGGGCCAAGCCCAGCGACAGCAGGAAGTCGCACCACGACGACGTGCCGCAGCTGTTGTACGTGTCGTACACCCCGAGCCCGGTGGCCGGGTCGGCGACCGCCGAGACGTCCGCGACCGTCCGCTTCGCACACCCGGTGTCGTGCTGCCAGGACGGCTTCGGCTCCAGGGTCGAACACCCGCTGCCGCTGCCGCTCCACGCCGTTTCGGTCCAGCCGCGCGTGGTGGTCGCGGCCTTCTTCAGCGTCGTGCCGCCGACCGCGGTGACGTACGGGGAGGACGCCGGCCAGCTGACGCCGTAGCCCGAGTCACCCGAGGACGCCGTGACCGCGATGCCCGGGTGGTTCAGGTGCGCGTCCGCGGCCAGGATCGTCGAGTCCTCGGCGCCGCCGTAGCTGTTGGAGATGGCCACCACGCCCGGCGTCGCCGCGGCCGTGTCGACCGCCGTCATCAGCGGGTCGGTGTCCGGGGAATTGGCCTCCACCAACAGGATGTGGCAGTCCGGGCAGGTCGCCGACACCGCGTCGAGGTCGAGGCTGATTTCCTCGGCCCAGCCGTAGTCGGGGGCCGGGAGCGGGCTCGCCGCGCCGTTCTGGTTGACCTTCTTGAAGCAGCCGTTGGCCGTCGTGCACGGGGAAAGCCCGCGCGCGGAGCGGAACTTCGCCAGGTCGGCCTCCGCGGTCGGCGCGTCCTGAGCGTCCACAATGGCCACTGTGCGGCCGTTCGCGTGCAGCCCGCCGAGGTTGTAGGCGGCCTGGATCTCGGCCGGGCCGTAACCGACCGGGGTCGAGACGACCAGCGGGCCGTTGCCGTTCGGCGACCGGACCGCTTTCCCGAGGCAGTGCAGCTTGCCGGAGGTCGCGCAGCCGAAGCTGACGACACCGCCGCTCTGCAGCGGCGCGGCTTCGGCGGTCGAGGTGGCCACCGCGAGCGGGGCCGCGAGCAGGGAGAGGACGACGAGGGACCGGAACAACCGTGGAGACGCCATGGCCTACTCCTCGGTAGGGGACGAGGTGTGGCGACGGATCGTCGCATGTCACCCGGTCGAGGTCACCCGACGGAAGAAGGTTTCTCGGTTCAGTCAATCGCCCAGCGTGGGCTCAAAGCGACGAAGAGTGACGAACCGCTTCACCCGTTCGCGCATTGGTCCAGACAAGTGTTATTCAACCGTGATCGAAGCACCGCTGACTGGGAGCTACTTTGTTGCGACTGGCAACAAATACCTCGTGGATCCCCAACGGCGGAGGTGTCACGGCGTGAACCGGACCTTGGACAAGCTACGACGACGCGGCCCGGGGCTCGCGCTCGTCGCCTCGACACTACTGGCGGCGGCCGGGCTGACCGCCCCCGCCGCGCTCGCCGCGGACGACTACACCCAGAGCGTCACGCAGCTCAGCTCGACGCAGGTGCAGCTCAACTTCACCCCCACAACCCCTGCTCTGTACGTGGACGCGCACTACACCGGCGTCCCCGGTCTCGGCCAGCAGAACGTCCGGATGACCAACGGCTCCGGCACGTGGCAGACGACCGTCGGCGGCCTGAGCACCGGCAACGTCCTCGACTACTGGTTCACCTACGAGAAGAGCGGCCCGCAGTACGACACCCCGCACTTCAGCTACACCGTGGGTGGCGGCGGCACGACGACGGTGGCCGCGCCGACGTTCAGCCCGCCCGGCGGCACCTACTCGAGCGCGCAGACGGTGACCATCAGCAGCGCCACCGCGGGCGCGACCATCCAGTACACAGTGGACGGTTCGACGCCCACCGCGTCTTCGGCCCTCTACAGCGGACCGATCAGCGTCCCGAACTCCCGCACGGTCAACGCGATCGCGCTGAAGTCCGGGTCGACGACGTCGCCGGTGTCGAGCGCGACCTACACGATCGGCACCCAGGCGGGCTGCCCGACGCAGTCCGACACCCCGAACTTCGGGTCCAACGTGCGGATCTTCGACCCGAGCATGTCGGCGGCGTCCATCCAGGCCCAGCTCGACACGGACTTCAACAACCAGAAGGACACGCTCACCGCGCAGTTCGCCGAGCGGCGCGTCGCACACCTCTTCAAGCCGGGCACCTACAACAACGTGCACGACAACGTCGGCTTCTACACCTCGGTGGCCGGCCTCGGCCAGAACCCCGGCGACGTCCTGATCAACGGCGACGTCACGGTCGACGCCTTCAACGCCTCCGACAACGGCGTCGCACTGCAGAACTTCTGGCGCTCGGCCGAGAACATGGCGGTCAACCCGTCCGGCGGCCAGGAACGCTGGGCGGTCGCGCAGGCCGCGCCGTTCCGCCGGATGGACGTCCGCGGCGGGCTGCAGCTGTACCCGGCGAGCTACGGCTACGCCAGCGGCGGCTACATCGCCGACACGAAGGTGGCCGGCCAGGCCGCGTCGGTTTCGCAGCAGCAGTGGTACACCCGGGACTCGAGCCTGGGCAGCTGGGCCGGCGGCGTGTGGAACATGGTCTTCTCCGGCACGAGCGGTGCGCCGGCGAACACGTTCCCGAACCCGCCGGAGACCACGCTGGCCACGACGCCGGTCTCCCGTGACGTGCCCTACCTCTACGTCGACGGCACCAGCAAGTACCGCGTGTTCCTCCCGTCCCTGCGCACGAACGCGTCCGGGCCGAGCTGGGCGAACGGCAGCACGCCGGGGTCGTCGGTGCCGATGAGCCAGTTCTACGTCGTGAAGTCCGGCGACACGGCCGCGTCGATCAACAACGCGCTGGCCGCCGGCTGCAACCTGTTCTTCACGCCGGGCATCTACCACCTGAACCAGACGCTCAACGTGACCCGTGCGAACACGACCATCCTCGGCATCGGCTACCCGACGCTGGTGCCCGACAACGGCGTCAACGCCATGCAGGTGTCCGATGTGGACGGTGTCCGGCTGAAGGGCCTGCTCTTCGACGCCGGCACGGCGAACTCGCAGGCGCTGCTCACCGTCGGCCAGTCCGGCTCCTCGGCGTCGCACGCTTCGAACCCGACGACGGTCCAGGACGTGTTCTTCCGGATCGGCGGCGAGCTCGCCGGCAAGGCGACGAACAGCCTGGTCGTCAACAGCGCCGACACGATCATCGACCACATCTGGGCGTGGCGGGCCGACCACGGCAACGCGGGCACGGTCGGCTGGACCACGAACACCGCCGACACCGGGCTCGTGGTGAACGGCGCGAACGTGCTGGCCACCGGCCTGTTCGTCGAGCACTACCAGAAGTACCAGGTGATCTGGAACGGCCAGGGCGGGAAGACGATCTTCTTCCAGAACGAGATGCCCTACGACGTGCCGAACCAGGCGTCGTGGAACGCCCCATCGGGCGTCGCCGGGTACGCCGCGTACAAGGTCGCGTCGAACGTGACGTCCCATGAGGCGTGGGGCCTCGGGAGCTACTGCTTCTTCGACACGAACCCGGCGGTGTCCAGCTACCACGCGTTCGAGGTGCCGAACAACAGCGGCGTCCGGTTCCACAGCCTGCTGACGGTGTCGCTCAACTACCGCGGCACGATCACCCACGTCATCAACGACACCGGCGGCGTCACGCCTTCGGGCACGGTGCCGGTCAACGTGGTCAGCTACCCCTAACCGGCGAAGGACGCCTTCAGCGATGCGCTGAAGGCGTCCTTCCCGGGGTCACTTCACCACGATGTAGTACTCGCGGCCGAGGCCGGACTGGGTGCCGTCGGCGGTCCGGCTGTAGACCTGCATCGGGTAGTAACCCGACGCGGCGGGCGTGTAGGTGAAGGTCGCCCGGCCGTCGGGGCCGGCCGGGACCACCGTCGGGTTGTCCCAGTCCTCGTAGAAGTAGTAGACGTACTCGACGACGCCCGGCGTGCGCGGGGTCAAGGTGAAGGTGCCGGTGACGCCGGGGCCGCCGCTGCTCACGAAGTCCGGGTAGTCGGTGCTCGCCACCAGCGGGGCGTCACTGGCCGAGTAGCCGTTGCCGGCGATCCCGGAAGTCAACCCGGTGCTGGTCGTGCTCCACACGTTGAGCCGGTGGGAACCCCGGGTCGCCGTGACGACGTTCGCGGTCGCGGTTCCGTCGGCCGCGGCGGCCACGGTGGTCTCGGACCCGTTGTCGATCCGGTAGGTGTAGGAGACGACATCGGCCATGCGGGGCGAGAAGCGGAATTCGGCCGGAACTCCGACCCCGGTCTCCCGTGGCCCGTTGACCAGCGGCTCCGTCGACTGCACGTAGAAGTGGTGGACGTGCTGGGGCGACCGGTTGCCCGCGCTGTCGACGCTCGCCACGTAGAGGTCGTTGGGGCCGGACGCCTGCGGCGTGTAGGACACCGTCGCGGACCCGCCGGGGTGATCCGCCGCCACGAAGGTGCCGGCCGGATCGGTGTTGCCCCAGGAGAACCCGACGACCGAGTCGTCGCCGCCGGCGTCGAAGGTGAACGAACCCGGCACGCCGGCACCGGGGTGCCAGGCGCCGTCGTCCGGGTACTCGGCCGACGTCACCGTCGGCTCGGCGATCGAGGTGGCGGCACTCGCCTGGGCCGGTACGGCGCCTAACGCCACCACGGCCAGAAGTGCGGTGACCCCATGACGAACTCTCATCGGAACCCCCCATGTGAACCCTGTGTCATTTACAGCTAAGCACAATCCCGCATGGACACCACCGGATTTCGGCCGGCTGCGAGCCCGGGGGTCAGGCGACGTGCCACACCGCGGCGGCGCCGTCGAGCACGTCGGCGTCGAGGCCGAAGTAGCCGCGTCCGGGCTTGGTGTCGGTGCGCTTGCGCCCGTCCGGGACGCCGGCCGGCCGCCAGGTCTTCGTGCCCCGCTGCAGAACGCCCTCGTAGGTGTCCGGCTCCGGCTCGCCGAGCCCGATGGCTTCGCTGTGGCCGAGGCTGCCGGCGACGAAGGCGTACCGGTCACCGAGCAGCGCCCCGACGATCGCGCCCGCGCCGGACCCCGAGCGTTGCAGGTGGCTGTTGTGCGCGAACACCAGCGTCCGGCCGCGGGGTGCTTCGACGGCGTGGATGTCCAGCAGGTTCTCGGCCATGAGCACCGCGCGCATGCCCGCGAGGCGCGAGATCCGCGTGTCGCGGTCACCGGGCTGGGCCGAGGCCGCGTGGTAGCGCAGCAGGCCGCGTCCGGCGAGGGTGTGAATCTTGGCTCGCCACCAAGCGGCGTCCCGCTGTGGCGCCCGGGCGTGGACGGCGACGAGCAGGTCGTCCGCGATGACGCGCAGCTCACGGGCTTCCGCGGTGGCGCCCGGCGACTGAGCCGGGTCGAGGATCGCCTCCTGACGGCTCCACCACTCGTCGTCGCCGGTCAAGGCCGCGATGTCGACGTCGAGACCGAGGTAGTCGCGGGCGTGTTCGAGGTAGGTCCGCGGGCTGGGGGCGCTGAACATCTCGGCCGGCGCGTCGAAGCCGTGGAAAACCAGCGGCTCGCCGGCCTGCTCGTTGTACTCACGCAGCCAGGCGATCAGCTGCCGGTTGGCGTCCACTTCGCCCAAGCCGTGCGAGAAGCCGCCGTCGAGCGCGGCCACGCGGTCGGTCTCCAACGCGATCGACCGGAAGCCGTGCTCGGCGAGCCGGGCGAAGAAGTCGTTGCGCAGGCGCGCGCAGGCCGGTTCGAAGTGGGTCGGCTCGCCCAGGGCGAGCAGGTCGGCGGTGAACTCGGTGAGGTCCATGTGGTTGAATCGTATCCTTGAACACTCCGTTGAGACCTGCTGATCTCGCGCGCGAACACGGCATCTCGACGCAGGCGGTCCGGAACTACGAGCGTGACGGCTTCCTCCCACCGGCCTCGCGCACGCCGAGCGGCTACCGCGTCTACACGGAAGTGCACGCGGCGGCGCTGCGTGCGTTCCTCGCCCTGGTCTCGGCGCACGGACACGCGACGGCGGGCGGGATCATGCACGCGGTGCACGACGGCGACGTCGAGCGTGCGCTGACGCTCGTCGACCGCGGCCATGCCCAGCTGGCCCGTGACCGCGAAACCCTCAACACGGTCCGCGCGGCGAGCGGCTCCCTGCCGGTCGGCGCGGTGCCGGAACCGGCCGGGGGCGAGCGGACGGTCGGCGAGCTGGCCCACCGCCTCGGCGTCACCGCGGCCACCGTCCGCGCGTGGGAACGCGCGGGCATCCTGGTCCCCGGCCGCAACCCCGCCACCGGCCACCGGGTGTTCCGCGCGGCCGACGTCCGCGACGCCGAGCTGACCCACCTCCTGCGCCGCGGCGGCTACCCGCTCACCCACATCGCCACCGTGGTCGAGCAGGTCCGGACCGCGGGCGGCACCGAATCGCTCACCCAGGCCCTCGAAACCTGGCAGAGCAGGCTGACCGGCCGCGGTCTCGCCATGCTCGACGCCGCCGCGCGGCTCAGCGCGTACCTCCGCTCACGGCCGTGACCCCGGGTGCAGCCGGTCGTACTCGTGCGCGGCCGCACGCTGGGTGCGCACCGGCAGCTCCTTCTCCTCGTCCTCGTCGTCGACCTCGTTGAGCCCGAGCTGCACGGCCAGCCGGATCTGCTCGCGGTTTTCGCGGACCACAGCCGAGAAGAAGTCGTCGATCCGCGGGTCGAGGAGCACTTCCAGGAGCACGCGGAAGGAGGTGTCGACGCAGGCGCGCACGATCTCGTCGTGGAACGGCAGCCGCTTGAGCTTCCCGAGCTGCGGGTCCGCGGCGATCTTCTCGGCGATGATCGTGCGCAGCTCTTCCCGGTGCGCGCCGAGGGACTTGGCGAGGTTTTCCGGGTAGTTGCCCGTTTCCAGCACCTTGACGACCTCGTCGAGCACCGCGACGGTGATCGGCTTCTTGATCGCCTTGACGATCGGCTCGGAAAGCTTGTCGACGAGCCGGTAGGTGAACTGCTCGCCGACGGCCCGGTCCGCGGCCCGCCCGATCCGGACGAGCAGCAGCACGACGGTGACGAACTTGTGCGCGACCATCGCCGGGTGCGCGACCGGGATCATGGCGAACAGCTCGTACCAGTTGCGCACGAGGAACTTCTTCGCCCACCGCCGTTTCCGCCACCGCCAGAGGAACTCGACGAGGAAGACCCCGCAGATCCCGCAGTCGACGGCGAAGATCACCAGGCCGGCGTCCCGCGACGGCGGGCTGAGCACCATGAACCCCAGCAACCCGACCGACCCGGCGGCGAGCACGAGCATGATCCAGTCGTCGGCGCGCACGTTCCCGGGCAGGATCCCGCTGTTGAGCTCCGGTTCGCTGGTGACCATGCCCGATGATGGCACGGACGGCGCTGATCAGCCGGTCCGGCGGCCGCGCGTGGTGTCAGGTTTCTGTCCGGTTTTCGTCGCGGTGCAATTGCCCCCGGATGCGGCATTCTGGAAGCAGGCGGTCACGACGAGGAGGAGCATGGCGCGCACACCGCACAGCCGGCGCGCGCCCGTGCGTGAGGGCGTGACACGGGCTGGCAGTTCAGGGGGTGGGCTGCCAGCCCACGCCGTACGACCGCGCGGGCCGCAGGTCGCGGAAGCTGGTGTGCACCTCACCCGCGTTGTCGAGGAACAGCGGTTTGCGCGCGGGCAGCGGGTCCTGGGCGTCCTTCGAGAGGTCGCCGTCGATGCGCCAGACGCGCTGCGGCGGCTCGCGCCGGTCGAACCGGACGTTGAGCTCGAAGCTCTCGCACAGGAATTCCGGCGTGCAGCAGTAGAACGGCGCCGGCAACTCCGCCAGCCGGATCCGGAAGAAGAACTCGTGCTGATCACCGGCGTCCAGCGGCTGCGGCGGCCGCAGGCTGAACGCGACCCGGGTGGAGCTGACCAGCCGCACCGAATGCACCTCGCCACCGGCGAGAACGTCGATGCCGAGCCCCGACAGGTCCGGCGGGCTCGTCGTGCTGGCCGGCCGGGCGAGGGAGATCGCGTGCTCGATCTCGGCGAGCCCCGCGACGTGGCTGACCACCCGGCGCGTCTCGAACACCTCGGCGGCGGAGCCGGTCAGGGTCAGGTTGACCGCCAAGCCGGACGTGTGCCACGGCCCGTCCTGGCTGATCGCCGAAACACCCCCGAACGGCGACGGCGCCCCGTACGCGGCCTCGGCGAGCAGGTAGATCACGTCGTCGGCGCGCCGCTGCATCGTGCGCACGTTGCGGTCGGCTCCCGTGCCCAGCAGCTGCAGGCGCTGGGTGTAGCGCTCGTCCGGGCCGGTGCCGAAACCCAGCACGATCCGCGCCGTTTCCCGCTGCGATCCGGGCAGTTTTTCGATCAGCCGGCGAAGCGTGTCGACGACCTTGCCGCGAACTGTTCCGGCGTTGTCCTCTTCGTGAACACCACACACTTCGCGCAGCCGTTCACCGGCGATTGCGGGCAGGTTCTTCGCTTGGATACCGAGCCCCTTGCGAAGCAGTTTCAACTCCGCTGAGAGAGCGTTGATCTTGGCGTCGGCCGCCTCCTGAGCCAAGCCGCCCACCTCCGTCCTGGTCGTCGCCGGCAAAGTCTACCCGCGCGTCGCCGGCCACCCACGACGCTGTCACCTGTTTCCCGCTGTTTCCGGTTTCCGGAAACAGTGCAGGCACGCGCGGGTGTCCTCGATTCTTCTTGAGCCGCAACAGGAAACGTCTGTCATCGCGGAAATCGCCGGGTCACGCTTGCGTCGTCGAAATCCTTCGGCAACCAAGGAAACCCGCCGCACCGAAACGGCGGCGGGGGCGATCGGGAAAGGACACCGCAGATGCACACGCACCTCATCATCGTGCTCGGCCAGCTCGTCTCCCTGCTGGGCTGACCAGGAGCAGGCCGGCGGGCCCGGGCCGCCGGCCGACCTTCCCACCGCTCATCGGATACAGGATGATTCGAGCCATGCCGGACTTTGGAGCGGAATTGAAGCGTCGCCGAGCGTCGGCCGGCATGTCACTGACGGGCCTCGCCGCGTCCGTCCATTTCACTAAGGGCTACCTGAGCAAGGTCGAGAACGGCAAGGTCCGGGTGAACCGGGACCTCGCCAAGGCCTGCGACCAGGCGCTGAACGCCGGCGGAGAACTGCTCGCCCTGGTCGCGGAGGCCACGTTGCCCGCGCGCCGGAGCGCCGGCGGCCTCGCCGGGCTGCCGGACACCGGCCGGTACTTCGTCGGCCGCGAGACCGAACTCGAAGCGCTTTCCGGACTGCTGCTCGGCTCGGACGACGCCCGCGTCGGCGTGGTGCACGGGATGGCGGGAGCCGGCAAGACGGCGCTGGCCGTCGCCGCCGCCCGGCAGGTCGCGGGCTCGTTCCCCGACGGCTGCCTGTTCTTCGACCTCCGGGGCCACACCCCCGGCGCCGCCGAGCTTTCGCCCGGCGAAGCCCTGCAACGGCTGCTGCGGCTGCTGGACGTCCCCGCCGACCAGCTCCCCGCCGACGAGGACGGCCTGGCCAACCTGGCCCGGGACCAGCTGCGCGGGCGGCGGATGATCCTCGTCCTCGACAACGTCCGGTCCGCCGAACAGGTCCGTGCCATCACCGGCGGCGAGACGCCGTCCCGGATCCTGGTGACCAGCCGGGGCCGGCTGCCCGCGCTCGACGACGCCTGGCACTTCCCGGTCGGGGTCCTGCCGCTCGCCGACGCCGTGCACCTGCTCCGGTCCGTCGCCGGGAACCACGCCCCGGCCGACGAAGCGGTGGCGACCGAGATCGTCCGGTTTTGCGGGCAGCTGCCCCTCGCCGTGCGCATCGTGGCCGCCCGGTTCATCGCCGGCGGCTGGACCGCGGCGAAACTGCGCGACCGGCTGGCCGACGAAACGACCCGCCTCGGCGCCCTGGAAGACGGCGAGCGGAGCATCGCGACCGCGTTCGCCGTCTCCTACGAAGCCCTGCCACCCGGCCAGCGGCGGCTGCTGGGCCTGCTCGCCCTCCACCCCGCGGCCGCCGCGGAAACCGGCGCGGTCGAGGCGCTCGCCGGCCTCGCCCCCGGCGAAACGGACCGGCTGGTGGACCGGCTGCACGACGCGCACCTGGTCGTCCGCGACGAACGCGGGTACGTCGAGCTCCACGACCTGATGCGCACCTTCGCGGCGAAGCACGCCCTCCCGCAGATCGAGCCGGCTGACCAGGAAGCAGCCGTACGCCGGCTCGTCGACCACTTCGTCGCGACCACGCTGGCGGCCGACGAACTCGCCGAACCCGACCGGTTCCGCCCGGCGACCGGCCTGTCCGTCCCCGCCGGCCTGCCGTTTTCGGACGCGGCCGAGGCACTCGCCTGGCTCGGCGCGCAGTGGCCGGCGCTCGCCGACGTCGTCGACACCGCGGCCCGGCACCAGCTGCACGACCGCTGCTGGCAGCTGGCGTTCGTCCTCCGCGCGTTCTTCTTCCGCGAGAAGCTGTTCGAGCCGTGGATCCGCACGCACGAGCGCGCGCTCGACGCGGCGCGCTCGGCCGGCCGGCCGAGCGCGACCGGCATGATCCTCAACAACCTCGGCATGGCGTACCTGGAGTCGGGCCGCGTCGCCGAAGCCGTCGTCTTCCACCAGCAGGCCCAGGAGCAGTTCGCGCTGGCCGACGACGACCGCGGCGCGATCGACGCGCTGTCGAGCCTGGCGTGGGCGCGCCTGTACCGCGGCGAGGCCGAAGCGGCCCTGGCCGACCTGACGACGGTGCTGGCCGTCTACCGCCGGACCGGCCGCACCCGCAACGCGATGATCGCGCTGCGCGGGATCGCGCTCGCGTCGGCGTCACTCGGCCGCTTCCCCGAGGCACTGGCCGCCGCCCGGGAGGCGACCGAGCTGAGCCGGCTGCCGGTGGACCGGGCGATGTCGGGCAACTGCGAGGCCTGGGTGCACTTCCGCGCCGGCGAGTGGGCCGACGCCGAGCGCTGCTACCACCGCGCGGCCGAGGTGGCCGACGACGCGGGCAGCGAGTACGAGCGGGCGCGGGCGCTGACGGGCCTGGGCAACACGGCGGCCGGGCGCGGCGACCGGGCGGAGGCGGAGCGCTGGTGGGCGGAGGCGGCCGAGTACCGGGTCACGCTCAACCCCGCCGTCCTCGGCGAGGCCGAATACCGGAACCGGCCGTCCTTCGCGTAGCGATCTGCGGAAACGGGCCAAAAACAGGACACTTACCGGCCACGGCCCGCACGGCGGTAGCGAAGGGCGCCGTCGCGGCGATCAACGCCGCAGAAGCCGAAACCGTGGTGAGGTCGCCGTCATGACAACGCACCGAGTTCCGAAGACCGGAAACCCCGGCGGCCCGCCGGGGTTTCCCGGGTTTCCTGGTGCGCAGCCGTTTCCGGCAACGGGAAACGCCTTGTGGCGCGCTGTTGCCCGGCACATCATTGAGGCAGACCGCAATTCCGCGAAACACCGCGGAACCATTCGACCCCGGGTCGCCGGGGAAATCGCCAGGAGCCTGCCATGATGGTCGTCTGTTCCGTTTCCGCTCTCGTCCGCACGGCCCTGTTCATCGTCGCGCTCGCGCTGGTCACCGGGCTGGCCCTCGCCGGGCCGTCCGAGTCGGCCACCACGCCCGGCGCCGGCCCGGCGGCGGCGTCCACTTCGGAATCCGTCACGCACTGAGCGCGCACCCGGCCGTCAGGTCTTGTCCGGCCCCAGGTGCTCGACCAGCCTGGCCAGCTGGTCGGCGTACCGCCGGACGAAATCGGGCGAGTCCGCGCCGGTCAGCCCGTCCACCACGTGCGGCAGCGTCACCGGGGCCATCGCCGCCGCCATCAGCAACACCGTCAGGCACGCCGGGTCGACCCACTCCGGCAGCCGGCCCTCGGCTTTCAGCGCCGCGATCTGGTCCACCGTCCCGGCCAGTCGCTGGGCGCGGGGCCCGTGGTCGGGATCGCTGTCCGGGCCGTCGTACTCCAGGCCCGACCAGGCCAGCAGCCGGACGCCGTCGCGGCTGGCCAGGGCCTCCATGGCGAACCGCCGCACCTGCTCGGACAGCGGCAGGCCGGGGGCCAGCAGCTCGCTCTGCCGCTCACCCCAGCCTTCCGACATCGCCCGGTACAGGCCTTCCTTGCCGTCGAAGTAGTACGAGATCAGCTGCTGGTTGACCCCGGCCCGCGCCGCGATCGCCGCGATCCGCGCCCCGGCGTACCCGTTCGCCGCGAACTCCGCGCCCGCCGCCTCCAGGATCAGCCGGCGGGTGCGCTCCGGATCCCGTTGCCGCTCTTGGGGCTTCGGCGAACGGCGGGGCTTCGACGCGGTCACGCGGCGACTATACGTCAACCAACCGCTTGACTCTGCGGAACAGAAGGTTGACCGACGGGCAGGGCCGCCGTCAGCGCGAGTGCGAGCAGGAGCACGCCGGCGCTGACGGCCAGCGCGCTCGCCGTCGCGGCTGCCGAACCACTGCCCAGCCGGGCGAAGAAAACCGTGCCCGACAGGGCGATCCCGGTCGCCGTGCCGAGCTGGACGGTGGTGTTCACGACGCCGGACGCCGCCCCGGCCCGTTCCGGCCGGACCCCCGCCATCGCCGCGCCGAACAACGCGTTCAGCACCGCGCCCAGCCCGAGCCCGACGGCGATCACCGGCACCAGCAACGCCCACCCGGTCAGGGCGGAACCCAGCCACACCACCAGAACCGCGACCGTCACCAGGCCGGCCAGCAACACCGCGACGGCCCCGGCGACGAACGCCCGGCCGAGCTTCGGGGCGAGGCGCATGCCCAGGACGTTGCCCGCGACGATGCCGAGCGTCGACGGCGCGAACGTCAACGCCGCCTCCCACGGCGAAAACCCGAGCCCGAGCTGCAGGTGCAGGGTCAGGACGAAGAACACGCCGAGGCCGGTGCCGACGCACAGCAGCACCGCCTGGCTGCCGGCGAGCTGCCGCAGCAGGTCCGGCGGGACCAGCGGTTCACCGCCGCGGCGGAACTCCCGCCGCTGGTGCCACGCGAACACCGCGAACAGCGGGACGGCGGCGGCCACCAGCACGATCGACCACACCGGCCAGCCCAGCTCGCGGCCCTGCACCAGCGGGTAGAACACCGCGAACAACCCGGCGGTCAGCAGCCCGAGCCCGGCCGGGTCCGTGCGGCGCCGGGCGAACCCCGCCCGCCCCGGCATGGTGGCGAAGGCGCCGGCCAGCGCGAGCACCCCGATGGGCACGTTGACCAGGAAGATCGCCCGCCAGCCGGTGCCGAACAGGTCGGCCTCGGTCAGCGCGCCACCCAGCAGCGGCCCGGCGAGGCCGCCGACCGGGAACGCGCCCGCGTACCAGGTCATCGCCTTCGGCCGCTCCCGCTCGTCGAACTCCGCGTGGATGAACGACAGGACCTGCGGCACCATCAGCCCGGATCCGACGCCCTGCACGACACGCGCGGCGATCAGCACGCCGACGTGCCCGGCCAGGCCGGCCGCCAGCGAGGCGCCGGTGAACACGAGCATGCCCGCGACGAACAGCTTCTTCGTCCCGTGGCGGTCGCCCAGCCGTCCCCCGGTGATCAAGGTGAGCGCGAACCCCAGCGCGTAGCCCGCCGAAATCCACTGCAGCGCGGCGTCGCCGGCGCCGAGCTGCCGCCGGATCGTCGGCAGGGCCACCGCCACGATCTGGTTGTCGATCATGTCCACCAGCACGGCGAGCACCGTGACCGCCAGTGCCCACCACCTGAGCGCGTGTCTGCCCACGACGTTCTCCTCCCCGCAGTGACCGTGACCCAGCCATGGTCAAACAGACGGACAACTCTGTCAACCAGATGTTTGATTGAGTCCGCCGGTCGTCGGGAAGGTGTTGGTTCAGCTCTCGAGGACCTCCCGCAGCTTCCGGGCGAAGGCTTCGGGCTGACCGGCGTAACCGTGCTCGCCGCCGAGGAAACCGCCGTGGTGGCTCGGGAAGACGGTCGCCTCCTGCCCGAGCAGCGCGGCGGTCGCGATCGCGGCCCGGCCGGTGAAGACGTCACGGGACTCCGCGCCCACTGCGACGACGATGCGCGTCGGCGCCGCGGTGAGCGCTTCGACGTCGAGCCGGTAGGTGGTGACGGCCAGGGAGCGGTCGGTCAGCAGCGGGTCGTCGCGGCGGCCGTCGTCCTCGGTGGGCAGGCCGGCCTGCGCCGGATCGGCCGGCGGCAGCGCGAAGTAGTCGTCGGTGAATTCGCCGGGCCACGACGCCATCGCGAAGAACGCCGCCATCCCGGCCCCGAACTCCTTGGCCTGGTAGGCGTCCCGCACGGCTTGGCCGGCGCGCTCGGCCGCGGCGGCGTCGGGCAGCGACCGCACGAGCGGCGGCTCGTGGGCGACGAGAGTGCCGACATCGCCGGGGTGGGCGGTGACGAGGGCGAGCGCGGCGACCGCGCCGCCGCTGCTGCCGAACACGTCGACCGGGCCGCCGCCGAGCGCCTGGATCACGGCGTGCAGGTCACCCGCCTGGACGGCGGGAACGTGGTCCTCGCGCCCGTCTTTGCGGACGCTGCGCCCGAGCCCGCGCGGGTCGTAGGTGACGACCGTGCGGTCCGGGAAGTGCGACGCCAGGGTGCCGAACCCTTCGGCGGTCATCGGCTGCCCGACCAGCAGCAGCGGCGGGCTTCCGGTGGGCACCGGGCCGTGGACGTCGTAGACGATGTCGGCTTCGGGTGTTTCGAGCGTGTGCGTGGTGGTCATGGTTTCCTCCCCGGTTCGGGCCTCTGCGCCAGAGGCTAAACCGGGGTACCGACAGTTTTGGCTGCTCGGAGACCCGCCCGGGAGTCGAACCCGGCACCAGCGGCTTTGCAGGCCGCCCCATGACCGTCATGACACGGGTCGTGCGTGATGCAGTCGCGCGCCGTGGTGTCGATCCACGTCGGCGAGGCTTATGAGGCCCCGCTGGCTGCCGAACCGCGCGCGTGAGTGGCCGACCGGACTCGCACCGGCTTGACCCGGGGTCACAACCCGGGGCTTCGTCTCCTTCGGCATCGGCCACGGTGGAAGACGTGGGTGTCGAACCCACCGAGGCGATCGTGCAAGGATCGCCCGCGCTCCGGCGCGTCTCCCCGGTAGCGCGTCCGGGAGTCGAACCCGGGTCTCCCGGGTGAAAACCGGGGATCCGTACCGCTGGACCAACGCGCCGCCGGAGCCGGCGCACCCCCCTCGGCGCGTCGGCTGGTGCCCCCGGCAGGAGTCGAACCTGCGACCTGCGGCTTCGGAAGCCGCTGCTGGCGTCCACTGAGCCACGGAGGCGCACCCGCGTCGCCCGCACTGATTGCGGCCGAGACGAGCGCAGGGAAAAACAGCACCGGCGGAAGGAGTCGAACCCTCGGGCCGCGGTTTTGGAGACCACGCCGCTTCCGAAGCACGCCGATAACGGAATTGCGAGCACACGAAAAGAGAAAGCCGCCCGAATCGGTTTCCCGAAGGGCGGCTCCCGTGCCGTGACCAGCGCTCAGGTCATGGCGGAGAGCCAGGAAGGTGCCAACACCGCAGGCAGCAGCCCATCGACGCACACACGACGGCTTCGGCGGTGTGCCGCGCCTCTCGCGTTGCCACGTGCGTCATGATCACTCCCGGTGTTTTGTGTGCCCCCATCATCACGCACCCGAGCGGGCGCGGTCAACGCATTTACGGAAACAATTCCGGCCGCTATGCGGAAGCCAGGACGGGCCGCGGATCGGACGCTCAGCCCCAGGTCGGCGGCAAGAGATCGGATTGTGACCCAACTTGGGGCGCCGTGGGACGTCTGAGGGTGCGTGAGAGTGATCCGTATCGCCGGGTTCGGCGTGGTGGCCCTGCTGCTGGCCGCGTGCAGTGGACAGAACGAGACCGCCGGGACCGCGCAGGCGGCCGGCATGGCCGGTGCGACCGGCGGCACCTCGTCGGTGCCCGGCGTACCCGCCGCGACCGTGGCCTTCGAGGGCGGGGACCAGCTGAGCCCGAAGGACCCGATCGTCGTCAAGGCGTCCGGGGGCACCCTGCAGGCGGTCACGGTCACGAACCCGCAGACCGGCAACGCCGTCAAGGGCGACCTCTCGCCGGACAAGACGACGTGGACGAGCCAGGACCACCTGCGGTACGCGTCCACCTACCAGGTGGTCGCCACCGCCGTGAACCAGGCGGGCGACCCGACCGAGCAGCGCGGGGAAGTCCACACGATCAAGCCGTCCGGGGTCGCCACCCCGGCGCTCTTCCAGCCCGCGGCGGGCGATTTCGGGGTCGGCCTGATCATCGGGCTGAAGTTCGACCACGACATCGCCGACAAGGCCACGGTCGAGAAGTCCCTGAAGGTGACGTCCTCGCCCGCCCAGGGCGGCGGCTGGTACTGGGTCGGCAAGCGCGAGGTGCACTTCCGGCCCAAGGACTACTGGAAGCCGGGCTCGACCGTGAAGCTCGAGACCACGACCTTCGGCACGCCGATCGGCGGCGGCGTGTACGGCGGCCAGGACGTCTCGGTCACCTACAAGGTGCACGACTCCTGGGTCGCCAAGGCGGACGGCAAGACGCACCAGATCAAGGCGTACCACAACGGCGAGCTGGTGAAGACCGCGCCGATCAGCATGGGCAAGACCGCCGACACCCCACCGCGGGGCGCGACGCCGACCTTCAACGGCACGCACACCGTGCTCGGCAAGGAGGACCACAAGATCATGGACTCCTGCAGCTACGGCGTGTGCGAAGGCGACCCCGGCTACTACAAGGCACCGGAGAACTGGAACGTCCGGATCTCCAACGACGGCGAGTACCTGCACGAGAACCTGAAGACGGTCGGCGTACAGGGCAGCGACAACGTCTCCAACGGCTGCCTCAACATGAACACCGAGAACGCCAAGTGGTTCTTCGACACGTTCAACGTCGGCGACGTCGTCGAAATCACCAACTCGGGCGGCCCCCAGCTGGCCATCAACAACGGCCACGGCGACTGGGCGATCAGCTGGACGGCCTGGCAGGCAGGCAGCGCCCTGCACGGCTGACGACCTCACGACGCAGCGGGTGTCCACTTCGGACACCCGCTGTTGTTGCGTTCAGGGGTCGGAAACAGGAGGCGGTCGTGACCCCCGGTTCATCGGAGGTCACCTTCCGGAGCCGGCAAGGGGGCTCGAACCCCTGACCTTCTGTTTACAAGACAGATGCTCTACCAGCTGAGCTATACCGGCCTGGCGCCAGGACGCCGCACACAGTGTATCGGGCCGCGGTCCATGATCCGCTCGGGAGGCATCATCCCCTGGTCCAGGCCACTATGGAGGGACGTGGTGAAGGCCACTCCATGATCCGTGCAACGGTCGGTGGGTAGCCGTCGATGGTCATCGGGGACGAGCGAGGAGGTGGATGGATCATGAAGATCAACGAGCGCACCAACGGGGGGCGGGCGACCAGATGGCCGCTGCTCGAACCGCCCGCTCAGCGACCCCGGGTCCATCGCCCCAACCTGCTCAAGAGGCGGCCGTGGCACGTCCTCGAGGCGCCGACCGGGGAGTTTCCCGCCGTTGACGCCGAAGAGGCCATGGGGCCTCAGCTGCCCGACGAGGCCACCGTCAACTTCGTGCTCGACCTCTCCCTGCGGATCGGTGAGGTCCAGATGGCCAGTGGCGCCGGTGCGTCCGACGTCACCGCGACCATCCTCGCCATCGCCGGGGCGCTCGGGCTGCCGCACTGCGAGGTCGACGTCATCTTCACCTCGATCACCGTCACCTGCCACCGTGGCACCGACCTGACGCCGATCACCGCGCTGCGGGTCGTGCGGAGCCGGAGCCTCGACTACACGCGGCTCACCGAGACCGAAAAGCTCGTCCGCAAGATCGTCCGCGGGCACATGGGGGCCGAGCAGGCGCAGACCGAGCTGGAGCGGATCACCTCCGCGCCGCACCCGTACCCGCGCTGGGTCGCGACGCTGTCCTGGGGCGGGGTCGCCGCCTTCGTCACCATCCTGCTCGGCGGCGGCTTCGACATCGCGCTCGTCGCCTTCGTCATCAGCGGTGTCATCGACCGGGTCGGCCGGGTCGTGAACCGCTACGGGCTGCCGTTCTTCTTCCAGCAGGTCGTCGGGGGCCTGGTCGCGACGCTCTCGGCCATGGTCATCGTCAGCAGCAACGTCCTGACCACCGACAAGCCGACGCTGGTCGTCGCGGCCGCGGTCACCGTGCTGCTGTCCGGGCTGTCCACCGTCTCGGCGGTGCAGGACGCCATCACCGGCTACAACGTCACCGCCGCCGGCCGCACCATGGAGACCGCGCTGATGTCGGCGGGCCTGATCGCCGGGGTCGTGCTCGCCCTGCGGATCGCCGTCATGCTCGGCCTGCCGCGCACCCCGCTGCCCGAGGTGACCGGGTCGACGCCGCAGCAGCTGCCGCTCGTCGTGCTCGGCGGGGCCGGCGCCGCCGCCTGCTTCGCGCTCGCCAGCTACTCGAAGATGCGCGCCATGCTGGTCGCGGCGGCCGCCGGGGGCATCGGCGCCGCCGTCTACGGCGCCCTCATGCTGGCCAAGCTCGACGGCGTCAGTTCGTCCGCGGTGGCCGCGACGCTGGTCGGTTTCTGCGGTGGCGTGCTCGCGCGGCGGCTCGGCGTTACTCCACTGGTCGTAGCCGTGTCCGGGATCACTCCGCTGCTTCCGGGCCTCTCCACCTACCGTGGTCTGTACCAGATCGGGGTCGAGCCGAGCGGCAACATTTCGACGCTCATGACGGCCGTCGCAATCGGGCTTGCGCTGGCAGCGGGCGTGGTACTCGGGGAATGGCTGGCCCAGCCGGTGCGCACCGGCCTGGGCCGGCTCGAGCGGCGGTTCGCCGGACCACGCATGGCTGGTCCGCTCGAACCGACCGAACGAAGCTTGGAGTAACACCGCGGTCACTGAATGTTCATCGCTCACGCGATAGGGTTTCACTCTGGGGCCGCGACCCAGACGCGAGGAGCAGGCGACGTGAGTGACCAGAAGGAGAACTCGAACCAGGCCGATTTCGTCGTGGTGGCGAACCGGCTTCCGGTGGACCTCGAACGCACGGCGGACGGTGAGCGCCGCTGGACGGCCAGCCCGGGCGGGCTCGTCTCCGCCCTGGAGCCGTTCCTGCGGTCGCGGAAGGGCGCCTGGGTCGGCTGGCCGGGCATCCCGGACGTCGACGTCGACGAGTTCGACGACGACGGCCTCGTGCTGCATCCGGTGTCGTTGAGCGCCGACGAGGTCCGCGACTACTACGAAGGTTTCTCCAACGCGACGCTCTGGCCGCTCTACCACGACGTCGTCGAGCGCCCGGTGTTCGACCGCGCGTGGTGGAACAGCTACGTCAAGGTGAACCGCCGGTTCGCGCAGGCCAGCGCCGACGTCGCCGCCCAGGGCGCGACCGTGTGGATCCAGGACTACCAGCTCCAGCTGGTGCCGGCGATGCTGCGCGAGCTCCGGCCGGACCTGCGCATCGGCTTCTTCCTGCACATCCCGTTCCCGCCGGTCGAGCTGTTCATGCAGATGCCGTGGCGCGCGGCGATCATCCGCGGCCTCACCGGCGCGGACCTCGTCGGCTTCCACCGCCCGGGCGGGGCGCAGAACTTCCTGTGGCTGTGCCGCCAGCTGATCGGCCTCGAGTCGACGCGCGGCGCGGTCGGCGTCCGGTCGCGGCCGGGCACCATGCAGGTCGGCGACCGGACCGTCCGGGTCGGCGCCTTCCCGATCTCCATCGACGCCGCCGGGCTGGACAACCTGGCCCGCACGAAGGGCGTCCAGGAGCGGGCCGCGCAGCTGCGCCGCGACCTCGGCAACCCCAAGACGGTCATGCTGGGCGTCGACCGGCTCGACTACACCAAGGGCATCGACCTGCGGCTGCAGGCGCTGCACGAGCTGCTGCACGAGGGCAGGCTGCAGCCGGACGACGTCACGTTCGTCCAGCTCGCCACCCCGAGCCGCGAGCGCGTCGAGCACTACCAGCGGATGCGCGGCGAAATCGAGCAGATGGTCGGCCGGATCAACGGCGAGTTCTCCCGGGTCGGCCACCCGGTCGTGCACTACCTGCACCAGTCGGTGGACCGCACCGAGCTGGCCGGTTTCTTCTCCGCTGCCGATGTCATGGTGGTGACACCGCTGCGCGACGGCATGAACCTGGTCTGCAAGGAGTACGTCGCCGCCCGGCACGACCTGGGCGGTGCGCTGGTGCTTTCCGAGTTCGCGGGGGCGGCCGCCGAGCTCTCTAGCGCATTCCTCGTGAACCCCCACGACCTGGACGGGGTGAAGGACGCTCTAGTGGCTGCCATTACGCTCGACCCGGCAGAGGGCCGTCGCCGGATGCGCGCCATGCGTCGCCAGGTCCTCACTCATGACGTTGACCGATGGGCGCGCTCGTTCCTCCAGGCCTTGGGTACGGAGGCGGTCGACTGACATAGTCCCCCGACCCATGCACGAGCTCCTGAGGAGGAGTGTTGACTGCCGAGGCCCTGCCCGCCGAGCTACGGCGCGCGATCGTCCAGATCGCCCGTACTCCGCGTCTGCTGGTCGCCTGCGATTACGACGGCACGCTGGCACCCATCACGCTCAACCCGGACGAGGCACGCCCGCTGCCGGAGTCCGTCGGGGCCCTCAGATCGCTCGCCGGTCTGCACGAGACCACCACGGCGGTCATCTCCGGCCGCGCGCTGCGCGACCTGGCCACGCTCTCCCGGCTGCCGTCCGAGGTGAACCTCGTCGGCAGCCACGGCTCGGAGTTCGACATCGGCTTCATCCACGCCCTCGACGAGAAGGCGCGGGAGCTGCACCGGCGGCTGGAGTCGGAGCTCGAACAACTCGTGCTGGACGTCCCGGGCGTGTCGCTCGAGGTCAAGCCGGCCAGCATCGCGGTGCATGTGCGCCGCGCGGAGCACGAGGCGGGCCGCCGCGTGCTCGCGGCCGTCCACTCCGGACCTTCGACCTGGGAAGGCGTGTCGACCACCGACGGCAAGGAGGTGGTCGAGCTGGCGGTCGTCCAAACGGACAAAGGCCGCGCGCTGGACATCCTCCGCCACCAGGTCGGCGCCACGGCGGCGATCTTCCTCGGCGACGACGTCACCGACGAGAAGGCCTTCGCCCGGCTGTCCGGCCCCGACCTGGGCATCAAGGTCGGCGACGGCGAGACGCTCGCCGCGTTCCGGGTGCCCGACACCGTCGACGTCGCCCTGGTGCTCGGCTTCCTCCTGGAGGAGCGCCGCAACTGGCTCTACGGCGAGTCGGCCCCGCCGATCGAGCGGCTGTCGATGCTGGCCAACGAGCGGTCGGTCGCGCTGCTGACCCCGGACGCCAAGCTGACCTGGCTGTGCCACCCCGGCCCGGACGCGCCGGCCGTGTTCGCCGACCTGCTCGGCGGCGAGGGCGCGGGCCACTTCTCCATCAAGCCGCACCGCAACGGCCTCCCGCTCGGCCAGCGCTACCTGCCGAACACGATGACGGTCGAGACGCGCTGGTCGCGCCTGCTCGTCACCGACTACCTCGAGCCGGAGAGCGCGCCGCACCGGACGGACCTGGTGCGCGTGATCTCGGGCGAGGCGGCGGCGAGCGTCAAGTTCGCGCCGCGGCCCGAGTTCGGCGGCGTGCCGGTGAAGCTGGAGATCGTCGAAGGCGGCGTGCGCGTGCTCGGCACGTCGGAGCCGTTCGTGCTGTACTCGCCGGGCGTGGAGTGGACCATCACCTCCGACGGCCTGCACGACACCGCGACCGCGCTCGTGCAGCCGACGCCGACTCAGCCGGTCGTGCTCGAACTGCGCTGCGGCACCACGGACCTCGGCGAACACGAACTGTCCGAAGTGGAACGCCGGGACCGCGCGGGCCGCTACTGGAGCGAGTGGACGTCGAAGCTGCAGCTGCCGACGGTGCAGACCGATCTGGTGCTGCGCTCGGCGCTGACGCTGCGCGGCCTGGTCAACACCGACACCGGCGGCGTGCTGGCGGCGGCGACGTCGTCGCTGCCGGAGGAGATCGGCGGCGTCCGCAACTGGGACTACCGCTACTGCTGGATCCGCGACGCCGCGATGACCGTGCGGGAGCTCGTGCACCTGGGCTCGATCGAGGAGGCCGAGGGCTACCTGCGGTGGCTGCACGGCGTGCTCGCCACGCTGGCCGGCCCGGAGCGCCTGCACCCGCTGTACACCCTCGCCGGCAGCGTCATCGGTGCCGAAGCCGTCATCGAGTCGCTGCCCGGGTACGCGGGTTCCCGGCCGGTGCGCGTCGGCAACCTGGCGAACCACCAGGTGCAGCTGGACGTCTTCGGCCCGGTCGTCGAGCTCGTGCAGACCCTGGCGTCGGCGCGCGGCGAGCTGCGTGACGAGGACTGGCAGATGGTGCGCGCGATGGCGGAAGCCGTGACGCGGCGCTGGAACGAGCCGGACCACGGGATCTGGGAGGAGCGGCACGTGCCGCGCCACCGGGTCTACTCGCGGGTCATGTGCTGGGTGACGATCGACCGCGCGATCACGCTGGGCGAGCAGTACGGCCGGGAGATCCCGGGCAACTGGCACGGCCTGCGCGAAGAGATCAAGACCGACGTCCTCACGCACGGCTGGAACGACGAGGTCCAGGCGTTCACCACGGCCTACGACGGCACAGACCTGGACGCGGCGTCGCTGTTCGTCGGGCTCACCGGGCTGATCGACCCGGCCGACGAGCGGTTCCAGCAGACGGTGACGGCGATCGAGGCGGAGCTGCGCAGCGGGTCCACTGTGTACCGTTACCGCCGCGACGACGGCCTGCCGGGTGGCGAAGGCGGCTTCCACATCTGCGCGGCCTGGCTGATCGAGGCGTACCTGCTCACCGGGCGGCGCACCGAGGCGCAGGAGCTGTTCGACCAGATCGTCGCGGCGGCCGGCCCGACCGGGCTGCTGCCGGAGCAGTACGACCCGATCGCGGAGCGGTCCCTCGGCAACCACCCGCAGGCGTATTCGCACATCGGGCTGATCCGGTGCGCCAACTTGCTGGCGGCCAGTTAGCCCTTTCGGTCCGAAAGTTCGTGAAGGCCACGTTGGGGGACGGTGAGTCCCTTACTGTGGCCTTCACGCACTTTCGGAGGTGAGACGGGTGCAGGGGACTTTCGGACAGGTCGAGTTCGTGCCGCTGCCCCCGCGGTTCGCCGACCGGGTGCGCTGGGGTTCGGTGGTCGTCGGCTGCTCCATGATCGCCGGGATGGTGCTGCTGTTCGGGCTGACGACGTACCTGCAGGGCATCGTGCACGGCCACGCGTTCCCGGACACGCTGCTGGGCAAGGCCGCGGCGGTGCTGCCGCCGCTGGGCGTGCTGGCGATCGCGGTCCTGGTCCTGACGTGCCGCCGCTGCCTCCGCGGCGACTACCTGGTGGTGGCCAGCGCCGCGTCGGCACGCGGCGCGCTGCTGTTCACCTACCTGTTGACGCTGGTCCTGATCCTCGGCTCGTTCGCGGTGCCGATCGTGTTCCGGGTGTGGCGCGACACCCCGCACCTGCAGGCGCCCGACCTGCTCACGACGTTCTCGACGCTCACCTTCGCCACCATGGGTTTCCTGGCCGGGATGGTGTACGTGCGGCCGTCCGTGCAGACGCTCCGGAAGTACAGCGACCACCCGATCTGGTAAGTCCACTTTAGACATCGCCGCCCCGGGCACCGGCCTGCGCCGAGTTGCACAGATTTCTTTGCACAATTTCCTTTGCACGGCTACAGTGAGCTCATGACCAGCGCTCCACCGCCGGAAGAGCTCGACCCGGACGCCCTCAAAGCCGTCGCGCACCCGTTGCGCCGCCGGATGCTCGGCGTCCTGTCGGCCGGGCCGGCCACGGCCACGAAGCTCGCCAAGGCCCTGGGCGAGAACACCGGCGCGACCAGCTACCACCTGCGGGAACTGGCGCGGTTCGGGTTCGTCGAGGAAGCTCCGGAGCTCGCCAAGGGCAAGGAACGGTGGTGGCGGACGCGGCCGCGGGACATCCGCTGGCCGCGCCGCAGCGAGCAGAGCGCCGAATCCCGGGTGCTGTTCGACGACATGCAGCGCCAGGGATTCGAGGAAGACCTCGAAAAGCTCAACCGGTTCGCGGAACAGCGCGACGAACTGCCCGGCGACTGGCCGGACGCGCTGCTCTACGCACGCGGCGGCACCTGGCTCACCGCCGAGGAGCTGCACCAGTTCTGGAACGACTACATGGAGCTGTTCCGCCGGTACTGGCGGGCCGAGGACGACCGGTCACCGGAAGCGCGGCGCGTGCTCGTGCGCTGGCTCGCGTTCCCGGATCCAGGGGAATGACATGACACCAGGGGGTTTTCCATGCGAAGAGGGGTTCTACTGGCCGGGGTGATCCTGGCGGTCACGGCGTCGGCGCCACCGGCATCGGCCGCGGACGGCGACGTGACCTTCACGAACGGCGGGGTGACCTTGCACGGCACCGTCGTCGCACCACCCGGCGGCACGAAACTGCCGGGCCTGGTGATGGTCCACGGCTCGGGGGCGCACAGCCGCGAGGACTACCGCGATCAGGCGGAAGCCTTTGCCCGGCAAGGCATCGCGACACTCATCTACGACAAGCGCACCGAAGGCTATTCGCAGTTCGAACGCTCGTATTCGAGGCTCGCGGACGACGCACTGGCCGCGGTCGAGGCATTGCGGAAGCGGCCGGAGGTCGATCCGGCGCGGGTCGGCGTCTGGGGGCTGAGCGAAGGCGGCTGGGTCGCGCCGCTGGCGGCTTCCCGTTCCGCGGACGTCGCTTTCGTCGTGACGGTCGGCGCGAACGGCGTCAAACCGGCGCAGCAGCAGGCGTGGGCGATCGAGAACCAGCTGCGCCGGCTGGACATGGACGGCTCGATCGTGCGGACGGCGTCGTCGACGATGATGCGCCAGCTCGTCGGCGGCGGCGTGTTCCCGGAGGCGTACTACGACCCGGTGCCGGTGCTGCGGAGCCTGCGCCAGCCGGTGCTCGGGCTGTGGGGCGCGAAGGACGTCCTGACGCCGCCGGGCGAGGCCCTGCGGATCTTCGGGGAGACCGTCGCGCGGCACACGCTGCGCGTCTTCCCCGGCGCCCAGCACCAGCTGCGCCGGACCACGGACGGCTTCGACAAGCTGCCCGGCTACGCGCCGGGCTACCTCGAGCTGGTGGGCAGCTGGGTGAACAACCCGCCCGCCGTCTCCAGTGCCGACGCGCCGCCCGCGCAGGACCGGCCGAGCGTCGAGATCACGCCGTTGCACTGGGCCGAGTCGACCTGGGTGCAGCTGGCCGTCCTGCTGGCCCTGCTGGTGGCGTTCGCGTGGTACCCGCTGGTCCGGCGGGGTCCGGGGGCGGCGTCGGCGCGCTGGCTGACGGCGACCGGGTTGCTCGCGGTGCTCGGCTTCCTGGTCGTCGACGTGGTGATCCAGCTGAGCTTGGGCAGGTCGCTGGGCCCGGTGGTGCTGGGCCGCCCGCTGCCGTGGCTGGCGTTGCAGCTGCTTTCGCTCGGCGCGGTGGCGGCGGCGATCGGCACGGCGGTCGCGTGGTGGCGGCACCGGACCCCGCGGCTGGGCGTCCTGCTGGCCGGCGGCGTCCTGTTCGTCCCGTGGGCGGTGTACTGGGGACTGCTGGGCGTCTGAACCACGTTCGCCGTGAACGCTCGGGGAGGCTGCGGGCAACTGGGGGCATGCAGGTGATCCACGAAGGATCGGAGCTCTGGGGGGACGACCGCCCGGACCTGGGCGGACCCGAGCCCGGGCCGGCGTTCGGCCGGCTCTTCGACGCCCATGCCGCCCAGTTGCGCCGCTACCTCGCCCGCCGGGTCGGTGCCGAACCGGCGAACGACCTCGTCGCCGAGACCTTCCTGGTCGCGTTGCGGCGCCGCGAGACCTACCGGCCGGAGCTGGGCACCGCGCGGTCGTGGCTCTACGGCATCGCCACCAACCTGCTGCGCCACCACGTGCGGTCGGAACTGCGCGGGCTGCAGGCCACCGCCCGGCTGGCGCGGACCGGCGACCACAGCCACGCGCCGCACGACGGCCGGGTCGCCGAACAGGTCGACGCCCAGGCACGGGCGGCCCGGCTGGCCGGCGCGCTGGCCCGGCTCAGCCCCGCCGACCGCGACACGCTGCTGCTCGTGTCCTGGGCGGGGCTGGAGCCGGCCGAGGTCGCCGAGGCCCTCGGGATCCCGCCGGGTACCGTCCGGTCCCGGTTGCACCGGATCAGACGCTGGCTCAGGACGAACGCCCCGGCCCAAGAGGAGGTGCAGGACCTTGCGTGAAGACAACGTCCGGAAGATCTGGTCCGAAGCCGAACTCGACGCGGCGCTCGCGGACCTGCACGACGACGTCGGCGAGGACGACGGGCTGGCCTTCGCCCGCGCGTCCCTGCTCGCGGCGGCCGGCGTCGAGGAGGCCCCGCCCGCCGGGCCGCGCCGGTCCGGGGCGTGGCGGTGGCTCGCCGTGGCCGCGGCGGTCGTGACCCTGGTCGGCGGGCTCGGCGTCGCCGCGGCCCTGTGGACGCCGGACGCGCCGGAACCGGCCCGGCCGGCCGCCTCGCTCCCCGACCTCGACCGCCCGCTCGTGCCCGGCGAGTTCCACTACACGCAGATGCGCGACTGGTCGACGTACGTCACACCGCGGTTCGCGACCAAGGTCCAGCGGCGGATCGAGCTCTGGATCCCGGCCGACCCCGCGGGCGTGTGGCACCGGCGCACGACGCTGACCACCGAGCCGCGCTGGTCCGACGGCCGGGCCGTCGACCCGCTGCCCCAGCCCGTCGACGAATACGGACCCGCCGGCGTGTTCCCCGCCCCCCGGTTGAACTGGCTGACGCCGGACGCGCGGTTCATCGCCACGCTCGTCCCCGACCGGCAGAAGCTGGCCGAGCGGCTGGCCTCCGACGCCACCGGCGTCAACAGCCCGCAGAAGGGCCGGCCGCACTCCGCCGCGGAGTCGCTCACCATGGTCCGGAGTGTGCTGGAGACTGGTCTGCTGCGGCCCGACGTCCGACGCGCACTGCTCGAGGCCCTGGCGATCGTCCCGGGCATCTACGTCGCGCCCCACCAGACCACCCCGGACCGGCAGCCCGCCACCGTCTACGTGGCCAAGGACACCGGCCAGCGGCTGTTCCTCGACCCGGTGACGGCGCGGCTGCTGGCCGCGGACAGCGCGCCGACCTCGGTCATCGTCGGCAACAAGGGGGTACCGCTGACCACGCCCCTCCCGCCGCCGAGCTCCGTGGCCGTGCCGACCACCACCAGGATGCGGCAGGTGCCCGACTCCCCGCAGCGGCCCGGCGACCCGGACACGCAGTACTCCTACGCCATCACGCGGACCTCGGGGTGATCAGCGCGCGTGGCCGGCGGCGTTCAGCGCGTCCGCGACGTTCGCGACCTCCAGGACGCGGATCCCGGCAGGCGGCTTGCCCGAGTCCGGCGGGACCAGCGCGTGCGTGAACCCGAGCCGGGCCGCCTCCGCGAGCCGGCGGCTCACGCTCGGCACGCGCCGGATCTCCCCGGCCAGCCCGACCTCGCCCACCGAGACGAGCCGCGGCGACAGGGCGACGTCTTCGAAACTCGACGTCAGCGCCAGTACCAGCGCCAGGTCGATGCCCGGTTCGGTGATCTTCATGCCGCCGACGGTGGCCGCGTAGACGTCCTTGTCGCCGAGCTTCAGCCCGCCGCGCTTCTCCAGGACCGCCAGCACCATCGCCACCCGCGCGGAGTCGAGGCCGCTGACCGCGCGTCGCGGCTGGGGCGCCGCCGTGGCCGACACGAGCGCCTGGACCTCGCCCAGCAGTGGCCGCTTGCCCTCCATCGAGACCGTGATCGCCGTACCGGACACCGGCTCGGCCGTGCGGCTCATGAACAGCCCCGACGGGTCCGGCACCCCGACGATGCCTTCTTCCTGCAGTTCGAAGCAGCCGATCTCGTCGGACGCGCCGAACCGGTTCTTGATGCCGCGGAGCATCCGCAGGGTCGAGTGCTTGTCGCCCTCGAACTGCAGCACGACGTCGACCAGGTGCTCCAGCACGCGCGGGCCGGCCACCGAGCCGTCCTTCGTGACGTGTCCGACGAGCACCACCGGCAGCCCGCGTTCCTTGGCCAGCGCGACCAGCCCGGACGTCACCGCGCGGACCTGCGTCACGCCGCCGGGTGAGCCGTCGACCTGCGGGGACGCCATGGTCTGCACCGAGTCGACGATCAGCACCCCCGGTTTGACGTCGTCGACGTGCCCGAGGATGGCCGAAAGGTCGCTTTCGGCGGCCAGGTACATCCGGTCGTGAACGTTGCCCGTTCGCTCCGCGCGCAACCGGACCTGGCCCGCGGACTCCTCGCCGGTGACGTACAGCGACCGGTCGACGGTCTTCGCCCACTGGTAGGCGACCTCGAGCAGCAGGGTCGACTTGCCGACACCCGGTTCACCGGCGAGCAGCACCACCGCGCCCGGTACCAGGCCGCCGCCCAGCACCCGGTCGAGCTCGGAGACGCCGGTCCGGCGGGCTCGCGCCGCCTCGACGTCGACCTCGGCGATCGGCCGCGCCGGCGCGCTCGGCGCCCCGGCCGCGACGCGCTGGATGGCCGGCCTGGCCGGCGCGCCGCGCTCCTCGAACGAGCCCCATTCCTGGCACTCCGGACACCGGCCGAGCCACTTGGCCGCTTCGTACCCGCAGCTGCCGCAGCGGTAGGTGGTCCCCTTCTTCACCCCGCGAGGCTATCGGCGACCACCGACAAAACCGGGGACCTACTGCTTGACGTGCGCCGGCGCCGCCACCGGCAGCTCGACGGTGACCGGTCCGGCGTTCTTGAAGACGAACGTGACCTTGATGACCTGGCCGGGCCAGAGCGGCTGCTTCAGCGCGGGCAGCGTCACGGTGGCCTGGCCGACCTTCTCGGGCGCGGTCGGCGTCGCGGCCGGGCCGGACGACGGGACCTCGGAGGTGGCCGTGGCGGTGAGGTTGTTGCCCGGGCTGTTCGTGGCCGAGCTGCTGCCGGCCGGGGCGCTCGAGGACGTCGGAGCGCTCGACGACGAGGTCGGCGAGGACGTCGGCGCGGCCGAAGACGTGGGCTGCACCTCGTTGGTGGACTCGACCGCGTCGTCCGGGCCGATCACCAGCGAGTGCGCCGCGACGACGGTCTTCGAGCCGCTGATGGTGGCCTGGCCGCCGTCCTCGGTGGTCACCGAAACGAGCGAGTCGTCCTGGGCGCCGCGGTTCACGATCGTCAGGGTCAGCGCGGGCGTCGCACCGGCCGGGTAGCCCGGGCCGGACGTGGGGTACTGGACCGCCGCGTTGCGCAGGTCGATGGTCTTGACCTGGGCGTGCGTCCCGTTGACCGCGGCCTGCTGCGTCGAGGTCTGGGTGATCTGGCCTGCCCCGCACCCGGCGAGCGCGAACGCGGCACCGAGCGCCAGCACGCCCGCACCGAGCACGCGACGATTCTGCAGCCTCACGTCGCAGTCCTTCCCTTTTCACGGCCTCGTCGCCCCGAAGACTAGCCGGGGTCGATCTCCGCCGCGGAACGGGTGTGGGTTGCCGGGGCGCGGCGACCAAGATCAACCGTCCACAAAGGATTTCCCACCCTGTGACGAAACGCTTCCCTGCTACCTGCGTGAGCACGGGGGTCCGACGTTTGTCAACCCCCGGCCAGGCCGCTGACCTGCGAGGACGAGTCCGGCCCGCTAGGTGGGCACTGGCGGCCCGTGCTAGGATGGAGTCAGCGAAAGGGGCAGAGGACACATGGTTTTCAAGGTCGGAGAGACCGTCGTCTACCCGCACCACGGTGCCGCACTCATCGAAGCCATCGAGACCCGCGTGATCAAGGGCGAGGAAAAGAAGTACCTCGTCCTCAAGGTCGCGCAAGGGGATCTCACGGTTCGCGTGCCCGCAGACAACGCCGAGATCGTCGGCGTTCGCGATGTCGTCGGGCAAGAAGGACTGGACAAGGTCTTCGACGTTCTGCGTGCTCCGCACACCGAGGAGCCAACCAACTGGTCTCGTCGGTACAAGGCCAACCTCGAGAAGCTCGCCTCCGGCGATGTGAACAAGGTGGCCGAAGTGGTGCGCGACCTCTGGCGGCGAGAGAAGGACCGCGGGCTTTCGGCAGGCGAGAAGCGCATGCTGGCGAAGGCGCGGCAAATTCTGGTCAGCGAGCTCGCGCTCGCGGAGGGCACCGACGAGGACAAGGCTGAGGTCCTCCTCGACGAAGTTCTGGAAACCGCGACGGTCTGAGCCCAGGGCACTCCGCTCGACGGGCGGGCGGGTGCCTCTACGATCGCGTACCGATGAACGTCGTCGCGATCGTTACCGTCGCACATCATGCCTCCGACGGGGAGTCAGCTCTCACGCCGGTCCATGGTGACGCGCTACTCACGCACACCGTGCGGGGGCTGCTTGCTGTACCGGAGATCGATCTGGTGCTCGTGGCGGCCCCCCAGCGGTGTGCGTCGTCGTTTTCCGAGGCCGTCAGCGGCCTCGGCTGCCGGGTCGTCCCCGGCTCGCTCCGGCAGGCCTTCGCCGCCGTCGAGCCCGAGCTTTCCCGTGATTCAGTTGTACTCCTCCACGACGCGCTGCGGGCCTTCATTCCTGCGCAAACGGTCCGTGACGTGATCAATGCGGTCCGTGACGGCGCGCCCGTGGTCGTCCCGGTGCTGCCGATGGCCGACACGGTGAAGGTGACCGACGATGCGTCCCTCATCATCGGCACGGAGGACCGTTCGCGCCTGCGCACCCTCCAGACGCCGGTGGGCTACGCGTCCGCGGCGTTCCGGCCGGACCTCGCCCCCGCCGGCGCGGCCACGGTCGACGGCCACCCGGACGCGATGCGCGTCACGAGCGAGTTCGAACTTTCCCTGGCCGAGGCGATCGCGGCGGCACCGAAGAACGAGGAGACGCTGTGAGGATCGGCAACGGGGTGGACGTCCACCCGATCGAAGCGGGCCGCGAGTGCTGGATGGCGGGCCTGCGCTGGCCGGAGGCGGACGGCTGCGCGGGCCACTCGGACGGCGACGTCGCAGCTCACGCCCTGTGCGACGCCCTCCTGTCGGCCGCGGGCCTCGGCGACCTCGGCGCCGTCTTCGGCACCGGCGACCCCCGGATGGACGGCGCCCACGGCGCGGACATGCTCGCCGAAGTGCGTGGCCTCATCGAGGCGGCGGGCTGGCGAGTGGGGAACGCCACGGTCCAGATCGTCGGCAACGCCCCGCGGGTCGGGAAGCGGCGCGACGAGGCGCAGAAGGTGCTCTCCGAAGCGGTGGGCGGCCCGGTGAGCGTGTCCGGCACCACGTCGGACGGCCTGGGGCTGACGGGCCGCGGCGAGGGCATCGCGGCCTTCGCGACCGCGCTGCTGCTGGCGGCGGAATAGGTCCCCGCCCACGCCGGTTCGCCGTGATATGCCCCTCACTCTTCCGGACGCCGTCCGGGCGCTGATCGACGGCAAGAACTTCGCCACGGTCGCCACCCTCGACCCGGACGGCGGGCCGCAGACCTCCGTCGTCTGGGTGGGCCTCGACGACGGCGACCTCGTCTTCAGCGCCACCGAGGACCGCCGGAAGGTCCGTAACCTGCGCCGCGATCCTCGGCTGAGCGTCTCGATCACCGACGCCGGGAACCCGTACCGCCACACCCAGCTGCGCGGCACGGCCACGATCACGCCGGATCCCGGCAAGACGCTCCCGAAGACCCTCAGCCACAAGTACCTCGCCCAGGACCCGCCGCCCGAAGGCGCGGAAACCGAACGCGTGATCGTCCGGCTGCGGGTCGACAAGATCGCCGGGAACGTGAAATAGGGTCCAAGCCATGGGTGTGACGTTCAACGAGGCCACGAAGGCCCTGCTCGACGGCCGTAACTACCCGGTCGTGGCCACCACCAACGCCGACGGCTCGCCGCAGAGCTCCGTCGTCTGGGCGCGCCGCGACGGCGACACCGTGGTCTTCGTGACCGTCCAGGGCCGGCGCAAGGAACGCAACATCCGCCGCGACCCGCGGGTGTCGCTGTCCGTCTTCGACCTGGCGGACCCGGAGAACTACGTCGAGATCCGGGGCCGCGCCGAGGTCACCGTCGAGGGCGGGCGCGAGCTGAACGACGAGCTCGCCCGCAAGTACACCGGCACCGTCTTCCCGCCCGAGCCGGCCGACGTCGTGCGCGTGCTCGTGCGGGTTGTCCCCGAACACATCACAGGGCATTCCGCCTGATCCCCCGGTTAGGGTGGGGACCATGACGATCAGGGCGGTGTTGTTCGACTTCTCCGGCACGCTCTTCCGGCTCGAGCAGGACGAGTCCTGGCTCACCGAACTGACCGACCACAACGGGGACCCGCTCGACATCGAGGCGCAGGCCGAGCTGATGCGCCGGATGACCGCCCCGGTCGGGCAGGTCGTCGAGCTGGACGCCGAGCACGTGCACGCCTGGCACCACCGGGACCGCGACCCCGAGCTGCACCGGAAGGTGTACCTGGAGGTGCTCAAGAAGTCCGGTGTCCCGCAGGCTGACCAGGCGAAGGCGCTCTACGACCGGCTCATCGATCCCAGCCAGTGGACGCCGTACCCGGACACCGAAGCCGCGCTCAAAGCGGCGGCCGAGCGGGGCCTGAAAGTGGGCGTGCTGAGCAACATCGCCTTCGACATCCGGCCCGCGTTCACCGCCCGCGGGTGGGACGCCTACGTCGACGAGTTCGTGCTGTCCTTCGAGGTCGGCGCCATCAAGCCGGAGCTGGAGATCTTCCGCAAGGCCGTCGAGTCGCTCGGCGTGCCCGCCACCGAGACGCTGATGGTCGGCGACAGCGAGGAGGCCGACGGCGGCGCCCGCGCGCTGGGCTGCGAGTTCGCGCTGGTCGACCCGCTGCCGACCGCCGAACGGCCGGACGCCCTGCTCACGGCCCTGCGCAACCACGGCGTCGGCTGAGACCCAGAGATATTCCTCTCGCCCCACCCCGTACCCTTTGAGGGTGGCCCTTCACCTTTTCGACACAGCGACCCGGAGCGTGCGGGAGTTCCACCCCGTCCGTAGCGGAACGGCGTCGATCTACGTGTGTGGCGCCACCGTGCAGGGCGTTCCGCACATCGGGCACATCCGCGGCGCCCTGAACTACGACGTCCTGCGCCGCTGGCTCGTCCACAGTGGACTGGACGTGCTGCTGGTCCGCAACGTCACCGACATCGACGACAAGATCCTCACCAAGGCCGCCGACAACGGGCGTCCCTGGTGGGAGTGGGCGGCGACGCACGAGCGCGCCTTCGAGGCCGCGTACGAGCAGCTCGGCTGCCTGCCGCCGTCGATCAACCCGCGCGCGACCGGGCACGTCACCCAGATGGTCGAGCTGATGGAACGCCTCATCGAGAGCGGCCACGGCTACGTCGCGGACGGCGACGTCTACTTCTCGGTGAAGTCGTTCGACGGCTACGGGAAGCTGTCCGGCCAGGTCCTCGAGGACGTCCAGCAGGGCGAGACGCCGACGCGCGGCAAGCGCGACCCGCGCGACTTCACCATGTGGAAGAGCGCGAAGCCGGGCGAGCCGTCGTGGCCGACGCCGTGGGGTCCCGGCCGGCCGGGCTGGCACCTGGAGTGCTCGGCGATGGCGACGGCCTACCTCGGCACGGAGTTCGACATCCACGGCGGCGGCATCGACCTCGTCTTCCCGCACCACGAGAACGAGCGCGCCCAGTCCAACGCGGCCGGCGACCCGTTCGCCCGCTACTGGCTGCACAACGCGTGGGTGACGATGGCCGGCGAGAAGATGGCCAAGTCGCTCGGGAACACCGTGTCGATCCCGGCCATGCTGGAGCGCTACCGCGCGCCGGAGCTGCGCTACTACCTCGTGCAGCCGCACTACCGGTCGAACGTCGAGTACTCCGACGGGGCGGTCGCCGAGGCCGCGCAGGGGTACCGGCGGATCGAGACGTTCCTGCGCCGCGCGGCCGCGGCGGGCGAGGTCCCGATCGGCACGATCCCCGAGGCGTTCGCCGCCGCGCTCGACGACGACCTGGCCACCCCGCAGGCGTTCGCCGTGGTCCACACCACGGTGCGGAACGGTAACGCCGCCCTCGACGCGGGCGACACCCCCAAGGCACTCGAACTCGCCGCGGCCGTCCGCGCGATGACCGACGTGCTCGGCCTCGACCCGCTGTCCGCGCGCTGGTCCGAGACGGGCGGTTCCGACACGCCCACCAAAGAAGCGCTGGCCCGGATCGTCGAAGGGCTGCTGGCCGAGCGCCAGCAGGCCCGCGCCGAGAAGGACTTCGCCCGCGCGGACGCCGCCCGTGACCGCCTCCAGCAGGCGGGCATCGCGGTGGAGGACACCCCCAACGGTCCTCAGTGGACTGTGAAGTCCGACTGAACCGGCTTTCTACGCAAGGAACTTTCACCATGGCAGGCAACTCGCGGCGCCAGGGCGCGATCCGCAAGACGGGCACCAAGAAGGGTGCCGTCGTCGGCTCGGGCGGTCAGCGCCGCAAGGCCCTCGAAGGCAAGGGCCCGACCCCGAAGGCGGAGGACCGCCCCGGGCACAAGGCCTACCGCCAGGCCAACGCGGCGACCAAGCGCGACCAGGCCCGGCAGAAGAAGGCCGACAAGCCGGAGCTGATCGCCGGGCGCAACCCGGTGGTCGAGGCGCTGCGCGCCGGCGTCCCGGCGACGGCGCTGTACGTCGCGCTGAACATCGAGATCGACGACCGGGTCAACGACGCCGTCCGGCTGGCCGGCGACAAGGGCATCTCGATCCTGGAGATCCCGCGCGAAGAGCTGGACCGCAAGACCAACCGGGCCGTGCACCAGGGCCTGGGCCTGCAGGTCCCGCCGTTCGAGTACGCCCACCCGGACGACCTGATGGCGGTGGCCCGCAACTCGGGCGAGGTGCCGCTGTTCGTCGCGCTCGACGGCGTCACCGACCCGCGCAACCTGGGCGCGGTGATCCGCTCGGCGGCCGCGTTCGGCGCGCACGGCGTGCTGCTGCCGGAGCGGCGCAGCGCGGGCATGACGGCGGTGGCGTGGCGGACGAGCGCGGGCACGGCGGCGAAGCTGCCGATCGCGGTCGCGACCAACCTGACGCGTCAGCTCAAGGCATGGGCGAACGACGGCCTGATGCTGGTCGGCCTGGACGCGGACGGTTCGGTGGACATCGACGAGCTGGAGCTGGCGGCCGACCCGCTGGTCATCGTGCTGGGCTCGGAGGGCCGTGGACTCTCCCGCCTGGTCCGCGAAACGTGCGACGCGACGGTGTCGATCCCGATGGCGGCGGGCGTCGAGTCGTTGAACGCCTCGGTGGCGGCGGGCGTGCTGCTCGCGGAGGTGGCCCGGCGCCGCCGTGCCGCCGGCCGCGTCTGACACGGCTCGTGGGGGGGGGGTGTGGGCCGGGGGGGGCGGCCGGGCCAACACCACCCCCCCCCCCCCCCCCACCCCCCCCACCGGCTTTTTTGCCCCGCGGACAACCA
>NZ_JBFBBT010000025.1:110086-111836 GCF_040682815.1 Amycolatopsis sp. NPDC051102
GTGGTAAGGCGCGTTAGAACGCGCCTTACCACTCACGACCCCGGCCGCGGCAGACCACCCAGTCGGGTTAGAGTCGCCGCGGATAAACCGAGGGGACCCGATGTCGTTCGTTTCGCCGCTCTTCCTGTGGTACTTCATGCCGGCGGTGCTCATCGCCGTGCTGGTGTGCCCGCGGACCTGGCGCAACGGCATCATCGCGGTGGGCAGCCTGCTGTTCTACACGATCGGCGCCGGCGGCTTCGTGTTCCTGCTGCTGGGCTGCATGGTGGTCAACTTCCTGGCGGGCCCATTGCTGGCCCCGAGCCCCTGGGACGTCAACGGCGTCCGGCGGCGCCGGATCCTGATCGCGGTGGTGTCGCTGGACGTGGCGGTGCTGCTGATCTGGAAGTACGCGGGTTTCGCGACCCAGCAGATAGCGGCGGTGGCCCACTGGTTCGGCGGAAGCGTGCCGGTGGCGAGCCTGGTGGTCCCGATCGGCATCTCGTTCTACACGTTCCACCACATCTCGTACGTGGTGGACATCTACCGCGGCGAGCGCCAGGCGCTGCGCAACCCGGTGTCGTTCGCGGCGTACATCGCGATGTTCCCCCAGCTGGTGGCGGGCCCGATCGTGCGCTACCGGGAGATCGCGGACCAGCTCCCCCAGCTGCGGTCCCACCGCCTGGACGACATAGCGGCGGGCTTCCCGAGGTTCGCACTGGGCCTGTGCAAGAAAACGATCATCGCGGACTCCCTGAGCCCCCTGGTGGACGCGTGTTTCAAGGTCCCCCCGGACCAGATGACGTTCGCGACGGCGTGGCTGGGCGCGGTGGGCTACACGCTCCAGCTGTTCTTCGACTTCTCGGGCTATTCGGACATGGCCATCGGCCTGGGCCGCATGCTGGGGTTCCGGCTCCCGGAGAACTTCGCCAGACCGTATTCCTCGGTGACGATCACGGAGTTCTGGCGCCGCTGGCACATGAGCTTGAGCCGCTGGTTCCGCGACTACGTGTACATCCCCCTGGGCGGCAACCGCCACGGAGCAGCGAAGACGTACCGCAACCTCTGCATAGTGTTCGTGTTGACGGGCTTCTGGCACGGAGCCCAGTGGACGTTCTTGGTGTGGGGCTGCTACCACGGAGCGCTCCTGGTGATCGAGCGCAGGTTCGCCCTGGACCTGAACCCGGCAACCCCCTGGAAGCGCCACGCGCGCAGGGCCCTGACGCTGCTCCTGGTGGTGTTCGGCTGGGTGTTCTTCCGTTCCCAGGACCTGGGCCACGCCCTGTCGATGATCGGCCACATGCTCATCCCGGACTTCGACGGCCTGGGAGCAGGAGTGGCCGAGGCCCTGACGAACCAGCGGATGGTCCTCCTGCTGGCAGCCCTGACGGTGTTCGTACTGCCGGCCCACCCGGTAACGGGACCACTGCTGGAGTCATCGAGAAGCCGCCCGGCAACAGCACTACGGATCGGAATCATGACGGCGGGCCTGCTGTACGCGGCAATCCTGATAGCAACAGGAACATTCAGCCCGTTCCTGTACTACCAGTTCTGAAAACCGCGGCAGAGCACCCCGGCAGAGAACTCCGGCAGAGCACCCAAAGCAAGCAAACCGACCACACCCCTCCACCGAACCCGATACGCAGCGCCCTTCAGCGGCCGTCGCACCGGGTCAAGGCAGCGGTAGCACGCCTTGGCCCGGGCGGCCCGCCCGGTAACAAAAAGCGTTGCGGGGGGGGGAGGTGCAGCGGCACCCAGAGGGACCCCAAAA
>NZ_JBFBBT010000025.1:111846-135667 GCF_040682815.1 Amycolatopsis sp. NPDC051102
CGCCGGGGCCTTCGCCCCGGTCCATTGGTAGGTTTCCCCCCTTTCCCCGGGGCCCACGGCCGCTGAACGATCGAGCGTTCGGGTCGGCGGAGGTCCTCGGAGCCGTTCGCTCACCCGTTCACACGGCCCACCACATTCACCCACACGGAGGACACATGAAACCCTGACCAGGTGCTGACGACGCGGTACCTCTTCCTCACCCGGCACGGTGAAGCGGCCCGCAACGGACAACTCACCGAAGCCGGCCGCCGGCAGGCAGTCCTCCTCGGCCGCCGCCTGAGAGACGTCCCGGTCACCTCGATCCACCACGGCCCCCTCCCGCGAACCACCGAGACGGCCGCCCTGATCGCCGCCCAGCTCCCCGGCGTCCCCGTCCACGCCGAACCCGCCGCGGACGACTTCATCCCCTACACGCCGAGGCGAGAAGAACTCCCCGAGACCTCTGGCGACCTCCTGCTCGCCTTCGCCCGGCAGTTCCCGCCGGCCGACGACGAACGAGCCGCCGAGGCCGAACGCCGCTTCACCGGGCCCGTCCCCGGCGCCGAACCGCGCTACCAGGTCCTCGTCACGCACAACTTCCTCGTCGGCTGGCTCGTCCGCGCCGCCCAGGACGCGCCGCCGTGGCGGTGGCTCACCTTCAGCCACGCCCACGCCGGTCTCACCGTCCTCCAGTACTCGCCGGCCCGGCCCGCCGCGCTGCTGACCTACAACGACCTCAGTCACCTCCCGGCCGAACTGCGCTGGACCGGCTTCCCACCGGACTTTTACGTTCCGTAGCCGGGGAACGCGGAGCGTGTCAGCCACCGGAAATCACTCTCGCCCGGATGGCCGAACGTGTCAGGATGCGCGGATGAGTCCCGTTCCGTCGCCCACCGCCGATCGGCCGAGTGACTACCTCGCCGCGGACGCCGTCGTCGATCACGAGCACCCGTCGATCCGCGCGCTGCTCGGCACCCTCCGGCCCGCCGGCGACGATCCCGTCCACCGCGCGGAAGCCGCGTTCCTCTTCGTGCGCGACGAGGTCGAACACGTCATCGACGCCGGCGACCCGCGGGTCACCTGGCGGGCGTCGGACGTCCTGCGCGAGCGCGTCGGAATCTGCTACGCGAAGGCGCACCTGCTCGCCGCTTTGCTGCGGGCGCAAGGGATTCCGGCCGGGTTCTGCTACCAGGAGCTGTCCGCGCTGCACGGGCTGAATGCCGTGTACCTGCACGGCAGGTGGTCGCGGCTCGACGCCCGCGGCAACCGCACCGGCGCCGGCGGGGAGTTTTCGCTCGACGAGGAAAAACTGGCCTGGCCGGTCGACGCGGCCCGCGGCGAGCGCGACCACCCGGAGATCCACCCGGCGCCGGCGGCCGTCGTCGTGGATTTCCTGATGACCGTCCCACCCGGCCCCGGCTGGTACGAAAACGGGCTGCCGCGCACTCTTTGATCTTGTTTTCCGTGATTTTCGGAATACTTCGCAACCCGGTGAATTATTGCCGAGAGTGACGTCTGTCCGTCAGCCTTGTCCCCCGAACTTCTTATTTCGCGGACACCGTCAGGCGCGTAAAGTAACTCCCCGCGCTCGAACAGACACTTTACGAATACGTCCGTTCGGGTGGTTCGAGGGAGGTGAAGCACGTGGCCGCGGCTGGCGGACGCCTCCGCCGTACCCCACTCCAGGAAATCTTCTGGACCAGGACGAGCCTGCTCCTCACGGTGCTCGTCGTGGTCGCCGGCCTCAGCCTGTGGATCGCCGGGCTGATGGACCCCGGCACCGGGAAGAACCTGGTGACTTCCCTGGGCACCGGCACCCTGATCTCCGCGATCGTCGGCTTCGGCCAGACGCTGATCACCGCCAGCGCCTCGCAGAAGGCGCTCGTGACACCGGTGATCGAGGAGAGCAGGCGCGCGCTCGAAGACCTCAGCGCCGAATACCGGGCGCTGAACAAGGAGTTCTTCCCCACCGACGTCTTCGAGGCGACCACCGACCCCGATCCCGCGTTCAACCGCGCGCTGATGGCGGACCTCGACGCGACGCGGCAGTACTTCTTCCGCGGCTTCTCCGGGCGGCACGCGGCCGCCCGGCTGCTGCTTTCCCGCACCGAACGGGAACTGCGGGCCGTCATCGCCGACCCGCGCGACGCCAGCGCGATCAGCGGGCGTGCCCGCTACCTGCTGCGCCGCGAAGCGGCCGACGTCGACTCCGAACAGATCCAGAGCCGGCTCGACGAAGAGATCAAGATCGGGCTCGTCGGCCTCTTCCTGGCGCGCAGCCGCTGCGCGCAGGTCGACATCACCGTGGTCGCCGACCCGCCGCTGGACCGGCTCGAGATGTTCGACGACAGCGTGTGGGTGTCGCTCTACAGCGACGTCCGCGGCGCCACGAAGCTGTACCCGCGGTCCCTGCGATTCACCGAAGGTTCCTTCCTGTACAACATGGAACGCGCCGAATTCGTGCGCGTCTCGCAGTCCCGGACCGGCCGCCACTTCCGCATCACGTCCGCGACGACGCGGACGGATTTCCTGGCGCTGTTCGAGAAGATCACCGGATCCCCGTTGTCCGAGGAGCAGTTCCGCGAGCTGGAGGGCAAGTTCCACGCCTTCCGCGCGGAGTTCTCCGCAGTCGCCGAGCTAGGGAGCTGACCTTGCTCACCCGCCTGTCCCCCCTTTCCGAACTGGCCACGCGCCTGCGCACGGCCGGGTTCCCGCTCGCCGCGGACTGGCGCGCGGTCGACGGCTGGTTCCGGCCGTGGGCCACCCAGACCGGGTTGCGGGAGGAGCTGCGCGCGCAGCTGCGCGCGCTGTCCGCCGCGCAGGCCACCAAAGTGCTGCGCTCGTCGCGGGAAACGACCACCCACTTCGCGTGGTGCCTGCTCGATTCGCCGTCCGACCCGTTTTCCTTCTGGCTGCACGAATACAAGGCGCAGCAGGACTGGCGGGAGGGGTACGCGGATTCCGTGCACAACCACAGATACCACTTCTGCACCACCATCCTCCGGGGCAACTACCTCCACGAACGGTACGAAACGACGGTCGACGCCGGCACCGGGCTGATCGAGTCCGCGCGGCTGCGGCGCCGGACGTTGTGCGAGAGCGGGGCCTGCGCCACCATGCTGGCCCACGAATTCCACCGCATCCCCGAAGCCGCCACCGGGACGATGACTTTCCTGGTGAAATCACGGCCGGTGAGCAGTTTCAGCCTGTCTTTCGACCCGGCCAGCGGAATCGGCCATCGTCACGTTCCGGTTGAGGTCCGATTGGGGGAATTGGCCGACCGAATCTAGCTACACACCGGCGTCACGGCGCTTACCATTACTCCACCCGTCTGAACCCCACGGCCGGGATGGGAGAGGTGTATGCGCACGCAGGAAAGCACGATCGACCACGTGATCGTTGATGCCGTCAGTAATCGAGTCCACCGGCTCTGCCGGGAGTACGCCGATCGGCTGCCGTTCCACGGGTGGCACCACGTGAATTTCGTCCGCACGAAGGCGGCCGGTTTCGCCCGGCACAACGGTGCCGACGCGGCGGTGGTGGAGGTCGCCGCGCTGGTGCACGACGTCAACTACCTGGTGCTCCGGAACTCGCCCGCCGCGGCAGGCCGGAGCCTGCGGCGGGAAATCCTCGCCGAATGCGGCGTTCCGGCGCGGATCGCGCAGTGGATCGACGAGATCGTCGACGAAGCGGAAATGGCCACGCGCGGCCGCGACATTTCGCTGGAAGCGCAGGCGCTGAGCGACGCGGACACGTTGTTCAAGGCGTTGCCGGTGACGCCGGTGGTGCTGGCGCACCGCTACCTGCGCGAGAACGGCCTGAGCCTGCGCGAGCTGGCGCACAAGATCGTCGGCGAGCAGTGCGACGTCCACGACGAGGGGTACTACTTCTACAACCCGGAGGCGGCGGCGACGTACTCCCGCTGGGCGACGGCGAACCTCCAGCTGTGGCGGTGCATCAAGGAGGCGGTCGACGACCCGACGGTGGTCGAGCTGCTCGACGCGGTCGCTTCCTAGCCCTGCCCGTACCCGCGCAGCCGTTCGACGACGTTGGCGACCTCGGCCGGCGGCAACAGGGCGGGCCGCCCGGCGCTCTGCGCGAGCAGCCACACGCGGCAGGCCCACTCGAGCTGCTGGGCGCGGTGGTAGGCGGCCTCGAGGCCATCGCCGTAGGTGAGGGTGCCGTGGTTGGCCATCAGGCAGCCACGGCGCCCGTCGAGGGCTTCGAGCACGGCGGCGGCAAGCTCCGGCGTGCCATAGGTGGCGTAGCGCGCGACGCGCACCGACGGCCCGACAGCGGCCACCATGTAGTGGATCGGCGGAACCTCCCGCACGAGCGTCGAAACGGCGGTGGCGTGCGGCGCGTGCGTGTGGACAACGGCGGTCACGGGCTCCCCGTCCGGATCACGCACGTCCCAGTACACGGACAGGTGCATGGGCAGCTCGGTGGTGGGCTTGAGCGCCCCATCGACAACGGCACCCCCGAGATCGACGACCGAGATGTCACCGGGAGTGAGACTCGAGTAGGGAACACCGGACGGCGTGACGGCCACCAGATCACCGGCCCGCACGGAGACGTTCCCGGAGGTCCCGACAACCAGCCCGTCCCCGACCATCCGGCGCGCATAGGCACAGACAACGCCCCGCTCGGCCTCGAGGATCATGCAAAGGTCCCGTCGCAGGATGATCGCCAACTCCGAGCAGCCTGCCACCCACCCCCAACCGCCGACCACCTACCCACCAGGGTGATTCACGCCTAGGCAAAGTCGCACCCAAGGCGAGAGGTCAGCGCAAGGTGACGAGCGCCCCCACCCACACCTCCCCCCACCCCGATCCGAAGCCAGAACACGGACGGCGGCGCCGGGTCAAGGCACGCTTTCCCGCCTTGACGCGGCGCCACCGTCCGTAGTCACAATCGGGCTTCGGGGTGGTGGCTCTTCTGAGTTCCTACGCCTTCGCCGGAGCAGCCGCAGCCTTCGGCGCCGGAGCCGGCTTGCGGTCCCCGTTCGCCGGCCCGGCAGCCTTCTCCTGCGAAGGCGAAGGCGACTCCTCAACCGGCGCCAGCAACTTCATGGCCTCCTTGACGGCCTCATCCGTGGCAGCAATCCGCTCCGCCACCTTCGCCCGCAAGTCGAACGCCAGCTTCCGGGCCTTGTCCGCCTCCGCCTGCTGGGCGCGGGCCGAGGCCAGGGCCGCCTCCGTCTCCTCCTTCTTGCGGGCGAACTCCGTCTCGAATTCCTTCTTGCGGCGGGCCAGCTCCTCCGCGGCCTTCCGGTCCGCTTCCTCCCGCAGCGCAGCCGCCGCTGCCTCCGCCTTCGCGTCCGCTTCCTTGCGGGCCCGCTCGGCCGCGGCCGCCTGCTCGACCCGCTTGGCGCCCGCCGCCGCGTTCAGCTTCTCGATCTCGCTCTTCGCCTCCGACAGCAGGCGGGCGCGGTCCTCCTCCGCGTCCTTCGCCAGCTTGTCCGCCGTCCGGCGGGTCTCGTGCGCGTACTTGTCCGCCTGCTCGCGGGTCGAGGCCGCGTCGGCTTCGGCCGCCGACTTCAGGTCCGCGATCTCCTCTTCGGCCAGCTGCATCATCATCCGGACGCGCTCGGCCATCGCGCCCGCGCCGGACGGGCTCGAGCTCATCCTGGCCAGCGCGGCCTTCGTCTCGGCCAGTTCCTTCTGCGCGTACGCGAGGGCCTTGGTGAGGTCCGAGGACGTCGCGACGGCTTCGTCGCGGCTGCGCGAAGTCTCGCGCAGGTCCTTGTTCAGCTCGGCGAGGCGTTCGTCGACCTGACGCTGGTTGTAGCCGCGGACACCCACGGCGAACTGGGCAGTCTTCGGGGCGGACGGGGGCTTCTCAGGCGCGACCATCGGGCCACCTTAATGAGCAAGAGCCCGTCCGGACGTACCGCCAAAAGGATGCATCACGATTTCGGTAACCCCCCGTGACGCATGGCATTCCGCCCTGGTCCGGAGCCGAGCCGCTAACGTTCGGCCGGTGGACTTCGGCACGCACTGGCAGGTGTACGTCACCATGCCGTTCATCGCGGCCCTGATCGGCTACGTCACCAAGCGCGTCGCCATCGAGATGATGTTCCGGCCGCTGGAGTTCGTCGGTGTCAAACCCTTCGGCTGGCAGGGCGTGCTGCCGGCGAACGCCGAGCGGATGGCGGCCACCGCCACCGAAATGCTGACGAGCAACCTCGTCGACCCGAAGGAGATCTTCGCCCGGCTCGACCCCGAACAGGTCGCGAAGGAGATCGAAGAGCCGCTGCTGCGGGTCGTCGAGGACGTCACCCGCGAGGTCATGGAGACCTACCAGCCACGGCTGTGGGAGGTCCTGCCGAACAGCGCGCAGCAGCTGCTGCTCAAGCGCGTCCAGGCCGAGGCGCCGAAGGCGATCGCCAAGATCATGCGGGAGATCGCCGGCAACATCGAGGACGTCCTCGACCTCAAGCACATGGTCGTGACGAACCTGGTCCGCGACAAGGCGCTGCTCAACCGGCTGATCCGCGACATCTCCCGGCCCGAGATGCGGTTCATCGCCCGCTCGGGCATCGGGTTCGGGTTCGCCCTCGGCTGCGTGCAGCTCGTCGTCTGGGCGCTGACGAAGTCGCCGGTCGTGCTGCCGCTGTTCGGCCTCGGCATCGGCTGGCTCACCGACTGGCTGGCCCTGAAGATGATCTTCCTGCCGCGCGAGCCGCGCCGGTTCTTCGGCCTCTACACCTGGCAGGGCGTCTTCCAGAAGCGCCGTGACCAGGTCGCCGCCGACTACGGCGACATGATCGCGCGCGAGATCATCACCATCCCTAACCTCCTGGAGGCCGTGCTGCGCGGCCCGAAGTCCGACCGGCTGTTCGCGATGATCACCCGCGAGGTGCAGAAGACGATCGACGCGCAGGCGAGCGTCGTCAAGCCGTTCGTCGCCATGGCCGTCGGCACCAAGAAGTTCCAGGAGATGAAGCAGACCGCGGCGTTGAAGGCCGCGGAACGCGTCCCGGAGACCATCCGGCACGCCGAGGACTACGCGGTCAACGCCCTCGACGTGCGCAACACGATCGTCGACCGGATGCGGAAGCTGAGCGCGCTGGAGTTCGAGCAGCTGCTGCGGCCGGCGTTCCGGCAGGACGAGTGGAAGCTGATCGCCGTCGGCGCGGTGATCGGCGGTCTCGTCGGGGAACTGCAGGTGCTCGCCCTGCTCGGGTAGCCGGTACGGTTTTGATCTCGGCACGGCGAGGGAGGTCGCGATGGACGCTGTCCTGGCCGACCTCGCCCTGCACTGGCCGCTGTACACGGCGATGCCGTTCATCGCGGCGCTGATCGGGTACGTCACCAAGCGCGTCGCCATCGAGATGATGTTCCGGCCGCTGGACTTCGTCGGCATCCCGCCGCTGCTCGGCTGGCAGGGCGTCGTCCCGAAGCACGGCGGCCGGATGGCCGCGGTGGCCACCGAGCTGCTGACGGCGAACCTTCTCGACCTGCGCGAAGTGCTCGAGCGCATCGACCCCGTCATCATCACCAGCGAGCTGGAGCAGCCGCTGCTGCGCGCGGTCGACCACACCGCGCGGGAGGTGCTGGCCGAGCACCACCCGCGGCTGTGGGAGGTGCTGCCGACGCTGGCGCAGGAAATGCTGATCAAGCAGGTCCAGGCGGCGGCACCGCGGCTGGTCCGGGAGTTCGTCGACGACGTCCGCGAGCACCTCGACGAAGTCCTCGACGTCCAGCACATGACGGTCCAGCAGCTGACACGGGACAAGAAGCTGCTGGTCCGGCTGATCCGCGAGACGTCCCGGCCGGAGATGGCGTTCATCGCCCGGATGGGCATCTACTTCGGCTTCGGCCTGGGGCTGGTCCAGACGATCGTCTGGGCGTTCACGCGCGAGCCGTGGGTGCTCCCGGTCTTCGGCGGCGTGATCGGGCTGTTCACCGACTGGCTGGCGATCAAGCTGATCTTCGTCCCGCGCGAGCCGGTCCGCGTCGGCCGGGTGATCTTCCAGGGCAAGTTCCAGCGGCGCCGGGCCGAGGTCGCACGGCAGTACGGCGAGCTGATCGCGAACGAGGTCCTGACGGTGCAGAACCTGCTGGACGCCGTCCTGCGCGGCCCACGGGCCGACCGCCTGGCCGCGCTCGTGGAGCACCTCGTTTCGGAAACGGTCGACGCGCAGATGCCGCTGGCGTGGACCGTCGGCGGCACCCGGCTGAAGGAGATGAAGCAGGCCGCGGCCCGCAAGGCGCTGGCCCGGCTGCCGGACACCGCGCGGTACGCCGAGGGCTACCTGACCGAGGCGATGGACGTCGCGAAGGTGATCGAGCAGCGGATGCTGGCCCTGACCCCGCTGGAGTTCGAGGGCCTGCTGCGGCCGGCGTTCCGGCAGGACGAGTGGAAGCTGATCGCCGTCGGCGCGGTGATCGGCGGGTTCGTCGGGGAGCTGCAGGTCCTGCTGATGCTGGGCTGAAGCGGCACTTTCACGTGAAAGTGCCGCCTCAAGCCGCCGCGACCAGGTCCGGGGCCGGGTCCACCGAGCGGACACGGGTGCGCCGGTCCCGCTGCCAGGCCAGGACCCGGCACACCACGTAGATCAGGAACGAAATCGCCGTCACGAACGCGCTCACCGGCAGGCCGGGGGCCAGCGACAGCAGGATGCCGCCGATGGCCGACACCTCGGCGAACACGATCGACAGCACCGTGGCCTTCCAGGGGGACGCCGTCACGCGGGCCGCCGCGGCCGCCGGTGTCACCATCAGCGCCACCACCAGCAGCGAGCCGACCACCTTGACGCTCAGCGCCGTCGAGACGCCCACCAGCAGCGCGAACACCACCGTCAGCGTCTTCACCGGGACCCCGCGCGCCACGGCCACGTTCCGGTCCACCGACGCGAACAGCAGCGGCCGGTAGACCAGCGCCAGCACCGCCAGCACCACCACCGACGACACCACGAACAACGTCAGGTTCGTCGAGTCGATCGTGATGATCTGGCCGGTCAGGATGCCGAACTTGTTCCCCGACCGTCCTTTGTAGAAGGACAGGAACAGCACGCCCATGCCGAGGCCGAACGACAGGATCACGCCGATCACCGAGTCGCGGTCGGCGTCCCGCGCGCCCAGGATGCCCAGCAGCAGGGCGGCTACGACCGCGCCGATCAGGGCGCCGTACTCGACGCCGATGCCGAGCAGCAGGGCCGCCGCGCCGCCGGTGAACGCCAGCTCCGACGTGCCGTGCACCGCGAACGACATCCGCCGCATCACGATCAGCGGGCCCATCACGCCGGCCACCAGGCCGAGGATCGCGGCCGCCAGCAGCGCCGTCTGGACACCTTCGAGCTGGGTGATCAAGTCCCAGGTCTTGCCGAAGTCGAAGAGATCCAAGACTCAGCCCACTTGTTCTTCGACGTCGTGTTCGTGGTGGTGCGGCTCCTGCTCGCACAACGCGCTCTGCGCGCCCGCGATGTGGATCTGGCCGCCGACCTCGAGCACCTCGACCCGGGTGCCGTACAGCTGCGAAAGCGTCTCGGTCGTCATGACCTCGTCCGGCTTGCCGATCCGGAACTGGCCGTTGACCAGGTACAGCACCCGGTCGACGAACGGCAGCACGGGGTTGATCTCGTGCGTCACGAACAGCACGGCCGTCCCCGCCGACCGACGGCGGGCGTCGATCAGCTCGCTGATCGCGCGCTGGTGGGCGAGGTCGAGCGAGAGCAGCGGCTCGTCGCACAGCAGCACCTCGGGGTCGCCGACCAGGGCCTGCGCCACCCGCAACCGCTGCTGCTCGCCACCGGACAACCGGCCGACGGGCTGCTTCGCGTACCGCGCGGCCCCCACGGCCGCGACCGCTTCGGCAACCTGGCGGCGCCGGGCGGCCATGCCGAACAGGCCCGGTCCCCAGCGGTGGCCGTCGAGGCCCAGCCCGACCAGGTCGACCCCGCGCAGCGTCAGCGACTCGTCGATCGCGCGCTGCTGCGGGATGTAGCCGACCTTGCGGTTCGCGCCGCCCGGGCGGCCGCCGGCGATCTCGACCGTGCCCGCCGACAGCTCCTGCATGCCGAGCAGCGCCTTGAGGAAACTGCTCTTGCCGGAGCCGTTCGGGCCGAGCACGGCGAGGAACTCGCCCGGCTCGACGACGAGGTCCAGCCCGGACCAGAGGGTGCGGGGGCCGAACGCCAGGCCCGCCCCGCGGACCCGGACCGCGGGGCGTACGTCGTCGGATACGAGTGCCATGGCTACTTCAACGCCCCAGCCAGCTCGTCGACTTCCCCGGTCATCCAGCCAATGTAGTCCGTCACACCCGCGGGCAGCGTTTCGGTCACGTCCACCACGCCGACCCCGGCGGCCTTCGCCTGGGCGACGACGTCCTGGGTCAGCGGGGTCACCGTCTGGGCGTTGTTGATCAGCGCCTTGACCTGTTTCGTGGCGATGAGCTGCTTGTACTCGTTCACCGCGCCGGCCGGGACGTCGGTGTCGTTCTCGACCGCGTCCGAGAACGCCTTGGGCGTCGCGTCCGTCAGCTGCGCGCTCCGGAGCAGGTAGTGCGCGACCGGCTCGGTGACGACCACCTTCGTACCCGGGTGGGTGGCGCCGAGCTCACCCAGCCGCTTCTGCAGCGCGTCGACCTTGGCCTTGAACGCCGTCGCGTTGTCGGCGAACAGCTGCTTCGACGCCGGCTGCAGCTCGCCGAGCTGCGCCGCGAGCTGGTCGGCGACCTTGTCGACGCCCGGCAGGTCGTACCAGACGTGCTCGTTCTCGTCGCCGGTCGCGGCGATGTCGTAGGCGACCAGCTTCTTCGCGTTCCCGGCCTGGTCGGCGAGCTTGCCGAAGAACTCGTCGTAGCCGCCGCCGTTGGACAGCAGCAGCTGCGCGTTCTTCGCGGCGAGCGCGTCGTCCGCCGTCGTCTCGTACGAGTGCGGATCGGCCGACGGGTCGTGGATGACCGGCTTGACCTCGACCTTGTCCCCGCCGACGGCACTGGCCACGCTGCCCCAGACGTCGGTCGACGCGACCACCTTGATCTTGCCGTCGCCGCCCGCCTGCGTCCCGCCGCCGTCGGAGCCGGAGCACGCGGCCAGGGCGAAGACGGACAGGGCCGAGGCGGCGGCGAGCACGCTCGTGGTGCGGCGGGAACTCATCGGGCAACTCTCCTGGGGGACACTCGAGACGCTAATGGAAACCGTTGTCAGATTCACCTTACCCCATCCGGATGACTTTCTGGCCATCCGATCCCGCTTTGGTGTATGCGTCTTCGTGCATGCGGATCGAGACATCGACCACGCGGGGTGTCTCTTCATGAATTCGATCTGAACCGTTACGGTTTGCTGATGGGCCGTCCTATTCGCACCCGGAGGCAGGCGACGCTGGCGTCGCTCGCGGCAGAGCTCGGTGTGTCCAGGACCACGGTGTCCAACGCCTACAACCGGCCGGACCAGCTGTCCCCGGAACTGCGCCGGCGCGTCCTCGAGACCGCGCGGCGGCTCGGCTACCCCGGACCCGACCCGGTCGCCCGCTCGCTGCGCACGCGCAAGGCGGGCGCGGTCGGGCTGCTGCTCACCGAGAACCTCTCCTACGCCTTCCGCGACCCCGCCGCCGTCGGCGTGCTCGAAGGACTGGCGCTGGCCTGCGAAGACGCCGGCGTCGGCCTGCACCTGGTGCCGGCCAGCCCGGGCCGCGAGGACGTCGCCGCGGTGCACCGTGCGGGCGTCGACGGCTTCGTCGTCTACTCGGTGCCGGACGACGACCCGCACCTGGCCGCCGTGCTGGAGCGGCCGGTGCCGACGGTGATCATCGACCAGCCGAGCCTCGAAGGCATCGACCGCGTCGGCCCCGACGACGCCGCCGCGGTCGGCAAGATCGCCGAGCACCTGGTCTCCCTCGGGCACCGGCAGGTCGGCGTGATCTGCATGCGGCTGGCCCGCGAGCGCAACGACGACTTCGTCTCACCGGCCCGGCAGAGCGGCGCGCACTTCCACGTCCAGCGCACCCGGCTGGAAGCGCTCGCCGTGGCGTTCTCCGCGGCCGGCGTCGACTGGGCCGGCGTCCCGGTGGTCGAGCGCTTCGACCACACGGTGGACGACGGCGCGTCCGCGGCCCGCCAGCTGCTGGACGCGTACCCGCAGATCACGGCGGTGATCTGCACCTCGGACATCCTCGCGCTGGGCGCCATGGCCGAGGCCGAGCGGCGCGGGCTGCGGGTGCCGCAGGACCTGACGGTGACCGGCTTCGACGGCATCGCCGAAGCCGAGCGGATCGGGCTCACCACCGTCCACCAGCCGGTCCTCGAGAAGGGCAAGACGGCCGGGCGGCTGCTGCTCAGCTCGGGCGAGCGCAGCGCGCCGAAGGTGATCACCCTGCCGACCGAGTTGCGCGTCGGGCGGACGTCGGCGCCGCCGAGGACGGTCGAGGAGCCCTGGTTCGGGGGCTGACCTCGTGACATTGCTCTTAGCGCATTGCTTAGCGGGGTAGTCACCCGGTCAAATGGAGTGGTCAACCCGCGCCGCGGGGCCACTGGCCGGAAGGTGACCGATGACCTCGATCGACGTACTGCTCAAGCGCAACCAGGAACTCGGCGAGGTGACGCCCGGCGACCGGTCGTCCCCGAAGCCGTCGCTCCAGGTGGCCGTCCTGACCTGCATGGACGCCCGGATCCGGGTGTTCGAGCTGTTCGGCCTGCTGCAGGGTGAGTCGCACGTCCTCCGCAACGCGGGCGGCGTGGTGACCGACGACATGATCCGCTCGCTCGCTCTGTCGCAGCGCAAGCTCGGCACCCGCGAGGTGCTGATCGTGCAGCACACCGAGTGCGGCCTCTCGCTGGTCACCGAAGACGACTTCAAGGACGAGCTGGAGAACGACACCGGCCTGCGGCCGACGTGGTCGGTCGAGGCGTTCCGCAACGTCGAGAACAGCGTCCGGACGTCGGTGGAGCGGGTGCGGCGCAGCGCGTACCTGCCGCACACGGAGAACGTCCGCGGGTTCGTCTACGACGTGAAGACCGGGAAGCTCACCGAGGTCGAGTAGGCTATCGTTCCCATCCAGATGTTCACGACATCCGGATGGGGACGACATGCGCGTGCTCTTCGCCGGCCTCGCGTCGGCCGGCCACACGTACCCGATGGTCCCGCTCGCGGCCGCGGCGCGGGACGTCGGGCACGAGGTGCACTTCGCCGCCGGTGAGCACGTCCACGAGGCACTGCGAGGGTTGAACCCGTTCCGGCCCGCCGACTCGTTCTACGAGATCTACGCCGAGGACCTCGAACCGGACCTGAAGCGGCTGCGGCCGGACCTGGTCGTGCACGGCTGGGGCGTTCCCGAGGTGGCCGTGGCCGCGCGGCGCGCGGGAATCCCGGCGCTCTGGCACGGGTTCGGCCGGATGTTCCCGCCCGGCATCGGGTTCGAGCGGCCCACCGGCGGGGTGCACCTCGACATCTGCCCGCGGTCGCTGCAGGAGACGGGCTTCCTCGCGACCGCCGAGCGGATCGCCCTGCGTCCGGTGCCCTTCGCCGAACCGGGCGACTTCGGCGGGCCGCTGATCTACCTGACCCTCGGCACCGCCTTCGGCACCCCGGAGGTGCTCGAGACGGCGATCGAAGGCCTGGCCACGCTCGGCACGCACGTCGTGGTGGCCACCGGCGGCGTGCCCCTCGGGCCGCAGCCGGCCCACGTGACGGCCCGGGCCTGGGTACCGCAGGCCGCGGCGATCTCGCGGGCGGACCTGGTCGTGCACCACGGCGGCAGCGGCACCACGCTGGGCGCGCTCGCCGCGGGCGTCCCGCAGCTGGTCCTGCCCCAGGGCGCCGACCAGTTCGCCAACGCCGAGGCCCTGCTGGCCGCCGGCGCCGCGCTGCGGCTCCTGCCGGGCGAACTGAGCGCGGAAGCCGTCGCCGAACAGGCCCGGAAGGCGTTCTCCTGCCGTGACGCGGCCCGGGCGATCGCCGAGGAGATCGCCGCGATGCCGTCGCCGGACGAGGTCGCTCGCGAGTTGCCGAAGCACGCGAAGTAGCCTCCCGGCGTGGCTGTGGACGCTGACGTACTGCTCGACTGGTTCTCCGCGCACGGCCGGGACCTGCCGTGGCGCGAGCCCACCTGCTCGGCCTGGGGCGTCCTGGTCAGCGAAATCATGCTCCAGCAGACGCCGGTCGTCCGCGTGCAGCCGATCTGGCACGAGTGGATGGCGCGCTGGCCGGTGCCCTCGGCGCTGGCCGCGTCGACGCAGGGCGAGGTCGTCCGGGCCTGGGGCAAGCTCGGCTACCCGCGCCGGGCGCTGCGGCTCCACGAGGCCGCCGGGGTGATCGCGCGCGACCACGGCGACGTCGTTCCGTCCGATGTGGACACCCTGCTCGCGCTGCCCGGGATCGGCGCCTACACCGCGCGGGCCGTCGCCGCGTTCGCCTACGGACGGCGGGCGCCGGTGGTCGACACGAACGTCCGGCGGGTCGTCGCGCGGGCGGTGCACGGCGCCGGGGACGCCGGACCGGCCTCGAACACCCGCGACATGGCCGACGTCGCAGCCCTGCTGCCGGCCGAGGACGCGCCGGCGGCCCGGTTTTCGGCGGCGATCATGGAGCTGGGCGCGCTGATCTGCACCGCACGCGCGCCGAAGTGCGCGGACTGCCCGATCTACGACGAGTGCGCGTGGCAGCACGCCGGGCGGCCGGAGTACGCCGGGCCGGCCAAGCCGGTGCAGCGGTACGCGGGCACCGACCGGTACGTCCGCGGGCGGCTGCTCGACGTGCTGCGCGGCAGCGAGGGGCCGGTCGAGAAGGCGCGCCTGGACCTCGTTTGGCACGACGGCGGCCAGCGCGACCGCTGCCTCGACTCCCTGCTGCTCGACGGCCTGCTGGAGCAGACCCGCGACGGTCTCTTCGCCCTACCAGGCGAGCACTGACGCACTGCGATCAAAGTTGGTCAATAGTTGTCATCGGCGCGTTCCGGAGTTACCGTTTCACGCATGGTCACTGTTGACCGCCGGACCCTCTTCAAAGCGGGGGTGACCGCGACCGCGGCCGGCGCACTGGGGATGACGACCACGGGGACGGCCGCAGCGGCCGTGCCGACACCGACGATCCACGACTGCTCCGAATGGGGCGCCCGGCCTGCTTCGGGCCCGATCGTGGTGGAGAACCACAAGCCGACGTACATCGTCGTGCACCACGCGGTCGACCCGCCGATGAACAACGACTTCTCGCTGGCCCGCGCGTTCTACGTCTCGCGGTTCATCCAGAACCTGCACATGGACAAGAACGGCTGGATCGACAGCGGCCAGCAGTTCACCAACAGCCGCGGCGGCTTCATCACCGAAGGCAGGCACCGCAGCCTGGAGATCCTGCGCGGCGGCACGCAGCACGTCCAGGGCGCGAACGTCGGCAACCACAACAGCGAGGTCATCGGCATCGAGAACGAGGGCCTGTACAGCACGGTGGACGTGCCGGCGGCGCTGTGGAACTCGCTGGTCTCGCTCGTCGCCTACATCGCGCACCAGTACGGCATCGCGCCGGAGTTCATCAAGGGCCACCGCGACTTCAACACGACCGAGTGCCCCGGCCAAGTGCTCTACAACCGGCTGCCGGAGCTGCGGACCGCCGTCGGCCGCATCCTGGGTGTGGCGGTGGCGCGCGCCGAAGCGGAGTGGCCGCTGCTGAAACCGGGCGACACGGGCAAAAAGGTGCAATTGGCCCAGGAGTTCCTGCGCAACTCCGGCTTCGACGTCCCTACCGACGGCGTCTTCGGAGCGTCCACAAAGGACGCGGTGACGGCGCTGGCGACGCAGGCCGGGCTGGCCCGCGACACGTGCACCGCGGCGAAGGCGTCCGACGAGACGGGCTTCCTCGGCGCGGACGTCTGGCCGCTGATCGTCCCGGCCGGCCGGTCAGCGGCGGCCTGGCGAGCGGACCTGGCCCAGTCCTGAACGGTCGACACGCGTGATTGACCAGTCGACACGCGTGATTGAAAGGTCGACACGCGTGATTGAAAGGTCGACACGCGTGATCTGAGGGTCGACACGACGGCACAACGGCGTGCACGGCGTGTCGTCCCTCTGATCACGCGTGTCGGCTCGGCAATCACGCGTGTCGGCTCGGCAATCACGCGTGTCGACCGCTTCAGCGGGTCAGGAGCTGGCTGAGGAAGGCCTCCACCGCGCCGCGGTAGGTCTCCGGGGCCTCGTCGTGCGGCAGGTGGGCCGAACCCGGCACCACCAGGTGTTTCGCGCCGGGCACCCGCGTGGCGACTTCGGCCTGCTGGCCGGGTGGCATCGCCGTGTGCTCGCCCTCGACCAGCAGCAGCGGGCAGCGGATCGCCGCGACGACGTCCCAGTAGTCCCGCCGGCCCCACTCGGCGGCGATGACGTACAGGTCCTCGAGGTCCGCGACCAGGTGGAAGCCATCGGAACGCTCCTCGACGCAGTCCGCGAAGTACTCGCCCGCGTCGCCGAAGAACTCTCGGACGTGGCCGAGCGAGGAGAAGGGCACCGGCCAGCTCTCGAAGTAGCCGCGCCAGGTCTCCACGGTCCGGCCGCGCTGGTCGGGCGCGAAGTCCTCGGACACGACCGCGCGCACCAGCTCCGGGTGCCGCGCGGCGGTCGCCCACGCGTGCAGGCCGCCCATCGAGTGCCCGATGAGCACCGCCGGGCCCGCGTCGAGGGTCCGCAGGGCTTCGGCGACGTCGTCGGCGAAGCGCTCGGTCGTCCACGGCCCCACGCGCGGCGCGCTGCCGTGGCCACGCGCGTCCAGGCCGTACACCGCGCCGTAGGGCCGGAGCCACTCCGCGACCCGCCACCACGTCCGCGCCCGGCCCATCAGGCCGTGGAGCAGAACGATCGGCACGCCGCTGCCGCCGAAACAGAGCACGCGGCCACCTAACCACAAAACCCCTGGTGCGGAACGTGACCAAGTGATCGCTTTCGATAACCTATGGTGGTCGTATGCGCCGCCGACTCACCACCTTGGCCGTCTGCGCTGCGGTGGTCCTCGCCGCGGCGTGCGGCGGCGACGCCGTCACCGCCGCGGCCCCGCCGCCGCTGCACCCGGTCGCGGGCGCGGCCGGCGCCGGCGATCCGTACTACCCCGAAGACGGCAACGGCGGGTACGACGCCCTCGGCTACCAGGTCGACGTCAGGTACGACCCGCCGAGCGGGCACCTCGACGGCGACACCACGGTGACCGCGAAGGCCACCGAAGACCTGGGCCGCTTCGACCTCGACCTGCGCGGGCTGGACGTGCACAGCGTCGAGGTCGACGGCAAGCCCGCGCGGTTCAGCCGCGAAAAGGCGTTCGAACTCCTCGTCACGCCGCAAGAGCCGATCCGCGCCGGGACGACGTTCCGCACCCGCGTCCGGTACGGCGGCGACCCGGCGAAGACCCCGCACGACGGCGGCAGCGAGAACGGCTGGCAGCACTCGGCCGACGGCGGCGCGTTCATGGTCGGCGAGCCGCACTCGGCGGCGTTCTGGTACCCGGTGAACGAAACCCCGCGCGACAAGGCGACCTTCACGCTCACCGCGCACGTCCCGCCGGGCTGGACGGTGATCTCGAACGGCCGCGAAGGCCCGCCGGGCACCTGGACCGAACCCAACCCGGTGGCGAGCTACCTGACGACGATCGCGATCGGCAAATTCGGTGTCGACAGGTCGACCCTGAAGGACGGGACCCCGGTCGTCTCGGCGTACGCGCCGGGTGCCGAGTCCCGGCGGGCGATCGGCGGCCGGCTGCCGGAGGTGCTCAGCTTCCTGAGCAGCAAGTTCGGCCCGTACCCGCAGTCCGCGGCGGGCGGGATCTACCTCAACGAGAACGTGCCCTTCTCGCTCGAAACGCAGACCCGCCCGACGTACGCGAAGTGGGCCGACCTGCCGACGCTGGTGCACGAGAACGCCCACCAGTGGTTCGGCGACTCGGTGTCGCTCGAGAACTGGTCCGACGTCTGCCTGAACGAATGCTTCGCGTCGTACTCGCAGTGGCTGTGGGCCGAGCGCGAGGGCCAGAGCCTGGACGACCGCTACCGCGCGGCCATCGAGATCACCCGCGGCAGCACGGACTTCTGGGCGCAGAAGCTGGTCGGGATGGGCCAGGGCCACGAGTTCGAGGGCGTCTACAACAAGGGCATCCTGGCGCTGCACGCGTTGCGCCGCCAGATCGGCGACCCGGCGTTCGACCGCCTCCTGCACACGTGGCCGGCCCGCTTCCGCCACGGCAACGCGACCTGGACCGACTTCGAGGCGATGGCGACGCAGGTCAGCGGCAAGAACCTGCGGGAGTTCTTCGACACGTGGTTCCGCGGCACGAAGCTGCCCGCGGACGCCGACCTCTACCCCGGCTCACTGCGCAGCTGACCCCAGCAGCGACCGGGTCAGCGCGCTGCGCGCGTCCAGCATCTCCCGCAGCGCCGACGTCAGCTCCTCGTCGCCGACGACGACGTCCTCGTCCGGGCGCGCCGCCAGCGCCCGCAGCGATGCTCGCCGCAGCAGCTCCTTCGCGAACGACGCCGTCACCCCCTCCGTCGCCTCGATCACCGGGCCGAGGTCCGCCGTCAGGTTCAGCCCGCGCGCGTACAGGCGAAGCAGCGCCTCGCGCCCTGCCGCGTCCGGCAACGGGATTTCCACCGCCAGGTCCACGCGGCCCGGGCGGTCCGCGAGGGCCTTCTCCAGCTCGCTCGCCCGGTTGGTGGTGAGCAGGAACGTCACGTCCGCGTCGCCGCCCACGCCGTCCATCGCGTCGAGCAGGGTGAACAGCAGCGGCTGGACCATCGGCCCGTAGCTGCGGTCCTGGGCGATCAGGTCGACGTCCTCGAGCACGACCACGCTGGGCTGCAGCCGACGGGCCAGCTCGGCCGCCTTGGCCACGAACCGCATCGCCGTGCCGGTCAGGATGACCACCGTCGTCTCCGGCAGGCGGCCCATCAGGTACCGGACCGTGTGCGTCTTGCCGGTGCCGGGCGCGCCGTGCAGCAGCAGGCCGCGCTTGAGGTGCTGACCGGCCGCCAGCAGCCGCTCGCCGTGCTCGGCGATGCCGATCGTGTGCCGCTCGATCGCCTCGAGCACGCCGTCCGGCAGGACGACCTCGTCGCCGGTCAGCGTCGGCCGCGGGAGGAACGTCAGCAGCTCGTTGCCGCGGTTTTCGCTGGTGCCGAAGGCCAGCACCTGGCCGCGCAGGACGTCGTGCTCGGTCATCAGGCGCTCGACGCGGTCCCGGACGCCGGTGGCGACGGCCCGCGACGTCGCCAGCACCTCCAGCCGGCACTGCTCCAGCCCCCACTGCGGATTGGCACCGCGGATGGCGAGCAGCACCGGCTCGCCGCCGGGCGCGTGCGTGCCGGCGAGCCCGAGCTGGACCGCCTCGGTGGCATCGTCCGGGCCGGTCGCCGTGGTCGTGTAGTCCACCGAGCCGAGGTCGTACATCCCCTGCCGGCGCGCGGTGGCGAGCATCCCGATCAGGTCCTCGTGCGTGCGCTGGCCGCCCGCGACGCCGAACCAGTCCACGGCCGTGCCGTGCGCGGCGAGGTAGGCGTCGACCCCGCGCTGGATGTTGGCGTGCTCCCACATCGGCCAGTTGCGCGTGACGACCACGACTTCCGGCAGCGGGGCCCCGAGGTGGCCGGTCACGCGCTCGATCAGTTCGTTGCCGCCTCCGGCGACCGTGTCCGCGGTGGCGCGGACGATCCGGGCGAGGTCGGCGGCGAGGTCGCGCTCGGTGCTCCCCCTGCCTCAACAGTGGCACGGGTCACACGCGAGAGCCAACTAGGCTGGAGTCATGAGTGTCGTGAAGATCAACGCGATCGAGGTGCCCGAAGGCGCCGGCCCCGAACTCGAGAAGCGGTTCGCCGCGCGCATGCACGCGGTCGACCAGCAGCCGGGCTTCCTCGGCTTCGAGCTGCTGCGGCCGGTTTCCGGCGAGACGCGCTACTTCGTGTACACGAAGTGGGAGACCGAGGAGCACTACCAGGCGTGGGCGAAGGGCGGCCCGGCCGCGGCGGCGCACTCGGGCGAGCGCGCCAAGCCCGTGTCCACCGGGGCGAACCTGCTGGAGTTCGAGGTCGTCCTCGGCTCGAAGCCGGGTGAGTGACCTCGCCAGGGCCGCGGACCTCCTGGACGGCGCCGGCGCGCTGCTGATCTGCGCCGGCGCCGGCATGGGCGTCGACTCCGGGCTCCCGGACTTCCGCGGCGGCGAGGGGTTCTGGCGTGCGTATCCGCCGTACGCCCGGCTCGGGCTGCGGTTCGAGGAGCTCGCCGACCCACGGCACTTCGCCGGCGACCCCGAGCTGGCCTGGGGTTTCTACGGCCACCGGCTTGCGCTGTACCGCGAAACCGTGCCGCACGACGGTTTCCGGCTGCTGCGGGAGTTCGGCGCACGCCTGCCCGGCGGCGTCTGGGTCTTCACGTCCAATGTGGACGGACAGTTCCAGGCGGCCGGGTTCACGGCCGTCGCCGAGGCGCACGGCTCGATCCACCACCTGCAGTGCCTCGCCGGGTGCACGGACGACATCTGGCCCGCCGACCTGACCGTCGCGGTCGACACGGAGACGATGCGCGCGGTGCCGCCGCTGCCGTCGTGCCCGCGCTGCGGCGGGTTGGCGCGCCCCAACATCCTGATGTTCGGCGACTTTTCGTGGGTGCCGGACCGCAGCGAGGCCCAGCTGGACGAGCTGACGGCGTGGCGCCGGACGGCGCGCGACCTCGTGGTGGTGGAGCTGGGCGCGGGCCAGGCGGTCCCGACGGTCCGCCGGTACGCCGAGCTGGCGAGCGCCGCGACGGGCGCGTTGATCCGCATCAACCCGCGGGAACCCCAGATCCGCCACAGCCGCGGGGTGTCCATCGCGGCGGGCGCGCTGGACACGCTCAAGCAGCTCCTGCCGCGCTGATCACGGCAGGCGGACTTCGGCGAACACCGCCCGGTGGTCGCTGCCCGGCACGTCGAACACCCGGTAGTCCTGCACCGCCGCGCGGTTGTCCACCGCCACGTGGTCGATCGTCACCACCGGGAACGACGACGGCCACGTCGGGGCCAGGCCGTCGCCGCGCTCCTCCGCCGCGTCGCGGTAGCCGCGGGACAGCACCGTCCGGTACGCCACGTGGTCCAGCGTCGCGTTGAAGTCGCCCGCCAGGATGCGCAGGCCGTGCTCGCCCGCCGGGCGGGACAGGTCCTTGATCTCGCGCTCCCACTGCGGGGTGTCGACGTCCGGGGAGATCGGGTGGACCGCCACGATCTCCACCACCACGCCGTCGCCGAGGTCGGCTTCGGCGCCCGGCTGCTTGGCTGCCGAGTCGCCGGACAGGTTGACCTCCTTCAGCGGGAAGCGGGACACGATCCCCGAGCCGAACGCGCCCGGCGCCGGGTGCAGCACCCGGTACGGCAGCGTCTCGAACAGCCCGGCCGCCGTCAGCCTGTCGACCACGCGCGGGGTCATCTCGACCAGGTTCAGCACGTCGATCCGCTGCTCGCGCACCAGGTCGACGACGGCCTTCGGGTCCGCCTGGCCGTAGAGCAGGTTCGAGGAGAGGATCCGCAGCGTCTTGCCGTGCACCTCGCGCTGCTCGCTCGCCGACAGCCGCGGGAGCACCGGGACGGCCAGCGCGACCGCCAGCACCAGCGCGACCCCGCCGAGCCACCACCGCCGCAACGCCAGCGCGACGCCGCCGAGGAGCAGGCCCGCGGCCGCCGCCCACGGCGTCAACGACAGCGCGATCAGCGTGTACCAGTCGCCGTCGAAGCCGATCAGGCGCAGCGCCGCCAGCACCGCCAACAGCACCACCGGTACCACCAGCAGGCCCGTGACCAGCGAATTCTTCCGCCGCGACCGCGTCTCTTCCGCAACCACCATGCTGCCGAGTATGCCCAGACCGGCGCCGCGCGGCCCGGATCGGGCGACACCTCCACAAGATCTCCACCAGCCGCTGCCAGCGCCTGCCAGCGCGCTGTGCGCGGGCTACCAGCGCGGCCGTCCACAGTGAAGCTCAGAAGCGACAGTGAAGGAGGACGCCCATGTCGCACGCAATCCAAGCCGAGGGCTTGGTCAAGACGTTCGGGGAGACGAAGGCGCTGGACGGGGTGGACCTCGAGGTCCCGTTCGGGCAGGTCGTGGGGGTGCTCGGGCCGAACGGCGCCGGCAAGACGACCGCCGTCCGGATCCTGGCGACCCTGATGAAACCGGACGCCGGCAGAGCCACGGTCGGGGGCTACGACGTGGTCACCGACCCGGTCCGGGTGCGCAGCCTGATCGGGCTGACCGGGCAGTACGCGTCGGTCGACGAGGACCTCAACGGGATCGAGAACCTCGTCCTGATCGGACGGCTGTACGGCTATTCCCGGGCCCAGTCCAAGACCCGCGCCACCGAGCTGATCGATCGGTTCGAGCTGACCAAGGCGGCCAAGCGGCCGATCCGGACGTTCTCGGGCGGCATGCGCCGGCGGCTGGACCTGGCCGCCAGCCTCGTCGGCCGGCCCGAGGTGCTCTACCTCGACGAGCCGACCACCGGGCTCGACCCGCACGCCCGCAACGAGGTCTGGGACGTCGTCCGCAACCTCGTCGCCGAGGGCGCGACGGTGCTGCTGACCACGCAGTACCTGGAGGAGGCCGACCAGCTCGCCGACAAGATCACCGTGTTCGACCACGGCCGGGTCGTCGCCGACGGCCGGGCCGACGAGCTGAAGCGCCTCGTCGGCGGCCAGACGCTGCAGGTCCGGCCGACCCAGCTGTCCGACATGGACGCCGTCAACCGGATCCTCGGCGACCTCTCCGGGGTCCGGCCGACCCGCGACGACGCGACCGGCCTGCTCACCGCGCCGGTCAACGACCCGGTGCTGCTGTCCACCCTGGTCCGCAAGCTCGACGAAGCCGGGATCACCGCGGACGAGCTGGCGCTGCGGCTGCCCAGCCTCGACGAGGTGTTCCTCGCCCTCACCGGGCACACCACCGAACCGTCCGTGGAGGACAAGACCCTCGAAGGGAGCCTGGCATGACGACGCTGGCCCTCGACCGCCCGGCCCCGCCGCGGCACATCAGCCCCGGCAGGGGCTTCCAGCACGCGCTTTCGCTGGCCTGGCGCGGTATCCTGAAGATCCGCAAGAACCCCGAGCAGCTCGCCGACGTCACCTTGATGCCGATCGTCTTCCTGGTGATCTTCGTCTACCTGTTCGGCGGCGCGCTGTCCGGCTCGACCGACGCGTACCTGCAGATGGTCGTGCCCGGCATCATCGTGATGAACATCCTGCAGGCCTGCCTGACCGTCGGCGTGCAGCTCAACACCGACGTCACCAAGGGCGTGTTCGACCGGTTCCGCAGCATGCCGATCGCCCGCTCGGCACCGCTGATCGGCGCCGTGCTCGCCGACGTCGTGCGGTACGTCGTGTGCCTGACGGTGCTGATGGTCGTGGCGACGATCATGGGCTACCGCATCGCGACCAGTCCCGGCGAGTTCGCCGTGGCGATCCTGCTCGCGCTGGCGTTCGGGCTGTCGTTCTGCTGGGGCTCGGTGTTCGTCGGCATGCTGATGAAGACGCCGGGCTCGGCGCAGGCGCTGATGTTCGTGTTCATCATGCCGCTGACGTTCGGCAGCAACGTGTTCGTGCAGACGTCCACCATGCCGGGCTGGCTGCGGGCGTGGGCGGACATCAGCCCGGTCAGCCTGATGGCGAACGCGCTGCGCGGGCTGATGAACGGCGGCCCGGTCGCCGGCCCGCTGGCCGGGGCGCTGGCCTGGATGGCCGGTGCCGTGGTCGTGTTCTTCCCGCTGGCCACCTGGGCCTACCGCCGGCGGGTCTGAGAAGGCGCACACACGGGGGTGAGTCGCGCCAGCGGTCGTGGGGGGGGTTTGGGGGGGTTTTAGCGCACAAAAAAAAAACCAAACGGAGCCCCCCCCGACGCGGAGGGAACGGCAGGGCGAGGGG
>NZ_JBFBBT010000026.1:0-94982 GCF_040682815.1 Amycolatopsis sp. NPDC051102
CGCGGCGGGCCCCCCCCCCCCGCCCCCGCGGGCCCCCGCCCGCGGGGGGGGTGGGGGTTTGGGCCTTTAACCCCCCCCAAACCACCACACGACAGCCGTGGTGAAGGTAACGGGGCGGGCTAGAGGTCTTCGTCCCGGCGTTTGCGTTGCTGTTCGGCCAGCTGGCGCAGGAAATCGGGGTCGTCGTCCGGGGCGAGCGGGGCCCGGCGCGGAGCCGACGTCACCCCGATCCGCTGGCCGGCGAACGACCGCCACAGGAGCAGGGCGACGACCAGCGCGCCGACCGCCGCGAGCAGAGCGAGCATGCCGGATCCTTCCGTATGGCTGCCTGTCCACCGAGGTTAACCCGCGCGGCCGTGTGGTGGGTCTGAAGCGGGCCGGGAATACCCGAAGGCCGCGCGGGGACGGGGTGGTCCCGTACCCCGACACGGCCCCCGTGTGCGGATGGTTCAGGCGTTGCGCGCCGGTTCGCTCGCGTCGGTGGTCAGCTCGGCCAGGAGCTCGTTCACCTCGGACTCCCGGAACCGCCGGTGCCCGCCCGGGGTGCGGATCGAGCCGATCCGGCCCGCGGTCGCCCACCGCGTCACCGTCTTCGGGTCCACCCGGAACAGCGCTGCCACCTCGCCTGGGGTGAGCAGGCGTCCGCCCATCGTCGCGGTCATTTTCCGCCTCCTTAACGAACTCACTGCTATACCGGAGGCGTCCGGGCCCTTCTGCCCGTCGCGCCGGGGTAGCCAACAAGGCAATCGTTGCACTTCACCCGTCGGGTACTCGAACGGTTGTCCACGAGTAAAGAGCCCTTAAAGGTCAAAACGGACAGATTGCTTACCCTTGGCAACTACCGTGCGGTGACCTGACGTGCGTAGACGCCGTCCCGGCCGGTCGGCGGCAGGCGGGCGTGGTGCCAATGGGGGATTGTCCAACCGCATAGAGTGATCCCTGTGGATCAGTTGGACCGGAAGATCATCGCAGCGTTGCGCATCAACGGACGGGCCACTTACGCCGATCTCGGACGAGCCGTCGGGCTCTCCGCGTCATCGGTGCACGAACGCGTGGGCAAGCTCGAAGCCGCCGGGGTGATCACCGGCTACCACGCGGTCGTCGACCCCAACTCGGTCGGTCTCGGCGTCACCGCCCTCGTCAGCATCCACCCGACCGACACCGCCACGGAGGACGACGTCGCCGACGCGCTCGCCGAGCTCGACGAGGTCGAGAGCTGCTACGCGGTGGCCGGGGACGAGGCGTTCGTCGTCAAGGTGCGCGTGCCCACGGTCGACGAGCTGGAGCGCACGCTCGGCAGGCTCCGCCGCATCCCCGGCGTCGGGCGGACGAACACCACCGTGGTGCTTTCGACGCGCTTCGAGGGCCGCCCGAACAACGCGGGCCTGCAGAAGGACCGCTCGGGCGGGGCGTAGCCTGCGTCGATGTGAGCAACAACCTGCCCCGTGACCTGACGCTGTACCTGCTGGCGCGGTTCGTGCTGGTCGCGGTGATCGCCTGGGCGCTGTCCCTGGCCGGGGTGCCGCTGCTGGTCGCCCTGGTCATCGGCCTGGTCGTCGGGCTGCCGCTCGGCCTGCTGCTGTTCCGCCCGCTCAACGCCCGCGTGACCGCCGGGCTGGCGAAGCGCAACGAGAAGCGGGCCCGCGCCCGTGCCGAGCTGCGCGCGCAGCTGCGGGGGGACGGGCAGCCGGAGTGAGCCGCCCGCACAACCGCAGCTGGGTCCGCGAGGCCGTCCGGATCATCGAGGCCGACGCCAACCGCAGCGCCGACACGCACCTGCACGTCTTCCCGCTGCCCCCGGAGTGGGGCATCGACCTCTACCTCAAGGACGAGTCGGTTCACCCGACCGGCTCGCTCAAGCACCGGCTGGCGCGGTCACTGTTCCTCTACGGGCTCGTAAACGGCCAGATCGGGCCGGACACCGTGCTCGTCGAGGCATCCAGCGGGTCGACCGCGGTGTCCGAGGCCTACTTCGCCCGGATGCTCGGCCTGCGCTTCATCACCGTCGTGCCGCGGCGCACGTCGAAGGAGAAGATCGCGCTCATCGAGTTCTACGGCGGTGAGTGCCACTACGTCGACGAGGCGCCGGCGATGTACCCCGAGGCGGAGCGGCTCGCGGCCGAGTCCGGCGGGCACTACCTCGACCAGTTCACCTACGCCGAGCGCGCGACGGACTGGCGCGGCAACAACAACATCGCCGAGTCGGTGTTCGCGCAGATGCGCTCGGAGCGCCACCCGATCCCGAAGTGGATCGTCGTCGGCGCGGGCACCGGCGGCACGAGCGCGACCTTCGGCCGGTACGTCCGCTACAAGCGCCACACCACGAAGATCTGCGTGGTCGACCCGGAGAACTCGTCGTTCTACGGCGCCTGGGAGACCGGGGCCCTGGACTACGGCACCGGCATGCCGTCGCGGATCGAGGGCATCGGGCGGCCGCGCTGCGAGCCGTCGTTCGTCCCCGGCGTCATCGACGAGATGTTCCGGATCCCCGACGCCGGCTCCCTGGCGGCGATCCGGCTGCTGCGCGAGCGGACCGGGCACTGGGCGGGCGGCTCGACCGGCACCAACCTCTACGGCGCGTTCCGGCTGATCTCCCGGATGGTCGAGGACGGCCAGGCCGGGAGCGTCGTGACGCTGCTGTGCGACGGCGGCGAGCGGTACGCGCACACCTACTACAACGACGAGTGGCTGACGCAGCAGGGCTTGGACCTGGCGCCGCACACGGCGTTGTTCGAGGAGTTCCTGGCGACCGGGAAGTTCGTCCCGGAGAGCTAGACGTTCAGTGCGTAGGCCGCGAGGAGCGCCCAGGCCAGCATGGCCAGGCCGGTGTCGCGCAGCGCGGGGACGAGGTCGCGGCCGGTCGCGTCGCGGAGGATCGCGTTGACGGAATGGACCAGCAACGCGGCGCTGATCAGGGTGACCGAGATCAGCGAGTCCGTGGTGAACTGCAGGACCACGGTGAGCACGTACGGCACCGCGATCAGCGCCAGGTAGAGCCGCCGGGTGCCCTGGTCGCCCAGGCGGGTGGCCAGGGTCCGCTTGCCCGCCTCGACGTCCGTGGGGATGTCACGCAGGTTGTTGGCCGTCAGGACCGCCGTCGAGAAGCAGCCGACCGCGATCGCGCACGCCAGCGCCGGCCAGCTCACCCGGTCCGCCTGGACGTACACCGTGCCGAGGACGCCGGCCAGGCCGAAGAACACGAACACGGCGATCTCGCCGAAGCCGTAGTAGCCGTAGGGCTTCTTGCCGCCGGTGTAGAACCAGGCGCCGAGGATGCACAGCGCACCCATCGCCAGCAGCCACCAGTGCCCGCTGACGGCCACCAGCACCAGGCCGAGCACCCCGGCCAGGCCCAGCGCGACCAGCGCCGCGGTCAGCACCGCCTTCGGCGCGGCGACCTTCGAACCGACCAGCCGCAGCGGGCCGACGCGGTTTTCGTCCGTGCCGCGGATGCCGTCGGAGTAGTCGTTGGCGTAGTTGACCCCGACGATCAGCGAGAGGGAGACCAGCAGCGCCAGCACCGAACGCCACCACGAGAACGCGTCCAGCGCGATCGCCGCGCCGACGCCCGCCACCACCGGCGCCACCGCGTTCGGCAGCGTCCGGGGCCGGGCCCCTTCGATCCACTCGCTCAAGCTCGCCATGGCGCCATTCAACGCCATGGCGATCATTGCCCCGCGGGAACCCGGGAACTCAGTCCGAGGTCGGTAGCTGCCAGACGAGGGAGCCGCTGTTGGGGTCCACACTGTCGGCGAGGGCCGCGCTCGCGGGCAGCAGGATGCCCAGCGTGACGGCCGTGGCGACGAAGGCAGTTCTGATCCAGCGCGTCATGGTGAGTAGCCAAGCGGGCGCACCCTGTGCGTGTCAACGAAGTACCGCCATTCAGCCGCGCAACCGCTACTGAAGGCGGGTCTTGACGGCCACCCGGTCGATCTTCCCGGGGCCCCGGAGGGGCAGTTCCGGTGCGAATTCGATGCGCTTGGGAGTGGCCGCCGCGCCCAGCTCGGCGCGGACCGCCGCCCGCAGGTCCCCGTGTTCGCCTTCCGGGACGACCAGCGCGACCACCGCCTCGCCCCACTCCGGATCCGGCAGGCCGACGACGCAGGCGTCCCGCACTCCCGGCTGCGCGCACAGGCACCGCTCGATCGCGTTCGCCGACACCTTCACGCCGCCGGTGTTGATCATGTCGTCGGCCCGGCCGAGCACCTCGATCCGGCCGTCGTCGTGGCGGACCCCCCGGTCCGACGTCGTGAACCAGCCGCCCGAGAACGCCTCCGCGGTCAGCTCCGGCTGCCGCCGGTAGCCGTGCGCGAGGACGTCCCCGGCGATGCGGATCCGGTCACCCGAGACGTCGACGCGGACGCCGTCGAGGGGAACGCCGTCGTAGACGCAGCCGCTCGCCGTCTCGCTCATGCCGTACGCGGGCACGATCCGGACGCCGGCGTCGGCGGCGCGCTCCCGCAGGCCCGCGGACGTCGCCGCCGCGCCGACCACGATGGCGTCGAACGTCTTCGCCGCGGCCAGGCCCGCGCCGCCGTCGTCGAGCAGGCGGACCAGCTGGGTCGGCACCAGCGCCGTGTACCGCGGGCCGCCGTGCAGCCGGGCCGCCGCGGCGGCGAAGTCGTCCGGCCGGAAGCCGCTGCCGGTCAGCAGCGCCGGGGTCGTCCCGGCCAGCAGCGACCGGACCAGCACCTGCAGGCCGCCGATGTAGTGCGCCGGGGTGGCCAGCAGCCAGTGCCCCGGCCCGCCGAGCCGCGCGTGGGTGGCCTCGGCGGACGCGGTCAGCGCGCGGGCGGACAGCAGGACGCCCTTGGGCGCGCCGGTCGAGCCCGACGTGGCGATGACCACGGCGGTGCCCGGCTCGGCGGGCTCGTCCGGCGCCATGGCGTCACGCAGCGCGGGGTCGGTGAACGGCAGCACCGCCGGGCCGCCGTCCAGCGCGTCCGCGACCGCCCTGGTCAGGGCGTCGAGGGCGGCGGGCGAGCCGTCGAGGTGGACCGGGAGCAGCTCAGTAGTAATAGGGGACGTCCTTGAAGTCGGGGTCGCGCTTCTCGAGGAACGCGTCACGGCCTTCGACGGCCTCGTCCTGCATGTACGCCAGCCGGGTGGTCTCGCCGGCGAACAGCTGCTGGCCGACCAGGCCGTCGTCGGTGAGGTTGAACGCGTACTTGAGCATCCGCTGCGCCGTCGGCGACTTGCGGGTGATCTCCCACGCCCAGTTCAGCGCCTCTTTTTCCAGGTCGGCGTGCGGGACGACCGCGTTGACCGCGCCCATGTGGTGCATCTGCTCGGCGGAGTACTCGCGGCCGAGGAAGAAGATCTCGCGGGCGAACTTCTGGCCGACCATCTTCGCCAGGTACGCCGAGCCGTAGCCGCCGTCGAACGAGCCGACGTCGGCGTCGGTCTGCTTGAACTTCGCGTGCTCGGCCGAGGCGAGGGTGAGATCGCACACGACGTGCAGGGAGTGCCCGCCGCCCGCGGCCCAGCCCGGCACCACCGCGATCACCGGTTTCGGCATGAACCGGATCAGCCGCTGGACCTCGAGGATGTGCAGCCGGCCGGCCCGCGCGGGGTCCACCGTGTCGGAGGTCTCCCCGCTCGCGTACTGATACCCGGAGCGTCCGCGAATACGCTGGTCACCACCGGAACAGAACGCCCACCCGCCGTCCTTGGGCGACGGGCCGTTCCCGGTGAGCAGGACACAGCCGACGTCGGCGCTCATCCGGGCGTGGTCCAGCGCCCGGTAGAGCTCGTCGACGGTGTGCGGCCGGAAGGCGTTGCGGACCTCCGGGCGGTCGAACGCGATCCGCACGACGCGTTTGCCGCCACGGCTCTCAGCGGAGCGGTGGTAGGTGATGTCGGTGAAGGCGAAACCTTCGACCTCGGTCCACGCGGCGGGGTCGAACAGCTCGGAAACTCGGGCGTCATCCACGTTTGGGAGAATAGGACCTGTGGACACATCTGATCTCGACGCACCTGGAGCCTGCCGGTGAACCCTTCCACCGCGCAGGCCAGGGTCATCGTCGACGAACTCGTCCGCAACACCGTTTCGCACGTCGTCCTCTGCCCGGGCTCCCGCAACGCGCCGCTGTCGATCGCGCTCTACGACGCGGCGGCGGCCGGGAAGCTCCAGCTGCACGTCCGCATCGACGAGCGCGGGGCCGCGTTCCTCGCCCTCGGCATCGCCGCCCGCACCGGCCGCCCGGTGGCGGTGCTCTGCACGTCCGGCACCGCGGCCGCGAACTTCCACCCGGCGGTCCTGGAAGCCGACCGGGCCGGCGTCCCGCTGATCGTCATGACCGCCGACCGGCCGCCCGAGCTGCGCGCGGCCGGGGCGTCGCAGGTCATCGACCAGCACCAGCTCTACGGTGACGCCGTCCGCTACTTCGACGAGCTGGCCGTCGCCGAGCGGCGGGCCGGGCAGAACTCGTACTGGCGCAGCCAGATCTGCCGGGCCTGGAACGCCGCCTACGGCGAGTGGCGCTGCGGGCCGGTGCACCTGAACATCCCGTTCCGCGAGCCGCTCGTGCCCGACCTGGACGACGACGGCGAGTGGTACGAGTCCCTCGACGGCCGCCCCGACGGGTCTCGCTGGACCGAGCTGCCGGACTTCGGCGCGCTGCCGTCGTTCGTGGTGCCCTCGGCGCGCCACGGCCTGGTCATCGCGTGCGACACCGGCGTCCAGGCGGCCAGCGAGTGGGCCGAGCAGCACGGCTGGCCGGTGATCTCCGAAACCGGCGGGATCGGGCTGTCCGGCGGCACGGCGATCTCGTCCGGGGTGTGGCTGCTGGCCGTGGAGGAGTTCATCAGCAAGCACAAGCCGGAGCAGGTGCTCTGCCTCGGCCGGCCGACGGTGTTCCGGCAGATCCAGAAGGTGCTCTCGGACGCCGACGTCGAGGTGCTGCTGGTCCGCCCGGATTCGGACTGGCCGGCGCCCGCGCACAACGTCCGGCAGGTCGGGCAGTGGTTCGACGAGCCGACCAAGCCCGCCGACCCGGAGTGGCTGGCCGGCTGGCGCCGCGCCGACGCCGCGGCCGCGGGCGCGGTGGCGTCGATGCTGGCTTCGGAGCCGTGGCCCAGCGGCCTGCGGGTGGCGACCGAGCTGGTGGACGCGCTGCCGCCGGACTCGCTGCTGGTCGTCGGCTCGTCCAACCCGACGCGGGACGTCGCGCTGGCCGGCCGGCTGCGCCCCGACGTCCTCGTGCACCGCAACCGCGGCGTCGCGGGTATCGACGGCACGGTGTCGACGGCCATCGGCGCCGCCTACGTGCACCGGGGTCCGTCGTACGCGCTGCTGGGCGACCTGACGTTCCTGCACGACGCGTCGGGGCTGCTGACCGGGCCCGCCGAGCAGCGGCCCGACCTGACGATCGTGGTGCTCAACGACGACGGCGGCGGCATCTTCTCCCTGCTGGAGCAGGGGGCGCCGGAGCACTCGGCGAGCTTCGAGCGCGTCTTCGGCACCCCGCACGGCGCCGACCTGGGCGCGCTGTGCGCGGGCTACCGCGTCCCGCACGTCGTCGCGGAGACGCTGACGGAGTTCCGGGCGGCGCTGGCGCCCGCGCCGGGCCTGCGGGTGGTCGAGGTGCGGGTGGACCGGTCGCAGCACCGCGACCTGCACGCCCGCCTGCGCGCGGCGGTGTCGGCCGCGGTGTCGGCGAGCTGACGTCAACCGCTTTCCGGGTGGTTTCCCAGCAGGCAAGAAACCTCCCTTCGGCTGTTCCTGGGTGGTTGTCACCTGGCTACGTTCGAGCGCGCTGCTTCTCACTCCTGCAGGAGGAATTCGAATGCGTGCAAGAACGCGCACCGGTCTCGGTGCGCTCGCGGCCGGCGTCGTCTCGGTGCTGCTCGCGGGCACCGCGAGCGCGGCGCCGTCGCCCGGCGCCCCCGGTGCCGGCGACCCGTACTACCCGAACGCCGGCAACGGCGGCACCGACGTGCTGCACTACGACATCCGGCTCAGCTACCAGCCCGCGACCGACGTCCTGGCGGGCACGACGACGCTGCTGCTCACCGCGACGCAGGACCTCTCGCGGTTCGACCTGGACTTCGCGCTCAAGGCGTCGAGCGTGCGGGTGAACAACCGTCCCGCCCAGTTCACGAACCAGACCGGCAACGGCGAGCTCGTCATCACGCCGGCGCAGCCGCTGCTCAAGGGCCAGACCGCGACCGTCGTCGTCGCCTACTCGGACACGCCGTCGACCGAGACGGTGGACGGCCTGAACGCGTGGAAGAAGGGCGCCTTCGGCGCGCTCGGCATCGACGAGCCGCAGAGCTCGGCGTGGTGGTTCCCGGCGAACGACCACCCGACCGACAAGGCGACCTACGACGTCTCGATCGAGGCGCCGGACGACAACGCCGCCATCTCCAACGGCACCCTCGTCCGCAAGACGAAGAGCCGCGCGGGCTGGACCCGCTGGCAGTGGCGGAGCACGAAACCGCAGGCCACGTACCTGACGTCGTTCATCGTCGGCAAGTACGAGGTCGTCGAGTCGACCACGCCGGACGGCAAGCCGTTCATCACCGCCTACGGCGCCGACCTGGGCGACTCGCTGTACGCGGCGAAGGCCAGCGTCGAGCGGACGCCGGAGATCGACGAGTTCCTGGCGACCCAGTTCGGCCCGTACCCGTTCGAGGCCGAGGGCGGCGTCGTGACCAGCGGCATCGGCTTCTCCCTGGAGAACCAGACCCGGCCGACGTATGGCGTCCGCAACTTCCGCGCGGGCTCCAACACGACGCTGATCGCGCACGAGAACGCCCACCAGTGGTTCGGCGACAACGTCTCGCTCGGCCGCTGGAGCGACATCTGGCTGAACGAGGGCTTCGCGTCGTACGCGGAGTGGCTGTGGTCCGAGCACGAGGGCGAGGGCACAGTCGCGGAGCTGGCGCAGTACACGTACGACTCGAACCCGGCCGACGGCGACCTGTGGAAGCTGGTCCCGGCCGACCCGGGCGCGGACAACCAGTTCGACAACGCGGTGTACGACCGGGGCGCGCTGGCGCTCCAGGCCCTGCGGACGGCGGTCGGTGACCAGGCGTTCTTCGCCATCCTGCAGACGTGGCAGGCGCAGCGGGGCGGGTCGACCGGGCGGATCCTCGACTTCATCGCGCTGGCGGAGAAGATCTCGGGCAAGCCGCTGCACGACCTGTTCCAGACGTGGCTGTACACGGCGGGCAAGCCGGCGGTGGGCCCGAACGGGGCTGCCGCTCCGGCTCTGCGCGCTTCGGCTGCGGGTTCGGCTGCGGCTTCGGTTCCGGCTTCGGTCAAGCCGAAGTCGTTCGATCAGATCCAGGCGAACCACCGGTTCCTCGCCGCCGGGCACGTGGGCTGAGCGGGACCGCTACGCTCGCGGCGTGAGCACGAGAGGTGAGCGGGTGAGGCGCGTCGGGTGGTGGGTCATCCTCGGCGTCGCCTCACTCCTCACCGTGATGTGCATTTGCCTGGTCTTCGCGGCGATCCGCAACGACAGCGCGATCTCTTCGCAGCTCGGGACGGCGACGGCCACGGTGGATTCGGTCGCGTTCGACCGGACGATCATCCACTTCGAGACCCCTGATGGGATCGTGCACAGCCCGGCGAACGGGGTGCTGTACCCGGATGGGCTGGCCGCTGGGCAGCTGGTGCGGATCGAGTACGACGCTTCGGATCCGGAGCTCGCTCGGGTGGCCGGGCGGTCGGCGACCTTGACGTTGCTGCCGCTGGGGAGCTTTGTGTTCTTCACCTGGCTGGTGGCCGGGCCTGCGCTTTGGTGGATTCGGCGGCAGGGTCGGCGGGCTGCTGCTGTGGCCGTCTGAAGGCCATTTTGTGGTTCCCCGCTCCTCGTCTTTGATTGTTCAACACCGGAGAGCCGGCCTCAAGGGCGCCTTCGGCGTCGCTTCGCGATGAGCAAGCTCACCCTTGACCCCGGCTCTCCGGTGCTGACTGCGGCTGGGACGAGGGGCGGGGGAGGTGTAGGGCGGGTGGTTGGTTCGGGTTGCTGGTGCGGCTTTGGTGGGTGGCCTTTGGTGCTTTGGGTGACTCAGGCCCGCGTCTCCAGCCAGTGTTCCCGGGTTATCTCGTACTCGACCTCGCCGTGCTCCGTTCCGGGAAGCACTACTTCGTACTCCTCGGCCGAGACGAATGTCCGTGCGAACGTCATTCCGGCCGAGGCCATCGTTGCGCGTGAAGGCGTGTTGACCGCCATTGTCTGGGCGAAGATGCGGTTCAGGCCCAGCTCCTCGAATCCGTAGCGGATCAGTTCGCGTGCACCTTCGGTGGCGTATCCCTGCCGCCAGTGGCGGCGCAGCAGGCGGTAGCCCAGCTCGGCCTCGCCCTCGGTCTTCGGCTGGTCCGGGCCGTGGGGTGGGCGCAGGATCCACCAGCCGATGAAGTCGTCGCCCGTGAAGCCCATCCAGAAGCCGAATCCCGGGGCGGTTTCCTTGCGGCGGTGGTGCGCCTGCTCGACTTCGGTCCAGGTTGCCGCGCGGCCGGTGAGGTAGCGCATCACCTCGGGGTCGGAGTCCAGCTCGTACTCCAGCTCCAGGTGCTCGTCGGCCAAGGGCACCAGGGTGAGGCGCTTTGTGTGCAGCGTGGGCATGCTCCGATCCTCGCCGCGCGCGCAATCCGTTTTAGCCCGCTGTCTCCTGCCACCAGCCGAGGACCTCGTCCGCCACCCCCGGTGCCGCCACCAGCAAGCCGTCCGTTGGCAGTGCCGTGTCCTCGCCGTGCTTGTCCAGCACCACCGCGCCCGCCTCGATCGCCATTGCCACCGAGCCCGCCACGTCCCACTCGTGGTAGCTGTGCAGCACTGCCGCCGCCGCGTGGCCCAACGCCACCTGGGCGATCGACAACGCCGCCGAGCCCAGCACCCGCACTCCCGCGTGCGCCGCCGCCGCTCGCTCGATGAAGCCGCCCATTCCCGGCCACGGCCCTCGCCGCGCGAATTCCGTGCAGACCAGCGCCCCCGCCGTCACGCAGCGGTCCTGGAGCTTGACCGGTTTGCCGTTCGCGCGGGCTCCGCGGCCGCGGGCCGCCGCGTAGATCTGGGCCCGGTACGGGTCCGCCACCACTCCCACCACCGGGCCCGCCGCGTCCACCAAGGCCAGGCTGTACGCGCACCACGGGACTCCGGCCACGTAGTTCGCCGTGCCGTCCACCGAGTCGACCACCCAGCGGTACTCGGCGACGTCCGCGCCGTGGTCGGCGCCGAACTCGTGGCCCACCACCGGGATGCCCGGGAACTCCGCCGTCAGGACGCGGCGCGTGTGGCGCTCCAGGATGCGGTCGGTGTCGGTGACCCAGTCGAACGGCGAATCCAGGGTCGAAGGGTGGGCGCCGCGGCCGGCGGTCGCGGTGATCACGTCGGTGGCGTCGTTGGCCAGCCGCCCGGCCACTTCGAGCGCCCTCGACAGCAGGCCGGGCTCGACGGGCCGCGGCGGCCGTGAGGACAAGAGGGTCATGCCTGCTTAGTCTGGGCCACCCTGGTTTCCGGCACACGACCTTGAGATGACATGTCGTAGCCGATCTGTTCCGGCAGCGTTGGCCGCCGTGTCACGCGGTCGCCAGGATCGGGTGCGATCGTCCAGGACGTGCGAGTCGCCATAGTCACCGAAAGTTTCCTGCCCCAGGTGAACGGCGTGACCAACTCCGTCCTGCGGGTCGTCGAGCACCTGCGCGAACGCGCCCACGACGTGCTGATCATCGCCCCCGGCCCGGGCCCGGACTCCTACCGCGGCGCCCCGGTGGTCCGGATCCCCGCGCTGGACTTCCCCGGCGTGAACTCCCTGCCGATCGGCGTGCCGACGCGCACGGTGCTCAACGCGCTCACCGCGTTCGGCCCGGACGTCGTCCACCTGGCCTCGCCGTTCGTGGTCGGCGCGCGCGGGCTGGCGGCGGCGAGACGGCTGCGCGTCCCGTCGATCGCCGTCTACCAGACCGACATCGCCGGGTTCGCGGCCGCGTACGGCTTCGGCATCGCCGCGCGCGCCGCGTGGCGCTGGGTGCGGCGGCTGCACTCGCGGGCCGACCGGACACTCGCCCCGTCGAGCGACTCCGTCGAGCAGCTGGAGCTGCACGGCGTCCCGCGGGTGCACCGCTGGGCGCGGGGCGTCGACATCGAGCGCTTCTCGCCGGACCACGCCGACGCGGCGCTGCGGGCCGAGCTGGCCCCGAACGGCGAGCTGCTCGTCGGGTTCGTCGGCCGGCTGGCGCCCGAGAAGGAGGTCGACCGGCTGGCCGCGCTGGCCGGGATGCCGGGGATCCGCGTGGTCGTCGTCGGCGACGGGCCCGAACTCGAGAACCTCAGGGGGCAGCTGCCCGGCGCGGCCTTCCTGGGTGCGAAGTACGGCGATGACCTCTCGAAGGCGTACGCGAGCTTCGACGTCTTCGTCCACACCGGCCCGCACGAGACGTTCTGCCAGGCGGTGCAGGAGGCGATGGCGTCCGGCCTGCCGGTGCTCGCGCCGGCCGCCGGTGGCCCGAAGGACCTCGTCCTGCCCGGCCGCACCGGCTACCTGCTGCCCGCGGACCGCGAAGACTTCGGCCCGGCGCTGGTCGAGAAGGTCGACGCCCTGCGCGACGCCGCGTTGCGGGCGAGACTCGGCGACAAGGCGCGCAAGGTCGTGCTCGGCCGGACCTGGCCCGCCGTCTGCCACGAGCTGATGGGGCACTACGAAGCCGTGCAGGGCCGGGCCGCCCGCGCGGCCTGACCATGCACATCGTCCAGCTGGCGAACTTCTACGGGCCGCGCTCGGGCGGGCTGCGCACCGCGCTGCACCACCTCGGCGCCGGGTACGTCGCCAGCGGGCACGAGGTGACGCTCGTGGTGCCCGGCACCCGGTACGCCGACGAGGTCCTGCCGACCGGGGTGCGCCGGTTTTCCCTGCCGGCGCCGAAGATCCCGGGCACCGGCGGCTACCGGGCGGTCGACCCGCACCGCGTCCGCGCGGTCCTGCGAAGGCTCGAGCCCGACCGGCTGGAGGTGTCGGACCGGCTGACGCTGCGGGGGATGGGTGGCTGGGCGCGGCGGCACGGCGTACCCAGCACGGTCATCTCCCACGAGCGCCTCGACCGCCTGCTGGAGCAGTTCCTCCTGCCCGAGCCGGTCGCGCGCCGCGTCGCCGACGTCGCCAACCGGCGGATGGCGGCCAGCTACGACACGGTCGTCTGCACGACGGCGTTCGCCCGCGCGGAGTTCGACCGGATCGCCGCGCCGAACGTCCGCCGCGTGCCGCTCGGTGTCGACTTGGCGACCTTCCGGCCCGCCATGCGCGACGACGGCTGGCGCACGGACCTGGCCTCCGGCGCGGACGCCCTGCTCGTCCACTGTGGACGGCTCTCGCCGGAGAAGCACGTGGAGCGCAGCGTGGACACCGTCGCTTCGCTGACGGAGGCGGGGGCGAACGTGCGGCTGGTGGTGGCGGGTGACGGGCCGCGCCGACGGGCCCTGGAACGCCGGGCGCGCGGGCTGCCGGTGACGTTCCTGGGGTTCCTGTCCGGCCGCGGCGACGTCGCGAGGTTGCTGGCCAGCGCGGACGTCTCCCTGGCGCCGGGCCCGCACGAGACGTTCGGGCTCGCGGCCCTGGAGGCACTGGCGTCGGGGACGCCGGTCGTGGTGTCGGCGTCGTCGGCGCTGCGGGAGATCGTGCGTCCCGGCTGTGGTGCGGCGGTCGACGACCACGCGCCCGCGTTCGCCTCGGCCGTCACGAGTCTCCTGGACAGCCCGGAGGAGGCGCGGCGCGCTGCGGCCCGGGCGCGGGCGGAGGAGTTCAGCTGGCCCGCGGCGGTGGCCGGGATGCTGGCGACCTTCCGCTGAAGCAGCGGACTAATCTCAGGTCATGTCACGCGCAAGCCTGGACAAGGACCCGCACGAAGTCGCCGCGATGTTCGACGGCGTCGCGTCCGGGTACGACCGGGCGAACTCGTTCATGACCTTCGGCTTCGACCGGCGCTGGCGCACCACCACCGCCCGCGTGCTCGACGCCCGCCGCGGCGAGAAGGTCCTGGACCTCGCCGCGGGCACCGGCGTGTCCACCGTCGAGTACGCCCGTGGCGGCGCCTGGTGCCTGGCCGCGGACTTCTCGTTCGGCATGCTCCGCGCCGGCAAGCACCGGAACGTGCCGATGGTTGCGGCTGACGCGCTCAACCTGCCGTTCGCCGACGAGAGCTTCGACGCCGTGACGATCTCGCTCGCGCTGCGCAACTTCGTCGACCCGAAGGCGGCGCTCACCGAGATCGCCCGGGTGGTCAAGCCGGGCGGCCGGCTGGTGATCTGCGAGGTCTCGACGCCGCCGTTCGCCCCGATCCGGTTCGTCCACCGGCGGTTCATGCTGAAGCTGCTGACCTGGGTCGGCAAGCGGACGTCGTCGAACCCCGAGGCCTACTCCTACCTGGCCGAATCGATGCTGACCTGGCCCGACCAGCGCACGCTCGGCGAGATCATCGCGAGCGCGGGCTGGACCGACGTCGAGTGGTTGAACCTCACATTCGGCGTCGTGGCGATCCACCGCGCCCGGAAGCCCGCATAAACTCGCGGCCATGAGCCGTCGTACCGCAGACCAGGACGCCGAAGTCATCGTCGTCGGCGCCGGACCCGCTGGTTCCACCGTGGCCACGTACTTGGCGCGGGCGGGCGTCGACGTCCTCCTGCTGGAGAAGACCGAGTTCCCCCGGGAGAAGGTCTGCGGCGACGGCCTGACCCCTCGCGGCGTCAAGCAGCTGATCGACCTGGGCATCGACACGAGCGAGGACGCGGGCTGGGTGCACAGCCGCGGCCTGCGGATCCTCACCGGCGACCTGACGCTGGAGCTCGACTGGCCGGACCTGACCAGCTACCCGCCCTACGGCGTTTCCCGCACCCGCCACGACTTCGACGACCTCCTCGCGAAGCTCGCGGTGAAGGCCGGTGCGCGGCTGTACGAGCGCACGACCGTCACCAGCGCGATCACCGACGCGACCGGGCGTGTGGTCGGCGTCGAGGCGAAGGTCGGCCCGGAGAAGACGCCGGTGCACTACCGCGCGCCGCTCGTCCTGGCCTGCGACGGCGTGTCCGCGCGGCTCGCGCTGAGCGTCGGCATCCAGAAGAACGAGAAGCGCCCGATGGGCGTGGCCGTGCGCCAGTACTATAAGAGCCCGCGCCACGACGACCCGTTCATCGAGGGCCACCTCGAGCTGTGGGACCGCTCCGACCCGCGGGACCCGAAGCTGCTGCCGGGCTACGGCTGGGCGTTCCCGCTCGGCGACGGCACGGTCAACGTCGGCCTCGGCATGCTCTCGACGTCGGCCTCGTTCCGGAACACCGACTACCGCGCGCTGCTGCGCCAGTGGCTCGACGGGACGCCGGAGGAGTGGGGCTACCGCGAGGAGAACGCGATCGGCAAGGTCGGCGGCGCCGGCCTCCCGATGGGCTTCAACCGCACCCCGCACTACCGCGACGGCCTCCTGCTGCTCGGCGACGCGGGCGGCATGGTCAGCCCGTTCAACGGCGAAGGCATCTCGGCCGCGATGGAGTCCGCGCAGATCGCCGCGGAGGTCGTCGTGCAGGCCCTGGCGCGGCGCGAAGGCCCTTCGCGGGAGCGGGCGCTGGAGGCGTACCCGCGGGCCGTGGGCGAGCTGATGGGCGGCTACTACCAGCTCGGCAACGTCTTCGCGAAGATCATCGGCAAGCCGAAGATCATGCACGCCTGCACGAAGTACGGCCTGCGCATCAACAAGCTCCTGCCGCTGGTCTACAAGGGCCTGTCGGGCTGCTACGACGCCAAGGGCGGCGACGGCGTCGACCGCCTCATCGCGGCCCTCGCGAAGGCGACCCCGAGCCCGCGCTGACCCCACTCCCAAAGCGGCACTTTCACGTGAAAGTGCCGCTTCCTGCGCGCGCGCGGACACACGAGTGGCCTAGCAAGTTGGCCGTGCGGTCAGTGGGATAGATCACAGGTCAGCGCCCGTTTTGTCCGGCCGGATCGCGATCTTGGACGCCTTTCGCGCAGGTCGCGCGCGCGGCGTTGCCGAGCCGTGACAACGATGGCGCCGGAACTTAGGCGACCCTTATAACACGGGGTACTAGGGACAAGAGTGTGAGTCGCGTCCTAGACTCCCTCCATGCTTTGTGAATCGCTTCACATCCGCGACGAGTGGCTTGTGAACTATTTCACAAGCAGCCCCCGGTCCAGCCACGGGCCGTAAGGAGACCCTGACCCTCGGCGGTGTGACCCAGGTCCCTTAGGGTGCCGACGAGGCCCAGCGGTTCCCCACCACAAGCACAACCGCAGCGGCGCGGAAAGGATGGCGAAGACCCCGTGCTGACGTTGCTGACCCGGACCGACACGGTGCAGCTGGCGCAAGAGGCCCCGAGCCTGAAGCCCTACCTGCCCTTGGTCCTGTTGTTCGTGCTGGCGCTCGGTTTCGCCGTGCTGTCGGTCCTGCTCGGGCCGCTGGTCGGCCCCAGCCGGTACAACAAGGCCAAGCTGTCCGCCTACGAATGCGGCATCGAGCCGTCCCCGCAGCCGCTCGTCGGCGCCGGGCGGATGCCGGTCGCGTACTACATCACCGCGATGATGTTCATCCTGTTCGACATCGAGATGGTCTTCCTCTACCCGTTCGCCGTGCAGGCGGACGCGCTGGGCACGTTCGGCCTGGTGGAGATCCTGCTGTTCATCGCGACGGTCGGCTTCGCGTACGCCTACGTGTGGCGGCGCGGCGGCCTGGATTGGAACTAGACCCATGGGCCTGGAAGAAAAACTCCCCAACGGCATCCTGCTGGCCAGCCTCGAAGGCCTCGTCAACTGGGCGCGCAAGAACTCGCTGTGGCCCGCGACCTTCGGCCTCGCCTGCTGCGCGATCGAGATGATGACGGTCGGCGGTTCCCGCTACGACATCGCCCGCTTCGGCATGGAGCGCTTCAGCGCGACGCCGCGGCAGGCCGACCTGATGATCGTCGCCGGGCGCGTCACGCAGAAGATGGCCCCGGTCCTGCGCCAGATCTACGACCAGATGGCCGAGCCGCGCTGGGTGCTCGCGATGGGCGTCTGCGCCTCCTCCGGCGGCATGTTCAACAACTACGCCGTGGTCCAGGGCGTCGACCACATCGTGCCGGTCGACATGTACCTGCCCGGCTGCCCGCCGCGGCCGGAGATGCTGCTGGACGCGATCCTCAAGCTGCACGCCAAGATCCAGGACGAGCCGATCAACGCCCGCCGCGCCGCCATCCGCGCCGCCAGCGGGGAGCGCACCGAGCTCGTCGCGTCGTCGATCAAGTACGCGAAGAAGTAGAGCGATGACTGAGAACCCCCAACCCGGCGAAGAGCAGTCCAGCGCCGAGCGCGCCGAGACCGGCCTGACGGCGAAGGGACCGGGCGCGGCCGAAGCGGTCGTCACCGGCCGCGAACGCCAGGGCATGTTCGGCGTCCACGGCACCGGCGACACCTCCGGCTACGGCGGCGTCCGGCTCCCGGCCTACAGCCCGGCGCCGGCCGAGCGCCCGTACGGCGGCTGGTTCGACCAGTTCGCCGACGAGTTCTACGCCGCGCTGGCCGAGCGCAAGATCCCCGCCGAGGCGATCCTGCAGACGACGGTCGACCGCGGCGAGATCACCTTCTACGTCGCCCGCGAGCACCTGCCGGCGATCGCCAAGACCCTGCGCGACGACGGCGGCCTGCGGTTCGAGCTGCTGTCCTCGGTGTCCGGTGTGGACTACGGCGTCGACGTCCCGCAGCGGCTGCACGCGGTCTACCACTTCACGTCGCTGACCTACCGGCGCCGGATCCGGCTCGAGGTCACCCTCGACGTCGAGGACGCGCACGTGCCGTCGCTGGTCGAGACGTACCCGACCGCCGACTGGCAGGAGCGCGAGGCCTGGGACATGTTCGGGATCGTCTTCGACGGCCACCCGGCGCTGACCCGGATCCTCATGCCGGACGACTGGGAGGGCCACCCCCAGCGCAAGGACTACCCGCTCGGCGGGATCCCGGTCGAATACAAGGGCGCGGAGATCCCGCCGCCGGACCAGCGGAGGTCTTACTCGTGAGCACCGAAAACCTGTCGGACGTCACGACCGGTACTTCGACGACCGAGGCCGGCAGCGACAGCACCGACGACAAGGCCGGCACCGACAACGTCGGCTACGCCGACTCCCGCGACACCACCGAAGGCCGCGTCTACACGGTCTCGGGCGGCGACTGGGACGACGTCATCGCCGACGCGGCGCACGACGAGCGCATGGTCATCAACATGGGCCCGCAGCACCCGTCGACGCACGGCGTGCTCCGGCTCGTGCTGGAGATGGAGGGCGAGACCGTCACGCAGCTGCGGTCGGTCATCGGCTACCTGCACACCGGCATCGAGAAGAACTGCGAGTACCGGACCTGGACCCAGGGCGTCACCTTCGTGACGCGCATGGACTACCTGGCCCCGCTGTCGACGGAGATGGCGTACTGCCTCGGCGTCGAGAAGCTGCTGCAGATCGAGGCCCCGCGCCGCGCGCAGCTGCTGCGCGTGATGCTGCTGGAGATCAACCGCATCGGCTCGCACCTGGTCTACATCGCCACCGGCGGCATGGAGCTCGGCGCCACCACCGCGATGACGCTCGGCTTCCGCGAGCGCGAAGAGGTGCTGCACCTGCTGGAGCACCTGACCGGCCTGCGGATGAACCACGCGTTCATCCGCCCCGGCGGCCTCGCGCAGGACATGCCGGCGGACTACCGCGAGAAGGTCACCGAATTCGTCAAGACGATGAAGAAGCGCCTTCCGCTGTACGACAAGCTGTTCACCGGGCAGCCGATCTGGCGGAACAGGCTCAAGGGCGTGGGGTACCTGCCCGTCGATGCGTGCCTCGCGCTCGGTGTCACCGGCCCGGTGCTTCGCAGCGCAGGCCTGCCGTGGGACCTGCGCAAGACCGAGCCGTACTCCTGCTACGACGAGTTCGACTTCGACGTCCCGGTCGACAACGGCGCCGACTGCTGGTCGCGCTACCTCATCCGGGTACACGAGATGCACGAGAGCCTCAAGATCATCGAGCAGTGCCTGGAGAAGCTCGAGCCGGGCCCGGTCATGGTCGAGGACAAGAAGGTCGCCTGGCCCGCGCAGCTGTCCATCGGCAGCGACGGCATGGGCAACTCCCTCGAGCACGTCAAGAAGATCATGGGCCAGTCGATGGAGTCCCTGATCCACCACTTCAAGCTGGTCACCGAGGGCTTCAAGGTGCCGGCCGGGCAGGTCTACACGTCCGTCGAGTCGCCGCGCGGCGAGCTGAGCGCGCACCTGGTGTCCGACGGCGGCACCCGGCCGCTGCGGGTCCACGTGCGCGAACCGAGCTTCGTGAACCTGCAGTCGATGCCCGCCATGGCCGAGGGCGGCCTGGTCGCCGACGTGATCGCCGCCATCGCCTCGATCGACCCCGTCATGGGGGGAGTGGACCGATGACCACAGCAGTTCCCGAGCCGGGCCCGAACTACTCCGCGAAGACGCACGCGGCGGCCGGCCCGGACACCGACGTCGTCGCCATCGCGCCGGACCCGGCGGTCGCCGCCGGGATCATCACGGAGACGCCGCTGGAAGACATCTTCGACGCGGACATCCACGCCAAGGCGCAGGAGCTGATCGCGCGCTACCCGATGTCCCGCTCGGCGCTGCTGCCGATGCTGCACCTCGTGCAGTCCGTGCAGGGGTACGTCAGCCAGGAGGGCATCGCGTTCTGCGCGAAGCAGCTCGACCTGTCCGACGCCGAGGTCAGCGCGGTCGCGACGTTCTACACGATGTACAAGCGCAAGCCGTGCGGCGAGCACCTCGTGAGCGTCTGCACCAACACGCTGTGCGCGGCCATGGGCGGCGACGCGATCTACAAGCGGCTCCAGACGCACCTGGGTTCCGAGGCGGAACCGCTGGGGCACAACGAGACCGCGGGCACGCCGAACGAGCCGGGCTCGATCACCCTCGAGCACGCCGAGTGCCTCGCGGCCTGCGACCTCGCGCCGGTCATCCAGGTCAACTACGAGTACTTCGACAACCAGACCGAAGAGAAGGCCGTCGCGCTGGTCGACGCGCTGCAGGCGGGGAAGAAGCCGGCCCCGACGCGCGGTGCCCCGCTGACGAACTTCAAGGGCGCCGAGCTGCAGCTCGCCGGGTTCTTCCCGGAGGACGAAGCGGCCTACCGCCGGGACGTCGACGGCCCCTCGCAGGCCGTCGAGACGCTGCGGGGCGCGAAGCTCGCGCAGGACCGCGGCTGGGTCGCCCCGGTGGCTCAGGACGTCCCCTTGCCGGAAGTGGAGAAGAAGTAATGGCCGATCCCATTACCCCGGTCCTCACGAAGCGGTGGCTGTCGCCGAACTCCTGGCAGATCGGGACGTACGAGGCACTCGAGGGCTACACCGCCGTCCGCAAGGCACTGGCCGGGACGCCCGAGCAGCTCGTCCAGCTGGTCAAGGACTCCGGCCTGCGCGGCCGCGGCGGCGCGGGCTTCCCGGCCGGCATCAAGTGGTCCTTCATGCCGCCGAACTTCGACAAGCCGCACTACCTGGTCATCAACGCCGACGAGGGCGAGCCGGGGACCTGCAAGGACATCCCGCTGATGATGGCGGACCCGCACTCGCTCATCGAGGGCTGCATCATCGCCTCGTACGCGATGCGGTCCAACCACTGCTTCATCTACGTCCGCGGCGAGGCGCTGCACTGCATCCGCCGGCTCAACGCGGCCGTGCGCGAAGCCGAAGCGGCGGGCTACCTCGGCGAGAACATCCTCGGCTCCGGCTTCGACCTCAAGATCACCGTCCACGCGGGCGCGGGCGCGTACATCTGCGGCGAAGAGACGGCCCTGCTCGACTCGCTGGAAGGCCGTCGTGGCCAGCCGCGGCTCAAGCCGCCGTTCCCGGCCGCCGCCGGTCTCTACGCCGCGCCGACCACGGTGAACAACGTCGAGACCATCGCGAGCGCGCCGTTCATCGTCAACGGCGGGTCGAGCTGGTTCCGCGAGATGGGCCGCGAGAAGTCGCCCGGTCCGAAGATCTACTCGATCTCCGGCCACGTCGAGAAGCCCGGCCAGTACGAGTGCCCGCTCGGCACCACGCTGCGCGAGCTGCTCGACATGGCGGGCGGCATGAAGGACGGCATCCCGCTCAAGTTCTGGACCCCGGGCGGCTCCTCGACCCCGATGTTCACCGCCGAGCACCTCGACGTTCCCCTGGACTTCGAAGGCGCGGCGGAAGCCGGGTCGATGCTGGGCACCACCGCCGTCCAGGTCTTCAACGAGACCGTGTCGGTGCCGTGGGCCGTGATGAAGTGGACGCAGTTCTACGAGCACGAGTCCTGCGGCAAGTGCACGCCGTGCCGTGAAGGCACGTACTGGCTGGCGCAGATCCTCGAGCGGATGGTCGACGGCCACGGCACCGAAGAGGACATCGACACCCTCCTCGACGTCTGCGACAACATCCTCGGCCGGTCCTTCTGCGCCCTCGGTGACGGCGCGGTGTCGCCGATCACCAGCGGCATCAAGTACTTCCGCGAGGAGTTCCTCGCGCTGTGCGAAGCGAACCGGCACGAACAGACCAAGCCCGAACTCGTGGGAGCGCAGGCATCATGACGATCGCGCCTGACAAGCCCGAAACCACCGAGACGCCGGTCCCCGAGGGCCACGTCAAGCTGGTCATCGACGGCGAAGAGGTCATCGCCCCCAAGGGCGAGCTGCTGATCCGCACGGCCGAACGCCTCGGCACGGTCATCCCGCGGTTCTGCGACCACCCGCTCCTCGACCCGGCGGGCGCCTGCCGCCAGTGCCTGGTCGAGGTCGAGATGGGCGGCCGTCCGATGCCGAAGCCGCAGGCGTCCTGCACGATGACGGTCGCCGACGGCATGGTCGTCAAGACGCAGCTGACGTCGCCGGTCGCGGACAAGGCCCAGCAGGGTGTGATGGAGCTGCTGCTCATCAACCACCCGCTGGACTGCCCGATCTGCGACAAGGGCGGCGAGTGCCCGCTGCAGAACCAGGCGCTGGCCCACGGCCGCACGGAATCGCGGTTCGTCGACACCAAGCGGACGTTCCCGAAGCCGCTGCCGATCTCGACGCAGGTGCTGCTGGACCGCGAACGCTGCGTCCTCTGCCAGCGCTGCACCCGGTTCTCCCGCGAGATCGCCGGCGACCCGTTCATCGAGCTCCTCGAACGCGGCGCCCACCAGCAGATCGGCACCGCGGAGACGGCGGACGTCCTGGACCTGGCCTCGCGGACGACGTCCGGCCAGCCGTTCCAGTCCTACTTCTCCGGCAACGTCATCCAGATCTGCCCGGTCGGGGCCCTGACCAGCGCCGCCTACCGGTTCCGGTCGCGGCCGTTCGACCTGGTGTCCTCGCCGAGCGTCTGCGAGCACTGCTCGTCCGGCTGCGCCGAGCGCACCGACTTCCGGCGCGGCAAGGTCCAGCGCAAGCTGGCCGGCGACGACCCGGAAGTCAACGAAGAGTGGATCTGCGACAAGGGCCGGTTCGCCTTCCGCTACACCGGCGCCGAGGACCGCATCCGGCGTCCGCTGGTCCGCAACCGCGAGACCGGTGAGCTGGAAGAAGCGTCCTGGACCGACGCTCTGCGCGCCGCGGCCGCGGGGCTCGTCGAAGCCCGGTCCAACGGCGGCGTCGGCGTCCTGCCCGGTGGCCGGCTGACCGTCGAGGACGCCTACGCGTACTCGAAGTTCGCCCGCGTCGCCCTGAAGACGAACGACGTCGACTTCCGCGCCCGCCCGCACTCGGCCGAGGAACTCGCGTTCCTCACCTCGCACGCCGTGGGCGTGACGCCGGAGTCCGGCGTCACCTTCGGCGAGATCGAGCGGGCCCGCACGGTCCTGTGCGTCGCCTTCGAGCCCGAGGACGAAGCCCCGATCGTGTTCCTGCGGCTGCGCAAGGCGGCCCGCCGGAACAAGACCCGGGTCGTCCACTTGGGACAGTGGACGACGTCGTCGGTGCGCAAGACGTTCGGCGAGCTGCTCGCCTGCGTCCCCGGCCAGGAAGCCGCCGCCGTCGAGGGCATCGCCAAGCACGCGCCGGACCTCGACGAGGCCCTGCGCGGCGAAGGTGCCGTCGTCCTGGTCGGCGAGCGCGCCGCCGCGATCCCCGGCCTGTTCGCCGCCCTGCACGACCTGATCGAGCGCACCGGCGTCCGGCTCGCGTGGATCCCGCGCCGCGCCGGCGACCGGGGCGCGCTGGAGACCGGTTGCGTGCCGTCGCTGCTGCCCGGTGGGCGGCGCGTCGGCGACGACGCCGCCCGCGTCGCGGTCGAGAACGCCTGGGGCGTCCCGCTCCCGGCCGTCCCGGGTCGTGACACGACCGACATCCTGCTGGCCGCTTCGGCCCGCGAGCTCGGCGGCCTGGTCGTCGGCGGCGTCGACCCGTACGACCTGCCGGACCCGGCCCTCGCGCTGCGCGCGCTGGACAACGCCGGGTTCGTGGTCAGCCTCGAACTGCGGCACAGCGCGGTGACCGAGCGCGCGGACGTCGTGCTCCCGGTGGCCGCGTCGGACGAGAAGGCCGGCAGCTACCTCAACTGGGAGGGCCGCACCCGCCCGTTCGACACGACCATCGAAGGCACCGGCGCCCTGCCGGACTGCCGGGTGCTCGACACGCTCGCCGTCGAGATGGACGCGGACCTGTTCACGCAGACGCCGGCCGCCGCCCGCGGTGACTTCGAGAAGCTGGGCCAGGCTTCGGCGCTGCGCTGGAGCCACGTCGCCGCCGAGGTCGCGCCGCCCGCGACGCCGGGTGCCGGCCAGGCGGTCCTGTCGACCTGGCGCCAGCTGATCGACAACGGATCGCTGCAGGACGGCGAGCCGCACCTCAAGGGCACCCAGCGCACGCCGGTCGCGCGGCTCTCGGCGAAGACCGCCGAAGGCCTGGGCGTCACCGTCACGGTGAGCACCGAACGCGGTGCGATCACGCTGCCGGTGGAGATCGCCGACCTGCCCGACGGTGTCGTGTGGCTGCCGGGCAACTCGGACGGCTCCGCCGTGTTCAAGACGCTCGGTGCCGGCCACGGCGCCGTCGTGAACCTCGCTGGAGGTGGGCAATGACCCCGCTGCTGACCGAAGCTGCCGTCGGCAGCGTGCCGGACGCGGCCACGCGGGCGGCGCTGCTGGCGGACGACCCGTTGTGGCTGATCCTGCTCAAGTGCGTGGTCATCCTGCTGATCGGGCCGATCCTGACGATCTTCCTGATCGTCTGGGAGCGCAAGGCGGTCGGCCGGATGCAGAACCGGCCCGGCCCCAACCGCGTCGGGCCCGGCGGTTACCTGCAGTCCCTGGCGGACGCGATCAAGCTGCCGTTCAAGGAACAGATCATCCCGGACACCGCCGACCGCAAGGTGTACTTCCTCGCCCCGGTCGTCTGCGTGGTGCCTGCGCTGATCGCGCTGTCGGCCATCCCGTTCGGGCCGGTCGTGTCGATCTTCGGCGAGCGGACCGTGCTCCAGCTGCTCGACCTGCCGGTCAGCGTGCTGGTGATCCTGGCCTGCTCCTCGATCGGCGTCTACGGCATCGTGCTCGCCGGCTGGTCGTCCGGCTCGCCGTACCCGCTGCTCGGCGGCATGCGCAGCGCGGCGCAGGTGATCTCCTACGAGATCGCGATGGGCCTGTCGATCGTCGCGGTGATCCTGCAGGCCGGGTCGCTGAACCTGGCCGACATCGTCGGCGCGCAGCACAAGGTGTGGTTCCTCTACCTGGTCCCGAGCTTCGTGATCTACCTGATCTCGATGGTCGGCGAGACCAACCGGGCCCCGTTCGACCTCCCCGAGGCCGAGTCGGAGCTGGTCGGCGGCTTCCACACCGAGTACAGCTCGATGAAGTTCGCGATGTTCTTCCTCGCCGAGTACGTCAACATGGTGATCGTCTCGGCGTTCGCGACGACGCTGTTCCTCGGCGGCTGGATGGCCCCGTGGCCGCTGTCGCTGATCGGGAACAACGTGCTCAACACCGGCTGGTGGCCGATGCTGTGGTTCTTCGCGAAGATGTTCCTCCTGCTCTTCGGGTTCATCTGGCTGCGCGGCACGCTGCCCCGCCTGCGCTACGACCAGTTCATGCGCCTGGGCTGGAAGGTCCTGGTCCCGCTGAACCTCGTGTGGATCGTCATGGTGACCTTCGCGAAGGTCATCACCTGGAACACCACGACCATCATCATCGCCGCGGTCGCGATCTTCATCGTCGTCGCGCTGTTCTTCTACGTCCGCGCCGCCGGCCGCGAAGAGGAAAGCGAGTCGGTCCCGGTGACCGGCGGCGGCTTCCCGGTCCCGCCGCTGGACCTCAAGGTTCCGCAGACCACCCCGCGTCAGAAGGCCCTGGCCAAGGCCGAGGCGAAGGCGGCCCGCCGCAAGCCGGCGGCCGTCGGTACCGCAAAGGAAGGAGCGCAAGATGGGGTTTCTTGATCCCGTCAAGGGCTTCGGCGTCACCTTCGGGATGATGTTCAAGAAGGTCGCCACCGAGGAGTACCCGGAGGCCGGCGCGCCGGCCGCACCGCGGTACCACGGACGGCACCAGCTGAACCGGCACCCGGACGGTCTCGAGAAGTGCGTCGGCTGCGAGCTGTGCGCGTGGGCGTGCCCGGCGGACGCGATCTTCGTCGAGGGCGGTGACAACACCGAGGAAGCCCGGTACTCGCCGGGCGAGCGGTACGGCGCGGACTACCAGATCAACTACCTGCGCTGCATCGGCTGCGGCCTCTGCATCGAGGCGTGCCCGACCCGGTCGCTGACGATGATCAACTTCTACGAGCTGGCCGACGACGACCGCCAGCGGCTGATCTACACGAAGGAAGACCTGCTCGCCCCGCTGCTGCCCGGCATGGAGCAGCCGCCGCACCCGATGCGGCTCGGCGAGAACGAGCAGGACTACTACGTGAACGGACCCGAACTCGCGCGCGGGGAGGGCGTCAAGTGATCACCGCTCTCCTGGCCGCGGCGCCGAACGCGTCCGCGGGTGTCTCCACCGGCGAAGCGATCGCGTTCTGGGTCCTCGGCCCGGTCTCGCTCCTCGGCGCGCTCGGCATGATCTTCTCCCGCAACGCCGTCCACTCGGCGCTGTGGCTGGTGCTGACCATGCTGAGCCTGGGCGCGCTGTACATGATCCAGTCGGCGCCGTTCCTGGGCTTCACGCAGATCATCGTCTACACCGGCGCGATCATGATGCTGTTCCTGTTCGTGCTGATGCTGGTCGGCCGGGAGAGCTCGGACTCGGTCGTCGAAGTCCTCCGTGGACAGCGGCTGGCCGCGACGGTGCTCGGCATCGGGCTCGCCGCGCTGCTGGCGATGGGGATCTACCGGGCACTGGCGAACGTCACCCCGGCGATCCCGCTCGATTCCGCGACACCGGCGGGCGGCGGGCCGAAGGGCCTGGGCCGGCTGATCTTCACCGACTACCTGTTCCCGTTCGAGCTGACGTCGGCGCTGCTCATCACCGCCGCGATCGGCGCGATGGTGCTGGCCTTCACCGACCGGCACGCCAAGGGCGGGAAGCTCACGCAGAAGGAACTGGTGCTGCTGCGCTTCCGCGGTGAGCACGACCGGCCGTCGCCGCTGCCCGGCCCGGGTGTCTTCGCCACCGCCAACTCGGTGGCCACCCCGGCGCTGCTGCCGGACGGCTCGATCGCGCCCGAGTCGCTGTCGGCGATCATCGAGTCCACCTCGGCGATCGAGCTGGCGAAGGAACGCAAGCTCGTCGCCGACGAGGGACCGCACCCGGACGCGCACGCGCTGGTCGGCTCCGAGGGTGCTTCGAAGGCCCCGGAGGTTTCGGAAGGGGAGAAGGCATGACCCCCACGTACTACCTGCTGCTGTCGGCGCTGCTGTTCGCGCTCGGCGCGGTCGGCGTGCTGGTGCGGCGCAACGCGATCGTCGTGTTCATGTGCATCGAGCTGATGCTCAACGCCGTGAACCTGACGCTGGTCACCTTCGCCCGGATCAACGGCGGGCTCGACGGCCAGATCATGGCGTTCTTCGTCATGGTCGTCGCGGCCGCCGAGGTCGTGGTCGGCCTGGCGATCATCATGGCCATCTTCCGCACCCGGCGCTCGGCCTCGGTCGACGACACCAACCTGCTGAAGTACTAGGAGACACCGAGTGACCGCATCATCGTGGCTGCTGGTGGCCCTGCCTGGCCTCGGCGCCCTGATCCTGCTGCTGGCGGGGAAGCGCGCCAAGGCCTGGGGGCATCTGCTCGGCTGTGCCACCGTCACCCTGGCTTTCATCTACGGCGTCATCCTGTTCTTCAGCGCCGACACGGGCACCACGACCGACACCAAGGTCTACTCGTGGATCCCGGTCGGGCAGCTGCAGGTGGACTTCGGGCTGCGGATCGACGCGCTGTCGCTGACGTTCGTGCTGCTCATCACCGGCGTCGGCATGCTGATCCACTACTACTCGATCGGCTACATGGCCGACGACGAGGGCCGGTACCGCTTCTTCGCGTACCTGAACCTCTTCGTCGCCTCGATGCTGATCCTGGTGCTGGGCAACAGCTTCGTGACGCTCTACCTGGGCTGGGAAGGCGTGGGTCTCGCCTCCTACCTGCTGATCGGCTGGTACCAGGGCCGTCCGTCCGCCGCGACCGCGGCGAAGAAGGCGTTCCTGATGAACCGCGTCGGTGACGTCGGGCTCGCGCTGGCGATCTTCATCATGTTCAAGTACGCGGGTTCGACCGGCTACGCGCAGGTGTTCCAGGCGGTCGGCGACGGCAAGTTCTCGACGGGCGCGATCACCGCGATGGCGATCCTGCTCCTGCTGGGCGCCTGCGGTAAGTCCGGCCAGTTCCCGCTGCAGGCGTGGCTCCCGGACGCGATGGAGGGCCCGACCCCGGTGTCGGCCCTGATCCACGCGGCAACGATGGTCACCGCCGGCGTCTACCTGGTGGCCCGCTCGAAGGACATCTTCAACGCCACCGAGGACGGCCGGCTGATCGTCACGCTGGTCGGCACGGTGACGCTGCTGCTCGGGTGCATCATCGGCTGCGCCTACGACGACATCAAGAAGGTCCTCGCGTACTCCACGGTCAGCCAGATCGGCTACATGATGCTGGCGGTCGGCCTCGGGCCGATCGCGTACGCGCTGGGCATCATGCACCTGGTCGCGCACGGCTTCTTCAAGGCCGGGCTGTTCCTCGGCGCCGGGTCGGTCATGCACGGCATGAACGACGAGGTCGACATGCGGAAGTTCGGCGGGCTGCGCAAGCACATGCCGATCACCTTCATCACCTTCGGCCTCGGGTACCTGGCCCTGATCGGCATCCCGCCGCTGTCGGGCTTCTTCACCAAGGACGCGATCATCGAGGCGGCGTTCGGCCAGGGCGGCTGGCGCGGCTGGGTGATGGGCGGCGCAGCGCTGCTTGGCGCCGGGCTCACCGCCTTCTACATGACGCGCCTGATGGTGATGACGTTCTTCGGCAAGGAACGCTGGAAGGACATCAAGAGCACCGACGGCCACGACTTCCACCCGCACGAGTCCAAGCCGGTCATGTGGGTCCCGATGGCCGTGCTGGCGGTCGGTTCGGTCGGCGCCGGCTGGTTCTTCTCCCAGGGCAAGACCTTCGCCCACTGGCTGACCCCGTCGGTCGGCGAGCTGGAGGAGGCGCACCACCTGCCGGTGGACGCCTGGGTGATCTCGGTGGCGGCGGTCGTGCTCTCGCTGCTCGGGGTCGCGCTCGCGTACCTGATCTTCCGCCGTGACGTCCCGGTCGAGCAGCCGCAGCGGGTCTCGTTCGTCACCCGGGCCGCGCGCAAGGACCTGTACGGCAACGCCCTCAACGAGACGCTGGTCGCCCGCCCGGGCACCTGGCTCTCGCGGGCGCTGGTGTTCGTCGACAACCGCGGCGTCGACGGCGCGGTCAACGGCCTGGCCGCCGGTCTCGGCGGCGGGTCCGGCCGGCTGCGGCGGCTGCAGACCGGGTTCGTCCGGTCCTACGCGCTGTCGATGCTGGGCGGCACGTTCCTGCTTCTGGCGGCTCTCCTGCTGGTGAGGTTCTCCTGATGACCTGGTTGCTCATCCTCATCCTGGTGCCGCTCGCCGGCTCCCTGGTGCTGGCGTTCCTCAAGGGGAACGACCGCGCCGCGGTGCTGGCCGCGCTCGGGTTCTCGATCCTCGAGTTCCTGCTGATCATCCCGTTCTGGCTCAGCTACACGGCTTCCGGGCCCCGGCTGCAGATGACGTCGAGCTTCGACTGGATCCCCAGCTTCGGCGTGCACATCGCGTTCGGCACCGACGGCATCTCGCTGATCATGATCGCGGTGATCGCGCTGCTGGTGCCGATCGTCGTCGGCGGGCTCGGCACGCTGGACAAGCTGCCGCCGGGCCGCAGCGCGGGCGGCTTCTTGTCGCTGATCCTGTTGCAGGAAGCGCTCACGATCGGCGTGTTCGCCGCGACCGACGTCTTCCTGTTCTACGTGCTGTTCGAGATCATGCTGATCCCGATGTACTTCCTCATCGGCGGCTACGGCGGCGCGAACCGGCAGTACGCGGCGGTGAAGTTCTTCCTGTACTCGTTCCTCGGCGGCCTGATCATGCTGGCCTCGGCGATCGGGGCGTACTCGCTGGCGAAGGACAAGCTCGGGCACGGCACGTTCGACTGGGCCACGCTGGTGACGGTGGTGCGCGACGCGCCGCTGTCCACGCAGATCTGGCTGTTCCTCGGGTTCTTCCTGGCGTTCGCGATCAAGGCGCCGCTGGTGCCGTTCCACACCTGGCTGCCGGACGCGGCGGGGGAGGCGCCGATCGGCGTCGCCGTCCTGCTGGTCGGCGTGCTGGACAAGGTGGGCACCTTCGGGTTCCTGCGCTACTGCCTGCCGATGTTCCCGCAGGCGAGCAAGACGCTGGCGCCGCTGGTGCTGGTGCTGTCGGTGATCGGTGTCCTCTACGGATCGATCCTCGCGGCCGGGCAGCGGGACATGAAGCGGTTCATCGCCTACGTCTCCATCGCGCACTTCGGGTTCATCTCGCTGGGCATCTTCGCGTTCAACGAGCAGGCGATGGTCGGCTCGGCGACGTACATGCTCAACCACAGCCTCGCGACCGGCATGCTGATCGTGGTGATCGGCCTGGTGATCGCGCGCGGCGGGTCTTCGAAGATCTCCGACTACGGCGGCATGGCGAAGGTGACCCCGTTGCTGGCGGGGCTGTTCCTCCTCGCCGGTCTGTCCACTTTGTCCCTGCCCGGCACGAACTCGTTCGTTTCGGAGTTCCTGGTGCTCATCGGGTCCTTCGTGGACCAGCCGGTGTACACGATCCTCGCCACGGTGGGCATGGTCCTGGCCGCGGCGTACGTCTTGTGGCTCTACCAGCGGGTCTTCCAGGGGCCGGTCCGCGGTGACGCGCTCGTGGGCGTCGGCGGGGGCCCGGGCACGGCGATCGCGCCGGAGCTGGGTGCGAAGAAGGCGATCCGCGACCTGAACGGCCGGGAGATCGCGATCCTCGCGCCGCTGGTCGTGCTGATCATCGTCCTCGGCTTCTACCCGAAGCCGGTGCTCGACACAGTCACCCCGACGGTGCAGCAGACGCTGTCCGCGGTTCAGGGAGGCAAGTAAAAGTGCTCGACATCCTCCTGACCCAGGCGCCGGCGCCGATCGCGACGCCGTCGGTCGACTACCCGGCGGTGCTGCCGGTGCTGATCGTCTTCGGCGCGGCGTGCGTCAGCGTGCTGGTCGAGGCGTTCGCGGCGAAGCGCTCCCGGTTCGGCATCCAGGTCGGCCTGAGCCTGGCGGCGATCGTCGCGGCCGGCGTCAGCCTGATCATCTACGCGACGGGCAACGCCCCGGCGGGCGGCGTGACGACGTTCAGCGGCGCGATCTCGATCGACCGCCCGGCGCTGTTCCTCTGGGGCACGCTGCTGGCCCTGGCGGTCGGCGCGGTGCTGCTGATCTCGGACCGCGTGGTCGAGCCGGGCGGCGCGCTGGTCGCCCAGGCGGGCATCCGCCCGGGCACGGTCCAGGACCGCGCGCAGACGGCGACGGTGATGCAGACCGAGGTGTTCCCGCTGACGCTGTTCGCCCTCGGCGGCATGATGGCGTTCACCGCGGCGAACGACCTGCTGACGATGTTCATCGCGCTGGAAGTGCTGTCGCTGCCGCTGTACCTGATGTGCGGCCTCGCGCGTCGCCGCAGGTTGCTCTCGCAGGAGGCGGCGGTCAAGTACTTCCTGCTGGGCGCGTTCTCCTCGGCGTTCTTCCTCTACGGCTTGGCGCTGCTGTACGGCTACGCGAACTCGGTGAAGCTGGGCGAGATCGCGGCCGCGGCGGCGGGTTCGGACCGGTCGGACACGCTGCTGTTCGCGGGCCTGGGGCTCCTGGTGGTGGGCCTGCTGTTCAAGGGGTCGGTGGGCCCGTTCCACACGTGGACCCCGGACGTGTACCAGGGAGCGCCGACGCCGGTGACGGCGTTCATGGCGGCGTGCACGAAGGTGGCGGCGTTCGGCGGGATCCTGCGGGTGCTGTCGGTGGCGTTCTCGTCGACTTCGTGGGAGTGGCGCGGAGTCCTCTGGGGCGTGGCGATCATCTCGATGGTGATCGGCGCGGTGCTGGGCCTGACGCAGACGGACGTCAAGCGCATGGTGGCGTATTCGTCGATCGCCCACGCGGGCTTCCTGCTGGTCGGGGCGATCGCGATGACCCGCGACGGCCTGTCCAGCACGCTGTTCTACCTGCTGGCGTACGGCTTCACGACGCTGGCGGCGTTCGGCGTGATCAGCCTGGTCCGTGATTCCTCGGGCGAGGCAACGCACCTCTCGGCGTGGGCCGGTCTCGCGAAGCGGTCACCGTTGCTGGCGGGGGTGTTCACGTTCTTGCTGCTGGCGTTGGCGGGTATTCCGTTGACGTCGGGGTTCGTGGGCAAGTTCGTGGTGTTCTCGGCGGCGCTGTCGGACGGAATGGCCCCGCTGGTGGTCGTGGCCCTGGTGTTCAGCGCGGTGGCGGCGTTCTTCTACCTCCGGGTGATCGTGCTGATGTACTTCTCCGAGCCGGCGGCGGACGGGCCGTCGGTATCGGTCCCGGGCTTCGGCACGGGGACGGCGATCTTCCTGGGCACGGCGGTGACGTTGGTGCTCGGATTGGTCCCGGCGTTCGCCCTGTCTTGGGCAGGAGCCGGCGGTTTCGCTTTCTGAGCTTGGCCCATTGTCGCCGCCCCTCTCACCGAGGGGCGGCGACTTTCAGTTTGTGGGCAAGTTGCCGCGGTTCCCCCGGGACGACGCTGATGTAGCCGTCGGCGACGGCGATCCCGACGCGGCCGGCTTCCAGGTCGAGGTAGCTGACGGTGGTTCCTTCGGTTTGGAGCTGCCCGATGCCGTAGTGAGGTTGTTCGAAGAGGGCGTCGAGTTCCTGCGCTTCGCGGCTGCCGGCTTCGTCGAAGATGTCGCTGTCCTTCTGGAAGTCCTCTTGAGGCAGCGAGAAGGGTTTGATGTCGGCCGGTCGGCAGGGCGGAAGCTTCGAGATGAGGGCGTCGGCGGGGTGGACGTCGGGGGAGACGCTCTCGAGTTCGACGTGTTCCCCGCGGCAGACAACGCTGACGGCGGTCCGGCCTCGTTTTGCCACGAGGACGCCGATTTGCTCGACGGTGTCCCGGGCATAGGCGACGAATTGCTCGGCGGGATTGCCGATGAGGTGCAGGGCGTCTTCGAATTCGGGGGTGAAGCCGTCGCCTTGGATGAAGCCGTAGGGGCTGAGTTCTTCGAAGGCTTCCCGGTGGACGCGCTTTGCGGCGGACGGCGGGATGTAGCGAAGTCCTTTGGCGAGAACGGGGTGCGGGTCACCGCAGCCGACGTCGCGCATGGCGGTGAGCAGGGTGTTCAGGGAGAAGACGGCCATTATTTCTTCTTCTCGCCGATCACTGGGGGTACTGGCTTTTCGGTGAAGCCGCCGAAGGTTTCGTCGGGGTCGGGGTTTTGCAGGTAGGGAGCTTTCTTCTTTTCGCGGTCTTCTTCTTTGCCGCCGCGGCCCGCCATGGGGCCGCCCATGGGGGTGGCGTTGGCGCCGCGGGGGCCGGCCGCGCCGCGGGTGGGGTTGGCGCCGGGGAAGCGTTCCTCGGGGAGGCGGGTGCCCGTGGCGGTGCCGGGGTTTCGGGTGCCGGGCTGGTTGGTTCCTGGCCTGTTGCCGGTGCCTGTTCCCTGGCCTGTTCCCGGTTCGGTTCCTGCTCCGGTTCCAGTGCCCGTTCCTGGGAAGTAGCCGCCGCCGGTCCCGGGCCCGAAGTCGCCGGAGAAGCTGCCGGCACTGGACCAGTTCGTGTTGTAACCCCCGGTAGGCCCGAAGACATACCCACCCTGAGCGGCGGGTGGTGCGATGGGACTGGGGACGTAGCTGTTGGCGTGGGTGGCGTCGCCGTTCGTGTTCCCATTCCCGGGAGGCTGCGTCGGGAAGGGGTTCTGCGGCTGGGTTTGGTTCTGAGGCCGGTTCGCTGTCTGATCCGTCTTGTGGGTGTCCTGCTGTGCGACCTGCTTCGTGCCCTGGTCCTGGCCGGGCCGGACGGTCTGCCGATCCTGCGCGGGAACCTGGGTGTCCCGAGGATTGCGCGCCCATTCCCCGGTATCGGTAGGCCCAGGTTTCGCGGCCGAGGACCGATCGGTCATGGAGACGGAGGCACCGGAGTCGGCAAGCTGCGCGTACTGCGCGGGCATCCGCCCACCATTGTCGGAACTGGCGGAGTGATAGGCACTGAAGGCATCGATGTTGGCCTGACTGTCAGCCTGCCAACCGGCAACCTTGGAGCTGTAGGAATCCCACCCACGACCGGCAAGAACATTCCGGACATCTTCAATCCCCAGCTCAGGCGGCTGAGCGGCAACGGGCTTGACGGAGTGCTTGGCGGTACCGAAGGCATCCATCTGAGCCCCAACAGCGGTCTGGGCATTCTGAAGATGAACAGCATCATCGGCGGCGGCTTGGACAAGCGGAAGGGTGGCGTCGGCCGCGGCCTCACCGGCGCGTCCACGCCAGCCGGACATGGTCTTGGCCCGAAGCGCACTGATCCGCTGAGCCCGTTCAACCATCCGGTTAGTCAGGTCGGTAGCACCGTCTTGCGCGTTGGCGAGTGAATCACTGCCGGCTCCGCCAGTGACTTGCTCATAGATCTGTGCCGCCGTCAGTGGGCCCTCGGTGACCATCAGTTCGCCTTCCGCAGGTTTTCGAGCACCTTTGCCGCCACCTCGTGAGCGGCAGCACAAGGATCCTTCTTTCCGATGTTCGCCTCGGAAAGAGAGATGGCGATGTCCACTTGTTGGGTGTCACTCGTGCCGAGTGCGAGCAGACAGCGCCCCTTCGTGCTTCTCTCGTCGATCTGGCCGAAAGCCACTGTGGGATAGCCGTCGATCGGATCGAGTGGCTCGAAAAACGGATAGATGGTGTCTTTGGCCTGGTAGATGCCGGTCAGACCGAGCTGGGTGGTCTTGAAATAAGTCACTCCAACGCCGGCTTGAGAGACCGCAGGAACGTTCCAGCGGCAGGTGGGGCCGGCTTGATCGTCGACCGCCGGATTGGTTGTGACAGCAGAGCCGAGGAGTTCCCGGCTCTGCTCCGGGCTCAATGAGTCACAAGGCGCTTGCTGGAAGTGGCTGACGTCCAGTGGGTTGTCGACCTTTGGCACGCCGGGTCCGGGTACAACGCCGCTCGAGGGCGGAGCCGTCGTCGGCTGGGTCCCGGAAGTCGAGGGCGAAGCGGTGCCATTCATCTGGTCGGTGCAGGCCGTCAGCACCAGTAGCGAGGTGCCCAGCAGAACAAGCGTCCGGCGGATCAAAGCGTGCCCCCAGTCTGCTTGATCTCCGAGTCGTGCGCGGCCTCGACGGTTGCGTACCTGCCCAACGCAGCTTCGAATTTCTTTGCCATCCCCCGGCAGTATCGTTCCCGCTCGTCGAGCGTGGCCAGAAGGGCCAAGCCGGAGTTTCGGATCTGCTCGGCGTTGCCTTCGCTCGCGTACTCGAGCCCTGGCGCTTGCGCCTGGGCTATCAATTGTGCGCGGTTTCGGTCGTCGCGGAACTCGTTCGCCAAGTCGTTCCACTCCCGCACCAGCTCGTGCAGTGTCTCCTCGTCATACGCGAACCCCGCACCGCCGTCCCCGCCTCCATAAGACCCCGGAACCGGCACCCCGTCCGGCCCCGGCAGCGTCCAATCCCCACCCGGGTCGTAGATCGGCCCCTTGCCTGTCGTCATCAGCTCTCCCCTAGCTTGCAGGCTGCTCCACCCCGAGCACCCTGCGTATCCGACGCCGCCGACCCTATCAAAGTTCCCACCGTGGAAAAGGCGAGGTCACGAGGGCCGCGGTGCTCTCCCCGGCCGCGGCCCTCGTGACGGCTACGGGGTCGGCGAGCAGCTCGTTTCGCCCAGCGTCACCTGGCCGGACAGGCCCGATGACGGGAGGAAGTCGATGCGCAACATCGTCAGACCCGCGCTTCCGTCGCCCGGGAGCCGCTGGATGTTGAACACCGCGTTTGCCAGGGCCGTTCCGTCCGGTTTCCTGATCTGTGACACGTACGACGCCGGTACCGGGCTCGGGGGGTTCGGGATGCCCGACAGGCCGTCGTACGTCCAGTTCGCGCTCGTCTGCGTTCGCGTTGCCGTGCATGTCACCGTGAATGTCGACAGCTTCACCCGTGGGCCGCCCGCCGGGACCAGTGCCGACAGCTCGAAGTTCTTGCCCGTTGCCGTCAATGATGATGGCTTGCACGAGGATGTTCCGCCGCCGAATGTGATGCCTGGGCGGGAGACCTCCTGGGCCGTCGTGGTTGCCGGGCCTTCCAGCGAACACGTTCCCTGGGGTGGCACCTCGACCGTCACTCCCGCCTTGGTGAACGAAGCCGAGCCGATGCTCGCCATGCCCGGGGCCTGGGCCGCCTGCGCCGGAGCAACCGCCGCCAACGAAAGCACCGCCGTGACGATCGTGGTGCGCATCCCACTGTCCTCCTCGCCGCCGGAGAGCGGCCTGGGCGGCCGCTCCTCCTCGGCTGAATATCCGCCTGCCGGAGACGTCCGTTGCGCCCGGAATCTCCGATCACCCTTTCGAGGATCGGGAACCACCCGGGAGGTGATGGTGGGCGGTGTCATGTTCGTCACCGTTTCCGCTGGACAGCGGGTAAACGACGACGCGAGGTAGCCACTACGCTCAAGGGGCAACCCGACCGGTGCACGAGTAGAGCGGAGCCGACGTGTCTGTGCCTTCCCCAGCCCCCGGGGCGGGATCCCTCCCCGCTGCGCCGGGTGGCGCCCTCGACGACCTGCGGGCGTCGGTCGGCCTGCAGATCGCCGACGAAGCCCTGCTGCGCTCCATCGCCGGCGGGCTGGCCGAGGTCGAGAAACTGCTGCGTGACGTCGTCCGCAGCGACGTCCAGGCCGTCCACGACGCCGCCCTGCACCTGGTCGAGGCCGGGGGCAAACGCTTCCGTCCCCTCTTCACGCTGCTGTCCGCGCAGTTCGGCCCCAAGCAGGACGACCACGTCGTGGTCGCCGCCGCCGCCGTCGAGCTGGTGCACCTCGCCACGCTCTACCACGACGACGTCATGGACGAGGCCGACATGCGCCGCGGCGCCGAGAGCGTCAACGCGCGGTGGGACAACACCATCGCCATCCTCACCGGCGACTTCCTCTTCGCCCACGCCTCGCGCCTGGTCGCCGACCTCGGCACCGACGCGGCGCGGATCATCGCCGAGACCTTCGGCGAGCTGGTCACCGGGCAGATGCGCGAGACCGTCGGCCCCGGTCCGGGTGACGACGCCGTCGCGCACTACCTCACCGTCATCGCGCAGAAGACCGGCTCGCTGATCGCCACCTCCGGCCGGTTCGGCGGCATGATGTCCGGCGCCGCCGAGGAGCACATCGAGGCGCTGCGCCGGTTCGGCGACATCATCGGCACCGCGTTCCAGATCTCCGACGACATCATCGACATCGCCTCGCCGTCCGACGAGCTCGGCAAGGCGCAGGGCACCGACCTGCGCGAAGGCGTCCGGACGCTGCCGATGCTGTACGCGCTGGCCGACCCGGGCACCGACCCCCGGCTGGTCGAGCTGCTGTCCGGCCCGATCGCCGACGACGCGCTCGTGCAGGAGGCGCTGGAGCTGCTGCGGGTCAGTAGCGGACTCGAACGAGCACGCGTCACCCTTTCCGACTACGCTCAGCGCGCGCGAGCCGAGCTCTCCGCGCTGCCGGCGTCACCCGCCCGGGACGCCTGCGAGTCGGTTGCCGACTACCTGGTCGCGCGTACGCACTGATGCACTAAACAGGGGCAGGAAACGATGTCCATATTCGGACAGGTCTGGCTGTGGAGCCTGGCGGCGTTCTTCGTCGGGGCAGTCCTCACCTGGCTGGTGCTGGTGCTGCCGCTCCGCAAGAGCGTCCGCAAGCTGGAGAGCGCGCTGGCGCAGGCCCACGCCGACGCCGCGCGCACCCCCGCCAACGCGGCGGCCACCGGCACCGAGGTCTTCTCGCGGCCGGAGCCGCGCTTCGAGCCGGAGCCGACGCGCCAGGAGACCTCCTACCCCGGCACGCTGGTCGCCGCGCCGCCGATCCACCGCGACGACGTCCACGACGACATCGACGAGGACTTCGCCGAGCTGGACGCCCAGGTGCCTGCGCGGGTGCCGCCGGCGCCCGAGCCGGAGCCGGTGCCGGAGCCCGACGAGGACGATCCCTACCGGTCCGCGGCCACCCAGTTCCTGACGCCGGTCGTCGAGCCGGAGCAGGCGGACGCCTACCACGCCCCGGCCACCGAGTACCTGGTTCCCGACGAGGAACCGGAGCCCGTCTCCCCGGCCCTGGCGCAGCTCGACCCCGACTCCTCGGCGGGCTCGCTGTTCCAGCCCCCGGGTGAGGACGCGCCCGCGCCGGACTGGTTCGACCACGAGCCGCGGAGCGAGCGGTCGGCGTTCGAGGAGCCGGTCGAGCGCACGCGCTACCTCGGCTCGGTGCGCAAGGACGAGCCGGACGAGGACGAGGCGCCGCAGTACGCGTTCGGCGGCGACGTCGCCGACAGCGAGCTCGACGTGCCGGCGGAGACCCCGGCCGAGGCGACGCAGGTGCTGCCGAAGCGGCAGCCACGGGAGGCGGTGCGCGGCGGCTTCGACGCGCCCCAGCCGATCCAGCCGTCGATGCGCACGGTCGAGCGGCGCGAGCCCGACCTGGCCGGCGCGCACAGCGGCTCGCTGTTCGAGCCGTCGGTGCAGCCGAACCAGGCCGCCGCGGCGATCGCGGCCCCCGAGCCGCCCCCCGCGCGGGAGGCGGCGGGCGACTCGGTGCCGCCGGGCCCGTTCGGTCCCGGTTCGGCGATGCCGCGCCCCGGCGGTGGAGCGCCCAGCGACAGCTTCGCCGTGAAGGCCAGTGTCACGGCTTTGCGTTACTGCACCGAGGATTCGACGCAGTTCCCCAAGATGGTCGCCGAGGTGTGGTTCCGGACCGCCGAGGACGCCGAACGCGTCGGGTTCCGCCCGCTCAGCTGAGTTTCTGGAACAGGACGAGCGCGGCGCCACCGGGATCGGTGACCACCACCAGGGAGCCGAACGGCAGGTCGGTGCGTTCGCGCACCAGGGTTCCGCCCAGCTGCACGGCCTTCGCCGCGGCGGCGTCCACATCGGACACCGGCGCGTAGGGCAGCCACTGCGGCGTCCGGTCGTCGCCCGGGGTCAGTTCGGTGAGGCCGCCCCACGGCACGCCGCCGCTCTTCAGCAGGGTGTCGTCGGCCTCCCAGCCCAGCAATTCGGCGAAGAACCGCCTGCTGCCCGCGGCGTCGGCCGTGCGGACGTCGAAGAACACGAATGGAGAGTCAGGTCGCATGACCTAGAACTTAGGACACGTGTCCCAATCGAGGCAACCCCAGAGACGCCGAAGGCCGCCATGCACCGGGCATGGCGGCCTTCGGGAGCAGCTGGTTACGCGACCGTCCAGGTGTCCTTGCCGCGCAGCAGGGCCTGCAGGTCCGGGGTACGGGCCGCGCGGGCCTCTTCCACCTGGGCGCGGGCGCCGTCGTCGTACGTCGGGCGCTCGACCTGGCGGAGGATGCCCGTCGGGACGTGGTTGAGGTTCTGGTCGCCCAGCCGGGACAGCGCGAACGCGTACGACGTGTCCTGGATCGACGGGTCGTGCACCACCACGTTGTCTTCGCCGATGTCGGCGACCTTGGCGACGTCCAGGCCGCCCCAGTCGCCGCGCTTGACGCCGAACTCCTGGTTCGGGCCGAAGCGGATCGGCTCGCCCGCGCGCAGCGGGATCAGCCGGGCCGCGGCCTCGTCGGCGTCCTTGAGGACGTCGAACGCGCCGTCGTTGAAGATCGGGCAGTTCTGGTAGATCTCGACCAGCGCCGAGCCGCGGTGCTGCGCCGCGGCCTGCAGGACCTCGGTGAGGCCCTTGCGGTCGGAGTCCATGGCCCGGCCCACGAACGACGCCTCAGCGCCGATCGCCAGCGACAGCGGGTTGAACGGTGTGTCCACCGAGCCCATCGGGGTCGACTTCGTGACCATGCCCTGGCCGGACGTCGGGGAGTACTGGCCCTTGGTCAGGCCGTAGATCCGGTTGTTGAACAGCAGGATCTTGATGTTCACGTTGCGCCGCAGCGCGTGGATCAGGTGGTTGCCGCCGATGGACAGCGCGTCGCCGTCACCGGTGACGACCCACACCGACAGGTCCGGGCGCGTGGTCGCGAGCCCGGTCGCGATCGACGGCGCGCGGCCGTGGATCGAGTGCATGCCGTAGGTGTTCAGGTAGTACGGGAACCGCGACGAGCAGCCGATGCCCGAGATGAACACGATGTTCTCGCGCTTGAGGCCGAGCGTCGGCAGGAACGACTGGACCGCGTTCAGCACGACGTAGTCGCCGCAGCCGGGACACCAGCGGACTTCCTGGTCCGACTTGTAGTCCTTGGCCTTCTGCGGCTCGTCGGTGGTGGGCACAAGGTCCAGGCCGCCGACGGTCGGGAGCCCGATATCGATCGCGGTCATCGTGCCGCCTCCGTAGCAACGCTGGTGATGATCTCCGAGAACAGGTTCTGCAGCTCTTCGGCCTTGAACGCCATCCCGGCGACCTTGGTGTGCGAATGGACGTCCACCAGGTACTTCGCGCGCAGCAGCAGGGACAGCTGGCCGAGGTTCATCTCCGGCACCACGACCTTGTCGTAGCTGCGCAGGATGTCGCCGAGGTTGGCCGGCAGCGGGTTGAGGTGCCGCAGGTGCGCCTGCGCGATCGGCAGGCCGAGCTTGCGCACGCGCCGGCAGGCCGCGCCGATCGGGCCGAACGAGCTGCCCCAGCCGAGCGCGAGCACGCGGGCCTTGCCGCCGCTCGGGTCGTCGACCACGAGGTCGGGGACGTCGATGCCGTCGATCTTCGCCTGCCGCAGCCGGACCATCTTGTCGTGGTTGGCCGGGTCGTAGGAGATGTGGCCGGTCTTGTCGGCCTTCTCCAGCCCGCCGATGCGGTGCTGCAGGCCCGGCGTGCCCGGGATCGCCCACGCGCGGGCGAGGGTCTCGGGGTCGCGGACGTACGGCCAGAACTCGCCGGACTCGTTGTCGGCGTTGGGCTCGGTGGCGAACTCGACCCGCAGGTCGGGCAGCGTCTCGACGTCCGGGATCAGCCACGGCTCGGAGCCGTTCGCGATCGCGCCGTCCGAGAGCAGCAGTACCGGGGTGCGGTACTTCAGCGCGATCCGGGTCGCCTCGACGGCCGCGTCGAAGCAGTCCGCCGGCGACAGCGGCGCGATGATCGGGACCGGCGACTCGCCGTTGCGGCCGAACATCGCCTGCAGCAGGTCGGCCTGCTCGGTCTTGGTCGGCAGGCCGGTGGACGGGCCGCCGCGCTGGACGTCGATGACGACCAGTGGCAGCTCCACCATCACCCCGAGGCCGACGGCTTCGGACTTCAGCGCGACACCGGGCCCGGACGTCGAGGTGACGCCGAGCGCGCCGCCGTAGGACGCGCCGAGCGCGGCGCCGATGCCGGCGATCTCGTCCTCGGCCTGGAACGTGATGATGCCGAAGTGCTTGTGCTTGGACAGCTCGTGGAGGATGTCCGACGCCGGCGTGATCGGGTACGTGCCGAGCAGGATCTGCAGGCCGGAGCGCTGGCCGGCGGCGACGATCCCGTACGCCAGCGCGGTGTTGCCGGTGATCTGCCGGTAGGTGCCCTGCTTCAGCTTCGCCGGCGCGACCTGGAACGTCGTCGCGAACGACTCGGTCGTCTCGCCGTAGTTCCAGCCCGCCCGGAAGGCGAGGATGTTCGCCTCGGCGATGTCGGGCTTCTTCGCGAACTTCTCGCGCAGGAACCGCTCGGTGCCCTCGGTCGGCCGGTGGTACATCCACGACAGCAGGCCGAGCGCGAACATGTTCTTGCAGCGCTCGGCGTCCTTCTTGCCGAGGCCGGTGTCGGCGAGCGCGCCCTGGGTCAGCGTCGACATGGCGACCCGGTGCACCTGGTACGGCGTGAGCGTGTCGTCATCGAGCGGGTCCGTCGCGTAGCCGACCTTGGTCAGGTTGCGCTTGATGAACTCGTCGGTGTTCAGGATGATCGTGCCGCCGTGCGGGACGTCGCCGAGGTTCGCCTTGAGGGCGGCCGGGTTCATCGCCACCAGCACGTCCGGCCGGTCGCCGGGGGTGAGGATGTCGTAGTCGGCGAAGTGCACCTGGAAGCTGGAGACGCCGGGGATGGTGCCCTGTGGCGCGCGGATCTCGGCGGGGAAGTTCGGCATCGTCGACAGGTCGTTGCCGAACGCGGCGGCCTCGGACGTGAAGCGGTCACCGGTCAGCTGCATGCCGTCACCGGAGTCGCCTGCGAACCGGATGACCACCCGGTCCAGCTTGCTGACCTCGGTCGGCCTGGTTGCGGCGAGCGAGCCGTGGCCAGCGCCGTTGCCGTTCGCACTCGTGCTCATGGGTCAGGGATTCCCTCTCTCCCGACGGTACGGCTTCCGTTCGCCTGCCGGTGCCGCGGCTGCGCTCACCAGGTCTACTCCCGAGGTTAGCTCGCCCCCAACACCGATGTTGGTAGTGTCCCGGGTAGTGGGCGACCTCATCGGTGCTCTCTCATGTCTCTTGGCTGGTCCGCCAGATACCTGTAACTGATGGTAACGGGTAGCCGCGGTGGTGCGTTGTGATGCGTGTCTCCCGCCGACGGTAGAGCGTCCGGCTCGAATCACGGCCGAGAACGGATGTGGGCCCGCAACAGGGAAAGCCGTTCGGCGAACTCCGGTGAAGCGAGCGAGGCCAGCTGCGGCCGGATCTCGACGTCGACGGCGTCGCTGTGCTCGGCCAGGCCGGCGGTGGCGCGCAGGCTGCGCTTCGTGGCGATCAACGCTTCGCGCGGCGCGGCAACGGCACTGTGCGCGAGGTCACGCGCGGCGGTCAGCAGTTCGTCATGGCCGCCGTCGACCAGGCGCAGTGCCAACCCGGCCCGCACCGCCGCCTCGGCGTCGAGCGGTTGCCCGAACAACGTCATGGCGGCGGCCTGCTGCGGGCCGGCCAGCCGCTGCGTCATCCAGGTCATCCCGCCGCCGGGGTGCAGCCCCAGCTCGAGGAACCGCGCGACGAACTTCGCCCGCGGCCCGGCCAGCCGCACGTCGGCGGCGAGGGCGAGGTTCAGCCCGGCCCCGACGGCAGCACCCCCGACAGCGGCGATGGTCGGCAGCGCACAGCGGGCGACGGCGAGGAAGCCTTCGTAGATGGCCCGCAGGCCGGCTTCGTCGGCCTCGGCCAGCGCGGAGAGGTCCGCACCGGCGCAGAAGGCGGGCGGAGTACCGGTGACGACGACGGCGTGCACGGACTCATCCCGTTCGGCGGCCTCGACAGCGGCGGCGAGCTGCGCGGAGAGGTCGAGGGTGAGCGCGTTCCGGCTGCCGGGAGCGTCGACGGTCAGCAGAGCGACGCCGTCGGAGTGCTCGCTGACGATGCTGTCGGTCATGCGGCCAGGGTGGCACGCCTGCCTTATTGCTCCGGCGTCGGCGGCCGTTCCAGCAGCCGGGAGAGCACGACCGTCGACACCGTCCGGTCCACGATCTCCAGCCCCCGCAGCCGCTCCAGCGCCGTCTCCAGGTGGTGGATGTCCGCCGCCCGCAGGTGGACGATCGCGTCCGCCGCTCCGGACACCGTGTACGCCGCCACCACCTCCGGGAGCGGCTCCAAGCGCGCCCTGATCCGGGCCGGGGTGATGTTGCCCTGGCACGTGACCTCGACGAACGCCTCCGTTCCCCAGCCCAGGGCCTCCGGGTCGACCACCGCCGTGAAGCCCCGCAGGATGCCCGTCTCCAGCAGGCGGTCGACCCGTCTCTTGACCGCCGGGGCCGACAGGCCGACCACCTTGCCGATCTCCGCGTAACTGGAGCGCGCGTTCGCCACGAGACACGAAACGATTCGCTGGTCGATGGTGTTCACACGCAACATCTAGCACAGATACGCGCAGCGAACAGCGATTGATTGCGATATTAGGCGCCCCTTACCCTGCAACCATGCAGGCGATGCGCGTACCGACCACCCGTCGATACCTCATGTGCTCCCCGCGCCACTTCGCGGTGGACTACGTGATCAACCCCTGGATGGACCCGACTCAGCCGGTCAGCGCCGACGTCGCCGTCGCGCAGTGGACCGAGCTGCGCGACACCTACCGCCGCCTCGGCCACACCGTCGAGGAGATCGAGCCCCAGCCCGGCCTGCCCGACATGGTCTTCGCCGCCAACTCCGGCACCGTCGTCGACGGCCGCGTGCTCGGCTCGCGGTTCCGCGCGCCGCAGCGCGCCGCCGAGGCCGAGCACTTCCGCCGCTGGTTCGTCGAGCACGGCTACCGCGACATCACCATGCCGGAGAAGGTCAACGAGGCCGAGGGCGACTTCGCCTGGACCGGCGCGCTGCTGCTCGCCGGCACCGGCTTCCGCACCGACCCGGCCGCGCACGCCGAGGCGCAGGAGGTCCTCGGCGTCCCGGTCGTCTCGCTGCAGCTGGTCGACCCGCGCTACTACCACCTCGACACGGCCCTGTTCGTGCTCGCCGAGGCGACCGACACGACGCGTGCGCAGATCGTCTACTACCCCGAAGCGTTCTCCGCGGGCTCGCGCCGCGTGCTCGAGCGGCTGTTCCCGGACGCCGTGCTCGCCACGCGCGAAGACGCCGAATGCTTCGGCCTCAACGGCGTGTCCGACGGGCGCAACGTGGTGCTGCCCGTCGAGGCCACCCGATTGGGTGAACTTCTCGCCGCGCGTGGTTACGACCCCGTTTACGTCGACATCTCTGAGCTGCGGAAAGCCGGCGGCGGCCCCAAGTGCTGCACGCTGGAAATTCGCAAAGGCTAAATCACGGCAAAAACCTGTAACTCACCCGTTTGCCAGTGCGATTAATCGAAGTAACAAAACGACTACTCGCGGTGGCAGGCGGTGGGAGTGGTGACAGTGATCTTCGCCATGCACGGGGCGGGACGGCCGGCGCGCCAGCTGGACCCGGGCGAGGACGAGCACTGGCTGACGGTCGAGCAGCTCGAGGAGGTGCTCGACCGCGCGGCCGGCCGTGAGGACGTCCACCTCACGTTCGACGACGGCAACGAATCCGACGTCGAGGTCGTGCTGCCGCGGCTGGTCGAGCGCGGGCTGACGGCAGAGTTCTTCCCCCTTGCCGGCCGGCTCGGGCAGCGCGGCTACCTCGACCGGGACGGCCTGCGCGAACTCGCGCGCGCCGGGATGGAGATCGGCTCGCACGGCTGGGAGCCGCGCGACTGGCGGTGGCTGGACGACCGCCACGCCCGCCGCGAGCTGACCGAGGCGCCGAAGCTGCTCGGCGACCTGTGCGGCCGGCCGGTCCGGCGGTACTCGCTGCCGTTCGGCGCGTACGACCGGCGCGTGCTGGCCCGGCTGCGGCAGGCGGGCGCGACCCGGGTGTACACGAGCGACGGCGGCGCGGCCCGCCGAGACGGCTGGCTGCAGGCGCGGATCGAGCTGAGGCACGACCTCGACGGCGAGCAGCTCGACGGTGTGCTGTCCGCCGGCTCCCGGCGGGCGCACTGGGTGAACCGCCTGCTGCGGCGCGCGGCTCGGTAGGGGGGCCGCAGTGAGCGGGCTGCTCGTCAGGGGCGGTCCGCTGTGCGTCGCGCGGGTAAGACCTGCTGGGTCGCCTCGGCAGGTCGCGTCGCTGAACGCGCCTGCCCGTCAGATGCCGTTCGCCGGATCCGGGCCGACTCGCCGCGTCCCGGCGAACGGGACACTCCCGCGAACCCGTCCCCGTCACCTCGCCCCGATGAGCAGCCTTTTCGTCAAATTCGGCCACCTGATGGGAAATTCCCGTACCCCCAGGTCTTGAACCGGCCGTCGCGCCGGTGCATCCTGGTGCCCCGCCGCCGTAAGGAAAGTTTCCTAACTAAGGGAGCACCAGGAATGCGGAAACTGATCCTGCTCGCGACCCTCGCGCTGACCGCGGCCGTGATGCCGTCGGCCCTCGCGTCGGCGTCGCCGGCTCCGGCCGCCGCGCCGGCCACCGTCGAGGCCGCCCCCACCGCGGCCCAGCTGCTCGCCAAGACCACCGGCTGCAAGCAGATTTCGAACGGCAAGTACAAGACCGACGAGGACGTCTCGAGCAAGACCGTCGCCATCTGCGACGCCAATGGCGCAGTCTTCTGGAAAGCCGACATGGACATCGACTGCGACGGCCAGCGTTCCTCGCAGTGCAACGAAAACACCGACTGCTGCTACCAGGACGACACCGCGTTCCACCAGTCCGACGGCAAGCCCCTCAACGCCGCGAAGCTGCCCTACATCGTCGTGCCGAGCTCCAGCAGCATCTGGAAGTACTCCTCCTCCGGCCTCAAGGGCGGCGGCTCCTGCGCGGTGATCTACAACGGCAAGGTCGAGTACGCCGTCATCGGGGACACCGGCCCGACGCAGATCATCGGCGAAGCCTCCTACGCCACCGCGAAGGACCTCGGCATCAACCCCGACCCGTCCAACGGCGGCACCGACTCCGGCGTCACCTACATCTGCTTCAAGAACTCGACCGTCTCGCCGATCGAAAACCACTCCAACGCGGTGAGCAAGGGCCAGAGCCTCGCCACCACCTTCGTGAACAACAACTGACACCTATTCACCGCCCGGCGGCGGACCGTGGTTCTCGTCCACGGTCCGCCGCCGGTCCGCGTACCGGATCGAGACACAATTCTCACCCGAATCCCTTGTGTCTCACCGCAGTCTCACGCCGTCCCCCGTTCGCCGCGCCGGCGGTAACGATCCAGGGGTGCCCGCCGACCAACTTGAGGGTCGCGCGGAATAGCGGAGGTTTGGCGTGAAGATCAGTGTCTTCGGGCTCGGTTACGTCGGTTGTGTCTCCGCCGCGTGCCTGGCGGGGCAGGGGCACCGGGTGGTCGGCGTGGACGTCAACCCGGTGAAGATCGACCTCATCACCCAGGGCAACGCCCCGGTGGTCGAGGAGCGGATCGGCGAGCTCACCGCCGAGGTCGTCGCGAGCGGCGCGCTGAGAGCCACGACCGACGTCGCGGAAGCGGTCGCGGACAGCGAGATCTCGCTGATCTGCGTCGGGACGCCGTCGGCGCCGAACGGCAGCCTGTCCACGGTCTACCTCGAGCGCGTGGCCGAGGAAATCGGCGAAGCGCTCGCGAAGAAGAGCGAGCGGCACACCGTCGTCTTCCGCAGCACGATGCTGCCCGGCACCTGCCTCGACCTGCTGGTCCCGATCCTGGAAAAGGCCTCGGGCCGCACCGCCGGCGTCGATTTCGGTGTCGCGGTGAACCCCGAGTTCCTGCGCGAGGGCACCAGCGTCCGCGACTTCTTCGACCCGCCGAAGACGGTGATCGGCGAGATCGACGAAGCCAGCGGCGACGCCGTCGCGGCGCTCTACGAGGGGCTTCCCGGCCCGGTCTTCCGCGTGCCCATCCCGGTCGCGGAAATGACGAAGTACGCCGACAACTCCTTCCACGGCCTGAAGATCGGCTTCGCGAACGAGCTCGGCGCGGTCTGCCGGGCGCTGGGCCTCGACTCGCACCAGGTGATCGACGTCTTCCTCGCCGACACCAAGCTCAACATCAGCCCGGCCTACCTGAAGCCGGGGTTCGCCTTCGGCGGTTCGTGCCTGCCGAAGGACCTGCGCGGGCTCGTCTACGCCGCGCACCGCGCCGACGTCAGCGTGCCGATCCTGTCGCACGTGCTGGCGTCGAACGCCGAGCACCTGCAGCGGGCGTTCGACCTGGTCGCGCGCACCGGCAAGCGCAAGGTCGGGCTGTTCGGGCTGTCGTTCAAGCCGGGCACCGACGACCTGCGCGAGTCGCCGCTGGTCGAGCTGGCCGAGAAGCTGCTCGGCAAGGGGTTCGACCTGAAGATCTACGACGCCAACGTCAGCCTCTCCCGGCTGATGGGCGCCAACCGCGAGTACATCGAGAGCAGGCTCCCGCACCTCGGCCAGCTGCTGGCCGGGTCGGTCGGCGAAGTCGTGGACCACGCCGAAGTCCTGCTCGTCGGCACCAAGGACCCGGACGTGCTGGCGGCGCTGCCGCACGGTGGCGACCGGGCGCTCATCGACCTCGTCCGCCTGCCCGACGCCGCCGAGCGTCGCCTTGAAGAGGGATACGCCGGCCTTGCCTGGTAAAGCGCTCATCCTCGTCGAAAACCTCTCCGTCCCCTTCGACCGGCGGGTCTGGCAGGAGTCCACGACCCTGCGCGACGCCGGGTGGGAAGTCCACGTGATCTGCCCGCAGGGCACGAAACGCGACACCGAGGCCGAAGCCGTCGTCGACGGCGTCCACATCCACCGCTACCCGCTCAAGGCGGCGACCGGCGGGCCCGCCGGCTACCTGCAGGAGTACGGCAGCGCGCTGTGGCACACGCTGCGGCTGGCCCGCAAGGTCGGCCCGGTCGACGTCGTCCACGCCTGCAACCCGCCGGACCTGCTGTACCTGGTCGCGAAGTACCTGAAGCGCCACGGCGCGCGGTTCATCTTCGACCAGCACGACCTGTGCCCGGAGCTGTACCTCTCGCGCTTCGACCGCGGGCAGGACCTGCTCTACCGCGGGGTCTGCGCGCTCGAGCGCGCCACCTACCGCGCCGCCGACGTCGTCATCTCGACGAACGAGAGCTACAAGGAGGTCGCCCGGATCCGCGGCGGCAAGAAGCCCGAGGACGTCTTCGTGGTGCGCAGCGCCCCGGTCGTCGAGCGGTTCCACGAGGTGCCTGCCGAGCCCGAGCTGAAGAAGGGCAAGCCCTTCATGCTGGCCTACCTCGGCGTGATGGGCCCGCAGGACGGCGTCGACTACGCCCTGCGCGCGCTCGCGAAGCTGCGTGACGAGGTCGGGCGCACCGACTGGCACGCGGTGTTCGTCGGCTCCGGCGACGCGTTCGACGACATGGTGGCGCTCTCGGCGAAGCTCGGGCTGGCGAACCAGGTCGAGTTCACCGGCCGGATCTCCGACGAGGACCTGGTCCGCTACCTCTCCACCGCCGACGTCTGCCTGTCGCCGGACCCGCTCAACCCGCTCAACGACGTCTCCACGATGAACAAGGTCATGGAGTACATGGCGATGAGCAAGCCGATCGTCTCGTTCGAACTGCGCGAAGCGCGGGTTTCCGCAGGTGACGCGGCCGTCTACGCCCCGGCGAACGACGAATCGGCGTTCGCGAAGCTCGTCGCCCAGCTGCTCGACGACCCCGAGGAGCGGGCGCGGATGGGTAAGCTCGGCCAGGCCAGGGTCGCGGGTGCGCTCTCGTGGGAGAACTCGGCGAAGGCCCTGCTAGCTGCGTATGAGCACGCTGTGAAGTCTTGATCGCCGTTCGGTCAAGAACCCACCGAACGTGTAACCAATGCTCCCGGTCGTGCGACGGTTCGGGTAACCGGCCGATCAACTGAACCCGTTCGGCGTACCCGTCTCAGGAATGGAGATCCCGCCGTTGACTGACGACACGGTGCGCCTGACCCTGGTCGGGCAGGTCCTGCGACGACGATGGCGGCTGCTGGCCGCCCTCGCCGTCCTGGGCGCGCTGGTCGGCGCCGGAGCGTCGATCCTGTTCTCGCCCGGCTACAAGACGACCTCGGGCGTGCTGCTCCAGGGCCCGCGCCAGGCCGACGAGCTGCTCACCCAGGCCGAGATCGCGACCGCCTCGGTCGTCCTCGACCGCGCCGCCGCGGTGCTGCCGTGGCACCCCACCGGCGCCGACCTGAAGAAGCAGGTCAGCGCGTCGGTGGCGCAGAGCAACGTCGTGACGATCACCGTCTCGGCCGACACCGCCGAGCACGCCCAGCAGCTCGCCGACCAGGTCGCGCAGCAGTACGTCAAGTACTCCACGCAGCTGGCGAGCAACTCCGCCGACGCGTCGGTGCAGCTCGCCCAAGAGCAGCGCGAGTCGCTGCGCCAGCAGGTCAAGCTGACCACGGACAAGATCAGCGACCTCGCCAAGAACGTCGGCGGCGGCCTGACCGTGGAGAGCGTGCAGGTCCGCACCCAGCTCGAGGGCCTGAAGACGTCGCTGGAACAGGCGATCAACGACCTGAACCAGGCCGACCTGGCCACCGGCGTCGGCAACACCGTGGTGCTCGGGCCGTCCCAGCGCCCGACGTCGCCGGCCGCTCCGACGATGACGCAGTTCGTCGCCGGCGGCGCGGTCCTGTTCTTCATCGCCGGTGTCTTCGGCCACCTGTTCACCGCCCGCACCGACCGGCGCCTGCGGGGCGAGCCGGAGATCGCGTCCGCGCTCGGCGCGCCGATCCTCGCCGGGGTCGACGTCACCACTCCGGAGGGCGACCGCCGCCCGGCCACCGGCCTGCTCGGCAAGGTCCGGCGGCTGCTCGGCGGCGACCGGCCGTGGGTGCTGCCACCGATCGCGACCTCGGCCGACGAGGTCAACCGCGACATCCGCTACCGCCGGGTGCTGGCCCGGCTGGCCACCGGCCCCGCCGACGTCCTGCTGCTGGTGGCCGACGACGACGAGACCGGCCGCCTGGCCGCCGCGCAGCTCGCCGAGCTGGCCGACCGGCTGTCCGTGCCGCTGCGCGTCTTCGAGTACTCCGCCGAGCGCCCGACGGTGCCGGACGCGACCGCCGACTCCGGCGTCCTGGTCGTGCTCGGGTCCGGCACGCGCACCGCGTGGCAGCTCGTCCGGCTCGCCGAAGCCTGCACCGACGGCGGGCAGGAGATCGTCGGCGCGGTCCTCACCCACGCCGTCCGGCCTGCCGAGCCGGAGAAACCCGAACCCGCGGCGGAAGCCCCCGAGAAAGCCCTGGCAGGTTCGGCGTGACGACTTCCCCCGAAACCCCGGCGGCACCGCTGTTCGACCTTTCGCGGCTCTTCGTCGCGATCCGCCGCCGCAAGCGCGTCTGGCTCGCCACCGCCCTGCTCGGGCTGATCGCGGGCGCGGCGGTCGCGTTCGTGCTCCCCGCACCGCCGACCGCGGTGGCGAAGGTCATCGTGGTCCACCAGGACGACTCGCCGACCGACAGCGGCACGCTGATGCGCACCGACGTCGCCGTGCTGCAGACGACCCAGATCGCCGAAGGCGCCCTGAAGAAGCTCGGCAGCACCGAGACGCCCGAAAACTTCATGAAGAACTACGCGGGACTCGGCGTGACGAACAACGTCCTGCAGATCACCGTCAAGGCGAAGAGCAACGAAGAGGCCGTGGCGCAGGCGCAGGCGCTGGCCGACACGTTCATCGCCGACCACGTCAAGCGCAGCCAGGCGGCCGCGGCCGCCCAGTCGCAGGCCATCCTCGACCAGCGCAAGAACGCCCAGGACGAGCTGGCCAAGGTCGAGCAGCAGATCGTCGACGAGGAGGGCAAGGGCCGCCAGGCCAGCCAGCCCACCCTCGAGAACCTCTACAGCCGCCGGGCCGCGCTCACCGCGCAGATCTCGGACTTCACCTCGCGCGCCCAGCAGGCCGGCATCGGCAGCCCGCAAGTCACCGCGGGCACCCAGATCGTCGACGCGCCCCGCGTGCTGCCCAAGGCGGTCCTCAAGACCACCGCGACCGATGCCGGTGTCGGCTTCGCGCTCGGCCTGTTCCTCGGGCTCGCGCTCGTCGCCGTCGGCGCGGTGTCGCGCGACCGCCCGGTGCTGCGCCGCGAGATCTCGACGCACCTCGGCGCGTCCGTGATCGCGCAGCTGCCGTCGAAGCTGCGCGGCCCCGCCCGGCTGTGGCGGCGCTCGCGCGCGGTGTCCGAACGCAAGCGCGTCGCCACGACGCTGGTCCGGCTGGTCAAGCAGGACCAGCGCCCGGTGTCGCTGCTCGAACTCGGCGCCCCGAAGGTCGTCGCCGCGCTCGCCCTCGACATGGCCGCGGAGCTGGCGGACGACGGCGCGGTGAGCGTGATCGACGACCTGCCGGGCGAGGACGTCCGCAAGCTGGCGCAGGAGACCAAGAGCGAAGTCACCGTCGTGGGCACCGGGGACGCGGCCGGTGAGCTGCGGATCGGCGTCGGCACGGTGTCGCCGGGCACGGCGTGGACCGACCTGGAGCACCTCGGCACGGAGACCGTGCTGGTCGTCAAGGCTGGGCACGCGAACACGCTGTGGCTGCACACCGTCGCGCGGCAGCTCGCCGACCAGGGCATCCCGGTCATCGGCGTGGTGGTGGTCGACCCGGACCCGCGCGACAAGTCCGACGGCACGCTGTGGGACGGCCTGCACACGGCCCTGCGCGGCCGCGGCAGCCAGGCTCCGGCGGCCCAGCCGGCCGAGCGCGAAGACCGGCTCGACGAGCTGGTCGCCCGGGTCGCCGAGCGCGTCGCCAGGACCGAGCAGCCGACGCGCCGGTTCACCCCGATCCGGCCGGTGCTGCCACCCGCGCTCGCCACCCCGCGGCCGCCGGCTTCGCCACTGCCGCCGCCCGGCGCGGTCAGCGTCCCGGACCACCTGAACGCGCCGACCAAGAAGTTCGCCCCGGTCAAGCCGCCGAAACGGCCGACGCCGTTCAAGCGCGACCACGGCGAACCGGCCCACAAGGGCGAACTGAACGCCGGACTAGAGCCAGAAAAGAGCACTGTGACAACCGGGGCTTCGCCCCAGGCCGGGGGCTCCGCCACCCAGGCCCCCGAAAAGAGCGCGTAGGTCTCCTGACCTGCGCCGCGACCGAAGGGGAAATGCACCCGAGATGTGCGGCATCGCAGGCACTTACCTCTGGCCGGACGGCGGCCCGCTCACCGACCGGCTCACGAAAACGCTGGCCCACCGCGGCCCGGACGGCTCCGGCCGCTACGAGCACCGCGCGGGGACCGGGGAGGTCCACCTGGGCCACCGGCGGCTCTCCATCATCGACCTGTCCGAGACCGGCGCCCAGCCGATGGTCCTCGACGGGCTCGCGCTGAGCTACAACGGCGAGCTGTACAACGCGCCCGAGCTGCGGGCCGAGCTGTCCGCCGCCGGCGTCCGCTTCCGCGGCACGTCCGATACCGAGGTGCTGCTGCAGGCGTGGCGGCGCTGGGGCACGGACTGCCTGCCCAAGCTGCGCGGGATGTTCGCCTTCGCGCTGTTCGAGGAGGGCACCGGCGAGCTGTTCCTGGTCCGCGACCAGCTGGGCATCAAGCCGCTGTTCGTCGTGCAGCGGAACGGCGGCGTCGTGTTCGCCTCCGAGCTGAAGGCGATCGCCGGTGAGCTCGGCGGGTCCCTGCAGGTCGACAACGGCGCGTTGATCGCGTCGCTGCTCTACTACTGGGTGCCGGACAGCCGGTGCGCCTACCAGGGCGCGGAGAAGCTGCAGCCGGGCACGTGGCTGCGCTGTCGCCCGGACGGCCGGGTCGACCGCGGCCGGTTCTGGTCGCTGCGGGAGGTCGCCGAGGAAGGCGCGGCGTTCGACGGCGAGGTCGACCTGCACGAGGTGATCGCGGAGTCGACGGCCAAGCACCTGCTTTCGGACGTCCCGGTGGCGACGTTCCTGTCGGGCGGGCTGGACTCCAGCTACCTGACGGCGCTGGCCGCACGGTCGCAGCCGGGGATTTCCGCGTACACCATCGGCTTCCGGGCCGAGGACGCGAAGTTCGAAGCGATGCCGGACGACCTCAAGTACGCCCGGATCGTCGCGCAGCAGTTCGGCGTCGACCTGCACGAGATCGAGATCGCGCCGCAGGTCATGGACCTGCTGCCGAAGATGACCTACCACCTCGACGAGCCGATCGGCGACCCGGCGGCGATCAACTCGTTCCTGATCTGCTCGGCCGCGCGCGAGGCCGGCGTCAAGGTGATGCTGTCCGGGATGGGCGCCGACGAGCTGTTCGCCGGCTACCGCAAGCACCTCGCGAACCTGATCGCGCTGCGCTACCACAAGGTGCCGGGCGCGGTCCGGCGGCCGGTCGAGTCCATTGTGGACCGCTTGCCCGTGGCGTCGGCCAAGCGCGGGTACCGGTCGGTGCGGTTCGCCAAGCGGTTCCTGTCCTTCGCGGGCCTGCCCGAGGAGACGGCGTTCCGGCGCAGCTACACGATGTACGACCGCGCGGAGCTGCTCGACCTGGTGAACCCGGACCTCGCGGCCGACGTCGACTCGGTGCTGACCGAGCACGCGGACACCTACAACGACCAGGCGCTCGACGACTTCGTCAACCGGATGTGCCTGGCCGACTCGCGGATGTTCCTGCCCGGGCTGAACCTGACCTACACCGACCGCTCGACGATGGCGGCGTCCACCGAGGTGCGGACGCCGTTCGTCGACGTCGAGGTCGTGCGAGCCGCGTTCAGGATCCCCGGCAGCAAGAAGATCGTCGGCCGCGCCGGGAAGGTGGCCTTGAAGAACGCGGCCTTGAACATCCTGCCCAGCGAGATCGTGCACCGGCCGAAGGGCCTGTTCAGCGCGCCGCTGCGGGCCTGGATGAGCCGCGACCTGGCGCCGCTGGTGCGCGAAGTCGTCAACGAAGGCGTGCTCGTTTCGTCCGGCCTCCTGCAGCGCGAGGCGTTGCAGCGGATGGTCGCCGAGGACGCCGCCGGCCAGGAAGACCGCGGCAAGCACCTCTGGCACGTCTTGACCCTCGAGTATTGGTACCGGAACGCGATGTCTGGAGCGGGAGCGAAGTGAAGCAGGTAGTCCAGAACTACAAGAGCGGGGAACTGGCGCTCCTCGAGGTCCCCGAGCCCGCCTGCAAGCCGGGTGGCGTGCTGGTGCGGACGGTGTACTCGCTGATCTCCACCGGCACCGAGATGATGAAGGTGTCCGAGGCCAGCATGTCCCTGGTGGGCAAGGCGAAGGCCCGGCCCGACCAGGTGGCGAAGGTGATGCAGAGCGTCGCCACCAACGGGCTGTCGGCGACCTACCGCAAGGTGACGTCCAAATTGGACTCCTACACCCCGCTCGGCTACTCGCTGTGCGGCATCGTGGAGCAGGTCGGCGACGGCATCACCGACGTGGCCGTGGGCGACCTCGTGGCCTGCGCGGGCAACGAGCACGCGCTGCACTCGGAGCTCAACTGGGTGCCCAAGAACCTCTACTCGCGGGTCCCGGCCGGCGTCGACCCGCGGCACGCGGCGTTCGGCACCGTCGGGTCGATCGCGATGCAGGGCGTTCGCCGCGGCGAACCGCAGATCGGCGACGTCGCCCTGGTCATCGGCCTCGGCCTGATCGGCCAGCTGGTCGTGCAGCTGCTGGCGGCGTCCGGCGTGCGCGTCGTCGGCGTCGACCCGGACCCGGAGCGCTGCAAGCTCGCCGAGAGCCTCGGCGCGCTGACCTGCGCGCACCCGGCGTCCGGCATCGTCGACACGGCCGTGGACGAGCTGACGCACGGCGCGGGCGTCGACCAGACGTACCTGGCGGCCGGCGGCAACACCAACGACCCGGTGGAGCTGGCCGCGAAGCTGTCGCGCGACCGCGGCCGCGTCATCGACATCGGCAAGTGCAAGCTCGACCTGCCGTGGAACGCCTACTACGAAAAGGAACTGGACGTCCGGTTCTCGCGGTCCTACGGGCCGGGCCGCTACGACCCGTCGTACGAGCTGGAAGGGCGTGACTACCCGATCGGCCAGGTCCGCTGGACCGAGCGCCGCAACCTCGAGTGCGTGCTGGACCTGATCGCCCGCGACCGCCTCGACGTCGAGCCGCTGATCACGCACGTCTCGGACTTCTCTTCGGCGGTCGAGACGTACAAGTCCCTGAACGAGGGCGCGTTGAAGGCCGTGGCGGTGCTGTTCCGCTACCCGGACGCGGTCGCCCGGACGGAGCCCGTGATCGCCTCCGCGCGGCTCGGGCCGGCCTCGTCTTCTGCTGCGGCTTTGCCGGCGGGACAGCCGGTGCGCCTGGGCTTCATCGGGGCGGGCAACTACGCGTCGTCGATGCTGCTGCCGCACCTGGTGGAGCGCCCGGACGTCCAGCTCGAGCACGTCGCGACGACCTCGGCGCTGTCCGGCGCCAACGCCCGCCGCAAGTTCGGTTTCGCGGCGGCGTCGACGGACATCGACAACGTCCTCGGCGACTCCTCGATCAACGCGGTGTTCGTGGTGACGCGGCACAGCTCCCACGCGGAGCTGACCCGGCAGGCGCTGCTGGCGGGCAAGACGGTGTTCGTCGAGAAGCCCCTGGCCCTGTCGCCTTCGGAGCTGCAGAAGGTCCTGGACGCGATCGAGGAGTCGGGCAACGACCGCCTCCAGGTCGGCTTCAACCGCCGTTTCGCGCCGCTGCTGCACGAGGCCCGCGACCAGTTCGGCCCCCGCGTCGGCCCGGCGACGGTCCGCTACCTGGTCAACGCCGGCCGCCTCGACCACGGCAGCTGGTACAACCAGACGGCCACGGAGGGCTCCCGCTTCGCCGGCGAGGGCGGCCACTTCATCGACACGGTGAGCTGGCTGCTCGACGCCGACCCGGTCTCGGTGTACGCCACCGGGGACGTCCAGGTGACGCTGGGCTACCCGGACGGTTCCACGGCGGTCATCACCTACGCCGAGACGGGTTCGTCGGGCTTCCCGAAGGAGACCCTGGACCTCACGGCCGACGGCAAGGTCCTGAAGTTCGACGACTTCGTCCGCGCATCGGTGTACGCGCGCAAGAAGTGGGCCAGCTCCCGCCTCCCGAAGGGCCGCGACAAGGGTCAGGCGGCCGAGGTCAACGCGTTCCTGGAGGCGGTGCGCACGGGCGGCCCGATGCCGATCCCGGTCGAGTCCCTGGCCGCGACGACGCTGGCGACCCTCGCCGCGCAGACGAGCGTCGCGAACGCGGCGCCGGTGCGGATCGAGCTGCCGCGGAAGGCGGGTGCCCCGGCATGATGGGTCGAGCGGGGCTGGTGCGGTTGCGAGCGGCCGGCGCCCGGCCGGGTGCGGCGGTGGAGCTGTCGCGGAAGGCGGGTGCCCGGGCGGGCATTGCGCCGATGGAGCTGGAGGCGGGTGCCCGGGCGGGCATCGCGCCGGTGGAGCTGAAGGCGGGTGCCCCGGCATGATGGGTCCCGGCTGGTACCTGCGCCGGCTGTCCCGGATGGGGCCGGCGGAGGTCGTCGGGCGCGCGCGGCACGCCGTTGTCCAGCGTCAGTGGCGGTCCTCCCTGCCCACGCCGCCGGACTGGCCTTCGCACCCGCGCTTCACCGCGACCCTGCCCGCCGGCGTGCTGGGCAAGGTGTCCGGCGAGGCGGTTTCCCGGCTCCTGGCCACCGCCGACGAGTTCATGGCCGGCCGCGCCGAGTACTTCGGTGTGGTCCGTTCCGACTTCGTGGCGCCGGACTGGTTCCTCGACCCGAAGACCGGGCGCCGCGCGCCTTCGGACGTCTACGCGTTCGACGTGCCGTACCGGTCCGAGGACACGGTCGGCGACATCAAGCAGATCTGGGAACCGTCGCGTCACCAGCACCTCACCGTGCTGGCGGCGGCCTACGCGCTGACCGGAACCCCGGCCTACGCCACGCGCGCGGCCGAGCACCTGCGGTCGTGGTGGGCGGCGAACCCGCCGATGCAGGGGCCGCACTGGGTGAGCGGCATCGAGCTGGGCATCCGGCTGCTGTCGTGGGTCTGGACGCGCCGCCTGCTCGACGGCTGGCCGGGCGTCGCGGGGTTGTTCGAGGACAACCCGGACTTCCAGCTCCAGCTGTGGCACCACCAGAACTGGCTGGCGACGCTGCGCAGCCACGGATCGTCGGCGAACAACCACGTGATCGCCGAGGACGCCGGGCTGCTCGCGGCGGCGTGCGCGTTCGGCTGGTTCCCGGAGTCGGCGGGCTGGCGCTCGGCGGCGATGCACTCGCTGGACGCCCAGCTGCGGCGCAACACGTTTCCGTCGGGGCTCAACGCGGAGCTGGCGTCGGAGTACCACGGCCTGGTGCTGGAACTCGGCCTGGCGGCGGCGGTCGAGGCCGACGCGGCGGGTACGCCGGTGCCGGAGCCGACGTGGGACGTGCTGCTGCGGATGACGGACGCGCTGGCGTCCATTGTGGACAACCGGTTGCGTCCGCCCCGCCAGGGCGACGCCGACGACGGCTTCGGCCTGATCGTCGACGGCACCTCGACCGACCGCTGGGCGTCGCTGCTGGCGTCCGGCGAAGTCCTGTTCGGACGGTTGACCTGGTGGCCGCCGGTGCCCGGCGACGACGTCCGCACGGCGCTGCTGGCGTCGCTGGCTTCGCGAACCCCGCGGGCTTCCGGTTCCCGCCCCGGCCGCCGGCCGGCGCACCTGCGCGACGCGGGCATGACGATCCTGCGCTCGGACCGGCTGTGGGTCCGCTGCGACGGCGGCCCCCACGGCTTCCTGTCGATCGCGGCGCACGCACACGCGGACGCGCTGTCGCTGGAGGTCCGCCACGACGGGGTCGACATCCTGGCCGACCCGGGCACGTTCTGCTACCACGGCGAGCCGCAGTGGCGCTCGTACTTCCGGTCGACGCTCGGCCACAACACGCTGGAGCTGGGCAGCCGCGACCAGTCGGTCTCGGGCGGCCCGTTCCTGTGGACGCGCCACGCGGTGACGAAGGTGCTCGACGTGCACACACCGGACACAGGGCCATCCCGCTGGTCGGCCGCGCACGACGGGTACGCACCGGCGCTCCACCGCCGCACGGTCGAGCTCGACGGCGACGTCCTGAGGATCGTCGACGAGGTCCTGGGCCAGGGCGATCCGGGCGACGCGCGGCTGGCGTTCCACTTCGGCCCGGCGGTGGCGGTGATGCTCGACGGCACCACTGCACGCCTCCGCTGGGTCGCCGAGCCGGCCGAGTTTCGATCCGGCGAGCCGGCGGGCGCGCCCACCGGCTCCGGCGAACCGGCGGGCGGGGTGGGTGCTTCGGTCGCGAGCACCGAGCGTGCGCCGGGGCTGGAGCTTGTCGGCCGCGAGCGCCCGGCCGTCGCCGAGGACGAGGATCCGCTCGTCGGGCGGGTGTCGGGGTCCCTCAGCGGGACCGCCGGCGTCGTGCACACCGCCGTCATGGAGTTGCCGGCCGCGCTTTCGTGGACCGTGCACCGTGGTGACACCGAGCCGCCGCTCGGTTGGTACTCCGCGGGGTTCGGCCGCAAGGAACCTTCCACCACTCTCGTCGGCTCCGGGACTCCCGGACCCTTCACCACCCTGCTCCGCTTCAGTTAGGACCCGCCCGTGACAGCCCGCCGCTTCCGACTCCGCCGAGCAGTTCCGCTGCTCGGCGTCCTGCTCACGGCTGCGGCGTGCTCGAGCGGGCCGGACTCCGCCACCGGGCCGGCCCAGGCCACGGCCGCGCCTAGCGGGTCGGTGGCCGCGGTGTGCGACAAGGAGCCGGCCGGGCCCGCCGCCGCGCCGGCGGGCGCTGTGGTCGTCGATCCGGCCGTGCCCGGCGACTTGGCGGCGAAGACGCGCTCGGCCGGGGCCGGCACGACCTTCTGGCTCAAGCCGGGCAAGCACATCCTCGGCGACGACAAGTACGACCAGGTGTCCCCGAAGGACGGTGACGTCTACATCGGCGCGCCCGGCGCGGTCGTCGACGGCCGGAAGATCAACCAGTACGCCTTCACCGGCCACGCGGTCAACGTCAAGATCACCTACGTGACCGTGCAGGGCTTCGCCGCCCCGCACGACGAAGGCGTCGTCAACCACGACTCCGGCGACGGCTGGGTGATCGAGCACTCGACCATCCAGGACAACGACGGCGCCGGGCTCATGGCGGGCGCGCGCCAGCAGGTGCGCGGGAACTGCCTGCGCCGCAACGGCCAGTACGGGATGAACGCCTACTCCGGTGCCACGCCGCTCACCGCGCTGGTCGTCGAGGGCAACGAGATCGCCGGCAACAACACCGGCGACTGGGAAGCCAAGATCGACGGCTGCGGCTGCAGCGGCGGGGTCAAGTTCTGGGCCGTGAACGGCGCCGACGTGCGCGGCAACTGGGTGCACGACAACCACGGCACCGGCCTGTGGGCCGACACGAACAACAACGACTTCCTCATCGAGGGCAACCTCATCGAGAACAACGACAGCGCCGCGCTCATCTACGAGATCAGCTACAACGCGATCATCCGCGACAACACGATCCGCAAGAACAACTGGGTCGACGGCCGCCGGTACGCCGACAAGGCCGACAACTTCCCGACGTCGGCGATCTACATCTCCGAGTCCGGCGGCGAGCCGCGGATCAAGGCCCGCACCGCGAAGATCGAGATCTCCCGCAACTACCTGGAGAACAACTGGTCCGGGATCACGCTGTGGGAGAACGCCGACCGGTTCTGCAACAGCCCGGCCAACACCTCCTCGGGCGACTGCACCCGGCTGGTGCCGTCCGTCAAGCAGTGCGCGGCCCCGGCGATCGCCAGCGGCGCGCTCCTGGCCGACTGCCGCTGGAAGACGCAGCACGTCGACATCCACGACAACAAGTTCGTCCTCGACCAGGCCGTCGTGGGCTGCCAGGCCTCGTGCGGCCGGATGGGCCTGCTGTCCAACTTCGGCAGCTACCCGGACTGGTCGCCGTACCGGGGCGACGTCGTGCAGCAAGCGATCACGTTCAACCAGGACAACCACTGGCACGACAACAGCTACGCCGGCCCGTGGACGTTCATCGCCCACTCGGCCGACCGCGTCCTCGAGATCGGCGAATGGGAAGGCGCACCGTACTCGCAGGACACCGGCAGCACCTACACCGCGCAGGCCGGGGGCTGACATGGCGGCGCACACCGGAACGGCAGGCATCCGCGGCGAAATCACCCCCGAGCCCGCGTCCTCGACGCCGAAGTGGGCGGGCCTGGCGTGGGCGCTGCTGATCCTCAACACGCTCGGGTCGACCGGCGCCAAGACGGTCATCCCGCTGCCGCGGTCGGTCAGTCAGCTGGTCACCATGGGTTCGCTCATGACGGCGTTCGTGATCGCGCTGGTGCTGAACAAGCACCTGCGGATCCGGCCGAGCGCGTACCTGCTGCTCCTGACGGCGCTGCTGGTGTCGAGCATCCTTTCCAGCGCCGACCTGCAGGAGGGCGCCGGCGCGTTGTTCCGGTGCTTCCGGCTGACGGTGTTCGTCTCGACGCTCTGGCTGCTGACCCGCTGGTGGGACGGCGGCTTCAGCTTCGTCCGCTACCACATCCGCACGTACGCGATCGTGCTCGCGTCGGTGGCGATCGGCCTGGTGATCTCGCCGGGCAACGCCATGCCGGACATCTACGGCGGTCGCCTTTCGGGCGCGATCTGGCCGCTCACGCCGCCGCAGATCGGCCAGTACGCGGCGGTCATCTCCGGGCTCACGCTCCTCCTCTGGTTCGGTCGCCGCACGACGTGGCGCAGCGCGCTGGCCATCGTCGTGCCGGTGGTGGGCCTGCTGTTGCTCACCCACACCCGCACGGCGACGCTCGGCCTGGTCGCCGGCCTCGCGGTGGCCTTCCTGTCGATGGTGCTGACCAGCGCCCGCGCGCGGAAGGTGTTCGCGTGGACGGTCGGTGTCGGCGGGGTCGCCGGCGTGGTGCTCGCGGGTGCGCTGCAGACGTGGTTCCTCCGTGGGCAGAGCGCCGACAACTTCTCCAGCCTGACCGGCCGCGCGAAGGTGTGGGACGCGCTCCTGGACGCCCCGCGGACGCCGTTGGAGTACATCTTCGGGGTCGGGCTGACGGACAAGTCCTACGACGGCCTCCCGATCGACAACAGCTGGCTCGCGATCTACCACGAGCAGGGCTTCCTCGGCATCGCGCTGGTCGCGGGGTTCCTCCTCACGTTGGTGGTGGTGGCCGTGCTGCGGCCGCCGTCACTGGCTCGCGCGTGCGCGATCTTCCTGATCACCTACTGCATTTCGGCCTCCTACACCGAAGCGGGACTCGGCGACGCGTCGCCGTACCTGCTGCACCTGGCGCTCGCCGCGTCGCTTCTGGTCCGCGGGGTGCCGGAGTCCGACGAACAAGCATTCATCCCGGCGAAGGGGACAGGCACGTGAAGGTGCTCGTGGTGCACAACCGGTACCGGTCCGAGCAGCCGAGCGGGGAGAACAACGTCGTCGACGCCGAGGTGACGTTGCTCGCCGAGGGCGGCCACCAGGTGTCGTTGTTCGAACGCCGCAGCGACGACATCGCGGCGATGCCGCTGCCCCGGAAGGCGGCGGTGCCGCTGATGGTGCCGTGGAACCCGGCGGTGCGGAAGGAGCTCGCCGCCCGGCTGCGGGCGTCGCGCCCGGACGTCGTGCACATCCACAACACGTTCCCGCTGCTGTCGCCGTCGGTGGTCGCTGCGTGCGCGGACGCAGGGGTGCCCGCGGTCGCGACGCTGCACAACTACACGATGGTCTGCCCACCCGGCACGCTCCACCGCGACGGCCGCATCTGCACCGAGTGCGTCGGCGGCTCACCGCTGCCGGCGGTGAAGCACGGCTGCTACCGCGGGTCGAGCGCGGCCACGGTCCCGATGGCGGCGAGCATGGTCGCGAACCGGCGCCGGTGGTGGACGGGCGTGTCCCGGTTCTTCTGCATTTCAGCGGCTCAACGTGACCTCCTGGTGTCGGCCGGGATGCCCGGCGAGCGGATGGCGGTGAAGCACAACTTCGTCACCGACCCCGGCGTCCGCCGCACCGGCGACGGCAAGCACGTGCTGTTCCTCGGCCGCGTCACCGAGGAGAAGGGGGTCGGCCTGCTGATGCGGGCCTGGGACCGCCTCGGCGGTGCCCTGGGCGTGCCGCTGGTCATCGCCGGCACCGGTCCGATGCAGGACGAGGTCGCCACCTGGGCGGCCGGGCGCACGGACGTCTCGTACGTCGGCCTCCAGAACAAGGCGGAGTGCCGGGCGCTGACCGCCGACGCGGTCGCGGTGGTCGCGCCCTCGACGTGGCTGGAGGCGTTCGGCCTGGTGGTGGTCGAGGCGATGGCCGCGGGAGTACCGACGGTGGCGGCGGCGCACGGGGCGTTCCCCGAGCTCGTCGACGACGGTGTCACCGGCCTCCTGCACGCACCGGGCGACGCGGCCTCGCTGGCGGACCGCCTGCGCGCGGTCGTCGGCGACCGCAACCGCGACATGGGCGACGCGGCCCGGGTCCGGTACGAAAAGGACTTCACGCCGGCGGTCGGGCTGGACCGGCTGATCGCCGGGTACGAGGCGGCGATCGCCGGGTGAGGCAGCTGGTCCGGACGGCACCCGCGGCCCTGCCGCCGGTGCTGCGTGCCCCGCTGGCGATGTCGGCTGCCCTGGCGACGGCGGTCGTCGTGGCCCTCGGCATCCTCCACTTCCACGACTCGGGCCTGACCGGGATCGACGCGGCGATCCTCCCGTCGATCGACGGGGTCCGGCCGCCGTGGCGCTACCTCGCCCTGGTCTTCGACTTCGGCGGCGAGCCCGTGGGGTCGGTGATCCTGGTGGCGCTGCTGGCGGGGGTGTGTTTCCTGGCCCACCGGGTCCGGACGGCGGTGCTGACGGTGCTGGGTGTCGTGGTCACGGTGGCGGTGACGACGGTGCTGAAGCCGATCGTCGGCCGCAGGATCCACGGCGAGTTCCTGTCGTACCCGAGCGGGCACACGGCCCTGGCCACGGCCCTCGCCCTGATCGTCGCGCTGCTGTTGACCGACCGGCTGGGGCTCGGGCGTGGGGCTGCGGTGGTGCTCGCCTTGGGCTTGGCGGTGGTCGCCGGGGTGGCCATGGGGTGGGCTGAGGTGGCGTTGGGTGCGCACTACCCGACGGATGCTCTCGGGGGGTTCTGCGCTGCCTTGGCCGCGGTGCCGGCGACCGCGTGGCTGCTGGATCGGGTCGCCGACCGGCTTTGACGGGCGATGGGCCGGGCTCGGTGCGCGGCTGACCGGTTCGGCGGGGCAGTGGACCGACGGCTGCGACCAGCTCGGTTGGGCGAGCGGTTCCTGGCGGGTGCTCGGCGGGGCGATCGGGCGGCGGCGGGTGTCGATTCCTGTGTGGGCCGTTCGTCGGTGGGGTGACCTACCTCCGAAGGAGACCCCCATGATCCAGGACATGATCGCCGCCGAGCGGCGGGAGCTGGCCGACCTTCTCGGCTCGCTGCCGCCCTCCAGCTGGGACTCGCCCTCCCTGTGCGCCGGGTGGCGGGTGGCCGAGGTTGTTGCCCACATGACCATGCCCTTCCGGCTCTCCACCGGGCGGTTCGTGCGGGAACTGCTCAAGTCCGGTGGCCGGTTCAACGTCATGGCCGACCGCGTGGCCCGGCGCGAAGCCGCCGAACTCTCCCGAGATGCACTCGTCTCCTCGCTGCGGGACAACGCCGACCACCCGTGGCGGCCGCCAGGGGGCGGGGCCGTCGGCGCGCTGAGCCACGATGTGATCCACGGCCTGGACATCACGACTGCCCTGAACCTTGATCGGCGAGTTCCGCTGGAACGCCTGGAAGTCATCTTCGCCGCAATGAAACCGAAGCAGGTCAAGTACTTCGGTGCCGATCTTGCCGGGATCGCCTTGTGTGCGAACGATCTCGACTGGTCGTACGGCGCCGGGACGCCGCTGACCGGGGCGGCCCAGGATCTTCTTCTCGTCCTTTCCAACCGGCGGTTGCCCGCCGGGCGTCTTCGCGGGGAGCCGAGTGCTCGCTTCACCGCGGGCTGAGGGAGCCGCGGGGGATTCGGTGCTGTCATGTCTCCGACGGTACCGAACACCCGTGCGAACGCCATCGCTGGAAAGGATGAACCGAGCGCTGTCCGGAATTCTCCGTTCGCGACTTTTCCCTTTGCTGCCAACGGAAAGCTGTCCGGCGGAGAGTGGAGGTGGCGAAAACTGTCGGACCCGGTCGGCAAGCTCCGATCAGCAGCCGGCAGTCCCGCCGGTGAACGAAGAGCACTCGTCCTGCGAGTAGGGCTTTGCCTGCCAGCCCGCAGCGTCGACCGTCTTGGAGGTGTCATGCGCCACGAAGGACCACGGCCCCGCATACGAATTGTCGTGCCAGCGGTTGGCCTGGTGGAAGGTGATGGCCTCTTCGACCACGGTTCCCTTGTAGGGCGACCAGTCCGGGAATGTCCCGTAGTTGGACAGCAACGCCATCCGGCCGCACAGGCTCGTGCAGCCGAGCCGGCCGGCGTCGAGCCGGAAGGTGTTGCCGTGGATCTCCACCCGCTGCGTCTTCCAGCGGCAGTCGTCGTACGCCGGCTGCTTCTCGATCGTGCCCGTGGCGCACGAAGACTTGGCCGCCGTCTTGGTGCAGTAGCCCGAAGACGTGTTCGCCGGGCTGTTGCAGAAGCGGTCGGCGTTCTCCCACAACGTGATCCCGGCCCAGTTGTCCTCGAAGGTGTTCCCGGAGATGTCGACGGCCGAGGTCCGGGCCCGCACGCGCGGCTCGCCGCCCGATTCCGACAGGTACACCGTCGCCACCGGGAAGTTGTCGCCGCGCGCCGCGAACGCGCGGCCCTGGACCAGGCTGTTGCCGCGGAAGGTGTTGCCGCGCAGCACCAGGTTGTAGCTGGTCTCGTAGAAGAGCGCCTCGGAGTCGTTGCTCTCGAACAGGTTGTCTTCAACCAGGAAGTCGTTGTTGTCCGTGTCGGCCCACAGGCCGGCGCCGTGGTTGCCGTGGACCCAGTTGCCGCGGATGTCGGCGCCGTCCACGGCCCAGAACTTGGCGCCGCCGCTGCACCCGCAGCCCGGCACCTTGGCCTCCCAGTCGCCGGTGTTGTTGCCGGTGATCTCGTTGCCCTCCAGCACGAGCCCGGTGATGCCGTCGCCCGCCTGGTAGGCGTTGAGCCCGTACTGGCCGTTGTTGCGCAGGCAGCTGTGCCGCACGACCTGGCCCGCGCCGGCCATCAGGCCCGCGCCGGCGTTGTCCTCGATGGTCGTGTTCTCGATCAGCCAGCCGTTGCCGGAGTCGTGGTTGACCACGCCCTGGTCCTGCAGGGCGGCGAACCCGCGGATGGTGAGGCCGTGGAGCTCGACCTTGCTCGCCTGCTGGGTGAAGGCTGCGCGGTTGACGTTGCGGCCGTCGACGACCGCGCCGGGCGCGCCGAGGTAGACGTCGCCGTCCTTGGGGACGACCTGGCCGTACTCGTCGTTGCCGAGCGTGTGGGTGCCGGGCTTGAGCCAGAACGTCGTGCCGGCCGGGTTCGCCGCGGTCTTGGCCGAGAGGTCGCCGTCGACACCCGGATCGACGGTGACGGCGCCGGGCGGCGGTGCCTCGTACTCGGTGGGCTGGTGGCCGCACACCGGTCCCGGTCCGTCCGCGCCGCGCGCGAGCCCGGGGCTCACGACGGCGATCAGGAGCGAGGAAGCAGCGGCCATTACCACACGAGATCTGCCCATGGAAGGAAGTTACGCACGAACGGGCCGGAAAACAGTCACCCTCAAGTGTCCTCATCGGACCCAACGGGTGAATCCGGCCCGTCCGTGCGGGGATCAAGCGTGTTTGCGGAACACGGGCTGCACCGGGCGCCCGCCCATCCACGGCGCCGGGTCGTTGGCGTCGAGGGCCTTCCGGTAGACCGTGCAGGCCTGCGCGACGACGTCGATCGTCTTGTCGATGTCCGCTTCGGTGAGCGCGGCACTGACCACGAAGGACGGTCCGAGCACGCCACCGCTGATCAGTTCGCGCAGGAACAGCGTCCGGTAGGGCTGCGACGGCTTGCCCTGATCGTCGAGCGTGCCGAAGACCAGGTTGCTGGCCCGGCCGCGGACGACCACGTGGTCCTCGACGCCGATCCCGGCCGCCACCTCGCGGACGCCGGCGGCGAGCCGGTCGCCGAGGGCGTGCAGGCGGCCGATGACGTCCTCTTCGCGGTAGACGTCCATGACCGCCATCGCGGCGGCCAGGGAGTGGGTCTCCGCGCCGTGCGTGGTCGAGAGCAGGAACACCCGCTCGCGGTCGGTGCGCAGGCCGCCGAGCTCCATCAGCTCCCGCTTGCCGGCCAGCGCCGACACCGCGAAGCCGTTGCCGAGCGCCTTGCCGAACGTCGAGAGGTCGGGCGTGACGCCGTAGAGGCCCTGGGCGCCGTGGGCGGACCAGCGGAAGCCGGTGATCATCTCGTCGAAGATCAGGACGACGCCGTGCCGGGTGGTGAGCTCGCGCAGGCCCTGCAGGTACCCCGGCGGCGGTTCCACCGCCGCGGCCGCCTCCAGGATCATGCACGCGATCTCGCCGTCGTGGCGCTGCAGCAGCTCCTCCGCGGCCTGCAGGTCGCCGTACGGGAAGGACACCACCGCTTCCGTCGTCTCGTCCGGGATGCCCGCGTTCATCGGCGTGGTGCCGATGAACCAGTCGTCGGTCGAGAAGAAGGCGTGGTCGGCGCACTTGGCGACGAGCCTGCGGCCGGTGGCGGCGCGGGCCAGCCGGACCGCGGCGGTCGTGGCGTCGGAGCCGTTCTTGGTGAACTTCACCATGTCGGCCGTCGGCACGTTCTCGAGGAACCGCTCGGCGGCCTCGGCCTCGATGATCGACGGGCGGATGAAGTTGCTGCCCTTCTCCAGCTCGCCTCGCACGGCCTCGACGACTCTCGGGTGGGCGTGGCCGAGGCTCACGGCCCTCAGTCCCGCGCCGTACTCGACGTACTCGTTGCCGTCGACGTCCCAGACGTGCCCGCCGCGGCCGTGCGAGATGACCGGGGCCATCCCTTCCGGGTACTGGTCCGAGCCCTTGGCGTAGGTGTGCGCACCGCCGGGGATGACCCGGTGCAGCCGCTCGTTCGCCTCCGTGGAGCGGGGCAGGTTCGTTCCCATGTCGTGGCTCACCTCGTTGGTTTCAACGCCTCTTCCAGAGAGGGCGCCCGTTCGTCCCGATCACTGACCATTGTGACCGACAGTGGCCAAGAAATGTCCAATTCAGGGTCTTTGTACGAAATCGTAATGTCTTCTTCAGGATCGTGTGCCCGATCGATGCGGTACGAAACATCCGATGGCTCCGTGAGCGACTGGAATCCGTGCGCGCACCCTGCGGGGATGTACACGGATACCTGCGTCTCACCGGAAAGTTCGAACGTTTTGATGTTCCGGAATGTCGGCGAATCCGGTCGGAGATCCACCACGACGTCGAAGATCGCGCCGTGCGAACACCGCACCAGCTTCGCTTCGCCGGCGCCGCCGCGCAGGTGCATGCCGCGGATGACCCCCTTGCGGGAGCGGGAAAGGCTGTCCTGGACGAAGCCGTCCGGGTCGATGCCCACCGACGCGACGACCTCACGGTCGAACGTCCGGCTGAAGAAGCCGCGCTGGTCCGCGTGCGGGGTGGGTTCGAACAGATACGCACCGTCGATCTCGGGCACCGGAATCGCCTTCATCGCGCACCCCCGAAGAGGGCCGCCGAAAGGGCGGCGAACTGGTCCTTGAGGCGTTGCGCGTTCATCTGGTTCCGTTCCAGGAGCGTCTGGCGAAGTTCTGCCGAACGGTTCTCGAGTTCCGTGAATTGTTCGACGAGCCGGTCGAAGGCGACGGTCTTCGCGCGCTGGGTGAAGCCGTCCAGGCCCATCTCCGCCATGAGCACGTCGTTCTTCGACGCGTAGCCGATCGCCACGGTCGGTTTCGCGACCTTCAGGGCGCAGAGCACGTTGTGGTAGCGCGTGGCCACCACGCTGTCCACCGCGGCCATCTCGTGCATCAGCTCGTCCAGGGTCTCCGCCGAAGCCGCCGTCACCAGCGGGGAATCGGTCTTCTCGATGATCTCGTCCACGACCTGCCGGTCGATCCGGTCGCCGATGAACAGCCGGACGGGTCTGCCCTGGTCAACGAGCCACGCGACGAAACGGTTCATCGTGTCCACGTAGTGGCGGTAGATGCGGTCGGCCTCGGCCCGGTCGTCGTTGCCGCCGTAGTAGGCCATCACGCCCACGCCGACGGTGCCCGGCTTGCCGTCGGCGGCCGGGGTGGGGAGGGAGAACGCGAGGTCGGGGTAGACCTGGTCGGCACTCGTGTCGACGCCCATGGCGCGCATGGCGTCGCGTGAGATGTCGTCGCGGTAGGAGCGGTAGGCGGCGAGCCGGCCGGACCAGCGGACCAGCGCCCGGGTGGCCGGGGCGCTGATGCGGCCGGCGCCGACGCACACGAGCGCCACCTTGGTGCCGAAGAGGCGCCCGGTGGCGGAGAGGAGGAAGAGCGAATACGGGAAACCCCAGGGACGCAACGGGAGCGTCGCTTCGAGGACGCCCATGCCGGGCACGATGACGACGTCCTGCTTCCGGACCCAGGCCGCGGTGCGCGCGATGTCGACCAGCTTGCCGAAGCCCTTGAGGGCGATCGAGCGCAGGCCGGACGCCGTCTCGTACTCGGACTGGTTCCAGTGCAGCGGCGTGGCGTCGAGGCCGTACCGCTCGCGGACGATCTCCGGGCCGCCGACCAGGGCGCCCAGGACCGCGTCCGGGTACTCGGCGCGCAGGTAGCCGAGCACGGCTTCGAGGGAACCGTCGTTGCCGAGGTTCCCCGAGCCGAGCAGCCCGAACACGCCGACGCGTGGCGCACGCTTCACGCGAGCCTGCCTTCCCGGCCGGCCACGATCTCGTTGACCGTGGCGACGTCGGAGGCGGTCGGCGCGCGGTCCTCGACGCGCTCGCCGTGGCCGGAGCGGGCCCGGTTCGTCAGCCAGGCACCGAGGTGGCCGAAGCACTCGCGCTTGTCGGCGGCCGAGATCGGCGCGCGCCGGATCAGGTCCGCGAACCCGTAGACGTACTCGCCGAGCAGGCGGACGGTGGGATTCCGGAGCCGGTTCGCGCGCCGCGGGTCCAGATTCGCGCACCGGCTCCGGATGGTCGGGTTGGCCCGTTCCGCGCGGCCGGGGTGGTCGCGGCGGAAGTAGAGCAGCTCGGGCACCTGGTAGAACGGGCCGTGCAGGGCCATCTCGGCCGAGTACGTGCGGTCGGCGTGGTGGTAGCTGTCGAGCGGCTTGACGCGGCGGAGGACGTCGGCGCGGATGACGCCGTAGAAGTCGTCGCCGCCCGGCTCGAACAGGATGCTGCGGAAGCGGTCCGGCGCGTGCAGGGAGCCGGTGTCGAGGGTGTACTGGAGCGGCTGGACGATGCGGCCGTCGCCGTCGATGATCGCCTGGTCGCAGTGGGCGAGGATGACGTCCGGGCGCTCGTCGAGGGCCTCGACGCACCGCTTGAGCAGGTCGCGGGCGTACAGGTCGTCGTGGGACACCCACTTGAAGAGCTCGGTGCGGGACACGTCGAACACGAAGTTGTGGTTCGGCGTCGCGCCGATGTTCTTCGGCTGGCGGACGTAGCGGATCCGCGAGTCCTTGTCGGCGTAGCGGCGGCAGATCTCGTCGGTGCCGTCCGTCGAGGCGTTGTCCGAGATGATCAGCTCGAAGTCCTCGAAGGTCTGGCCGAGCAGGGCGTCCAGGGACTCGGCGAGGTACTCCTCGCCGTTGTACACCGGGAGGCCGAGGCTCAGCCGCGGGACGGTGGTCATGGAGTCCTCATTCCTTGATCGGCTCTTTGATCGGCTCGAACACCACGGTGGGCTCGTCGGCCCCCGGCGGCACGTACTCGCGCAGCCCGCTCCGCAGCTGGAACCACCAGACGACGGAGCCGCTGAGCGTCGCGGTCGCGACGCCCCACGCGGACCCGGCCGCGCCGTCGGCGAACGCGCCCGCGATGCCGAAAGTGACGTAGAACAGGGAGGCGACCAGCTGCGAGCGCAGGCTCCGCTTGGCCGCGCCGAGCGCGCGCAGGCCGGCCGCGGCGCCGGTGGCGAAGCTCGCGCCGACGACGGCCAGGGTGACCGGCAGGATCAGCGGGGACGACGAGTCCCACACCGAGCCCATCACCCAGCGGCCGGCGCTGTCGGGCACCAGGAGCAGCAGGCCCAGGCCCCAGCAGAGGGCGGCACCCGCCTGGCCGCCGCCGAGGATGATGCAGAAGTGCTTCAGGCGGTGCGGCGCCCGCTGGAGCACCCGCGCGCCCTCGGCGACGGTGACCAGGGACAGCCCCATCAGCAGGGCCAGGAACGGCCCGAGGAGCTGTTCGGCTCCGCGGACCGCGCCGACGGCGGTGATGCCGGCGATGGCGCCGAGGCCGTACGCCCGCAGCTGCGACGCGCCGCTGTTGCTGACGTTCTCGACGAGGTAGCGGACGCTCAGGTCGCGTTGCGTGCGGAGCCAGCCGGCCATCTCCCGCGGGTGCGGGAGGATGCCCGTCTGGAACCAGCCGAACACGGCCGCGACCGCGCCGGAGAGGCCCCAGGCCAGCACGAACGCGACCACCGTGTGGATGTGGGCGGCGACGTACAGGGCCGGCAGCAGGGCGATACCCCACACGGAGTCGTTGATGAACGCTTTCTTGCCCGCGCCGCGCGCGAAGAACGCGAACCGCCAGGCGTCCTGCAGGAGCAGGCCCGGGAGGACGACGGCGAGTGCGACGAACGCGCTGCCGAGCGGTCCGCCCGCGGCCAGGCCGGCCACCAGGCTGATCACCCCGGTCGCGCAGCCCACGCCGATCGCGGTGCCCGACGCGCTGGCCACGCCCGACCGCCACCGGTCCTCCGGCACGGCGCTGAACCGCACCATCAGGGGGTCGGTGGCCAGGCCGCGCGAGACGTTGAGCACCACGCCGTAGGTGACCCAGGCGAGGCTGAAGATGCCGAAGGCGAACGTGCCGAGGGAGCGGGCCACGTACAGGCCGACGGCGAAGTTGGTCAGGCTGGACACCGCCTGGTCGCCGAGGCCCCAGCTGAGCCGCCCGGCCATCGCGCGCACCGCGCCCGACCGGAAGATCGAGCGCGGCGCACGGCGGTGGTCGGCCACGTCGTTCACTCCTTGACCAGGCCGGCGTCGTGCAGCGCGCGGGCCGCGACGTCGACGATGTCGAACGGGAGCCCGGCGCGCTCGGCGATGTCCAGGAGGGAGTGGTCGCCGTCGGAGAGGTTGAGGACCCACAGCATCGCCATCTGGGCCTGCTTGGCGTCGCTGCGGCCGCCGAGGGAGTCGTACAGCCCGCGCTTGCCGAGCTGCGGCTCGCCGTACGGGCTGAGGTTGACGTACCGGCGGTTGCGGTCCAGGACGCCGAAGGCGTCGCGAAGAGCGCCGAGTGTGTCCTCCATGGCCGCGGGCGACACGAAACCCGGGTTGTCGGCGGACGTGTGGTACTCGGGGTAGCCCGCGTATGGCGTGCGCGTCAGCGAGCCGACGCCGAGGTTGAAGCCCGGCGAGCAGAACTGGCGCTCGTCGTAGCCGTACGGCGAGAAGTCGACGACGCGGTGTTCGCGCGAGCGCAGCACGTGCTGCATGACCCGGTCGATCTCGGCGTCGTCGCGGCGGGACTTCTTGTACGTCAGCGAACCCGGGTCGCCCGCGCACGCCAGCACCAGCCCGTGCCGCACCTTCTCGATGCGCGAGGCGTTGCGCGCCAGCCAGGTGATCGAGCCGATCGTGCCCGGCATGAACAGGAACCGGTACGTGTAGTGCGGCTGCGTCCGAGCCAGCTGCTGGGCCAGCGAGATCGCCACCGCGATGCCGGCGAGGTTGTCGTTCGCCAGCGACGGGTGGCACACGTGGCACGACACGATGACCTCGTCGGTGACCCGGCCGGGCACGACGTGCTCGGCGTAGGTCAATGAGCCGTCGGAAAGGGTCGAGTCGATGACGACGTCGTAGTCGCCGTCCGGCAGCGCGTCGAGCTTCTCCTGCGCGAGGCAGAAGCCCCAGGCCGGGGCGTAGTAGCTGGTCCGGTAGGGCACCCACGACGGCTGGTCCGGCAGCGTGTGCAGGTGCTCCCGCAGCTCGCTCAGCGGCATCCGCTGCCGCACCGGGACGCTGTACCCGACGACGTGCAGGTTCGACTCCTGGAAGTCGATCACCCGCTCACCAGAGGGCGTGGCCACGTAGGCGTCCCGGATGTTCCACTCCTGCGGGATCGTCCAGTCCAGCACCGCCGTACCGGTCGGAACCTCGTGCCGCTCGAGGGCGATGTGCTCGCCGATGATGTCCAGGGTCTGCCGCACGCCGTCGCCGGTGATGCTGCGGCAGATCGGGTACAGCCGCTCGACCAGGGCGTGCAGTTCCGCCCCGGTCCGCAGCTGCGGGGCCGCCACTACTTCCGCCGCATGGTGGCGTCGACGCGGCCGGCTTCGCCCTCGCTCTTCAGCCAGGCGAGCCGGGTGAACAGCTGCTGGAACGACTCCCGGGTGAGCCCGAACTTGCGGTAGGCCTCGATGAGCTCGACGGCGCCGTCCTTGACCGACCACTCGCAGGCGAAGCCCGGGATGGCCTCGCGGAAGCGCGAGAAGTCGACCCGGTAGGACCGCGGGTCGGCGCCCGCCTCGCCGGTGATGTTCAGCGTCGAGCCCGGCACGGCCTCGACGACCTCCTGGGCGATCTCGGCGACGGTGACGTTGTTGTCCTCGGTGCCGATGTTGAACGCCTTGTTGTGCACGGCCTCCTTCGGCGCGGTCAGGGCCGCCGTGAACGCGCGCGCGATGTCCTGGGCGTGCACCAGCGGCCGCCACGGCGTGCCGTCCGACAGCACCAGCACCTCGCCGGACAGGTGGGCGTGCGCGGTCAGGTTGTTCAGCACGATGTCGCCGCGCAGCCGCGGCGAGTAGCCGAACGCCGTCGCGTTGCGCATGTACACCGGCGTGAAGTCGTCGTCGGCCAGCTCGTGGACGTCGGCCTCGACGCGCACCTTCGACTCGGCGTACGGCGTCACCGGCTTGAGCGGCGCGTCCTCGTCGACGAGGTTGTCGCCGCCCGCGCCGTACACCGAGCAGGTCGATGCGTAGATGTACCGCTGCACGCCGGCGTCCTTCGCCAGCTTCGCGAGCTTCACCGACGCGTGGTGGTTGATGTCGTAGGTCAGCTCCGGCGCGAGCGAGCCCAGCGGGTCGTTCGACAGCGCCGCCAGGTGGATCACGGCGTCGAACCCGGAGACGTGCTCGGCGGTGACGTCCCGCAGGTCGACGGCGTACCCGGCCGGGTCGGCGGGGGCGGGCCCGAGCAGGCAGTCCTCGAACAGCCCGGAGTCGAGGCCGACGACTTCGTGGCCGGCGGCGGCGAGCACCGGGGCCATCACCGTCCCCAGGTAGCCCTTGTGCCCCGTCAGCAACACCCGCATCGGATTCAGCCCTTCAGATCTAGAGTGAGTTTCTTGGCGAAAAACGCTTCGGCGTACTTCGCGGCCGCTTCGATCCCGCGGATCCGGGCCAGCCCGAGGAACGCCTCGCGGTCGTACCAGGGCCGGTGCCGCTGCGACGCGTAGTGCTCCTGCAGCAGCCGGACCTTCTGCTCGGCGATGTCGTCGTCGAGCGGCTGGTACACCGACGGGCTGCCGAGGTCGCCGTCCCACTTGACGATCTCGTAGCCCAGCGCGAGGTGGTCGCGGAACGCCGTCGGCACCAGCTTGGCCAGGCCGCGGTGGTCCTGGTGGGCGTCGTCGGTGCGTGGCGCCAGCACGACGTCCGGGTCGGTCCGCCGCCGCAGTTCCTCCAGCGCGTTCTTGGCCTCTTCCCAGTGCGCCGGGAAGCGCCCGTCCGGCAGCTTCAGCACCGTGACGTCGAGCTCCGCGCCCGGGCAGAACGCCGCCAGCGCCGCCCGCTCCTCGTCCTCGCGGGGCGTGCCGCCGCCGGACAGGACCAGGGCGTCGACCCGCAGGCCGGGCCGGGACCGGCAGAGCGTCAGCAGCGTGCCGCCGGCGCCGATCGCGATGTCGTCGCAGTGCGCGCCGAGGGCGACGACGCCGGTGAGCCGGTCCGGCCGGAGCCCGATCACGCGATGCTCGCGGCGGTGCGCTCCCAGAGCGCCCAGGGCCGCTCACCGTGGGTGTAGGCGTTGTCGAGGGCCGCGCGCTCCTTGACCGTGTCCGTCGGCTTCCAGAAGCCGCGGTACGGGTAGGCCAGCAGGCGGCCGCGCTTGGCGAGCTCGCCGCAGCCGTCGGCGACCAGGTCGCCGTTCTCCGGGATGTGGTCGAACACCTCTTGGCGCAGCACGAAGTAACCGCCGTTTTCCCAGAGCGGCATTTCGCTGACCGCGGTGATCGAGCCGACCATGCCGCCCTCGTCCATTTCCACGCAGTGGAACGACGACTGCGGCGGCACGACCATCATCGACGCACCCGTGTCGGAGTTCGAGAACCGCTCGATCATGTCGGGCAGCGGAACGTCGGACAGGACGTCGGCGTAGTTCGCGAGGAACATCTCGTCGCCGTCGAGGTACGGGCGCACCCGGCGCAGCCGCTCGCCGATCGGCGACTCGATCCCGGTCTGCACGAACGTGATCGTCCAGTCGGCGATGTCGGTCGAGAGCAGCTCGGGCTTGCCGTTGCGGAGGACGAAGTCGTTGGAGATGGTCTCCTGGTAGTTCAGGAAGAAGTTCTTGATGTGCGCCGCGCCGTAGCCGAGGCACAGGATGAATTCGGTGTGGCCGAAATGCGCGTAGTAGCGCATCACGTGCCAGATGAGCGGTCTCGGACCGACCATCGCCATCGGCTTCGGGACGTCGTCGGCCGCGCCGTTGCGCATCCGCATCCCGTAGCCACCGCAGAAGAGAACGACCTTCACTTCACTGCACCTCGACGATTTCCAGGTGGGGGATCGGGAACACGAGCTTTCCGCCCCACGACCCGATGTAGGAGAGCTGTCCGGTCAGTTCCTCCCGGAGGTTCCACGGGAGGACGAGCACGTAGTCGGGCCGGTCCGCTTCGATCCGCTCCGGCGGCAGCACCGGGATGCGCGTGCCGGGGGTGAACCGGCCGTGCTTGTACGGATTGCGATCGACCGTGTACTGCAGCAGGTCCGTCCGGATGCCGCAGTGGTTCAGCAGGGTGTTGCCCTTGCCCGGGGCGCCGTAGCCGACGACGGTCTTCCCGTCGTTGCGCGCCTCGATGAGGAACTTCAGCAGGTCCAGCCGCACGCGGGTGACGCGCTCGGCGAACTCGGTGTACCCGGACAGCTCGTGCAGCCCGGCGGCCTTTTCGCGCTCCAGCACGTCGGTCATCCGCTCGCTCGGCTCGCCCGCGACCGCGTCGGGACGCGCCCACAGCCGGATCGACCCGCCGTGCGTCGGCAGCAGTTCGACGTCGACCACGGTCAGGCCGCCGGTCGCCAGCGCCCGGCGTGCGGATTCGACCGTGTAGTACTGGAAGTGCTCGTGGTAGATCGTGTCGTACTGGTTCTTCTCGATCAGCGTGAGCAGGTGCTGGACCTCGATGGAGACCCAGCCGTCGTCCGCGACCAGGGCGCGCAGGCCCTTGGTGAAGCCGAGGACGTCGGGGATGTGCGCGTAGACGTTGTTCGCGGCGACGAGGTCGGCCGGGCCGTGCTCCGCGCGCACCTGCAGGCCGGTTTCCTCGGAGAGGAAGGCCGTCAGGGTGGGCACGCCGGCGTCACGCGCCGCCTGCCCGACGTTCACCGAAGGTTCGACGCCCAGGCACCGGATCCCGTGCCCGACGACGTGCTTGAGCAGGTAACCGTCGTTGCTCGCCACCTCGACGACGAACGACTTCTCGCCCAGCCCGAGCCGGTCGACCGCGCCGTCGACGAAGCGCTTCGCGTGCTCGACCCACGACGTCGAGAAGGACGAGAAGTACGCGTACTCGGTGAAGGTGTCGTCCGGGTCGATCAACGGCGGGATCTGGGCCAGCCAGCAGTCGGTGCACACCTTCAGGTGGAGCGGGAAGGTGGCTTCGGGCTCGTCGAGCTGCTCGGCCGTCAGAAATCGCTCACATGGGGGAGTCGCGCCGAGGTCGACGACGCCGGCCGTGTTTGTCGAACCGCAGAGTCGACATGTGGTCATCTACCAGGCTCCTTGGCTCGCGGTCGCGATATGCATCAGACACGTCGACCGGCGCCGGAAGGTCGTTACAGCGACGCGGGAGCCACTGGTGGACCGATTCGGAACCGCAACCTGGATGGAGCAACTGTGGCAAGGATCACGATCCGTGCCCGTCCGTACCCGTAACGTCCACTGTGGACGCGGTCCTAGGCTGGCGGGATGACTTCGGAGCCGACTCCCCGCCTGAGCGGGGTCGCGGGCGTGGTGCTGACGGTCCGCTTCCTGACCGAGCTGGCGCTCCTGGGCGGCCTGGCCCTGGCGGGCACCCAGCTCGGCGGCGGACTCGCGCTGGCCGTCGTCGACGCCGTCCTGCTGCCGGTGGCGGCGGCCGCGCTGTGGGGCCTGTTCGTCGCGCCGCGGGCACGCCGGCGGCTCCCGGAGCCGGCCCGTTTCCTGCTGGAGTTCGCGCTCTTCGCGGTGACCGGTGTGGTGCTCGCGCTGGTGGGCTGGTTGGTCGCGGGCATCGCGCTCGCCGTCGTGGGAATCGGCGTAGCGGCGCTGACCCGGGTGGTGGCGAAGGACGGCTGAACGCCGGAGCCCGCTCCGCGGAGAGGGCTCCGGCGAAGGGTCAGGCGATCTTCTCCGCGGCCGGGATGACCTCGGTCGCGAACTTCTCCAGGATCGCCGGGTTGTGGACGTGCGGGACCATGCCCAGGGCCACGTGGATGCCCAGGCCGTTCAGCCGCTGCAGCTCGTTCACCAGTTCGCCCGCCTTCTCGCCGTGCTCGCCGATGTCGAGGATGTGGTAGACGGTCTTGGTGATCGAGTCGTAGTCGCGGCCCTCGTTCTCGCAGTGCCGCTTGAGGACGTCGAGCTTGTGCTCCAGCTCGGGGCTGTTGAACAGGTTGCACTGGTCGGCGTACTTGGCCACCAGCCGCAGCGTCTTCTTTTCGCCGCCGCCCCCGATCATGATCGGCGGGCGCGGCTTCGACAGCGCCTGCGGCACGTTCAGCAGCCGTTCGGCGTCGAAGTGCTTGCTCTTGAACGGCGCGTCGCCCTCGGCCCACATCTGCAGCACGTACTGGAGGTTCTCCTCCAGCAGCTCGAACCGCTCGGCCAGGGGCGGGAACGGGAAACCGAGCCCGCGGGACTCCTCCTCGTTCCAGCCCGCGCCGATGCCGAGGATCGCGCGGCCGCCGGAGAGCACGTCCAGCGTCGTGATCGCCTTGGCCAGCAGGCCGGGGTGCCGGTAGAGGACGCCGGTGACGACGGTGAGCAGCTTGGCGCGCTCGGTGTGCGCCGCGATGAAGCCGAGGGTGGTGTACGCCTCGAGCATGTCGTTTTCGGCCGGGCCGACGGCGCCGATCTGGAAGAAGTGGTCCATCACCGCGATGGAGCCGAAGCCGGCCTGGTCGGCGGCGCGGACGACGGCCGCCAGGTCGGCGCCCAGGGCGGACGCCCCGTTCGGCCAGGTGAAGTCGGGGATCTGCAGTCCGAGTTCCATGCCTTCCGACCGTATACCTGGAGTTGCCCCAGCTGCGCGGTCAGAAGTCGCGGACCACGAAGACCCGGCCGTGCAGCGGGTCGGTGACCCACACCGCGCGCGTTCGCTGGTCGACGGCGACGGCACCGGGGTTGATGCCCAGCGACAGCTCGCCGCTCAGCGTGCCCGCGGCGCCGTCGACGCGGGTGAGGCCGTTCTGGCCGCCGTTGGTGTACACCGTGTTCGTGCCCTGGTGCACGGCGAGGGCGGAGGATTCACTGCGCAGCAAAACGGTCTTGCGCTCGGCGTGCGTGACACCGTCCACAATGGACATGTGGTGGATGCCGGAGTTCGCGACGTAGACCGTGCCGCTCGCGTGGTGCACCGCCACCGCGGTCGGGTTGCGGCCCACCTTGGCCGAGGCGACGAACTTGCCGGAGTCGATCGAGAACACCTCGACCGAGTCCGTGGTCGTGCTCGCGCAGTGGGCCAGCTTGCGGCCGGGGTCGACACCGATCGCGGCGAGGCTCGGCTTCGGGCCGGGCACGAGCGCCGCCAGCGTGCAGCTGACGCCGTCGAGCACGGCGAGCGTGCCGGTGCCGCCGCTCACGGCGTAGACGCGGTCGGCCTCCTCGTCGACCGCCAGCGCCGACGCCCCGGCGCCCGCGCCGACCACGCTCACCAGGTCGTGGGTCCGGCTGTCGAGCACCACCACGGTGCCCCCGGGCGGGTTCGCGACGTAGATCCGGCCGGCCGTCGCGTCGACCGCGACGTCGGCGGGTTCGCCGCCGACGGCCACCACGCCGGCGACCGACGCGCTGCGCGGGTCGAGCACGGTCAGCGTCCCGGCCTGCGGATCGGTGACGTACCCGAGGCCGGTGACCGGGTTCACCGCGACCCCGGCCGGCGCTCCGCCGACGTCGATCGACCGGACGTCCGCCGCCTGCGCGGTCCCGGGCCGGACGAGCGCCGCGGCACCCGCCGTGACCAGCGCGAACAGCGTCCTCCGGGGTAGCCGGCGGCCTGGCATCGGCGCCTCCGCTCCTGATCGACTGCCCGTTCGAGGGTAACCCGCGCCATCCCCACCTGAAGGAACTTCGCGTCCCCCGATCGCGTTGTTTCCACTGGGTAAACCACGGCGAAGGCGGACGGAGGCGAGCGGGCGTGCACGGGCACCACAACGGACTCAAGACGGCGATGCTGCTCGGCCTGCTGTCGGCGATCATCGTCGCGATCAGCGGGCTCTTCGGCCGCGGGGCCCTGGTCATCGGCCTGGCCGTCGCGCTCGGGATGAACGCGTTCGCGTACTTCAGCTCGGACACGCTGGCCCTGCGCGCGATGCGGGCGCGGCCGGTGTCCGAGGTCGAGCAGCCCGCGATGTACCGGATCGTCCGCGAGCTCGCCCAGATCGCCCGGCAGCCGATGCCGCAGCTCTACATCAGCCCGACGACCGCGCCCAACGCCTTCGCCACCGGCCGCAACCCGCGGCACGCCGCCGTGTGCTGCACCACCGGCATCCTCGAGCTGCTGGACGAGCGCGAGCTGCGGGCCGTGCTCGGCCACGAGCTGTCCCACGTCTACAACCGCGACATCCTGATCTCGTGCGTCGCCGGCGCGCTGGCCAGCGTGATCAGCGTGCTCGCGAACATCGGCCTGTTCTTCGGCGGCAACAACCGCGACGGCAACCCGCTGCTCAGCCTGCTGCTGATCTTCGTCGGCCCGATCGCGGCGGCGGTCATCCGGATGGGCGTGAGCCGGTCGCGGGAGTACCAGGCCGACGCGTCCGGCGCCGAGCTGACCGGTGACCCGCTGGGCCTGGCGTCGGCGTTGCGGAAACTGGAGGCGGGCACGCGGGCGCGGCCGCTGGTCGCGGAGCCGCAGCTGGTGTCGCAGTCGCACCTGATGATCGCGAACCCGTTCCGGCCGGGGGAGGGGTTGAGCAAATTGTTCTCGACCCACCCGCCGATCGCCGACCGCATCGCCCGGCTCGAAGAGATGGCGCGCCGCCCGTTCTGAGCCCGGCGGCGTAGCAATTCGGCGCCCGGATGCGATCCCCTCATCGGGACGGTGCACTACACGCCGAGGGGGGCTCGGCGTAATCGCTCAGGGGGAGAGCCGGTGAACGTCGAGGGGTTGCTGCGCATCCATTTCACGTCCGAGGATCTGGGCCGCCTGCGGCTCGCCCGGGCCACGGACTGGCTGTGGGAAGTGGTGCTGAGCCTGCACGTGCTGCAATCGCCGGGACCCGACCTGGTGTTCGATCCCTGGCGGCAGCGATCGGCTTCGATGATTTCCCCGGACGTCGTCGGCTTCTTGAACAGTGTTAATCCCTGCGCCCGGTACTTCCCGGATTTCCTCACTCCCGTCACCGAAACGGGTGATATCGCCGCCGGGATCGACGCGGTGCGGTGCACGCCCCGAACCCAGTTTTCCGTTCAGCTGACCGAATTGGCGCGAACGCGGGTTCTGCCGCCGAGGGTGCAGCTGCTTTCCACGGGTGACAAGGACGCGGTCGCGGACGTTTGCCGGGCGTTGCGCGCCTATTACGACGCTGTCGTGGCCCCGTTCCGGCCGCAGATCGACCGGCGGCTGGCGGAGGTCCGCGCCGAGTACGCCCGGACCGTGGCCACCGGCGGCAGCGAAGCGTTGCTGCGGTCGCTCGGGCCCGGCTGCGAATGGCGGCCACCGCTGCTGCTGGTCCGCTACCCCCACGACGCCGACCTGCACCTCGACGGCCGGGGGCTGCTGCTCATCCCGTCGTTCTACTGCGTCCGCACCCCCGTCACGCTCTTCGACCGCGAGCTCCCGCCGGTGCTGGTCCTGCCGATCCGGCACGACCCGCGGTGGATATCCGGGACCGGCCCGTGCGCGGCGGGCGCCGGCACGCTCAGCGATCTGCTCGGGGACACCCGGGCACGGATCCTCGGCCTCGCCGGAAACGACGCGCTCGCGACCGGGACCATCGCCGGGAAACTGCGGATTTCGGCCCAGACCATCAGTTACCACACCCGGATCCTGCGTGACGCCGGGCTGATCGCCAGCCACCGCGATGGCGCCTCGGTCGTGCACCACCTCACGCCCATGGGCCTCGCCCTGCTGAACGGGCTGCCGACCCCGGTCCGGCATTGGTGACGGACTACGAACCTGGTCGAAAGGTCTGGTACGAGCCGGACGCGGTGTGAGGATCGGGTTGTCCGGTTTCAGACACCACGACGATGGGGAGAAGTCCATGGTGAAACGTCGGCTGACCGCCGCATTCCTCAGTTTGGCCGCCGGTTTGCTGCTGGCGGTGGGATTGGTGGCACCCGCGTCCGCGGCAACCAGCAGGAGCCAGGCCTGCACGATCGAGGCCACGGCGTTCGTCCAGCAGGGGAACACGAACGTCGTCACGGCGGCGCGGACCTCGTGCCGGAGTGGCCTGGCGGCGCCGGACACGGTGGCCGCGAACGTGCACGTCGGCTACGGGTGCCAGGACAGCGACTTCGGAGGCACCTGCTGGTGGTTCGACGTGGCGAGCCCCGGCTGCTCGGGCGGCCACACCTGGACGTGGAGCACCATCGTCCAGAACAACATCCTGTCGTCCTGGGAGGCGGTCGGGACCTGCAGCCACGGCACGCTGTACGACCTGCCCGGCCCCGGCGGCGCCAGCATCACCTGCTACACGTGCTACGGGCTCGGCAGCATGAACGACAAGGCGTCGGCGCTGCGGGTCTACCCGTAACGCTAGGCCGAAGCTCCCGCCGCTACGGCGACTGCCTTGACGTAGTCGCCGTAGCCGGACTTCGCCAGCTTCTCGCCCAGCGCGTAGCACTCGTCGGCGCTGATGAAGCCCATGCGCAGCGCGATTTCCTCGAGGCACGCGATGCGCACGCCCGTGCGGTGCTCCAGCACCTGCACGAACTGGCCGGCTTCGAGCAGCGAGTCGTGCGTGCCGGTGTCGAGCCAGGCGAACCCGCGGCTGAGCTCGACCAGCGTCGCGCGGTCCTGGCGCAGGTAGGTGAGGTTGACGTCGGTGATCTCGAGCTCACCGCGCGCCGACGGCTTCAGCGCGCGGGAGATGTCGACGACCTCGTTGTCGTAGAAGTACAGCCCGGTGATCGCCTTGTTGGACCGCGGCTTCGCGGGCTTCTCCTCGATGGTGACGAGCTTGCCCGACTCGTCGACTTCGCCGACGCCGTAGCGCTCGGGGTCCTTGACGGGGTAGCCGAACAGGACGCAGCCGTCGAGTTCGCGCACGGCCTGCTGCAGCCGGCCGGAGAAGCCCTGGCCGTAGAAGATGTTGTCGCCGAGGACCAGCGCCACGTCGTCGTCGCCGATGAAGTCCGCGCCGATCACGAACGCCTCGGCCAGCCCATTGGGGCTCGGCTGCTCGGCGTAGGAGAACGAGACTCCGAACTGGCTGCCGTTGCCCAGCAGCCGGCGGAACATCGGCAGGTCGGTGGGGGTGGAGATGACGAGGATCTCGCGGATCCCGGCCAGCATCAGCACCGAGACCGGGTAGTAGACCATCGGCTTGTCGTAGACCGGGAGCAGCTGCTTCGACACCGCCTGGGTGATCGGGTGCAGGCGTGTCCCGCTGCCTCCGGCCAGCACGATGCCCTTCATGGACTGCCTCCCTCTCCTCGGCTACTCGGGCTTCACCCTACGTGCCGCGGCTGGGGGCCGGATCCCTTACCGAAGTAGGCCTTGCACCCGGAATCGTCCTCGGTGGCGATCTCGAGCACGTTGCGGCCGTCGTCGACGGGCAGCAGCGCCGAGGAGTAGTTGGGGCAGAAGTTGTTGTAGACGCCGGTGATGGGCACGGGAGCGGGCAGTTCGTACCAGTCCCCGCTGCCGAAGTCGTCGTTCGCGAGCAGCACCTGCCCGTTCTGCGGCTGCGGCCGGCCCTGGGCGTCGGTGTAGATCTGCCCGACCATGACGATCCGCACACCGTTCGGGCCGCCGGGGACGAGGGTGATGGTCTGCGCGTGCTGGAAGTAGTTGCCGGCGGCGGTGCCGACCCGGGTGCCGGGGTCGGCGGGGTCGCCCCAGTTGGCGCCGTCGGCCGAGATCCGGAAGTGCGGGTCGCAGTAGCGGTCGCCGAAGTTGCAGATCTCGTAGCCGAGGTAGTAGCGCCCGTCGGGCAGCCGCCGGATGATCGGCATTCCGGGCCGCACGCGGTCCGGCGGGATCGCCACGGTGAGCTGCTTGGTGCCCCAGGTCACGCCGTCGGTCGAGGCGACCCGGTTGAGGACCTGCGCGTACTTCGGCGCCTGCGTCTCGTCGGCGAAGTGGAGCCAGAGGGTGCCCCCGGCGTCGACGGTGAACTCGGGCTCCCACATGCCGTCGATGTTGTGCGAGCGGGCGGCCTCGGACAGGAAGGTCCACGACCGCCCACCGTCCTTGCTGGCCCAGACGCGGATCCCCATGCGGCGCTGAGCCCCGCCGTCCTGCCGGTAGGACGCGGCCCACAGCAGGGTGCCGGCCCGCAGCCGGCCCACGCGTACCGGCAGCTCGAAGACGGTCCCGCAGCACATCCCGGACCGCCCCTCGGGGTCACGGATCTCCCCGATCTGCTGGAAGGACTCCCCTTCGTCGGTGCTCTCGAGCACCGGAGCGAACTTCCCACCGGCGTCTTCGCTGGTCAGCGTGGCAATGATGTGCCCGGAGCGGGCCAGCCGGATCAGCCGCGGATAGGCCCCGAACCCCGGAACGAGCTGCTGCCGTTCGGCGGCCCGGGCGGGCGTGAGCACCGACGCGACGGCCGCGAGCGACAGCACGAAAGCGAGCAACCGACGCATCCCGACCCTCCCGGTGACTGCGCGATTACAACACGCACCCAAGGACGGCGGCATCAGGCGCATTCGCACGTCCGGGTGACGTAACGCAGCGGCGAGGGCATCCGAAAAGATCACCGGGGGCCGCAGCGGCCCACGAGGGGGGAACGATGAAACTCAAGCTGGGCGGCGCGCTGCTCCTGCTACTGGCCACCGGGTGCGCACCGCCGACGGGCTACGGCACGATCGTCACGGAACCCAGGCACGAGGTCCCGACACCCACCACAACGGCACCCCCGGCCCCCCGAGACGTCCCGACGGAGACGCACACGGGCAAGGGCAGCGGCGAGTTCGCCACCACTTGGCCCCCGGACCAGCTGGGCTTCTTCACGTTCGACTGCCCGAAGTGCACGGACAACGTGATCATCGACACGGACGGCGGCGAGCACGGCCTGGTCAACGCAATAGGCCCGTACAAGGGCACAACGTGGATGAACACGGAACCGGACCGCCCGACAAAGAGGGTGACGGTCCACGCGAACGCCCCCTGGACGGCCACGATCGCGGACTACCGAAGCATCCCGACTGCAGAGCAGGGCAAGCCGTCGTCAGGCAAGGGCGACGCGGTACTGAAGCTCCCCGCGGGCGTAACGCGCATCCAGTTCACGGCAAAGACGAGAGGCAACATAGCGATCTGGACGATGTCCCCAGAGGACAGAGACTTGATCCTGAACCAGATAGGCGACGTCCAGGTAGAGCGGGATGTGAAGGGCCCGGCGTACGTGATGGTGGAGGGCTACGAGACAACCTGGACGTTGACGCCGGCGTGAGAAACAGCGCAGGCCAGGCGAGAAAAACAAAGTGGTGGGCCCGCGGCATCTCGTCGACCTGGCGTAGCCCGATCACGCCGGGTCAAGGGGGCACATCAAGCGAGAGGTGACGGTCAAGCAGAAGCGCCCCCTTGACGCGGCGTGATAGCCCTCGTGGAGGTCGACGAGATGCCGCGCAGGCCCACCACGGACGGGGAGACGAAGAGCACACCCGGCCATCTCGGAGACCTGCCCGTCCGGCGAGGACAGCTTTTCACCCCACGCCCAAGTCGGGGCCGGTCGCTCGGCCGCGGCACCCTCGAACTGCGGCCGTTCAGCCGCAGTCACCTGAACTGCGGCCGTTCAGCCGCGGGCACCCGAGGTCCGGGTGCCCGCGCCGACGATCACCGGTAGTTAGTGAACTGAAGGGCGATCTCGAAGTCCTTGCCCTTGAGCAGCGCAATGACTTCCTGCAGCTGGTCCTTCTTCTTGCCGGACACCCGCAGCTGATCACCCTGGATCTGGGCCTGAACGCCCTTCGGCCCCTCGTCCCGGATGAACTTGGCGATCTGCTTGGCCTTGTCCGACGCGATCCCCTGCAGGATCTTGCCGCCGATCTTGTAGATCTTGCCCGACAGCGCCGGCTCGCCCGCTTCGAAGGCCTTCAGGGAGATGTTCCGCTTGATCAGCTTCTCCTTGAACACCTCGACCGCGGCCAGGGCGCGCTCCTCGGTCTCGGACTCGATTGTGAGCGCCTCCTCGCCGGACCAGTTGATCGTCGTGCCGGTGCCGCGGAAGTCGAACCGGGTGCCCAGCTCCTTGCTCGCCTGGTTGAGCGCGTTGTCCACCTCCTGGCGGTCGACCTTGCTCACGACATCGAAAGAGGGATCCGCCACGTGTCCTCACACCTCGTACTCGCTCGTCAGGGGCCACCCAGCCTAGCCCCTGCCACCCGACGGGTAACCCGGTTGACCCCCGCTCTACTCCGTTGGGTAAGCTTCTCCCCGGCCGGTACGACCGGCCTAGGCGGGTTACCCGAGTGGCCAAAGGGGACTGGCTGTAAACCAGTTGGCTTACGCCTACGGGGGTTCGAATCCCTCACCCGCCACCCACTGAAGGAGCCCCGCGTCACGGCGCGGGGCTCCTTCGTGTCTGTGACCGGCGCCGCCGAACGGCCCAATGTGCTACCCGTTTCGGTGTGGTCAATTCTCAAATTGACTTCGCAGCGTTACCGTGTCCATTTTCGGTCGGCGGAAAGATTTGTGTCGACGGTGTCGTGGCTGTTCGTCGGCTATGTGTTATTTGAGAGATATCGACCGGTGATCGGTGCGTTGTCCGGTAAACGGACGCGCCGGGTTACTCCGTTGGCCGATTCGGGCGAAGATCCGCTCCGCCTTTCGAGTTGATTCCCGTAAACCGGTAACGCATTTCTTGAGCGACTCGACCCCCATTTGGGGTGCAGGGCTTCCGGGGGATTCCACCGAGCCGTTGGAGGAGCACATGTCCATTCCCGTGCCGTTGCGACCGGCCCGCGAGGAGCTGGTCCGGGTGCAGTACGCCGAACCCGAACTCGTCGCCGGTTACGCCGATGACCACGCCGGATGGGGACCCACCGCGCGGTACCACCACTCGCGGCGCTACGCCATCGACCAGGTGCTGGGGGACTGTCCCGGCGGTGATCTGCTCGACGTCGGCTGCGGGCCCGGGATGATGGTGCGGCACCTGCTCGACACCCGGGCCGGCGACTTCCGCATCACCGCGTGCGACCAGTCGCCCGCCATGATCGATGCCGTGGCCGCGCGCGTCGGCGCCGATGCCGGCGTGAAACTTTCCGTGGGCGACATCCAGGAAATGCCGTTCGCCGACCAGCAGTTCGACGTCGTTCTCGCGATGGGCGTCCTCGAATACACCGACGCCGTGCTCGCGCTGCACGAAATCGCCCGGGTCACGCGGCCCGGCGGCCTCGTCGTGACGACCATGCTCAACCCCCGGAGCCCGTACCGGCTCTTCGAATGGGGCGTCTTCTGGCCCGCCCGCCGCACCCTCGGGGCGATCGAACGGCTCGTCGGCGTCCCGCCGTCGAGACGCCACGGTGCGCGGCGCACCGGAATCGTCGCGCTGACGCCGCGGCGCCTGCGGGAACTCTTGTGGCGCGCCGGCCTGCAGCCGGAAGAGGTCATCGCCTACGACGTCACCGCGTCGGTGCCGCCGATCGACAGGCTCGTGCGGCGCCGGGACCGCTCGTGGCGGGCGCACCCGGAGAAGACCGTCGCGCGCGGCGCCAAGCGCTGGCTGGGCACCGGCTACCTGGTCGCCGCCCGGAAGCTCCACGGATAAGGGGGAACGGCCGGTTTCCCTTGCGGGGAGGGAAACCGGCCGTCCTGGGGCGGCGGCGCTCGGGGTTACGCCGCCTGGGAAACCGGCGTCGAAGCCGGGGTCAGGGCGAGGTCGAGGACCTCGCGGACGTTGGCCACCGCGTGCACGTCCAGCTGGCTCAGCACCTCGGCCGGGACGTCGTCGAGGTCCGGCTCGTTGCGCTGCGGGATGATCACCGTCTTCATCCCCGCCCGGTGCGCCGCCAGCAGCTTCTGCTTCACGCCGCCGATCGGCAGGACGCGGCCGGTCAGCGACACCTCGCCGGTCATCGCCACGTCCGCGCGGACCACCCGGCCCGACAGCAGCGACGCGAGCGCCGTGGTCATCGTGATGCCCGCCGACGGCCCGTCCTTCGGGACCGCGCCCGCCGGGACGTGCACGTGGATGCCGCGCTTGCGCAGGTCGCCCACCGGCAGCTCCAGCTCCGCGCCGTGCGACCGCAGGTAGGACAGCGCGATCTGCACCGACTCCTTCATGACGTCGCCGAGCTGGCCGGTCAGCTGCAGCCCGGACGCACCGGACTCCTCGTCGGCCAGCGACGCCTCGATGTAGAGGACGTCACCGCCCGCGCCGGTCACCGCCAGGCCGGTCGCCACGCCCGGGGTCGCCGTGCGCTGCGTCGACGCCGGCAGCGACGACTCCGGCAGGTGCCGAGGCCGGCCGAGGTACGCCTCCAGGTCGGCGGCGTCGACCGTCAGCGGGAGGGAAACCTCGTCCAGGGCCACCTTGGTCGCGATCTTCCGCAGCACCTTGGCGATGGTGCGGTTCGCGTCGCGCACGCCCGCCTCGCGGGTGTACTCGGCGGCGATCCGGCTGAACGCGGCGTCCGTCAGGGCGACGTCCGCGGTGCCGAGGCCGGCGCGCTCCAGCTCGCGGGGGAGCAGGTGGTCGCGGGCGATGGTGACCTTCTCGTGCTCGGTGTAGCCGTCCAGCGTGACGAGCTCCATGCGGTCCAGCAGCGGGCCGGGGATGGTCTCCAGCGCGTTGGCCGTCGCCAGGAACACGACGTCGGACAGGTCCAGCTCGACCTCGAGGTAGTGGTCGCGGAACGTGTGGTTCTGCTCCGGGTCCAGCACTTCGAGCAGCGCCGCGGTCGGGTCGCCGCGGTAGTCGGCGCCCACCTTGTCGATCTCGTCGAGCAGCACGACCGGGTTCATCGAGCCGGCTTCCTTGATGGCGCGGACGATCCGGCCGGGCAGCGCGCCGACGTAGGTGCGGCGGTGGCCGCGGATCTCCGCCTCGTCACGGATGCCGCCGAGGGCGACGCGGACGAACTTGCGGCCCATGGCCTTCGCGACGGACTCACCCAGCGACGTCTTGCCGACCCCGGGAGGGCCCGCGAGGGCGAGCACCGCGCCCGACCGCCGTCCGCCGACCGGGCCGAGACCCGACTCAGCACGGCGCTTGCGGACGGCCAGGTACTCGATGATGCGTTCCTTCACGTCGGCGAGGCCGGCGTGGTCGGCGTCCAAAACCGCGCGTGCCGCGGCGATGTCGTAGACGTCCTCGGTGCGCTCGTTCCAGGGCAGCTCCAGGACGGTGTCCAGCCAGGTGCGGATCCAGCCGCCTTCGGGGGACTGCTCGGACGTGCGGTCCAGCTTGTCCACTTCGGCCAGTGCGGCCTTCTTGACGGCGTCGGGCAGTTCGGCGGCTTCGACGCGGGCGCGGTAGTCGTCGTCCTGCGCGGTGCCGTCGAGCTCGCCGAGCTCCTTGCGGATCGCTTCGAGCTGGCGGCGCAGCAGGAACTCCTTCTGCTGCTTCTCCATGCCCTCGGCGACGTCCTTGCGGATCGTGTCGGTCACCTCGAGCTCGGCGAGGTACTCCTTGCTCCACTCGAGGGCCTTCTCCAGGCGCGCGCTGACGTCGAGCGTGGTCAGCAGCTCCAGCTTCTGCTCGGTGGACAGGTACGGCGCGTTGCCGGACAGGTCGGCGATCGCGGAAGCGTCCTCGACCTGCTGGACGGCGTCGATCAGCTGCCAGCCGCCGCGCTGCTGCAGGATCGAGATGACGACGGCCTTGTACTCGGCCGCGAGCTGCGCGGTCCGGTCGTCGGTGGTCTCGGGGGCGTCCTCGGCGTGCACCCAGCGGGCGGCGCCGGGGCCGTCGGCGATCCGGCCGACGAGCGCGCGGCCGGTGCCGCGCAGCAGGACGGCGGCCTTGCCGCCGGGCACGCGGCCGATGCGCTCGACCGTGGCGACGGTGCCGAACTCGGCGTACTCGCCGTGGGCGCGCGGGACGATGAGGACCTCGGCCTTGGTGCCCGCGGACGAGCGGATGCCGGGGAACGACGCCTGGCTCGGCGTCTTGGCCTGGGCGGACTCCACCGCGGCCCGTGTCTCGGTGTCGCTCAGGTCGAGCGGGACGACCATGCCCGGCAGGACGACGTCGTCATCGAGCGGGAGCACGGGCAGGAGGCGGGTGTCGGACATGTGCACTCCTCGGATAGTTGAGTCTGCCTAGCTCAACTCTCCGATGGGTGTGTTTGTTTCCGATGGTGCGTTCGCCCACAGCGATCAGCGAAACCGCAGGTCAGGCGCCTGGTTTCTCCGCAACCGCGCACCACGCGAACGGGCGCGCCTCGGCCTCCAGGGCGTTGATCTTCCGGTCCGGCCGCCAGTCCGGCAGGTGCACGACGCCCGGCTCCAGCAGCCGCCAGTCGCCGAAGAGCGGCTCGATCTCTTCGCGGTTGCGCAGCCAGACCGGGTTGCTCGTCTTCCGGTACTGCTCGACGAACCAGCGCAGCCCCTCCAGGTACTGGCCGGTGCCGTCGCCCTCGCTCATCTGCGAAATCGCCAGCCAGCTGCCCGGCGCGAGGGCGTCCCGGTACGCCGCCAGCAGCCCGTCCGGGTCGTCGTCGGGCCCGACGAAGTGCAGCACCGCCGCCATGATCAGGCAGACCGGCTGCGAGAAGTCGATCAGCCGCCGCGTCTCTTCCGCGCGCAGCACGGACTTCGCGTCCCGCATGTCGGCCTGGACGATGCCGGCCCAGTCGGTCGCCATGCTCTCTTCGAGGATGAGCGTCGCGTGGGCGACGGCGACCGGCTCGTAGTCGACGTACACGACCTTCGCGTCGTGGTCCTCGGGCAGCTCCGCCTCGACGACCTCGTGCACGTTGCCGGCCGTCGGCACGCCTGAGCCGAGGTCGATGAACTGCCGGATCCCGGCCCGCAGCGCCGCCCGCACCGCACGGTTCATGAACTCGCGGTTCTGCTTCGAACCCGGGCGCACCAGCGGCCACTGCTGTTCCATGCGCCGGCCGAACTCGCGGTCCACGGCCCAGTTCTGGGTACCGCCCAGGTACCAGTCGTAGATCCGGGCCGCGGACGGCTTCTCGGTGTCGACACCCTCGGGCGCTCTCGGCGCGGAATCCCGCTGGTCGGTCACTTGTGGCTCCCCTCGCTGGCGGCGGGGCCCAGCCTATAAGCCCTGCGCACCGGCGGTAATCCACCAGTAGTTCAACGAACAGCCGGTCGACGCTGCCAGTACGTCCACAGAGGGCGATACCCCTGGGCGTACCAGAACGGCGTCGAAAGCGGGTTCGCCGCGGCGTGGTGCAGCAGGACGACGTCCGCGCCTTCCTCGTCGAGGACCTGGTGGGCGTGCGTGGCCAGCGCGGTGCCGACGCCCGACGACCGCGCCGCCTCGGCCACGGCCAGCGACGACAGGTAGCCGACGCGGGAAGCGGCGACGCGGCCGCTGATCCAGCCCGTCTCGCCCGGGTGCTGGACGCTCACCATGCCGAGCGGGCGGCCGTACAGCTCCGCGATCCACAGTGGCGGCTCCGGCCGCTTCAGCTGCTCGGCGAGGTCCTTCGCGAGGATGTCCTCGACGCCGGTCCGCCAGTTCACCGTGCCGTACTGGGCGTCGTAGGAGTGCAGTTCCATGCCGAGCGCGACGGCGGTCTCGAGGTCGTCGGGCTCGGCGCGGCGGATCTTGACGCCGGGGGTGCCGAGCGGGGTCGCCGGGACCAGCCGCTGGGCCGGCCGGACCGCGATCACCCGCAGCGGCGCGAACCCGTGGTGCAGCATTTCCCGTGCGCCGGCGGCATCCCGGCTCGCGCGCGGGACGATCGCCGCCGTCTCGGTGTCACCCCGCTCGGCGACCGCGCGCAGATGTTCATCCCATCGAGTGAGGAGGGCGTCGAGGACGGCCGCCGGCTGCGGGCCGGCCAGCTGGAGGTCGAGGCGGTGCTCGGTCAGCGCGCGCCACGGCGCGTTGGGGGCGTCGCGGTCCACCTGGACGCGGGACGCCAGCCCGGACGCGGCGGAGTCGCCCGTCGCCACCTCCAGGACCACGGCGTTTTCCGCCGCCTCGAAGGGAGTCGAACCGGGGAGAAGGGAGTCCACCGCCGCGAGCCGCGCCGCGTGTTCGGTGGCAATCACGTCGCTGTGCATGGGCCCCATTGAAGCGCTACCGGGCCGGGCGTGCGAAGAGAACTGCCACAGTTACGACACCTGCCGTTTCACCCCTTGGTCCACGCAGGTCAGCGCGTTCGAGGCATTGTTAACCCTGGGGTGATCTCCTACTGTCTCGAAAGGGACACGGGTACGCCCTACGGGGTACGGTATGGCCCCTGTCCACACCCGAAGTCACGGATCAGCACCGGTGGACAAGCCGGGAGGGAAGGTCGGATGCCGGACACCAACGCCCACGGCGACGCCGTCGCGCAGGCGCAGCCCGGGCCGGGAGCCGCTTCCGGGACACCGCCGCAGGCCGCCTCCGCCGAGGCCCGCACCGACGAGCGCCGGTTCCGCGTCTACACCTTCGCCGTCCTGAGCCTCGGGCTCGTCGCCGCGTTCGCGGTCGGCTCCTGGCTGCCGTTCGAGTGGGACGATCGCCTGCTGTGGATCGGGCCGGTGCTGGCGGTCGCCTTCCTGCTCGCCGAACAGCTCGGCATCAACGTCGACGTCCGCAGCGGCATCTCGTGGACCATCTCCTTCACCGAGATCCCGCTCGTGATCGGGTTCTTCATCGCGCCGTTCGAGGTCGTGCTGGCCGCGCACCTGGTCGCCGGGATCGGCACGCTGCTCGCCAGGAAGGTCGCCGGCCGCGTCCTCTACAACGCGGGCGCGTTCCTGCTCGAGATCACCGGCGCCTTCGCGGTCGCCGGGCTGGTGAAACACGCCGTCGGGTCCGGCGACAAGATCCCGTGGGTCGCGGCGCTGGCCGGCACCCTGACCGCGCCGCTGGTGAGCACGCTGCTCGCGCTGGCCGCGGTCCGCGTGCTGCGCCGCCGGATGCGCGTCAGCACCGCTGTCCGGCTCACCGGGCGGATCCTGGTCGTCGGCTTCGTCAACGCGTCCGTCGGCCTCTCCGGCTACCTCGTCATCTCCAGCACGCCCAAGGCGTGGCCGCTCGTGCTGGCCGTCTTCCTCGGCCTGACCGCGCTGTACTGGGCGTACTCCGACTTGCTGCGCGAACAGCGGGACATGGAGGCGCTCTCGGACGTCAGCCTGATGGTGGCCCGCTCCGGCCAGCAGGCCGCGGCGCGCCCGGCCAGCCGCGCGGACGAGCTCGTCGGCGGTGTCGACGTCCGCGAGTGGGCGACGATCGCCGAGCGCATCAAGGACCAGCTCGCCGCGGGCCGCGTCGTGCTGAGACTCCGGCTGGAACCGAAGGACACCATGCGGGTCGTCGTCGCGGGCGACGACCTGCCGCCCGCCGACCCGGCCGCCGACGACCCACTGCTGCGCCTGCCCGGCGCGCACGTCCGGCACTTCCGGATCACCGAGGCCAATCCCGACGTCCGCGCGGCGCTGCTCGACCGCGGCGCGCAGGAGGCCCTCGTCGTCCCGCTGCGCAGCGCGAACCGGCTGCTCGGCGTCGTCGAGGCGCACGACCGGCTGTCCCGCTGGCGCGGCTTCGGCAAGTACGACGTCCAGCTGCTCGGCACGATGGCCAGCCACCTCGCGACGTCGCTGGACAACCGGCGGCTGCTGGCGACGCTGCGCCACGACGCCTACCACGACCCGCTCACCGGGCACCTCAACCGGCCGGGCTTCCGGCAGGTGGCGAAGGAACCGTTGCGGGACTTCGCCAACGCCGTGGTGCTGCGGATCGACCTCGACGTCTTCTCGACGGTCAGCGACGCGCTCGGCTACGCCTGGGCCGACCGGATGGTCGTCGCCGCGGGCCGCCGCATCCGCGACGCGCTCGGCCCCGACGTCCCGCTCGCCCGGCTCGAAGGCGCGTCCTTCGCGGCGCTGCTCGTCGGCTGCCCGCCCGAGGACGCCCACCGCGCGGCGGAACGGCTGCGCGAAGAGCTGTCGGCGCCGTACCCGGTCGACCGGCTGTCGGTCGAGGCGAACGCGATGATCGGCTACGCGACGACGTCCGCGGAGGAACCCGGCGACGTCGTCGACATCGAAGGCCTGCTGCAGCGCGCCGACGTCGCCGTCCGCGCGACCAAGGGCGGCGAAGAGGTCCGCGGCTACGTGCCGAGCATGGGCCAGATCTTCCTGCGGCGCTTCCAGATGGTGACGCAGTTCCGGCAGTCCCTCGAGGACGGCCAGGTCAGCGTGCACTACCAGCCGAAGATCACCTTGCCGAACCGGCAGGTGCAGGGCGTCGAAGCGCTGGTCCGCTGGGTGCACCCGGAGTTCGGCAGGCTCGGCCCGGACGAGTTCGTCCCGGCCATCGAGGCGGCCGGCCTGATCGGCGTCCTGACGGGTTTCGTGCTCGGCGAGGCGCTCAAGCGCTGCCGCAAGTGGCTCGACGAGGGCCTGCGGATCTCGGTCGCGGTCAACCTGTCGGTGCGCAACCTGGCCGACGAGGACTTCCCGAACAAGGTGGCGCGCGAGCTGGAGCACTACGGCATCCCGCCGGAGCTGCTGACGTTCGAGCTGACCGAGTCCGGCGTGATGTCCGACCCGCAGAAGGCGCTGCCGATCCTGCGCGAGCTGCACTCGCTGGGCATCACCCTCGCCGTGGACGACTTCGGGACGGGCTACTCGTCGCTGGCGTACCTGCGGCAGCTGCCGGTCGACCAGGTCAAGATCGACAAGAGCTTCGTCCTCGGCATGGGCACGGACCTCGGCGACCTCGCGGTGGTCCGGTCGATCGTCGAGCTGGGGCACTCGCTCGGGCTGACGGTGGTCGCCGAGGGCGTCGAGGAGGACGTGGCGCGCGACCAGCTCGAGGCGATGGGGTGTGACGTCGCCCAGGGCTACCTGATCTCGCGGCCGCTGCCGGAGGACCGCCTGGAGGCGTGGCTCCAGGCCCGCACCGCACGCTCGCCGGGGCGGCACTCCGAGACCGTGTTGACCCTCCTGACCTGAGGTTTTGCGGTTTTGGGACCCCGGTTGCACGGCCGGGTGACGGCCCTTGCTAATCTTTCCAAGTCCTCGCGAGAGGCCAGGCCCCTTTAGCTCAGTCGGCAGAGCGTCTCCATGGTAAGGAGAAGGTCTACGGTTCGATTCCGTAAAGGGGCTCACGACCTCAGCCGCGTCACGCCTGCGTGTCGCGGCTTGGGTCATGTAAGGGCGGTGTAGCTCAGTTGGCAGAGCAAGCGGCTCATAATCGCTGTGTCGCCGGTTCAAGTCCGGCCACCGCTACGCGGTAACGACGGGGCTGGCCCCCGGGACCTGAGAGAGAAGGAAACGCTGTGGCTGCCACCGACGTGCGACCCAAGATCACGCTGGCGTGCGAAGAGTGCAAGCACCGCAACTACATCACCAAGAAGAACCGGCGCAACAACCCGGATCGCCTGGAGATGAAGAAGTTCTGCCCGAACTGCGGTACGCACCGGACGCACAAGGAAACCCGCTGACGTAGCGCGTTCACACCAGCTCGAAGAAGCCGCCCGGAGTTGCTCCGGGCGGCTTCTCGCTGTTGGTAGCCTCGTCGCCGTGCCCTTGGACCAGTCGTTCACCGGGCGGAGCTATCCGCCGGAGACCAGTTACGAAGTGAGCCGGGAGAAGATCCGGGAGTTCGCCGACGCGATCGGCGACACGAACCCGCTCTACCGCGACCCGGAGGCGGCCCGCGAAGCCGGCCACCCGGACGTGATCGCCCCGCCGACCTTCCTCACGATCATCAACCTCGCCTCGATCAACGCGATCGTCGCCGACCCCGAACTGGGGCTCGACTACTCGCGGATGGTCCACGGCGACCAGGGCTTCACCCACACGCGCCCGGTGTACGCCGGCGACGTGCTCGAGGTGACGACCCACATCGACGGGATCATGGCCCGCGCCGGCAACGACTTCATCAACCTGCGCGCGGACATCACCGACGCCGCGGGCCAGAAGGTCTGCACCACCCGCGCGCAGCTGGTGGTCCGAGGGGAGACGGCGTGAACACTGGTGACGAACTGCCTGCCCTCGAGGTCCGGATCACCCGCGAGCAGCTGGTCCGCTACGCCGGGGCGGCGCTCGACTTCAACCCGATCCACTGGAACGAGGCGTTCGCGAAGGGCGTCGGCCTGCCGGACGTGATCGCGCACGGGATGCTGACGATGGCGGTGGCGGGCCGCGTGGTGACGGACTGGCTCGGCGACCCGGGCCGGCTGGTCGACTTCAGCGCCCGCTTCACCCGCCCGGTCGTGGTGCCGAACACGCCGGAAGGCGCGGTCGTCGAGGTCACCGGGAAGGTGGCCGACGTGAAGGACGACGGGATCGCGCGCATCGACCTCGTGGTGAAGTTCGACGGCAAGACCGTGCTGGGGAAGCCCCAGGCCCTCGTCCGGACCTGAGACCCCGGTCGTGAGTGGTAAGGCGAGTTCTAACTCGCCTTAC
>NZ_JBFBBT010000026.1:94992-135662 GCF_040682815.1 Amycolatopsis sp. NPDC051102
GGCGCGTGGCCGGGGCAGGCGGTTTTTGTTTTTATATGTAATATTACACACCCCCCCACCCCCCCCCCCCCGGCTGCGGCAGACCGGCTACGGCAGCTTCAACACCGCCACCACGGCGTCGGCCATGCCCTGCTCGCCCCGCGCGTTCGGGTGCAGCGGCGCGGCCGGCGACGCCGGCAGCAGGCCCTCCACCCACCGCTTGTCCGACGCCGAGCACACGTCGTGGCCCTTCCCCGGCGTCGCCGTGTCCGCGTAGCCCGCGCGGTGGGCGTCCGCCTGGTCCTCGAGCATCTTGTTCAGCTTCTCCAGCGCGCCGCGGAAGTACGCGATGTCGCCCGCGCCGAACGGCAACGCCGGCCAGCAGCCGTCGCCGTCCGGCAGGACCGTCGGGTAGCCGACGACCACCACCTTCGCCTTCGGGGCCTTCGTGTGGATCCGGTCGAGGAGCGCGCCGACCTTCGGGGCCGTCGCGTCGATCCGCTCGGCCAGCTGGTCGTGGCCGCCCGCGGTCAGGCGGTCCTTGCACGGTGACGCGTTCGGGTGCGTCGTCGCGCAGCCGGACGCGTACGAGAAGAACCCCACGTCGTTGCCGCCGATGCCGAGCGTGACCAGCGTCGTGTCGGCGTCGACGGCGTCCAGCTGGGGCGGGTTCGTGCCGTCGCCCGTCTTCTGGGCCGCCGTCATGTTCGCCGTCGTCGCGCCGCCGCAGCTGACGTCGGCGAACTGCGCCGGCTTCAGCTTCGCCGAGACCAGGTGCGGGTAGTTGTCGTCCGAGCGCTCGCAGCCCGCCGGCGTGCCGGCTTGGCCGCCGGTGCGCGGCGAAGACGTGTACGAATCGCCGAGAGCGACGTAGCGGCCGGTGCCGCCGCCGGTGTCCGCGCCGCCTGGGGGCGCCGACGACGAGCCGTGCTGCCACTTGTAGTACCCGTAGATCAGCAAGCCGACCACGAGCACGACCACCAGGCAGCCGCCGCCACCGCTCTTCTTCGCCACTTCTTCGTTTCTACCGAAACCGGTCCCGCGGCGAGCTAGGCAATCCGGGTGACGCGCTGCGCGATCAGGTCGTTGACCAGTCCGGCGCCGGTTTCCGGGTCGTCGACGCTCACCAGCACCGTCCGGCCGTTCGCCAGCGCCAGCGCCAGCGCCGGGCCGCCGCGGACCTTGTACGCCGTCGTGCCGGTGACCGGGTCGAAGCGCAGGCCGAGGCCGCCGTCGCGCAACGTCGCCAGCTCGCGGGTGGTGGCTTCGTGGATGTCCGCCAGCGCGATGTGCCGCCACGGGAAGCCGAGGAGGCCGAAGCGGATCGTCACGCCCTTGGCGTCCACGGCCGCCTTCACCCGGTACGTCAGCGCGGTGACCGCGGCGCCGACGAAGGCGATCCAGACGGCCGTCGGCGCCGGGAGCCCGGCGGGCAGGAAGGCGATCGCCAGCGGGATCAGCGCCAGCGCCCAGAGCATCGCCGGGTTCGCCGCCCGGCCCGACCAGAACGCGCGCTGCCCCGGCTAGAGCCCGACGCTCGGCCGGGGCGCCCGGTCTTCGACGACCGGCGCCGGGAAGCCGCCGGCGAACCCCGCCGCGACGCCGGCGGCGACCGTGCCGAGCAGGAAGAACAGGACGACGGCGCCGCTGCGGGCCGCGTGCCAGTCCGGCACGTCGAGGTTCGGCACGAGCACCGACAGCAGGACGGCGGGCGGGAGGACGGCGAACCCGGCGCCCATCCCGACGCTCAGCCGCGGCAACGGCCGGCCGCGGCGCAACGCGGTCAACGCCGTCGTGGTGATCATGACGGTGACGACGGCGCCGAGCGCCAGGCACACCCCGGCGAACAGGCCCAGCGGGGTGGCGCCGTCCGGCGCCCCGTGCCAGTGCGTCGCCACGGGGTCGGGCAGCCGGCCCGCCCACGCGTGCGCGAGCGCGGCCGCGACGGCCAGCGCGGCACCCGGCAGGACGGTCGTCGCGGCGAGGACCCGGATCAGCTTGCTCATGTGTACTTCTCCTTCAGCACCCCGGTGAGCTCGTCGAGGCCGACGCCCGTGCGCTTGGCCTCGCGGACCAGCTCCGCGACCAGTTCGGCGAGCCGCGCCCGGGACGGCGCGCCGCCGAGGACGACGGCACCACGCCGTCGCCGCAGATCGATCAGGCCCTCGTCGCGAAGCAGCGCGTACGCCCGCAGCACGGTGTGGACGTTGATCTCCAGCGCCGACGCCAGCTCGCGGGCGGGCGGCAGCTGCTCGCCAGGGGCCGGGCGGCCGTCGGCGAGGGTGCGGCGCAGCGACGCCGCCACCTGCTCGAAGAGCGGCACGGCCGAGCTGGGGTCGATCCGGACCAACATAGTTCTAACTATAATAGAACTATTCGGCGACAGGAGTGACTTGCGTCACTTCCTTGCTCGATCAGTCCGCGACGAGCTCCACCGCGAGTTCCAGTGCGTGGTCGACGTCCTTGGCGACGTAGTGCAGGTCGAGGAGGACCTCCGTGATGCCCTCCTCGCGCGCGACGTCCAGGCAGGGCGGGACGTCGGCGACCGTGTCGACACCGGTGCCCGGCCGCGGGTTGATCCGCAGCACCCGGCGCAGCTCGCCCGGGTCGCGGCCGGCCTCCTCCGCCGCTTCGAGCGCGACGGACCAGAGGCCGTTCAGGTACTGCTTCGGCATCCAGCCGGCCAGCCAGCCGTCCGCGCGACGGCCCACTCGGGCCAGCGCCGGCGGCGAAAACCCGCCGAGCAGCACCGGCGGCCGCGGCTTCTGCGCCGGGCGCAGGCCCACCGTCGACGGCGCGATCCGCCACTGCGGGCCCTCGTGTTCCGCCGGGTCGCCGGTCCACAACGCGTCCAGCGCGTCGAGCAGCTCTTCGAGCCGCTTGCCCCGGTCCGCCCACGGCACGCCGGTGGCGAAGTACTCCTCGCGCAGCCAGCCGAGCCCGAAGCCGACGTCGAGCCGTCCCGAACTGGCGAGGTCGAGCGAGGTCAGGGCCCTGGCGAGGAGCACCGGGGAATAGACCGGGCCGGTCAGCGCGCTCGTCCCGAGGCGGACCGTGCTCGTGACCGCGGCCGCCGCGGCCAGGGTCGTGAACGGGTCGGCGAACGTCTCGAACTCGGCGGGGTACGGGTGCTCCTGCGTCCCGCCGCCCGGGTAGAGGTCCGACGGCGTGAGCGGCGCCAGGATGCGGTCGCCCACCCACAGCGACGCGTAGCCGAGCTCCTCGGCGGCGGTCGCGAAGCGCGGCACGGCGGCCGGGTCGGCGAGGGGACCGTACTGGGGGAGCGCGAGCCCGAGGCGCATCGGAGCCCCCGCCGGACGGGGGGTGGTCGTCATGGCCGACATCCTGGCATGATCAGGAGGTCGGCGGGGAGTTTTCCGCAGGCCGGCCGGGGTGCGGTGGTCGATCGGGGGGCGCGGTTGCGGGCTCCCGCGAGGCTTGCCGTAGACTTCGGGACTTGGAACGCACTACGGTCATCCCCGCCTGGATGGTGGGGATGATGGAATGCGTCCTCCGGGGCTCCGAGAGATCGGGCTCCACAGGGGTGTAGCTCAATTGGCAGAGCAGCGGTCTCCAAAACCGCAGGTTGCAGGTTCAAGTCCTGTCACCCCTGCGTAACGGAACTGGTGGAGCGGAGGAGTGGTCGTGAGCGACAGCGACGCCAGCGGCGGCGAGCAGGAGCAGGACGGCACCGGGCAGAAGCCCGAGAGCCCGTCCCGTCCCGTCACAGCTGCCGCCCGGCGTGAGCGCCGTGCGACCGCTCGCCCGGCGGGGAAGTCCGCGGCACGTGCGGACGACAAGACCCGCCCGGTCGGCAAGGCGGGCGAGAAGACCGCCGCCGACGCCAAGGGCGCGCCGACTCCCAAGCGGGACCAAAAGCCGAAGAAGGCCTCCGTGTTCGCGCGGCTGGTGCGCTTCATCCGCGAAGTCTGGGCGGAGCTGCGCAAGGTCATCTGGCCCAACCGCAAGCAGATGGTCACCTACACCGTGGTCGTGCTGGCCTTCGTGGTCTTCATGGTGGGCCTGGTGAGCGTGCTCGACCTGGCATTCAAGTGGGGCATCGGCAAGATCTTCGGCTGACGCGCCTCCGGCGCGCGCCGATGGGGGCCCAGGTCCCGGCCTGGCCCGCAATGATCAACTGAGAGGACGGAACGTGACCTCCGACAACGGCACATCAGCCGGTCACGACCTGACCGAGCTTTCCGACGAGCAGGTGCACGCGGCACTCGGTGACGAGGAGTCCGCGCACCTCGAGCCCGTCGACGTGTCGGACTCCGAGGTCGACGACGCTTCTGACGCCGCCGACGCTTCTGACGACGCTGACGCCTCCGTCGAGGAGGACGGCGACGACGTGGCCGTGGCCGACGAGGACGCCGAGCCCGCCGCGGACGACGAGGACCCGGTCGCCAAGCTGCGCTCCGAGCTGCTCGCCGCGCCCGGCGAGTGGTACGTCGTGCACTCCTACGCCGGGTACGAGAACAAGGTGAAGACCAACCTCGAGACCCGGACCCAGACCCTGGACGTCGAGGACTACATCTTCCAGATCGAGGTCCCGACCGAAGAGGTCACCGAGATCAAGAACGGCCAGCGCAAGCAGGTGCAGCGCAAGGTGCTGCCCGGCTACATCCTGGTCCGGATGGACCTGAACGACGCCTCGTGGAGCGCGGTGCGCAACACGCCGGGTGTCACCGGGTTCGTCGGCGCGACCTCACGGCCGTCGCCGCTGACCGTGGACGAGGTGCTGAAGTTCCTCGCCCCGAAGGTCGAGAGCGAAGCCCCCGCGAAGGCGGGCAAGGGCGAGTCCACCGCGACCGCGGCCCCGCTGGGCGGCCCGGCCGTCGAGGTCGACTTCGAGATCGGCGAATCGGTCACGGTCATGGACGGCCCGTTCGCGACGCTGCCGGCGACGATCTCCGAGGTCAACGTCGACGGGCAGAAGCTGAAGGTCCTGGTGTCGATCTTCGGCCGGGAGACCCCGGTCGAGCTGTCGTTCACCCAGGTCTCCAAGATCTGACGGCCGCCCGTTCGGCCGCAGTCCCCGTGTCCACGGCAGGTACGCGGGGAACGTAGTACAGGACAGGAAAAGAAATGCCACCCAAGAAGAAGAAGCTTGCGGCGATCATCAAGCTGCAGATCAAGGCGGGTGCGGCCAACCCCGCGCCGCCGGTCGGCCCCGCGCTGGGTCAGCACGGCGTCAACATCATGGAGTTCTGCAAGGCCTACAACGCCGCGACCGAGTCGCAGCGCGGGGACGTCGTCCCGGTCGAGATCTCCGTGTACGAGGACCGGTCGTTCGACTTCAAGCTGAAGACGCCGCCGGCCGCGAAGCTGCTGCTGAAGGCCGCGGGCGTGGAGAAGGGCTCCGGCGAGCCGCACAAGACCAAGGTCGCCAAGGTCACCTGGGACCAGGTCCGCGAGATCGCCAAGACCAAGGAGACCGACCTCAACGCCCACGACATCGACCAGGCCGCGAAGATCATCGCCGGCACTGCCCGGTCGATGGGCATCACGGTCGTCGACGCCTAAGGTCTGCAGCGACCGCGAGATCGCGCCGGTTTCTGACCGAGCGATTTCGATCGGCCCCCAGGGCCGAGCGAAATCGGGCGGGCAGGAAGCGGCTTGAGGGCGATCTCGCCGCCTCGACGGAGTCGAGGCAGACAACACCGTGGGAGAGCCAAGTGCTGGCTCTGGCACCACACTGATCCGTTTTTGAAGTAAGGACAGAAGCATGACCAAGCACAGCAAGGCATACCGCCAGGCTGCGGAGCTCATCGACAAGGCGCGCCTGTACGCGCCGCTCGAGGCCGCGAAGCTGGCGAAGGAGACCTCCAAGACCAAGATGGACGCGACCGTCGAGGTCGCGATGCGTCTCGGTGTGGACCCCCGCAAGGCCGACCAGATGGTCCGCGGCACCGTGAACCTGCCGCACGGCACCGGTAAGACCGCCCGCGTCATCGTCTTCGCCGTCGGCGACAAGGCCGCCGAGGCCGAAGCCGCCGGCGCGGACGCGGTCGGCACCGACGAACTGATCGAGCGCATCCAGGGTGGCTGGCTCGACTTCGACGCCGCGATCGCGACGCCGGACCAGATGGCCAAGGTGGGCCGCATCGCCCGCATCCTCGGCCCGCGTGGCCTGATGCCGAACCCGAAGACCGGCACGGTGACCCCCGCGGTCGAGAAGGCCGTGAAGGACATCAAGGGCGGCAAGATCAACTTCCGCGTCGACAAGCAGGCCAACCTGCACCTGGTGATCGGCAAGGCTTCCTTCGACACGGAGAAGCTGGTCGAGAACTACGCGGCGGCGCTGGACGAGATCCTCCGCGCGAAGCCGTCGTCGGCGAAGGGCCGCTACCTCAAGAAGGTCACCTTCACCACCACGATGGGCCCGGGCATCCCGGTCGACCCGCTGCGGACCCGCAACCTCCTCTCCGAGGAAGCTGCAGTCTGAGTCTGAGATCACCAGAAAGGGCGTCCCCGCGAGCTGCGGGGGCGCCCTTTCTTCGTGTCTGATGGATGGCATGCCGACTTTCGCGTCGTTCGACGGCCTCCGGTTGAACTACACGGTGTGGGAGGGCGAGGGCGCCCACCGCCCGGTGCTGCTGCAGCACGGTTTCGCCGCCGACACGAACGCGAACTGGATATCCACGGGCGTCGTCGCGGCCCTGCGGTCGGCGGGCTTCACGGTGATTTCCCTGGACGCACGCGGCCACGGCCGTTCCGAAAAGCCGCACGACGAGTCCCGCTACACCGAGGACAGCATGGCCCGGGACGTCTCCGCCCTGCTCGACGAGCTCGGCCTGGACGAGGTCTCGATGGTGGGCTACTCGATGGGCGCGATCATCGCCCTCACGGTGACGGCGGCGGACAAGCGCATCCGCTGCCTGGCCACGGGCGGCGTGGGCTCGGGCATCGTCGACTTCGGCGGCGTCGACCTGCGGGTGGTGAAGCCGGCGGACATCGCCTCGGCGCTGCTGGCGGAGGACCCGGCGTTGGTCCCGCCGTCGGGAGTGCCGTTCCGGCTGCTGGCCGACGCGGTGGGCGGCGACCGCCGGGCGCTGGCGGCGGTGGCACTGGCGTCGCGGGAGGGACGGATGGACCTGTCGTCGATCGGGGTCCCGACGCTGATCCTGGCGGGCGAGCAGGACCAGCTGGCGGCAGAGCCGGAGCGCCTGGCGGCGGCGATCGCGGGAGCAAGGCTGGTGCGCATCCCGGGCGACCACATGACGGCGGTGATGTCACCGGCGTTCGCGGAGGCCCTGGTGTCCTTCCTGGCGGCGCCGCACCCGCGCTAGCGGCTGCTCGGCGTCGGCAGCGGGCAGGGCGTCGGCTCGTTGGTGTGCTCGACGATCAGCCACTGGCCCTTCGGCACCTTCGCCACGGTGAACGCGCCGAGCGCGGGGCCGCCTTCGATGCCGAACTGGCACGAGCTGATCGTGAACCGGTCGCCCGGATAGGGCTCCGAAACGCTCGACGGCATCGATTCGGCGTACTTGTTCTTGTTGGTGACCTTGCGGTTCAGCTCCTGCACCGCGACCTGACAGTCCGCGTAGCCCAGGTCCTGGGCGAACTTCTGCTGGATCGGCTCGTCCATCCGCCCGCACGCCTGCGGGACGAGGTTCTGCGCGATGGCGTCGTAGACCTCGCGGACGGCTTCGTACGGGCTGGTCGAGAGGATGTGGTTCGTCTGGTACTTCCCGCCCCCCTCCTGGGCGAGCTGGGCGGAGGACTTGCCCGAGTCGTTCGGGAAGAAGTGGTTGTACAGCCAGGTGCCCGCGACACCGAGGATCACCAGCGCCAACACCCAGGCGAGGACCTTCTTGCCGAGCCAGGTGACCCACTTCGGCGCGCGACGGCGTTCGGCGGGCACCAGTTGGTAGCCCGGCGGGATCATCGGCGGCTGGCTGCCCTGCTGCGGTACCGGCTGGGACGGCGGCGCCTGGACCACGCCCGCGTTCGGTGGGGGTGCCGGCTGGTTGCCCTGCTGGGCCTGGGTGAAGCGCAGGTAGTCCTGGAACTGCTGGAACTGGCGGAACTGCTCCAGCTGCGCCGGGTCGACCGGTGGCTGAGCGGACGGCTGGGGGAGCGCCGGAACTGAGGCGTTGCTCGGCTGGGGGAGTGCCGGAACGGGAGCGTTGCTCGGCTGCGGCAGCGCCGGCGAGCCTGGGCCGGGCGCCGGAGTGCCGGGCCCTGTGGGCGCGTTGGGGCCCGCGGGTTCGATGTCCGAGCCCGGCTTTCCGTCATCGCGCTGCTCCGCCACGTCACCATGATGCCCTCCCGGGCCCTCCGTGGAACCCCCAGGCGCCCTAAACGCAGGTCAGGACCGGCCCCCGGGCAATCCTCGACAACGCGTCGCGTACACTCGATACCGGTTCTACCGAAGACCGCTGGTTTTCCCCGCGAGGGGAACGAAGGTCCCGCATCACGCCGGGCGCCCGCGCAGGAGGAACGAGGCCGGGCACCCAGGTGCCCAACTACGCCCCGCGCCTGTCTGCGCGAGGGCGTTTCGTCGTTTCGGGGCTCCTCGAAAGCCAGTGGAAACACTAGCCAAGAGAGGAGGCGACCCATGGCGAAGCCCGACAAGGTGGCGGCCGTCGCCGAGATCGCGGAGAGTTTCCGCACCAGCTCGGCCACCGTCGTTACCCAGTACACCGGCCTCTCCGTGTCCCAGCTGTCCCAGCTGCGCCGCGCTCTCGGCACCAGTGCCAAGTACCGGGTCGCGAAGAACACCCTCGTCAAGCGGGCGGCCGAGGACGCCGGTGTGCAGGGTCTCGAAGACCTGTTCGTCGGTGCCACCGCCATCGCCTTCGTCGAGGGTGAAGCGGTCGACGCCGCCAAGGCGCTTCGCGACTTCGCGAAGGACAACAACGCGCTTGTGATCAAGGGCGGCTACATGGACGGCAAAGCGCTGTCCGTGGACGAGATCAACCGGATCGCCGATCTCGACAGCCGTGAGGTCCTGCTCGCCAAGGCGGCGGGCGCGTTCAAGGCGAAGCTTTCCCAGGCCGCCGCGCTGTTCCAGGCGCCGGCGTCCCAGGTCGCCCGCCTGGCTGCCGCGCTGGAGGAGAAGCAGCGCGAAGCCGCCGGTACCGAAGCAGCCGAAGCACCCGCCGAGAGCTGAACCACCCCACCCCGAACGTCTAGTTCGTTTTTCTGAGAGGAAGCCATCATGGCGAAGCTGAGCACCGCCGAGCTGATCGACGCCTTCAAGGAGCTGACCCTCCTCGAGCTGTCCGAGTTCGTGAAGGAGTTCGAGGAGACCTTCGACGTCACCGCCGCCGCGCCGGTCGCCGTTGCCGCCGCCGGCCCGGCCGGTGCCGCTGCCGAGGCCCCCGAGGAGCAGGACGAGTTCGACGTCGTCCTCGAGGGCGCCGGCGACAAGAAGATCCAGGTCATCAAGGTCGTCCGCGAGGTCGTCTCGGGCCTGGGCCTGAAGGAGGCCAAGGAGCTGGTCGAGGCCGCTCCCAAGGCCCTCCTGGAGAAGGTCGACAAGGAGGCCGCCGAGGCCGCCAAGGAGAAGCTCGAGGCCGCGGGCGCCAAGATCACCATCAAGTGATCCCGGGCGCGTCAGCGCCTGCGCACCACCTCGTGACGGGGCGGGCATCCACCAGGATGCCCGCCCCGTCCCTTTTGCCCGGGTGTTGCGCGCGCGGCCCCGGCAGCGACTCGATGACCATGACCGACCCCGAACACCTCGAGCTCCTCGTCCGCCGGCTGACCGACCGCGAGCCGCGGCTCGCCCTCTCCCTGGCGGCCGTGGTCGCTCCCGTGGTGTTCCTCCTGGTCGTCGCCGCCATCGCCGTCATCCCCTAGGGCCGGTGTCCGAATAGCCCCGGGTCCCTAAACCGCGGGTCCGGGGCCCGCGAACCCTGCGCTGTTGCCCCGTTTGGGCTACCGTGCTGCGCATTGGCGATCACGGCGGGGTGACGATGAGCCCGGGGCTGGCCAGAAAAGAAAACTGGTGAGTAACCTGTTCGCACTCAGCTCGTTGCACCTGGTTGACGCGGGTTCGTGGGCGCCACCGGCCCACATCCGCCGCCGGCGTGGGTGGCAGGGTGTGGCAGCGGGCGCAATGACGCGGAACAGCTCCTGGAGGTGCGATGGGTGCCGAGGTGGTCATCGAAGGTCTGACGAAGTCCTTCGGTAAGCAGACCATCTGGCGGGACGTCACGTTGACGCTCCCCCCGGGCGAAGTGTCGGCCATGCTCGGCCCGTCAGGGACCGGCAAGTCGGTCTTCCTCAAGTCGATGATCGGGCTGCTCAAGCCCGACCGCGGTCGCTGCGTGATCAACGGTGTCGACATCGTCACCTGCTCCGAGCACAAGCTGTACGAGATCCGGAAGCTCTTCGGCGTCCTCTTCCAGGACGGCGCCCTGTTCGGCTCGATGAACCTCTACGACAACGTCGCCTTCCCGCTGCGCGAGCACACGAAGAAGTCCGAGACGGAAATCCGCCGGATCGTCCTCGAGAAGCTCGACATGACCGGTCTGAACGGCGCCGACAAGAAGCTGCCGGGCGAGATCTCCGGCGGGATGCGCAAGCGCGCCGGCCTCGCCCGCGCCCTGGTGCTGGACCCCGAGATCATCCTCGTCGACGAGCCGGACTCGGGCCTCGACCCGGTCCGCACCACCTACATCTCGCAGCTGTTCCTCGACGTCAACGCCCAGATCGACGCGACCTTCCTGATCGTCACGCACAACATCAACCTGGCCCGCACGGTCCCGGACAACCTGGGCATGCTCTTCCGCAAGGAACTGGTCATGTTCGGCCCGCGCGAGGTGCTGCTGACCAGCGAGGAGCCGGTCGTCAAGCAGTTCCTCAACGGCAAGATGCAGGGCCCGATCGGCATGTCCGAGGAGAAGGACTCCGCCCAGATGGCCGCCGAGCAGGCAATGTTCGACGCCGGCCACCATGCGGGCGGCGTCGAGGACATCAGCGGGGTGCCGCCGCAGATGCAGACGACGCCGGGCGTGGCGACCCGGATGGGCGCGATCCGCCGCAAGGACCGGGTCATGGAGATCATGCACCGGCTGCCGCCGGCCGCCCAGGAGAGCATCATCGAGTCGCTGAGCCCCGAAGAGCAGCGCCACTACGGCGTGCGGCCGCACCGCGGGCAGCCGCAGCAGGTCCCGGCCGGGATGCGGCCGCCGGGTGACGGCGTGCCGAACCAGCACCACGGCCAGTTGCCCGCCGACCAGGTCGCCCGGATCCCCGGCGGCGGCCAGCCGCCCAGAACCGGCACGCACCGGATGCCACCGAACAACGGGCCAGGTGGCCGGTGAGCTCTCCCGCAACACAGGCGAAGATCCCCGGGATCGGCATGCTCCGCGAGACCGGGAACCTGTTCGCTCTCGGCCTGGACATCGTCCGCGGCCTGTTCCAGCGGCCCTTCCAGCTGCGGGAGTTCATCCAGCAGTCCTGGTTCATCGCGAGCGTGACCATCCTGCCGACGGCCCTGGTGGCCATCCCGTTCGGCGCGGTCATCTCGCTGCAGTTCGGCTCGCTCGCCCGCCAGCTGGGCGCGCAGTCCTACACCGGCGCGGGCTCCGTGCTCGCCACCGTGCAGCAGGCCAGCCCGCTGGTCACCGCGCTGCTGGTGGCGGGCGCGGGCGGCTCCGCCGTCTGCGCCGACATCGGCGCCCGGACCATCCGCGAAGAGATCGCCGCGATGGAGGTGCTCGGCGTCTCCGCGGTCCAGCGGCTGATCGTGCCGCGCACCCTCGCGATGATGCTGGTCGCGCTCCTGCTCAACGGCATGGTCAGCGTCATCGGCGTCCTCGGCGGCTACTTCTTCAACGTCGTGCTGCAGGGCGGGACGCCGGGTGCGTACCTGGCGAGCTTCTCCGCCCTCGCGCAGCTGCCCGACCTGTGGGTCGGTGAGCTCAAGGCGCTGATCTTCGGGTTCATCGCCGCCGTCGTCGCGTCCTACCGGGGCCTCAACCCCTCCGGCGGCCCGAAGGGCGTCGGGGACGCGGTGAACCAGTCGGTGGTCATCACGTTCCTGCTGCTGTTCGTCGTGAACTTCGTGATCACCCTGATCTACCTGCAGATCGTGCCCGGAAAGCTGGACTAGCGCCATGACGTTCCTCCAGGGCGCGAAACGCGTCGCCAACCGTCCGTTGCAGACGCTGGACACCCTCGGTGACCAGATGTCGTTCTACGGCCGCGCACTGCTGTGGACGCCGCGGACGCTGCGCCGCTACACCAAGGAAGTCCTCCGGCTGCTGGCCGAAGTCAGCTTCGGCTCCGGCTCGCTGGCGGTCATCGGCGGCACGGTCGGCGTGATGGTCGGCCTGACGCTGTTCACCGGTGTCCTCGTCGGCCTCCAGGGCTACTCGGCGCTGAACTCGATCGGGACGTCGGCCTTCACCGGCTTCCTGACCGCGTTCTTCAACACCCGCGAGATCGCGCCGCTGGTCGCCGGGCTCGCGCTGAGCGCCACGGTCGGCGCCGGGTTCACCGCCCAGCTGGGCGCCATGCGGATCTCCGAGGAGATCGACGCGCTCGAAGTCATGGGCGTGCCGAGCCTGCCGTACCTGGTCACAACCCGGATCATCGCCGGGTTCGTCGCGGTCATCCCGCTCTACATCATCGGCCTGCTCAGTTCCTATCTGGCATCACGACTGGTCGTCATCTACATCTACGGCCAGTCAGCGGGCACGTACGACCACTACTTCGACCTGTTCCTGCCACCGCAGGACGTGCTCTATTCGTTCATCAAGGTGCTGTTGTTCAGCGTCCTGATCATCCTGTCGCACTGCTACTTCGGGTACCGGGCGACCGGTGGCCCGGCGGGTGTCGGCGTCGCGGTCGGCAAGGCGGTGCGGCTGTCCATCGTCACGGTGTCGATCATGAACTTCTTCATCGGGTTCGCCATCTGGGGAACCGACGTCACGGTAAGGATCGCGGGATGAGGACGCTCCGACGCAGGCTGCTCGGCCTGCTGCTCATCGCCGTGATGGTCGGCGGGGTGGCGCTGTCCATCGCGCTCTACGACAAGGCGTTCACGCCCGTCGTCACGGTCAAGCTGCAGGCCGACAAGATCGGCAACCAGCTGATCAAGCAGTCCGACGTCAAGGTGCGCGGGCTGATCGTCGGCTCGGTGCAGGACATCGTCGCCACCGACCACGGCGCCGAACTGACGCTGGCGTTGCAGCCGGAGTCGGCGAAGCTCATCCCGGCGAACGTTTCGGCGCGGTTCCTGCCGAAGACGCTCTTCGGCGAGCGGTTCGTTTCGCTGGAGATCCCGAAGGACCCGTCGGCGAAGCCCCTGGCCAACGGGGACGTCATCCCGCAGGACCGCACGTCGAGCGCGGTCGAGCTGGAGCAGGCGTTCTCCCACCTGATGCCGGTGCTGCAGGCGGTGCAGCCGCAGAAGCTGTCGGCGACGCTCACCGCGATCTCGACGGCGCTGCAGGGCCGCGGCAACCAGCTCGGCGACACGCTCTCGCAGCTGGGCACCTACATCGGCGAGCTGAACCCGCACGAGCCCGAGCTGCAGCACAACCTGAAGGCGCTCGCGGAATTCTCCGACCACCTGAAGGACGCGGCGCCGGACCTGGTGCAGAGCCTGGACAACCTGAGCACGACGACCCGGACCGTGGTCGACGAGCGGCAGCACCTCAGCGACCTCTACGGCAGCCTCACGCAGGCGTCGGTGGACCTCCAGACGTTCCTGCAGAACAACAAGGACAACATCATCTCCCTCGTCGACACCGCCCGGCCGACGGCCGAGCTGCTGGCGAAGTACGCGCCGGAGTACCCCTGCGTGATCTCCCAGATGGCGAAGAACGTGCCGTTGATCGACCAGGCGCTGGGCGCCGGCACCAACCAGCCCGGCCTGCACGCCACGATCGAGATCATCGTGCCGCGCGCGCCCTACCAGGCGGGCAAGGAAGAGCCGCGGTTCGAGGACAAGCGCGGCCCGCGCTGCTACGACATCAAGGACATTCCGAAGCCGTTCCCGTCCGAACCGCCGGACGGCGCGTTCAAGGACGGCACGCTGCACCAGGCCGCGCCGAAGAGCGTCGGCGAGGGCCTCAACCCGGCCAAGTTCAAGGCCGACGCGGCCGGCAACGGCGGCAGCGGTGGTGATCTGGCGTATTCGACGGCGGAGCAGGGCTTCCTGGCCGACCTGCTCGGCCCGCAGCTGGGCATGAACGCCGCCGACGTCCCGGGCTGGAGCTCGCTGCTCGTCGGCCCGCTGTACCGGGGTGCGGAGGTGACGGTCAAGTGAGGGGCCTGCTCGCGCCGCTGATCAAGCTCGGCATCTTCGTGGTGGTCACCGTGCTGTTCACGACGATCCTCGGGATCAGCATCGCCAACATCAACACCACCAGCACCAACGCCTACAACGCGCGGTTCACCGACGCGACGCTGCTGCTGCCCAACGACGACGTCCGCATCGCCGGCGTCCGGGTCGGGCAGGTCAAGGACGTCAAGATCGTCGACAAGCGGCAGGCCGAGGTCGAGTTCGAAGTGGACGCCGGGCGGACGCTGCCGGCCGGGGTGACCGCGCAGATCAAGTTCCGCAACCTGGTCGGCCAGCGGTACGTCTCGCTCGGCGAGGGCGACGACAGCTCCGGCAAGACGCTCCCGCCCGGCGGCACCATCCCGCTGGAGCGGACCACGCCGGCGCTGGACCTGACCGAGCTGTTCAACGGCTTCAAGCCGCTGTTCACCGCGCTCAACCCCGAGGACGTCAACAAGCTGTCCTACGAGGTCATCCAGGTCCTGCAGGGCGAGGGCGGCACCGTGGAAAGCCTGCTGTCGCACACGGCGTCGCTGGCCACCACGATCGCCGACAAGGACCAGGTGATCGGCGAGGTCATCGACAACCTCAACTCGGTGCTCGACACGGTCAACGCGCACACCCCGCAGCTCAACGACCTGATCGTGAAGCTGCAGCAGCTGGTGTCCGGGCTGGCCGCCGACCGCAAGCCGATCGGCGACGCGATCGAAAGCCTCGGCAACCTGGCCCAGACGACCTCCGGGCTGCTCGGCGAGGTCCGCGAGCCGCTGAAGAACGACATCAGCGCGCTCGGGAACCTGACGCAGCAGCTCAACAAGAACGAGCCGGAGCTGGAGCACTTCATCCAGTTCCTGCCGACCAAGGTGAGCACGCTGACCCGCACCGCGGACTACGGCTCCTGGTTCAACTTCTACGCCTGCGAGTTCTCCGGGAGCGTGAGCTTGCCGCCACTGATCAACGACGTCGCCCTGCCCCTGATTCCGGTGAACCGGGCGAGGTGCCAGGGATGAAGTCCTTCCAGAAGCGCAACCCCGTGCCGATCGCGCTGGTCGGGATCGTCGTGCTGGCGCTCGCCTTCACCGCCGCGCTGAACTCCGAAGACCTGCCGGTGATCGGCGGCGGCACCACCTACAGCGCCGAGTTCAGCGAGGCTTCCGGGCTGCAGAAGGACAACGACGTCCGGATCGCCGGCGTCAAGGTCGGCAAGGTCAGCGACATCGAGCTCGACGGCGCGTCGGTGAAGGTGTCGTTCAAGGTCAAGGACGCCTGGCTGGGCGACCGGACCAGCGCCGCGATCAAGATCAAGACGCTGCTCGGGCAGAAGTACCTTTCGCTGGACCCGCAGGGCGAGAAGGCGCTGAACCCCGGTACCGGCATCCCGCGCGACCGCACGATGGCGCCCTACGACGTGCTCGACGCCTTCCGCGGGCTGTCCCAGACCGTCGACAACATCGACACCAAGCAGCTGGCGCAGAGCTTCGACACGATCTCGCAGACCTTCGCCAACACGCCGCAGGACGTGAAGGGCGCGCTGTCGGGGCTGTCGAAGCTGTCGGACACGATCGCCTCGCGCGACCAGCAGCTGTCGAACCTGCTCGCCAACACCCGCGAGGTGTCGCAGACGCTGGTCGACCGCGACGCCGAGGTGCAGAAGCTGCTCGACGACGGCAACGACCTGCTCGCCGAGCTGGCCAAGCGCGAGGACGCGATCACCGCGCTGCTGAACGGCTCCCGCGAACTCGCGACGCAGCTGCAGGGCCTGATCGACGACAACGGCAAGCAGCTGGACCCGGTGCTCACCCAGCTCGACCAGCTGACGTCGATGCTGCAGCGCAACCAGGACTCGCTGGCCGAGGGGCTCAAGAAGTTCGCGCCCTTCATCCGCGTCTTCACCAACACCATCGGCAACGGCCGCTGGTTCGACAACTACATCTGCGGCCTGCTGCTGCCGTCGTTCGGCCCGATCAACGAAGAGGGGTGCTACACGAAATGAGTGACACCCGTCTGGGCGCGGCCCTGACCCGGGGCTTCACCATCGCGGTCGTGCTCGCGCTCGTCGTCGCCGGTGGCATCTGGTGGACCCTCAAGGACGCCGGCCGCAACCACCTGACCGCGTACTTCGCCGGCGCCGTCGGCCTGTACGAAGGCAACAGCGTGCGGATGCTCGGCGTCGACATGGGCACGGTCACCAAGATCACGCCGATGGGCAACCAGGTGAAGGTCGACTTCGAGTACGACCGCTCGGTCGCCGTCCCCGCGGACGCGAAGGCGCTCATCGTGGCGCCGTCGCTGGTGTCCGACCGGTACGTCCAGCTCGCCCCGGCCTACACCGGCGGCCCGCGGATCTCCGACGGCGCAGTCATCGGCCTCGACCGCACCGAGGTGCCGCTGGAAGTCGACCAGCTGGCGGCGAGCCTGGCCCGGGTCAGCGAGACCCTCGGCCCGAACGGCGCCAACAAGAGCGGGTCGCTGTCGAACCTGCTGAACACCGCGGCGGCCAACGTCGACGGCAACGGCCAGGCCCTGCACGACACGATCACCAAGCTCGGCCAGGCGGCCGGGACGCTGGCCGGCAACAAGGACGACCTGTTCACCACCGTCCAGAACCTCGGGAAGTTCTCGCAGACGCTGGCCGACTCCGACAAGCAGGTCCGCAGCTTCGAGAGCCAGCTCGCCGACGTCAGCGGCTACCTGGCGTCCGAAAAGGACAACCTGGCCGCGACCGTGCAGCAGCTGGGCACCACGCTCACCTCGGTGCAGACGTTCATCGACGCCAACCACGACCGGCTCAAGTCCAATGTGGACAAGCTGGCCGGGATCACCAAGGTGCTCGTCGACCAGCGCAGCTCGCTCGCCGAGATCCTGGACGTCGCCCCGGTCGGCCTGAGCAACCTGGTCAACACCTACAACGGCGCGTCCGGCACGCTCGACGCCCGGCCAAACCTCAACGAGCTGACCCAGCCGCCGCTGGTGATGATCTGCCGGCTGCTCAAGCAGGTCGGCACCAAGGGCATCCCGGACGTGCTCGGCAACGCCTGCGAGAACATCGCCGCCGTGGTCGACAAGGTGATCCCGCTGCCGTCCGTGGCGCAGACCGTGCAGGCCCTGCAGTCCGGTCAGCTGCCGCCGCTCCCGCTGCCCATCGCCGGGCAGCTCTACGGAGGTGGCCAATGAAGAAGCTCCTGACCGCAGGCGTCCTCGCAACGGCGTCCGCGCTGACGCTGTCCGGCTGCGCCTTCAAGGGCATCTACGACCTGCCGCTGCCCGGCGGCGCCGACCTCGGCGACCACCCGTACACGGTGAACGTCGAGTTCCGGGACGTGACCGACCTGACCCCGCAGGCCGGGGTGAAGGTCGACGAGGTGCCGGTCGGCCGGGTCGAGAACGTCGGCCTCACCAAGGACGGCTGGCACGCGCTGGTCACCCTCAAGGTCAACGGCGGCATCAAGCTGCCGGCCAACGCGATCGCCAACGTCAAGCAGTCGAGCCTGCTCGGCGAGAAGTACGTCGAGCTGGCTTCGCCCGGCACCGACCAGGCCCAGGGCAAGCTCGCCGACAACGCGACCATCCCGCTGGCCCGGACGAACCGCAGCGTCGAGGTCGAAGAGCTGCTCGGCGCGTTGTCGCTGCTGCTCAACGGCGGTGGCGTCGACCAGCTCAACACCATCACCAAGGAGCTCAACAACGCCACGTCCGGCCGCGAGCCGGACATCAAGGCGCTGCTGGACAACGCGAACCAGCTGGTGACGAACCTCGACAAGCAGTCGCAGAACATCACCCGCGCGATCGACGGGCTGAACCGGCTGTCCTCCACGCTGAACGACCAGAAGGACAAGCTGGTCGGCGCGGTCGACAACCTCGGGCCCGGGCTCGGCGTGCTGGAGCAGCAGCGGGGTCAGCTGGTCACGATGCTGCAGGCGCTGGACAACCTCTCCGGCGTCGCCACCGACACGGTCAACAAGTCGCAGAAGGACCTCGTCGCCGACCTGAAGGCGCTGACGCCGACGCTGCAGAAGCTCGGCGAGGCGGGCAACGACCTGCCGAAGGCGCTGCAGCTCCTGCTGACGTTCCCGTTCAGCGACCAGGCCGTCAACGGCGTCAAGGGCGACTACTTCAACCTGTACGCGAAGGTGGACCTGAACCTGAAGACCATCGTCGACAACCTGGGCAACAGCCGGCAGAACGCCCTGTCCGGGCAGCTGCCGCTGGCCGGGCTGACCGGCGGTGTCCAGGGCACGCCGGCCAACCAGCCACCGCCGCTGCCGATCCCGGGCGCCGGGCAGCAGTCGTCGAAGCCGGGCCTCGGCAACCTCTTCGGGCTCCTCTCGGGAGGTGCGGGCTGATGCTGATCCGCCGGACGAAGATCCAGCTGGTGGCCTTCGCGGTCATCTCCGTCGTCGCGATCGTGTACGCGCTCATCCGGTTCGCCGGGCTCGGCAGCGTGTTCGGCAACGACGGCTACACGGTGAAACTGCAGCTCAACGAATCGGGCGGCATCTTCACCAACGCCGAGGTCACCTACCGCGGCTACAACATCGGCCGGGTCGGCGAAATGCGGCTCACCCCGACCGGGCTCGAGGCCGACCTGAACATCGACCCGTCGGCGCCGAAGGTGCCCGCGGACCTCGACGCCGTCGTCGCCAACCGGTCGGCGGTCGGCGAGCAGTACGTCGACCTCAAGCCGAAGGCCGACCAGGGCCCGTACCTGGCGGCCGGCTCGGTCATCCCGGCGAACAAGACGACCACCCCGGTCAGCACCGACCGGCTGATCGGCGACCTCGACTCGCTCGCCGCGTCGGTCCCGGTCGACTCGCTGCGCACGGTCGTCGACGAGTCCTACGACGCCTTCCGCGGCACCGGCGGCGACCTGCAGAAGCTGCTGGACACCGCGCGCAGCTTCACCACCACCGCGCAGCAGTACCTGCCGCAGACGATCCAGCTGCTGGACGCCGGCGGCCAGGTGCTCGACACGCAGAACGACGAGGCGAAGAACTTCGCGTCGTTCAGCAAGAGCCTCAACGAGCTCACCGGCACCCTGAAGAACTCCGACGGCGACCTGCGCAAGCTGATCGGCATCACGCCGCAGGTGGCCGCGCAGGTCAGCCAGGTGCTGAAGGAGTCGGGCCCCGGCCTGGGCGCGCTGACGGCGAACCTGCTCACCACGGCCAACCTGACCGTCACCCGGCTCGACGGGATCGAGCAGGGCCTGGTCACCTACCCGGCGCTGGCCGGCGCGGCGAGCAGCGTCGCCCCCGGCGACGGCACCGCGCACCTCGGCCTGGTGCTCAACCTGTTCAACCCGCCGTCCTGCACGAAGGGGTACCTGCCGTACTCGCAGTACCGCGCCGGCAACGACCTCTCGGCGAAGCCGGCGAAGGAAGACGCGTACTGTGCCGAACCGAAGGGCAGCCCGATCAACGTCCGCGGGGCGCAGAACGCGCCGTACGGCGGGGTGCCGGTCGCGCCGTCGGACAGCGACGTCTCGGCCAACGCGAACCGGCCGGCCCAGGAGCTGGCCGAGGAACGGAACACCCGGGGCGTTCCGGGCATCGTCGGCAGCCCCGGCGTCAGCCTGAACAGCCTGGGCTCGCTGCTCGGCCTGTCCTGACGTGGATTTGATGACCGTTACCTACCCTGGAGTGTCATGAGCACCGACGAGCCGGCCACGGAGGCTTCGGAGTCTTCGGAGACGCCTGCGAAGGACTCCTCGCGGATCCTGGTGCTCGGCGCCGGAGCCCTGGCGCTGGCCGCCCTGATCGCCGCGGCGTTCTTCGGCATCCAGTGGTGGGCGGCGGCGGCCGACGACAACGCCGGCCTGGCGGCCTCCCGCGAGGCCGTCGTCAAGGCGGGCACCAATGCGTTGAAGGCCTACACCGAGGTCGACTACAACGACCTCGACGGCTTCTTCGCCCGGCAGAAGGCCGTGTCGGACGACAAGATGGCGCAGCAGATCGACCAGTCCGCGCCGACGTTCCGCAAGGCGCTCACGGACGCCAAGACGAAGGTCACCACCGACGTCCAGGACATCGCCGTCGAGGAGCTGGACGACCACGAAGGCAAGGCCAGCTTCCTCGCCGCCATCGCCACCACCGTCACCCAGGGCGACAAGAGCAGCGCGAAGCCGCTGCGTCTCGAAGTGTCGATGACCCGGGTGGGCGAGGATTGGAAGCTGTCCGGCATCGACAGCGTCCCGCTTGTCGCGGCCGGCCAGTAGCGTCACCCAGAAGGAGCCAGTAGTGCCCCCCTCCCGCCGTCAGCCGCCTCGCAGCACCCCGACGCCGTCGCGGCGTCCCCGCGTGGCCGGGCTGCGCAAGCCTTCGACGGACGAGTCCGCCGCCGAGCGGACCGGCCAGCTGCCCGCCGTCCCCGCCGAACCGCGCAAGCCGCGCCCCCGGCCGGCACCGCGTCCGGTGCCGCGGCCGGTCGACGAGCCGGCGTCCGGGGAGCTCGACACTTCGCCGGCCGAAGACACGCAGGTGTTCGCGGCGGTCGAGACCGAGGAGCCGCAGGTCGACGCGCTCACGGGCGAGCCGTCGGCCGACGAGGAGGAGGCGCCTTCGCGGCCGGTGCCGCGGCGGAAGGTGCGGGACACCGGGATCGCGAAGCCGACGGCGGAATCCGAGGTCCCGGTCACGGATTCGGCTTCGCCGGACGAGCCGGCGGCGCCGAAGGTGCAGCGGACGTACCTGGTCGCGGGCGCGCTGGTGCTGGTCGCGGTGATCCTGGGCGGGCTGGCGTTCTGGTTTCACACCAAGGAATCCGAGATCTCGTCGGCGACGAGCAACACGGCCCTGCTGGACGTCGCGAAGACGGCGCAGGTCAAGGACGCGGTGTCGAAGGCGGCCGAGGCGCTGTTCTCCTACGACTTCAACAACATCAAGAAGACCGAGGACGCGGCGAACGACCTGCTCGCCAACGACGACGTCAAGAACAAGTACAACTCGCTGATGGGCGAGGTGAAGCGGCTGGCCCCGCAGCAGAAGATGATCGTGACGTGCAAGGTGACGCGCGCGGCGGTGATCATGCTGAACGGCGACCTGGCGAAGGTGATGGTCTTCGTCGACCAGACCTCGACCCGCACGGACACGAAGAAGACCACCGCGGGCACCGCGCAGCTCCACCTGAACGCCCAGCTGCAGGGCGACAAGTGGAAGATCACGGACATGGACACCTACAACGCGCCGAAGGTGCCCGCGGCGCCGTCGTCGGCTCCGGCTTCACCGGCACCGTCCAAGTAGGGTTTTCCGAACTACCCACGTTGGTTATGGCTCCTGCCCGCGGTGTGGGCGAGTCTCGGTACGTGAAGACGTTGCGGCAGCTCGAGGTGGCTCTGATCGGTGCGGGGCTCATCGCCCGGCTGCACTTGGAAGCGTGGCTCGGCACCGGGGCCGCCGTGCGGGTCTTCTCCGACGACGGCCGCAGCGACGAGCTGGCGGAGGAGTTCGGGGCCACCGCGGCCGGGTCGCTGGCCGAGGCGCTGGACGGGGCCGACGCCGTCGACATCTGCACCCCGACCGGCAGTCACCACCAGATCGCCATGACCGCCATCGCCGCCGGTGTCGGCGTCGTGTGCGAGAAGCCGCTGACCGCGGACGCCGACGAGGCCGCCGAGATCGTGGCCGCGGCCAAGGCGGCCGGCGTCCGGCTCTATCCCGCCCACGACGTGCGGTTCGCCGCTCCCTACGCGCGGCTGCACGAGCTCGTCGCGAGCGGGCGGCTCGGGGAAGTCGCCCTCGGGCGGTTCTCCTTCTCCGCCTACCACCCGCGGCCGTGGACCGGGCACGCCTCCGCTCGTTCGGGTGGCATCCTCACCGACCAGTTCCTGCACGGCGCCGACCTCGCCCACTGGGTCTTCGGGGACGTCGTCCGCGTGCACGCCTGCTACCAGGGCGACATCGCCACGCCCGCGCCGGAAGGCGCCGTCGCCGCCGGGACCGTCGTGCTCACCCACGCGAGCGGGGCCATCAGCCAGGTCGTCAGCCGGTGGACCGCCACGCCGAAGCCACCCGTGCGGGTCACCTACCACGTCACCGGGACGCGCGGGACGGTCAGTTACGACTCCGAATGGCCTCAGGAGGTCCGGGTCGTCGACGGCGAAACCACGAACTTCGGCTACTACGGGCCGTCGGTGTTCGCCACCGAAATGCGCGAGTTCGCCACCGCCTTCGCGGGCGGCCCCGAGCCGCGGATCGGCGCGAAGGACGCGCTGGCCGCCGTCCGGATCACCCAGGCCGCCGCCGAGTCCGCGTGGACCGGGCGGGCCGTCGAACTTCCGGTGGAGGGAGCAGCGTGAAGGTCGCCATCCTCTCGGCCACGCCCGAGGTCTACGCCGAGGGCCTGCGCGGCCGGCCGGACGTCGAAGTCGTGGCCACGGCGGGCTGGGACGCGTTCGAGCCGGTCCTGCGGGCGGCCGAGGCGGGCGCCCGCGTGCTGTGCGAATACCCCTCCGCCGTCAAGGAAACCGACCTGAAGGCCGTGGTCGACGCCGGCGGCGACCGGCTCACGTTCGCGTCCCCGGCCTGCCACGGGGAGGCGTTCGCCGTGGTGCGCAAGGGAATCGCGGACGGCGGCATCGGCGAGCTCACGACGATCCTCGGGTCGCTGGACACGAGTGCGGACGGCGGGGTGCTGGGTGCCGCCGCGCCCCACCTGCTCGACCTCGCGGACGCCGTCCTCGGTGGCGAGCCCGCGCAGCAGGTGTACGCCCAGACCAACTCCGTCCTCGGTGGACAGAGCGCGGAAAGCGCGGCGGTGCTCACCGTCCGGTACCGGAGCGGGCAGGTCGCTTCGTTCGACCTCCGCCGGGACCCGGCCGGGACAGGCCGGCCCACCGTCACCCTCATCGGGGACAAGGCGAGCGTGCAGTACGACGCCGGCCCGAAGCTGCTCGACGGCGTCGACGACGCCCTCGGTGGCGAGGACCTGCTTTCCCTGCTGTTGAGGGACTTCCTGAGCGAAGGCGACGCACCGGCACCGAACGGCGAGGCTGCGCTGCGGACGTTCCGGATCATCCAGGCGGCCTACGAATCAGCGCAGACCGGGCAGCCGGTCGACCTGGCCTGACGGCGGGTCCACGGGGGCTTCTTTCCTTTTCCGGGGAAGGAAGTCCCCGTTTTCGTGCGCCCGTGAAGGGGTCTGAACCGCTCTACCAGAGTGAGGGATGCCGCCCGGTGGTGGCTCGCCTAGCCTGAATCGAGAATGCAGGGACCGGTCTGTGCTGGGAGAACCGGCGAAACAGGTGGAGGCCGCGATGAATGTTACGCAGGTGAAAATCGCGTTGAGCGGTGGGCCGGCCGAACTGGCGGCGACGGAACGCAGTGTCCAGGCGTCCGCGCTGGACCGCACGCTCAAGATCCGCCACGGTGCCGGCTACGAGCACTTCGTGCACGGTGGGGAATTCCAGGCCGGCGACATCGCGGTCTTCCGGTGGTCGCACCGCACGAAAATCGCCGAATAGCACTCCTGACCCGTCCCTGGAGAAAGGTTTCCATGACCGAGGCAATTTCCTTCGAGGGGCCGTGGGCGCGAATCGACAAGTTCGACCCGCCCGCGATATTCGACACCCTCCGCGAAGAACGGCCGCTGGCGAAGATGGTTTATCCGGACGGGCACGTCGGCTGGATCGTTTCCAGCTACGAGCTGGTGCGTGAAGTGCTTAGCGACCCGCGGTTCAGCCACAGCTGCGAGGTCGGCCACTTCCCGGTGACGCACCAGGGTCAGGTGATCCCGACCCACCCGCTGATCCCCGGGATGTTCATCCACATGGACCCCCCGGAGCACACCCGCTACCGCAAGCTGCTGACCGGTGAGTTCACCGTCCGCCGCACGAGCCGGTTGATCCCGCGCGTCGAGGCCGTGGCCGCCGAGCAGATCGAGGTCATGCGTGCGCACGGGGCACCCGCGGACCTGGTGACCGACTTCGCCAAGCCGCTCGTGCTGCGGATGCTGGGCGAGCTGGTCGGCCTGCCCTACGCCGAACGCGACCGGTACGTGCCCGCGGTGACCCTCCTGCACGACGCGGAAGCGGACCCGGTCGAGGCGGCGGAGGCCTACGCGCAGGCCCAGGCGTTCTTCGACGAGGTCATCGAGCGGCGGCGCCAGGAACCCCAGGACGACCTGATCAGCTCGCTCGTCGACGAGGACCTGACCCTGGAGGAGCTGCGCAACATCGTCACCCTGCTGCTGTTCGCGGGGTACGAGACCACCGAGGGCGCGCTGTCCGTCGGCACCTTCGCGCTGCTGCACCACCAGGACCAGCTGGCGAAGCTGCGCGCGGAGCCGGCCAAGCTCGACGCCGCGATCGAGGAACTCCTCCGCTACATCACCGTCAACCAGTACCACACCTACCGCACCGCGCTGGAGGACCTGAAACTCGACGGCGAGCTGATCAAGAAGGGCGACACGGTGACGGTGTCGCTGCCCGCCGCCAACCGCGACCCTGCCAAGTTCGGCTGTCCCGCGGAGCTGGACATCGAGCGCGACACCTCCGGGCACGTCGCCTTCGGGTTCGGCATCCACCAGTGCCTCGGCCAGAACCTCGCGCGCATCGAACTCCGCGCCGGCTTCACGGCGCTGCTGCGGGCGTTCCCGGACCTGCGCCTGGCCGTCCCGGCCGACGAGGTTCCGCTGCGGCTGAAGGGTTCCGTCTTCTCGGTGGAGAAGCTCCCGCTCGCCTGGTGAGCGTTCTTCCCCTCCGAATGTCCGAAAGGATCTGCGGCACGGTGCGCACCGATCTCATCAAGCCACTTCACGTCGCACTCCTGGAGAACGCGACCCGTTTCGCCGGAAAGGTCGCGTTCGCCGACGACCACCGGGCCGTGACCTACGGCGAGCTGGAGGCGCGGACGCGCCGGCTCGCCGGGCACCTGGCCGGGCTGGGCGTCCGGCACGGCGACCGGGTGGCGATCTGCCTCGGCAACCGTGTGTCCACTGTGGAGAGTTACTTCGCGGTGCTGCGCGCGGGCGCCGTCGGCGTGCCGCTCAACCCCGGTTCGGCGACGGCCGAGCTGGAGTACCCCCTGGCCGACAGCGGCGCCGTGGCCGTCATCACCGACGCCACCCAGGCAGCGCGGCTCCGGTTCGCCCCGGAGGTCCGGCTGCTGGTGACGGGCGACGTCCCGGCGGGTGCCCACGCGTACGACGAACTCGCCGTCACCGAACCGGACCGGCCGGCCCCGGACGACCTCGGGCTCGACGAGCCGGCGTGGATGTTCTACACGTCGGGGACGACCGGACGGCCCAAGGGCGTCCTGTCGACGCAGCGCAACTGCCTGTGGTCGGTCGCCTCCTGCTACGTGCCGTTCCCGGGACTGTCCGATGAGGACCGGGTGCTGTGGCCGCTGCCGCTGTTCCACAGCCTTTCGCACATCGCCTGCGTGCTGTCGGCCACCGTCGTCGGCGCGACCGTCCGGATCACGGACGGCAGTTCCGCCGACGACGTCATCCGGCTGCTCCGCGCGGAGGACACGACGTTCCTGGCCGGCGTCCCGACCACCTACCACCACCTGGTGCGGGCCGCCCGGCAGCGCGGGTTCAACGCGCCGAGCCTGCGCGTCGGCCTGGCCGGGGGCGCCGTCCTCGGCGCCGGGCTGCGGAGCGAGTTCGAGGAGACCTTCGGGGTTCCGCTGATCGACGCCTACGGCAGCACCGAGACCTGCGGCGCCATCACCATGAACCCGCCGGACGGCGCCCGCGTCGAAGGGTCCTGCGGCCTGCCCGTGCCCGGCGTCGGCGTGCGGGTCGTTGATCCCGAAACCGGGCTCGACGTCCCCGCGGGCCAGGAGGGCGAGGTCTGGGTCAAGGGGCCGAACGTCATGGTCGGCTACCACAACAGCCCGGAGGCGACCGCCGCGGCGATGCGCGACGGCTGGTTCCGGACCGGGGACCTGGCCAGCCGCGACGACGCCGGCTACTTCACCATCCGCGGCCGGATCAAGGAGCTCATCATCCGGGGCGGGGCGAACATCCACCCCGGCGAGATCGAGGCGGTCCTGCGCACCGCCGACGGCGTCGCCGACGCGGCGGTCGCCGGCGCGCCCCACGAGACGCTCGGGGAAGTCCCGGTCGCGTACGTGATCCCCGCGCCGTCCGGGTTCGACCCGGCGGCGCTGATCGAAAAGTGCCGTGAACGGCTTTCCACGTACAAGGTGCCGGAGCGGATCCTCGAAGTCGCCCACATCCCCCGGACGGCGTCGGGCAAGATCCGGCGCGGCCTCTTGGCCGACGAGCCCGGCGAGCTGCGGTACACCGCGGCGGAACACGAGGAGTCGTCCCGGGAGACCGAGCCCGACGAAGCCGTGGCCGCGGCCCTGCGCGCCCGGCTGTCCACTTTGGACGAGCGGGCGCAGGTCGAGCTGCTGGAAGAGCTCGTCCGCGAGGAGGCCGCCGACGTGCTGGGGCAGCCGGTCCCGGGCGACCGCGCCTTCCGCGACCTCGGCTTCACGTCGCTGGCCGTCGTCGAACTGCGGAACCGGCTGACCGGCCGCACCGGCCTGTGGCTGCCCGCCAGTGCCGTCTTCGACCACCCGACGCCGTCGGCGCTGGCCGGGCGCGTCCGGGCCGAGCTGCTCGGTATCGGCCAGGACGTCACCGAGCCGGCGGTGGCGGCCGATCCGGGCGAGCCGATCGCGATCGTCGGGATGGCGTGCCGGCTGCCGGGCGAGGTGGCCTCGCCCGAAGACCTGTGGCGGCTGGTGGCCGAGGGCGGCGACGCCGTCTCCGAGTTCCCCGCCGACCGCGGGTGGGACCTGGAGACCCTCGTCGACCCGGCCCGGGAACGCCCCGGGACGTCGTACGTCGGCCACGGCGGTTTCCTCCACGACGCCGGGCTCTTCGACGCGGGCTTCTTCGGCATCTCGCCGCGGGAGGCCCTGGCCATGGACCCGCAGCAGCGGCTGCTGCTGGAGACGTCCTGGGAGGCCCTCGAACACGCCGGCGTCGACCCGATCGCGCTGAAGGGCACCGACACCGGGGTGTTCTCCGGCCTGATGAACCAGGGCTACGGCGCCGGCGCGGTGACCCCGGAGCTCGAAGGGTTCGTCACCACGGGGGTCGCGTCGAGCGTGGCGTCCGGCCGCGTCTCCTACGTGCTGGGGCTGGAAGGCCCGGCGGTCACCGTCGACACGGCGTGCTCGTCGTCGCTGGTCGCGATGCACCTGGCGGCGCAGGCGCTGCGGCAGGGCGAGTGCTCGATGGCGCTGGCCGGTGGCGTCACGGTGATGGCGACGCCGGGTTCGTTCGTGGAGTTCTCCCGCCAGCGGGCCCTGGCGCCCGACGGCCGGTGCAAGGCGTTCGCGTCCGCGGCCGACGGGACCGGCTGGTCCGAAGGCGTCGGCGTGGTCGTCCTCGAGCGGCTGTCGGTGGCGCGGGAGCGGGGCCACCGGGTGCTCGCCGTGCTGCGCGGCAGCGCGGTCAACCAGGACGGCGCGTCCAACGGGCTCACCGCGCCGAACGGCCGGTCGCAGCAGCGGGTCATCCGCCGCGCGCTGGCCGGGGCCGGGCTGGCACCGTCCGATGTGGACGCCGTCGAGGCGCACGGGACCGGGACGACCCTCGGTGACCCGATCGAGGCGCAGGCGCTGCTGGCGACCTACGGCCAGGGGCGGGAGACGCCGCTGTGGCTGGGGTCGTTGAAGTCGAACATCGGTCACGCGCAGGCGGCGGCCGGTGTCGCCGGGGTGATCAAGATGGTGCAGGCGCTGCGGCACGAAGTCCTGCCGCCGACGCTGCATGTCGACAAACCGACTTCAGAGGTGGACTGGTCGGCCGGCGCCGTCGAACTGCTGACGGAAGCTCGCGAGTGGCCGCGGACCGGCCGTCCGCGCCGGGCCGGCGTGTCGTCGTTCGGCGTCAGCGGCACCAACGCGCACGTGATCATCGAGGAAGCGCCCGCCGAGGAGCCGGTCTCCGCGCCCGAGGCTGCGGTGGTGCCGCTGGTGGTGTCGGCGCGCAGCCAGGAGTCGCTGTCCGGGCAGGCCGAACGGCTGGCGTCCGTCCTCGAAGGGGACGTCTCGCTGACCGAGGTCGCGGGGGCGCTGGTGTCCCGGCGTGCCGTGCTGGACGAGCGCGCGGTCGTCGTGGCCGGTTCGCGCGAGGAAGCCGTGGCCGGGCTGCGGACGCTGGCTCCCCGCCCCACTGCGACGCCGGGCAAGGTCGTGTGGGTGTTCCCCGGGCAGGGGACGCAGTGGCCCGGGATGGGCCGGGAGCTCCTGGAGTCGTCGCCGGTGTTCGCCGCGCGGATCGCCGAGTGCGCGACGGCGCTGGAGCCGTGGATCGACTGGTCGCTGCTCGACGTCCTCCGCGGTGACGGCGATCTGGACCGGGTCGATGTGCTGCAACCCGCCTGTTTCGCGGTGATGGTCGGGCTGGCCGCGGTCTGGGAGTCCGTGGGCGTGCGCCCGGACGCCGTCGTCGGTCACTCGCAGGGCGAGATCGCCGCCGCCTGCGTCTCGGGGGCGTTGTCCCTCGAAGACGCGGCGAAGGTGGTGGCCCTGCGCAGCCAGGCCATCGCGGCACAGCTCTCCGGCCGCGGGGGAATGGCGTCGGTCGCCCTGGGCGAAGACGACGTCGTGTCGCGGCTGGTGGACGGGGTCGAGGTGGCCGCCGTCAACGGGCCGGCGTCCGTGGTGATCGCCGGCGACGCCCGAGCCCTCGACGAAACGCTGGAAGCGCTGTCCGGTGCCGGAATCCGCGTGCGGCGGGTGGCGGTGGACTACGCCTCGCACACCCGGCACGTCGAAGACATCCGCGACACCCTGGCCGAGACGCTGGCCGGGATCACCGCGCAGGCCCCGGCGGTGCCGTTCTACTCCACCGTCACGAGCGAGTGGATTCGCGACGCCGGGGTGCTGGACGGCGGCTACTGGTACCGCAACCTGCGCAACCAGGTCCGGTTCGGTGCGGCCGCGGCGGCGCTGCTCGAGCAGGGGCACACGGTGTTCGTCGAGGTCAGCGCGCATCCGGTGACGGTCCAGCCGCTGAGCGAGCTCACCGATGCGGTGGTGACTGGGACGCTGCGGCGCGACGACGGCGGCCTGCGTCGCCTGCTGACCTCGATGGGCGAGGTGTTCACCGCCGGCGTCGACGTGGACTGGACCGCGGTCGTGCCGGCGGGCGGCTGGGTGGACCTGCCGACCTACGCCTTCGACCACCGGCACTACTGGCTCGAGCCGGCGGAACCGGCGTCGGACGGCGACTCGTTCCTGGGCACGATCGTCAGCACGCCCGGTTCGGACCGCCTCACCGCCGTCGCCCGGTGGACGCGCCGGGCGCAGCCCTGGGCGGTGGACGGCCTGGTCCCGAACGCGGCGCTGGTCGAGGCGGCCATCCGGCTGGGCGACCTGGCGGCCACGCCCTTCCTCGCGGAACTGACTATCGACGCTCCGGTGGTGCTGCCGTCCCGCGGTGGCCGGGACGTCCAGCTGATCGTCGGCGAACCCGGCGAGCAGGGGCGGCCGATCGAGGTCTTTTCCCGTGCGGCGGACGAACCGTGGACGCGGCACGCCCACGGCACACTTGCTCCCGCCGTCGCTGAGGCGACCGGCCCGGCGGCGGGAGACGCCATCGACGTCACCGCGGACGGCCTGCGCGACGCGGACCGGTACGGGATCCACCCCGCGCTGCTGGACGCCGCCGTCCGCACGGTCGTCGGCGACGACCTGCTCCCGTCCGTCTGGACCGGCGTGTCCCTGCTGGCCGCCGGCGCGACGGCCGTCACGTGTACGCCGACGGCGACCGGCCTGCGGCTGACCGACCCGGCCGGGCAGCCCGTCCTGACCGTCGAATCCGTGCGCGGCACGCCGTACGCGGGTGAACAGCGCGCCACCGACGCGCTCTTCCGCGTCGACTGGACGGAAATCCCGCTGCCCACCCTGGGCGAAGCCGACTTCCTGCCGTACGAAGCCACGTCGGTCGAGGCGACCCTGTCGACGCTTCAGGGCTGGCTGGCGGACCCCGCGGAAACCCGGCTGGCCGTCGTCACCGGGGACTGCGACGAGCCCGGCGCGGCCGAAATCTGGGGTCTGGTGCGCTCGGCGCAGTCCGAACACCCCGGCCGGATCGTGCTGGCCGACCTCGACGACCACGCCGTGCTGCCCGCCGTGGTGGCGAGCGGCGAACCGCAGGTCAGGGTGCGCAACGGCGTCGCTTCGGTGCCGCGGCTGGTCCGCGTTGCGCCCCAGCGGGACGCCCGCCCGCTCGACCCCGCGGGCACTGTCCTGATCACCGGCGGCACCGGCACGCTCGGCGCGCTGACCGCCCGGCACCTCGTCACCGCGCACGGCGTCCGGCACCTGGTGCTGGTCAGCCGCCGCGGTGAAGCTCCCGAGCTGCGGGACGAGCTGACCGCGCTGGGGGCGTCCGTCACCATCGCCGCCTGCGACGCGGCGGACCGGGACCAGCTCGAAGCCGTCCTGCGGGCGATTCCGGCCGAGCACCCGCTCACCGCCGTCGTGCACACCGCCGGGGTCCTGGCCGACGGCGTCGTCACGGAGCTCACCCCCGACCGGATCGCCACCGCGCGGCGCCCGAAGGTGGACGCGGCACTGCTGCTCGACGAACTGACCCGGGACGCCGACCTCGCCGCGTTCGTGCTGTTCTCCTCGGCGGCGGGCGTGCTGGGCAACCCCGGTCAGGCCGGCTACGCGGCCGCCAACGCCGGGCTGGATGCGTTGGCACGCCGGCGTAACAGCGAAGGTCGGCCTGCGGTGTCCATCGCCTGGGGCTACTGGTCGACGGTCAGCGGCATGACCGAACACCTGGGTGCCGCCGACCTGCGGCGCAACCAGCAGATCGGGATGTCCGGCATCGACGCCGACGAGGGCATGGCGCTGCTGGACGCCGCCATCGGCACCGGTGGCGCCCTGGTCGCGGCGAAGTTCGACGTGCCGGCGCTGCGGGCGGCGGCGAAGGCCGGCGGCCCGGTTCCGCCGCTTCTCCGCGGCCTGGCTCCGCTGCCGCGGCGGGCGGCGGCGAAGACGGCGTCGCTGACCGAACGCCTCGCCGGTCTGGGCGAGGCCGAGCAGGCCGAAGCCCTGCTGGACCTGGTGCGGCGGCACGCCGCCGAAGTGCTCGGCCACAGCGGCGTCGGCTCCGTCCACACGGGACGGACGTTCAAGGACGCCGGCTTCGACTCGCTGACCGCGGTGGAACTCCGGAACCGCCTCGCGGCCGCGACCGGGCTCACCCTGTCCCCGGCGATGATCTTCGACTACCCGAAGCCACCGGCGCTCGCGGAACACCTGCGCACCAAGCTCTTCGGAGCGGCGGCGACGCGGCCGGCCGAAATCGGGACCGCCGCGGCGGCCGACGAGCCGATCGCGATCGTGGCGATGGCGTGCCGCTTCCCCGGGGGCGTGCACAGCCCCGAAGACCTGTGGCGGCTGGTCGCCGACGGCGTCGACGCCGTCACCGAGTTCCCCGCCGACCGCGGCTGGGACACCGACCGGCTCTACCACGAAGACCCCGACCACGAAGGCACCACGTACGTCCGGCACGGCGCCTTCCTCGACGACGCCGCCGGGTTCGACGCCGCCTTCTTCGGCATCTCACCGAACGAGGCGCTCGCCATGGACCCGCAGCAGCGGTTGCTGCTGGAGACGTCCTGGGAGCTGTTCGAGCGGGCCGCGATCGACCCGACCACCCTGGCCGGGCAGGACATCGGCGTCTTCGCCGGCGTCAACAGCCACGACTACAGCATGCGGATGCACCGGGCGGCCGGCGTCGAGGGCTTCCGGCTCACCGGCGGCTCGGCGAGCGTCCTGTCCGGCCGCGTCGCCTACCACTACGGCATCGAAGGACCGGCCGTCACGGTCGACACGGCGTGCTCGTCTTCGCTGGTCGCGCTGCACATGGCGGTGCAGGCGCTGCAACGCGGCGAGTGCACGATGGCGCTCGCGGGCGGCGTGATGGTGATGGGCACGGTCGAGACGTTCGTCGAGTTTTCGCGGCAGCGCGGGCTGGCCCCCGACGGCCGGTGCAAGGCGTTCGCCGACGGCGCGGACGGCACCGGCTGGTCCGAAGGCGTCGGGCTGCTCCTGGTGGAGCGGCTGTCCGAGGCCCGGCGGCGAGGGCACCAGGTGCTGGCCGTGGTCCGCGGGTCGGCGGTCAACTCCGACGGTGCGTCGAACGGCCTGACCGCCCCGAACGGCCCGTCGCAGCAGCGCGTGATCCGCAAGGCACTGGCCGCCGCCGGACTGTCCACAACGGACGTCGACGCGGTGGAAGCGCACGGGACCGGGACGACCCTCGGCGACCCGATCGAGGCCGAGGCGCTGCTCGCCACCTACGGCCAAGATCGTGCGCAGCCGCTGTGGCTCGGGTCGGTGAAGTCGAACCTCGGGCACACGCAGGCCGCGGCGGGCGTCGCGGGCGTGATCAAGATGGTCATGGCCATGCGCCACGGCGTCCTGCCCAAGACGCTGCACGTCGACCGCCCGTCGTCCCATGTGGACTGGACGGCGGGTGCGGTCGAGCTGCTGACCGAGGCTCGTGACTGGCCGGCCAACGGCCACCCGCGCCGGGCGGGCGTGTCGTCGTTCGGCATCGGCGGCACCAATGCGCACGTCGTCCTGGAAGAGGTTCCCCAGCCGGTCGTGACGCCGGAGCCCGAGCCGGCCGAGTACCTGGTGCCGGTGCTTTTCTCCGCGCGTTCGGCGGCCGGGCTGCGCGGGCAGGCCGCGCGCCTCGCGGACTTCCTCGGCGCTGACGTGCGCGTCCCCGACGTCGCTCACGCGCTCGCCACCACGCGGGCCCAGCTCGACCACCGAGCCGTCGTCCTGGCCACCGACCGGGAACAGCTCCGCAGCGACCTGGCCACCTTCGGTCCGGGTGTCGTGTCCGGGACGCCGGTCGACGGCAAGCTGGCGTTCCTGTTCACCGGCCAGGGCAGCCAGTGGGCCGGGATGGGCCGCGAGCTCGCCGGGACGTTCCCGGTCTTCCGTGCGGCTTTCGAGGCCGCGTGCGACGCCGTGGACTCGCACCTGGACGGACGTCCGCTGCGCGAGGTCGTGTTCGACGACAGCGCACTGCTCGACGAGACGATGTACACCCAGGGCGCGCTGTTCGCCGTGGAAACCGCGCTGTTCCGGCTCTTCGAGTCCTGGGGCGTGCGGCCGGACCTGCTCGCCGGCCACTCGATCGGCGAGCTCGCCGCCGCGCACGTGTCCGGCGTGCTCGACCTGGCCGAGGCGGGCGAACTGGTCGCCGCGCGCGGCCGGCTGATGCAGGCGCTGCCCGCGGGTGGCGCGATGGTCGCCGTCCAGGCGACCGAAGGCGAGGTCGCGCCCCTGCTCGGCGACGCCGTCTGCGTCGCCGCGATCAACGGCCCGGACTCGGTCGTGCTCTCCGGCGCTGAGGACGCCGTGCTGGCCGTCGCGGCCGAACTGGCGGGCCGCGGCCGCAAGACGCGGCGGCTGACGGTCAGCCACGCCTTCCACTCGCCGCTCATGGAGCCGATGCTCGACGACTTCCGCGCGGTCGCCGAACGCCTGACCTACCGGCCCGGTTCGCTGCCCGTCGTCTCGACGCTGACCGGGGAACTCGCGCCGCTCGACACCCCGGACTACTGGGTCCGCCAGGTGCGCAACGCCGTGCGGTTCAGCGACGCCATCACCGAGCTGAGCGCCCAGGGCGCGACGACGTTCCTCGAGCTCGGCCCGGGTGGAGCGCTCGCGGCGATGGCGCTCGGCATGCTCGGCGGTCCGGAGCAGAGCTGCGTCGCCACCCTGCGCAAGAACGGCGTGGAGGTCCCCGACGTCCTGACCGCGCTCGCGGAACTGCACGTGCGTGGTGTGGCCGTGGACTGGACGGCGGTGTTCGACGAGCCGGGTGCGGCGGTCGGGACCGTGCTGCCCACGTACGCGTTCGAGCACCAGCGCTTCTGGGTGGACACCGGCGAAACGGCGGAAGTCGCCCCGCCTGCCGAGCCGATCGCCGCCCGGCCGGTGGCAGACGTCCTCGAGCTGGTCCGGGAGAGCGCCGCGGTGGTGCTCGGGCACCGGGACACCGGCGCGTTCGACCTCGATCGGTCCTTCAAGGACCACGGGTTCGACTCCCTCAGCGCGATCAAGCTGCGCAACCGCCTGCGCGACTTCACCGGCGTCGAGCTGCCCAGCACGCTGATCTTCGACTACCCGAACCCGGCCGTCCTCGCGGACCACCTGCGGGCCGAGCTGTCCGGCGAGCGCCCGGCCGCGCCGGTGACGGTGACGCGGGACGTCTCGGACGAGCCGATCGCGATCGTCGGTATGAGCACCCGGCTGCCGGGTGGCGCCGACAGCCCCGAAGAGCTGTGGAACCTCGTCGCGGAAGGCCGGGACGCGATCTCCGGCTTCCCCGTCGACCGCGGCTGGGACCTGGACGGCCTCTACCACCCGGACCCCGCCCACGCCGGGACGAGCTACACGCGTTCGGGCGGCTTCCTGCACGACGCGGCCCAGTTCGACGCCGGGCTCTTCGGCATCTCGCCGCGCGAAGCCCTCGCGATGGACCCGCAGCAGCGGCTGCTCCTGGAGACGTCGTGGGAGGCCCTCGAACGCGCGGGTGTCGACCCGCTTTCCGCGCGCGGCAGCGACGTCGGCGTCTTCACCGGGATCGTCCACCACGACTACGTGACACGGCTGCGCGAAGTGCCCGAAGACGTCCAGGGCTACACCATGACCGGGACGGCTTCGAGCGTCGCGTCCGGCCGGGTGGCCTACGTGTTCGGCTTCGAGGGACCGGCGGTCACGGTGGACACAGCGTGTTCGTCGTCGCTGGTCGCGATGCACCTCGCGGCGCAGGCACTGCGGCAGGGCGAGTGCTCGATGGCGCTCGCCGGCGGCGCGACCGTGATGGCCAGCCCGGACGCCTTTCTCGAGTTCTCCCGCCAGCGCGGCCTGTCCGCCGACGGCCGGTGCAAGGCCTACGCGGAAGGCGCGGACGGCACGGGCTGGGCCGAGGGCGTCGGCGTCGTCGTCCTCGAACGGCTGTCGGTGGCTCGGGAGCGGGGGCACCGCGTCCTGGCCGTCCTGCGCGGCAGTGCGGTGAACCAGGACGGTGCTTCGAACGGCTTGACCGCGCCGAACGGGCCGTCGCAGCAGCGGGTGATCCGCGGCGCGCTGGCGAGCGCCGGGCTGGCACCGTCTGATGTGGACGTCGTCGAGGGCCACGGGACCGGGACGGCGCTGGGTGACCCGATCGAGGTGCAGGCGCTGCTCGCCACCTACGGGCAGGAGCGGGACCAGCCGCTGTACCTGGGGTCGCTGAAGTCGAACGTCGGGCACACGCAGGCCGCGGCCGGGGTCGTGGGCGTGATCAAGATGATCATGGCCATGCGCCACGGCGTCATGCCGGCCACGCTGCACGCCGACGAGCGCACGAGCCAGGTGGACTGGTCCGCGGGCGCGATCGAGGTCCTCACCGAGGCCCGGGAGTGGCCGCGCACCGGGCGTCCGCGCCGGGCCGGCGTGTCGTCCTTCGGCGCCAGCGGCACGAACGCGCACCTGATCATCGAAGAAGGACCCGCGGAAGAAACCGTCGCGGAAGAGGCGGCTTCCGTGGTGCCGCTGGTGGTGTCCGCGCGCAGCACCGGTTCGCTGGCCGGGCAGGCCGGACGGCTGGCCGCGGTCCTCGATCGCGAGTCGCTGGTCGGCGTGGCTGGCGCCCTGGTGTCCGGCCGCGCGACGCTGAACGAGCGCGCGGTCGTCGTCGCGGGCTCGGCAAGCGAAGCCCAGGCCGGGTTGCAGGCGCTGGCCCGCGGCGAGAACGCGCCTGGCGTCGTGACCGGGACCGCGGGCAAGCCCGGCAAGGTCGTGTGGGTGTTCCCCGGCCAGGGCTCGCAGTGGCTCGGCATGGGCCGGGAACTGCTCGACTCCTCGCCGGTGTTCGCCGAGCGGATCAAGGAGTGCGCCGCCGCGCTGGAGCAGTGGACCGGCTGGTCGCTGCTCGACGTGCTCCGCGGCGACGCCGACCTGCTGGACCGCGTCGACGTCGTGCAGCCCGCGAGCTTCGCGATGATGGTCGGCCTTGCCGCGGTGTGGACCTCCCTCGGGGTGACCCCGGACGCGGTGCTCGGCCACTCCCAGGGCGAGATCGCCGCCGCCTGCGTGTCCGGCGCGCTGTCGCTGGAGGACGCGGCGAAGGTGGTCGCGTTGCGCAGCCAGGCGATCGCCGCGGAACTGGCGGGCCGCGGCGGGATGGCGTCGGTCGCGTTGAGCGAGGAAGACGCGGTCGCCCGGCTGACGCCGTGGGCGGACCGGGTCGAGGTGGCCGCGGTCAACAGCCCATCCTCGGTCGTCGTCGCGGGCGACGCCGAAGCCCTCGACGAGGCTCTCGACGCCCTGGCCGGCGCCGGCGTGCGGGTCCGGCGGGTCGCGGTGGACTACGCCTCGCACACCCGGCACGTCGAGGCCATCGCCGAAACCCTGGACAAGGCCCTGGACGGCATCACCGCCCAGGCGCCGGCGATCCCGTTCTACTCCACCGTCCTCGGCACGTGGATCGAAGACGCCGTCGTCGACGGGGGCTACTGGTACCGGAACCTGCGGCAGCAGGTGCGGTTCGGTCCCTCGGCGGCGGCACTGGCCGGGCTCGGCCACACGGTGTTCGTGGAGATCAGCGCCCACCCGGTGCTGGTCCAGCCCCTGAGCGAACTCAGCGACGACGCCGTGGTGACCGGGTCGCTGCGCCGTGACGACGGCGGGCTCCGCCGCCTGCTGGCGTCGGCGGCCGAGCTGTACGTCCGGGGCGTGGCCGTGGACTGGACGGCCGCCGTGCCCGCGGCCGGCTGGGTCGACCTGCCGACGTACGCCTTCGACCGGCGGCACTTCTGGCTCCACGATGCCGAAACCGCCGAGGCCGAGGCCGGCGAAGGCGCGGACGCCGAGTTCTGGACCGCGATCGAACGGTCCGATGTGGACAGCCTGGCCGAGCTGCTCGACCTGGTGCCCGAACAGCGCGGCGCGCTCAGCACCGTCGTGCCCGTGCTGGCCGGGTGGCGCGACCGGCGCCGCGAACGCTCGACCGCCGAGAAGCTGCGGTACCAGGTCACCTGGCAGCCCCTGGAGCGCGAAGCCACCGGCGTGCCGGGCGGGCGCTGGCTGGCCGTCGTCCCGGCCGGCACCACCGACGCGCTCCTGACCGAGCTGACCAGCCAGGGACTCGACATCGTCCGGCTGGAGATCGAGGAAGCTTCCCGGGAACACCTGGCCGAGCGGTTGCGGGGTGTCCTGGCCGAGCACGACCTCACCGGCGTGCTCTCGCTGCTCGCGCTCGACGGCGGCCCCACGGACGCGACCGAGGTCACCGCTTCGACGCTCGCGCTGGTCCAGGCCCTGGGCGACACGAACACGTCCGCGCCGCTGTGGTGCCTCACCTCCGGCGCGGTGAACATCGGCATCCAGGACGCCGTCACCGCACCGGCCCAGGCGGCCGTGTGGGGCCTCGGCCGCGCCGTCGCGCTGGAGCGCCTCGACCGTTGGGGCGGCCTGGTCGACCTGCCCGCCGCGCTCGACGCCCGCACGGCGCAGTCCCTGCTCGGTGTCCTGAACGGCGCCGGCGGGGAAGACCAACTGGCGGTCCGCCGGTCCGGCGTCTACAGCAGGCGGCTCGTCCGCAAGCCCGTGCCGGAGTCCGCGACGAGCAAGTGGGAACCCCGCGGCACGGTCCTGGTGACCGGCGGCGCCGAAGGGCTCGGCCGGCACGCCTCGGTCTGGCTCGCGCAGTCCGGCGCCGAACGGCTCATCGTCACCGGCACCGACGGCGTCGAGGAACTGCGGGCCGAGCTGGCCGGGTTCGGCACCGCGATCGAGTTCTGCGCCGAGACCGACCGCGACGCGATCGCGCGGCTGGTGGCGGACTCGGAGGTGACCGCCGTGGTGCACGCCGCCGACATCGCGCAGACCAGCTCCGTCGACGACACCGGCGTGGCCGACCTCGACGAGGTGTTCACCGCCAAGGTGACCACTGCGGTGTGGCTGGACCAGCTGTTCGAGGACACCCCGCTCGACGCCTTCGTCGTGTTCTCCTCGATCGCCGGCATCTGGGGCGGCGGTGGCCAGGGCCCGGCGGGTGCGGCGAACGCCGTCCTCGACGCCCTCGTCGAATGGCGCCGGGCGCGCGGCCTCAAGGCGACGTCGATCGCCTGGGGCGCCCTGGACCAGATCGGCATCGGCATGGATGAGGCCGCGCTCGCCCAGCTGCGCCGCCGCGGTGTCATCCCGATGCCGCCGCCGCTGGCGGTCACCGCGATGGTGCAGGCGGTCGCCGGCAACGAGAAGGCCGTGGCGGTGGCCGACATGGACTGGGCCGCCTTCATCCCGGCGTTCACGTCGGTGCGGCCCAGCCCGCTGTTCGCCGACCTGCCCGAAGCGAAGGCGATCCTCCAGGCCACGCAGGACGACGGCGAAGACGGCGACACGGCGTCGTCGCTCGCGGACTCCCTGCGGGCGGTCCCGGACGCCGAGCAGAACCGCATCCTGCTGAAGCTGGTCCGCGGGCACGCCTCCACCGTCCTCGGGCACAGCGGCGCCGAAGGGATCGGCCCGCGGCAGGCGTTCCAGGAGGTCGGCTTCGACTCGCTGGCCGCGGTCAACCTCCGCAACAGCCTGCACGCGGCCACCGGGCTGCGGCTGCCGGCGACGCTGATCTTCGACTACCCCACCCCGGAGGCGCTGGTCGGCTACCTGCGCGTCGAGCTCCTCCGGGAGGCCGACGACGGCCTGGAGGGCCGGGAAGACGACCTCCGGCGGGTCCTCGCGGCCGTGCCGTTCGCCCGGTTCAAGGAGGCGGGCGTGCTGGAGGCCCTGCTCGGCCTGGCCGGCACCGACGCGGAAGCGGACACCGAGCCTGCGGTTCCCGAACCGGCCGCCGGCGACGCAGAACTGATCGACGCACTGGACATCTCCGGTCTCGTGCAACGGGCCCTCGGGCAGACGAGCTGACCGCCGATGGCGAACGAATCGTGGAGGAAGAACATGTCCGCGCCGAACGAGCAGATCGTTGACGCACTGCGCGCCTCGCTGAAGGAGAACGTCCGGCTTCAGCAGGAGAACGCCGCGCTCGCCGCGGCCGCGGCGGAGCCCATCGCGATCGTCTCCATGGCCTGCCGCTACGCCGGCGGCATCCGCGGCCCGGAGGACTTCTGGCGCGTGGTGTCCGAAGGCGCCGACGTCTACACCGGCTTCCCCACCGACCGTGGCTGGGACATCGAGGGCCTCTACCACCCGGACCCCGACAACCCCGGCACGACGTACGTGCGGGAAGGGGCCTTCCTGCACGACGCGGCCCAGTTCGACGCGGGCTTCTTCGGCATCTCGCCGCGCGAGGCCCTCGCGATGGACCCCCAGCAGCGGCAGCTCCTGGAGGTGTCCTGGGAGACCCTGGAACGCGCCGGGATCGACCCGCATTCGGTGCGGGGCAGCGACATCGGTGTCTACGCCGGGGTCGTCCACCAGGACTACGCCCCCGACCTCAGCGGGTTCGAAGGGTTCATGAGCCTGGAGCGGGCCCTGGGCACCGCGGGCGGTGTCGCCTCCGGCCGGGTCGCCTACACGCTCGGTCTCGAAGGTCCCGCCGTCACCGTGGACACGATGTGCTCGTCGTCGCTGGTCGCGATACACCTTGCGTCACAAGCACTTCGCCGCGGTGAGTGCTCGATGGCGCTGGCCGGCGGTTCGACCGTGATGGCGACGCCGGGCGGGTTCGTCGGCTTCGCGCGGCAGCGGGCCCTGGCCTTCGACGGTCGCTGCAAGTCCTACGCCGCGGCCGCCGACGGCTCCGGCTGGGCCGAGGGCGTCGGCGTGGTGCTGCTGGAGCGGCTGTCGGTGGCGCGGGAACGCGGGCACCAGGTCCTCGCCGTCATCCGCGGCAGCGCGGTCAACCAGGACGGCGCTTCCAACGGCCTCACCGCCCCCAACGGCCCGGCCCAGCAGCGGGTCATCCGCAAGGCACTGGCCAGTGCCGGCCTGACGACGTCCGATGTGGACACCGTCGAGGGCCACGGCACCGGCACGGTCCTCGGCGACCCGATCGAGGTGCAGGCCCTGCTGGCCACCTACGGCCAGGGCCGCGACCCGCAGCAGCCGCTCCTGCTCGGCTCGGTGAAGTCGGTCGTCGGGCACACGCAGGGCGCGTCCGGCGTGGCCGGCGTGATCAAGATGGTGCAGTCGCTGCGGCACGGGAAGCTGCCGGCGACCCTGCACGTGGACGCGCCGACGCCGCAGGTCGACTGGTCGGCCGGGGCCATCGAGCTGCTGACCGAGCCGCGGGAGTGGCCGCGCGGCGACCGTCCCCGCCGCGGCGGCATCTCGTCGTTCGGCGCCAGCGGCACCAACGCGCACATGATCCTGGAGGAGGCCCCCGACGACGTCGTGAGTGGTAAGGCGCGTTGTTAAAACCCGTAACACACAACCCCCGGGGGGGTGGCGCGGGGGGGGTCGGGCCCCACAGGCCGGTGGGGTGGCGCGCC
>NZ_JBFBBT010000027.1:0-24303 GCF_040682815.1 Amycolatopsis sp. NPDC051102
GCCGCGTCAAGGCGGGAAAGCGTGCCTTGACCCGGCGTGCCGGCCGCTGATGCGGCTGCGTATCGGGTCGGCAGGGGGGTGTGGGCGGTGGGGGTTGCGGCTTTGGGGGTGTGTGGGGGAGCGGCTGCGCCGCTTGTCTGGTCGGGCGGCTGCGCCGCTGCTCAGTTGCGGGAGCGTGGTGGGTAGGGCAGCGGCTGCGCCGCTTGTCTCGTGGGGCGGCTGCGTCGACAGTCGGGCGGGAGGGCGGGCCGGCTGCGCCGTTGCCCGGCTGCGGATGCGTCGTGGGGGATGCGGCTAGCGCCGCCATTCGGGCGCGGGAATGCGGCTGCGCCACTCGAGTGCGGGGCGTGGCGGGATAGTGCGGCCATCGCCGCCACGCGAGTTGCCGGCGCCCCTCTTGCAGAGCGCGGCCACCGCCGCCACCCGGGTTGCCCGCTCACTTTGGTCTGGACAATTTACACATTGGTCCAGACAATAAGGTCTCCCCTGAACTGGAGGACCCCATGAGGCGTTCCCGGCTGTTCGCAACCCTTGCCGCGTTCCTGCTGGTGCTCTCCGGCCTTGCCGTCGGCTCCGCCGGTGCTGCCAACCTGCTCGCCAACCCCGGCTTCGAAACCGGGTCGCTCTCCGGCTGGACCTGTGCCAATGCCTCCGCTGTCAGCACGCCGGTTCACGGTGGGAGCTATGCCCTTTCCGGCACCCCTGCCGGGGCTGACTACGCTCAGTGCTCGCAGACCGTGTCCGTTCAGGCCAACACCACCTACACCGTCTCCGCCTGGGTGCGGGGCAATCCCGTCTACCTCGGGATCACCGGTGGGCCCTCGACCTGGTCCGGCAACTCCGGTGCCTACAACCAGCTGTCCCTCACCTTCACCACCGGCAACCAGACCTCCGCTCAGCTCTACCTCCACGGCTGGTACGGCGCCGGCACCTACTACGCCGACGACGTCGTCCTCGATGGGCCCGGTGGCAACACCCCCGGTACTCCCTCGGCTCCCGGTGCCCCGCAGGTCGGGGCCGTCACGAACAACTCCATTGCGCTGAGCTGGGGTGCCGTCGGGGGCAGCGTCACCGGGTACCGCGTCTACGAAGGCTCGAGCGCCGTTGCCACCGTTGCCGGGACCAGTGTCACCGTCGGTGGCCTGAAAGCCTGTGAGACCCACAGTTACGCCGTCGCCGCCTACAACGGTGCCGGTGAGTCCGCCAAGAGTGCGGTTGCCACCGCCACCACCAGCGGTTGTGTCGATTCCGGGCTGCCGAAGCACGCCCTCATCGGGTACCTGCATGCCAGCTTCGCCAACGGCTCCGGCTACGTGCGGATGGCCGATGTGCCCGCCGCCTGGGACATCATCGATCTGGCCTTCGGGGAACCCACCTCCGTCACCTCCGGGGACATCCGCTTCACCCGGTGCTCCGCCGCCGAATGCCCGAACGTCGAGAGCGATGCCGACTTCGTTGCCGCCATCAAGGCCAAGCAGGCGCAGGGGAAGAAGGTGCTGATCTCCATCGGCGGGCAGAACGGCCAGGTGCAGCTGACCACCGCCGCCGCGCGGGACACCTTCGTCAGCTCCGTCTCCGCCATCATCGACAAGTACGGTCTCGATGGCCTCGATGTCGACTTCGAGGGCCACTCGCTGTCGCTCAACGCCGGGGACAGCGACTTCCGGAACCCGACCACGCCCGTCGTCGTCAACCTGATCTCCGCGCTGAAGTCGCTCAAGGCCAAGTACGGCTCGCGGTTCGTGCTCACGATGGCGCCCGAGACGTTCTTCGTGCAGGTCGGCTACCAGTTCTACGGCGGCACCAGCGCCGGTGACGCGCGGACCGGGGCCTACCTGCCCGTCATCCACGCCCTGCGTGACTCGCTCACCGTGCTGCACGTCCAGGACTACAACTCCGGCCCCGTCATGGGGCTCGACAACCAGTACCACAACATGGGCGGCGCCGAGTTCCACATCGCGATGACCGACATGCTCAAAGCCGGCTTCAGCGTCGCTAACACCGGCCAGTTCTTCCCCGGCCTGCGGCCGGACCAGATCGCCATCGGCCTGCCTGCCGCGGTCAGTGCCGGGAACGGCTACACCTCGCCGTCCGACGTCCAGACGGCGGTGAACTGCCTGGTCAAGGGCAGTGGCTGTGGCTCCTACACGCTGCGCGGCGGGACCTCGCCCGGCTTCCGCGGGCTGATGACGTGGTCGATCAACTGGGACAAGTACTACGGCTGGGAATTCCAGAACAGCCACGAGCCGTTCCTGAACGCCCTGCCGTGAGCGTCGGCGGTGTGCCCCGCCGCTTCGGTGGGGCACACTGCTGACGTGGTGAAACCGGCGCAGGGCGAGTCCGTGCTCTCGCGCGTCGTCCGGATCTTCGAGACCTTCGGGCCGGACACGCCGGCATTGCGCGTCACCGACATCGCGCGGCGGGCGGACCTGCACATCGCGACCGCGTCGCGGCTGGTCGAAGAGCTCGTCGGGCACGGCTGGCTGCGGCGCGATCCCGACCGGCGGATCCGCGTCGGCGTCCGGCTGTGGGAACTCGCGTCGCGCGCGTCGCCGACACTCGGGCTGCGCGAGGCCGCGATGCCGTTCATGGAAGACCTGCACGCCGTCGTCGGGCACCACACCCAGCTCGCGGTGCTGGAAGACCGCGAGGTGCTGTTCGTCGAGCGGCTCTCGGCGCCCGGCGCGGTCGTCAACGTCACGCGTGTGGCCGGACGGCTGCCGCTGCACGCGTCGTCGTCCGGGCTCGTGCTGCTCGCCCACGCGCCCGCGGACCTGCAGGAACAGGTGCTGGCCGGACCGCTGGAAGCCTTCCGCCGCACGACGCTGACCGAGCCGTCGCGGCTGCGGCGGTTCCTCGCCGACGTCCGGCGCACCGGGTACGCGTTCTGCGCGGGCTTCATCGACGAGGAGACCACGGGGATCGCCGTCCCGCTGCGGGGAGCGGACGGCGACGTCGTCGCGGCGCTGTCGGTGATCGTGCCCAACGACCGGAACGCGCGGGCGCAGATCCCGGCGTTGCGCGCCGCGGCGCGCGGGATCTCGCGGGCGATGGGAAATTCCTCTCACTGAATGAGAATGCCGTAGTGGCGGGCGGTGCGGCCGATCCATGCTCGGGCTCTGTCGCGTGAAAGGACGTACCCCGTGCGCACCCAGGTCGTCATCGTCGGCGCCGGCCCGGCCGGGCTGCTGCTGTCCCACCTGCTCGGTCTCGAAGGCGTCGACTCGGTGCTGCTCGAACGGCAGACCGCGGAGTACGTCCAGGCCCGCATCCGGGCCGGCATCCTCGAGGCGGGGACGGTGGAGCTGCTGCGGGACGCCGGCCTCGGCGCCCGGCTCGACGTCGAGGGCATGGAGCACCGCGGCATCCACCTGCAGTGGCCGGAAAACCGGCACCACGTGGACTTCGCGGACCTGATCGGCCGGTCGGTGACGGTCTACGGCCAGACCGAGGTGACCAAGGACCTGATGGCGGCGCGGGAAAAGGCGGGCCGCCCGGCGTACTACTCGGCCGGCGACGTCACCCTGCACGACGTCGCCGGGCAGCCGTCGGTGACCTTCGTGGACGATTCCGGGGTGGCGCGGCGGATCGAGGCGGACGTCGTCGTCGGCTGCGACGGGTTCCACGGGCCGAGCCGGGCGGCCGTCCCGGCCCCGCGCGTGTGGGAGCGGACCTACCCGTTCGCGTGGCTGGGAGTGCTGGCCGACGTCGCGCCCTCGACGGACGAGCTGATCTACGCCTGGCACCCGGACGGGTTCGCGATGCACAGCATGCGCTCGCCGCGGGTCAGCCGGTTCTACCTGCAGGTGGCGCCGGATGAGGACATCGCGGAGTGGAGCGACGACCGGATCTGGACGGCGCTGTCCGAACGGCTCGGCGTCGCGGGGTGGACGCTCGAGACCGGGCCGATCACGGAGAAGAGCGTCCTGCCGATGCGCAGCTTCGTCGCGACGCCGATGCGGCACGGAAACCTGTACCTGGCCGGGGATGCCGCGCACATCGTGCCGCCGACCGGGGCGAAGGGGCTGAACCTGGCGGTCGCCGACGTCGCGCTGCTGGCTCGCGCCCTGACGGCGTCGTTCCGCGGCGACGACCGGCTCGTGGACGCGTATTCGGAGACGGCGTTGCGGCGGGTCTGGCGCTGCACGCACTTTTCGTGGTGGATGACGTCGATGCTGCACCGCCACGGCGACGACTTCGACGCCCAGCTCCAGCTGTCCCAGCTCCACCGCACGGTGACGTCGACGGCCGCGAGGACCGAACTCGCGGACAACTACGCCGGCCTGCCCCTGTAACCGTGTGACGGGAGGGGCATCACGGCTGTGCGTCCGGCGCTGCGGGGGCGCCGTGATCCGGCTTTGGTAGCCGGACGGTGAACGTCGATCCGGTGTCCACTTCGGACTCGACGGTGACCGTGCCGCCGTGCGCCGCCACCAGGTGGCGCACGATGGCGAGGCCGAGGCCGCTGCCGCCGGTCTGGCGGCTGCGGGACTTCTCGGCGCGCCAGAACCGGTCGAACACGTGCGGCAGGTCCGCCGCCGCGATGCCGGTGCCGGTGTCCGCCACGGCGAGCGTCACCGCGTCCACAGTGGACGACACGCGGATGGTCACCCGGCCGCCCGCCGGTGTGTGCCGGATCGCGTTGGTCACCAGGTTGCCGACGACCTGCCGGAGCCGGACCGGGTCGGCCACCAGCGCGGTGTCGCCGTCGGCTTCGACGGTGAGCCCGACGCCGGCCGCGGCGGCGCGGTCGGTGTGCGCCGCGGCGACGTGATGGGCGAGCTCGGCCGCGTCGAGGAGCTCGGGACGCAGCCGCAGCCGCCCGGCGTCGGCGGCCGCGAGGTCCTGCAGGTCGTCGACGATGTGCTGCAGCAGCACGGTTTCTTCGAGCAGCGACGCGGTCAGCGACCGGTCGAACGGCAGGTGCCCGTCTTCGGCGGCCTCCAGCCGGCCGCGGATGACGTTGAGCGGGTTGCGCAGCTCGTGGGCGATGTCGCTGACCATCTCCTTGCGCTGCTCCTCGATGCGTTCCCGGCGCGCGGTGAGGTCGTTGAACGCGGCGGCGAGGTAGCCGACCTCGTCCCGGCTCTTCACCGGCGCCGGGCGGTCCTGTTCCGCCGCCTCGGTCAGCGCCCGCAGCGGGCGGGAGAGCCGGGTCGCGACCAGCACGGTCAGTGCCATGGCCAGCACCAGCACCCCGCCGGTCACCGCGAGGATCCGGGTCAGGTTCTCCCGGGACAGCGTGAACGTCGGCAGCTGTGACCCGCCGGGACCGAGCGTGAAGAGCAACGCGGGCGGCGCGACGTACGGCGTGAGCTGTTCGCGGCGGACCGAGTCGAGGCAGCCCTGGGCGGTCCGCGAGTCGGGGGCGTCGAGGATCGCCAGGTCGAGGCCGAGCTTCACCGGATCGGCGCCCTGGCTCAGCAGGCAGCGGTTGACGGCGTCGTTCAGGCTGGTGAGCGCGGCCTGCTCGGTCCGCGTCGGCTCGGCCAGCTCGTACAGCCCGCACTTGCTCGCGAAGTAGCGCGCCGACAGCGGGTCGAGCCCGCCGAGCTGCGGCCGCCCGCTCGGCGAGTCGCGCACCTGGGCGGGCAGGCCGACCGCGCCGAGGCAGGCGGTGGCTCTCGCGGCCAGCGCGGCGAGGTCCTCGCGTTCCGCGGGCGGCAGCTTGAACGGGCCGGTCGCGCGCGGGTCGATGCCGCTCGTCCCGGCCTCGGGCAGCAGCACCGGGTCCACGTGCAGCGGGTCGACCGACGCGGTCGCCTTGACCGGCAGGGTGACCGGCGCGCCGCCGGAGTCGCCGAGGACGCGGCGGTCGACGGTGGTCAGCACGATCCGCCGGCCGGTCTGCTCCGACAGCGCCCGCAGCCGGGGACCGACCTGGTCCCACGTGTGGTTCGCCGCGGCGAAGCCGAGCAGCTCGGTGTAGATCGTGGCGTCCCCGGAGAGCGCCTGGCCCTGCTCCTGCTGGATCGCTCGGGTGGTGGTCTGCACGGCGAGCCACGCGGTCGCCGCGATGGAGGCGAGCGCGATGAGCAGCGAGACGGCGGTGAGCCGGACGACCAGGCTGCGCCGCCGGGGAAAGCTACGTGTCATTTTCCGCCGTCAGCTTGTAGCCGACGCCGAAGACGGTCCGCAGGTAGACGGGCTTCTGCGGGTCCGGTTCGAGCTTCTTGCGCAGGTTGAGCACGTGGACGTCGATGATCCGGGTGCTGACGAACCGGTCGTCGCCGCGGGTCAGCTCCAGCAGCTGCCGCCGGGTGAACACCCGGCCGGGCTGCCGGATCAGCGTCTCCAGCAGCTGGAACTCACCCGGCGTCGTCTCCACCGGGCGGTCGTCGACCGACACCTCGTGCCGCACCGGGTCCAGCCGCAGCCCGCCCGCGCGCAACGCGGTGTCAGGCGGCTCGCGCCGGCCGGCGGTGCGCCTGAGCAGCGTCCGCACCCGCGCCATCAGCTCGCGCGGGCTGTAGGGCTTGGTCAGGTAGTCGTCCGCGCCGAGGTCGAGCCCGAGCAGCAGGTCGTCCTCGGTGGCCCGGGCGGTGAGCATCAGGACGGCGACGTCGGACTCCTGGCGCAGGATCCGGCAGACGTCGAGGCCGTCGACGTTCGGCATCATCACGTCGAGGACCAGCAGGTCCGGCCGCTCACGCCGGGCCGCGTCGAGGGCCGCCCGGCCGTCCGGGGCGAGGACCACGGAGTGGCCTTCGCTTTCGAGGTAGAGCCGGAGGACTTCGGCCTGCTTATCGTCGTCCTCGGCGACCAGCACACGTGCGCACACGGGATCGAGGTTAGGCGTCCTGACACCGTGGTCACCCGATCCTGACCGGATCTTCACACCTCCGGGCCGAGCCAGGTCCGCAGCGCCGCGCGAAGCCCGTCCTGGCCGCCCTTGTCCAGCGTGAGCCACGCGACGTGGCCGTCCGGGCGGATCAGCGCGGCCATCGGCTGGTCCGGGTACGCGACCGGGCGCGCGGTGACGGTCGTGACCCGGTCCGCCCACGGCCCGGCCACGGCCGCGGCACCCGCGCCCGCGTCCAGCAGCACGGCCCGGCCGGAGCGGAAGTGGCGGGCCAGGGTGGTGCCGTCGGTCAGGGGCAGGTCGGGGACGCGCCGGCCGATCAGCGGGTGGTCGCCCGGCAGGTCGTAGTGCTGCCACTGGCCGCCGATCATCGACACGACGTGGGTGGCGCCGTCCGGGGTGTCCAGCAGGCCGGCCACCACCTCCCGCAGCGCGTCCGCCCGCGGGCCCCGGGCGGTGCTCAGGGCGGTCTGCGCCATGCTCCACTTCTGCACCCACGCGCCGATCGGGTGACGTTCGGCTTCGTAGCTGTCGAGCAGCGCGTCCGGCGCCGCGCCGCGGGCGACGAGCGCGAGCTTCCAGCCGAGGTTGACCGCGTCGCCGAGGCCGAGGTTCATGCCCTGGCCGCCCGCGGGCGAGTGCACGTGCGCGGCGTCTCCGCAGAGGAACACCCGGCCGCGCCGGTAGGTGGTGGCCTGCCGGGTCGTGTCGGCGTAGCGGGTGGCCAGGTGCACGCGGGTGACCGTCACGTCGGTGCCGCTGACCCTTCGCAGGCTGGCCTGCATCTCCTCCGCCGTGACGGGCGCGTCCCGGTCGGCGGGCGGGCCGGCGTACTCGACGGTGTGCACGCGCGGCGGCCCGTCGCCGTCGGCCCAGCCGCCGAGGGTGTAGGCGCCGTTTTCGCCGTGCTGCCAGTCGCCCGCGGTGAGCTTGTGCGCGTCGACGAGGTCCACGACGGCCTGGCGGCCGGTGAAGACCGGGTCCACGCCGGGAAAGCCGAAGCCGGCCAGCCCCCGCACGGTGCTGCGCCCGCCGTCGGCGCCCACCAGCCAGGCGGCGCGGACGGTCTCGGGTCCGATGTGGACATCAACCCCACCGGGCTCCGCGTCGAGCCCGGTCAGCGCGGCTCCTCGGCGGATTTCCGCGCCGAGTGCCGACGCCCGTCCGGCGAGGATCGTCTCGAGGTCGCCTTGGCTGACCACGCCCGCGCCGAGGAACTCCTCGCCGGGACCGGGTGGCTTGAGCCGGTCGGCGCGGATGCCGATCCCGGCGAAGTGGCCGACGAACGATTCCCGGGGCAGGCCCGCCGGCACCTCGGGCAGCGCCCCGAGCCACCTGAGAGCGGCCTTTTCGACGGCGGGCAGCAGGCCACGCAGGTGCAGCGCGTGCACCGAAGGCGCGTTGACCCCGCGGGCGCCCATGGACCCGAACCGGGTCGGCGGCGGTTCGGCGTCGCGTTCGAGCACCAGCACCCGGGCGCCGCCCAGCCGCAGCTCGCCCGCCAGCATGAGGCCCACCGGGCCCGCGCCCGCCACCACCACGTCGTAGTCCATCGCGTCCCCCCGAAAACCCGGCAACATCGTTCCTGGTATTCGGCAGGTTAGCGAACTGGGTACAGTGTTCGCAATATCGAGGAGGTGCCGGTGCCCGACCACCCGGTGATCTGGATGCGTCCCGAACACGGGACCCGCGGCCCGAAACCCACCCACGGCCGTCGTGACGTGGCGGCCGCCGGCGTCCGGATCGCCGACGCGGAGGGCATCGACGCCGTGTCGATGCGGCGGATCGCCGCCGAACTCGGCACCGGCACGACCTCGCTGTACCGGTACGTGTCCAAGAAGGACGACGTACTGGAGCTGATGCGCGACGAGGTGATGGGGGAACTGCGCGGAACGACACTGCCGGCCGGCTGGCGCCCCGGCCTGCGCACCATCGCGTTCCTGCTGCGCGAAACGGCGCTGCGGCACCCGTGGCTGCCACCGCTGACGTCCGGTCGCGCCAACCACGGCCCGAACAGCCTGTGGTGGATGGAGCTGACGCTGTCGGCGTTCGACGGAATGGACCTGGACGCCGACGAGATGCTGGCGGCCCTCACCACGCTGTCGGCGTTCGTGCTCGGCCACGTACTGGCGGAACTGGGCGACCGGGAGGCGGCCAGGCGGACGGGGCTGACCCACGAGCAGTGGATGGAACAACAGGGCGAGTACGGCCCTTCGATCATGGGCAGCGGCCGGTACCCGCGGCTCACCCGGGTGATGATCGAGGCGGAGACCCCGCACGCCGCCGACCGCCAGGACCGGCAGTTCGAGGCGGGGCTGGCGCGGGTGCTGGACGGGCTGGCCGCCCACCTGCCGGGGAACTGAACCGGGCCGTCAAGTCTTGAAGGTTCACGGGGAACCTTCAAGACTTGGGGCGACGAGGCGCCGTGCCACCGGCCCTCATCCGGGTTCCGTGCTCCGACTTCACCGACTCGACCCGCGGAACCGTGTGCCGAGCTGGTCGGCACACGGCGTGCACGTTAACCGGGTGGCGGCCGGGTGACAATACTGGTCTATACCGGAATCGGCCGCTTTGTGGCCTCGAATATGGTCTGAGCTGCGAAAACCACGCCGAGGAATGCCGTACCGGCTGGACAACAGTTTGGACACCCGGAGGTCTTTGGACGCCTTCTTCGATCGATAAGTGCGTCGGGCCGGATCGAGGTGCGAGTATCGAGGCGTTCCTGCCGGTGCGGTGCCGTTCGGGCAGGGAACGTCCGGCGCCGAGTGCCACCTCGCGTCCGACGGGGGACCGGAGTCTCCGACTTCACCGACTCGACCGTAGCCCTTGGCACCCGAGGGCAACACTGGAGTATCGATCATGCGGATGAATCAGTTCTGGCCGTGTGTGGTCGTCGCGGGTGACAGGCTCGCTCTGGTGTCCCGCCGGGTTGTCCTGATCATGATTTTGATCTGGTTCGAAATGCGCTTGGCCGGAAAGGAGCTGTTGCCGGCCCTTTTCGTGGCTCTTGCCGGCGTCGGTATCTCGATCGATTGCGGTGCGCGCTTCTCGCTGGTACTGAAGTGGGACCTTTCTCCCGTGTCCGGCGACGGCACCGAATGAGTCTCCGAGTGGCACCGGGGTGGCGGCGGCCGCTGCGATCCACCGGGCTCGAACTGCGCCGTGACGCCACCGTCGCCTTTCCGCGTAGCCCCGACACCCTCCGAATGTCGGAAAAGGTGGTGCTGGAGCCGGCCGGCTTGGCGCCGGCTACCGTGCCGGAATTCCTGGCGGTACTGCGGATCGTGCTCGAAAAGTCGGGCCTGACGGCCGGTCAAGTAGCGGCGAAGACGTCGATCGCGCGAAGCTCCGCGTACAACCTGGTGGCCCGCTCCAGGACCGCCTTGCCGGTCGATGAGGACCAGGTTTGGCTGTTCCTGGGCGGCTGCGGTCTCCGCGTGGAGCAGATCGACATGCTCATGCGAGCCTGGCGACGGTTGGCTGCCGAGCGTCGCAGGCGCAGCGAAGCGACCGGCTTCCGGTCGGCTCGCGCCGGAACGGCGGCTCGCCGCCGTGAAGCGGACGTCGGGGTGGACGGCTGCATCGAAGGGCTCCAGCGAGCCCGAGCGGCCGGCGATCTCGCTGACGCAGTCGGCTGGGTACGGAAGCTCAAGCGGGCGGTGCTGGCCGAGCGTGCCGATCCCGGGGAGATTGGTGTGTCTCGGGCGAAGCCCGGCTGAAACGTGAACCGGGCCGGGAGCGGAGTCGCTCCCGGCCCGGTCGCCGTCAGGTCAAGCTCGAACAGGGTCTTGCGTCAGGATCCTGAGCCCCCTTCGGGACCCACCGCACGTTCGCGAACGAAGCCTGGAACTTCCCGTCCGTGTACACCAGGAACGGGGTGTTGATGTGCTCGAAGTCCAGCCCGTTGTTGAAGCAGGACACCGGGATCTTCACCGTCGTCTTCGGGCCGCCCGCCAGGTCCGTGAACAGCTTGGTCGCGTTCACCTCGGAGAAGCACGGGTAGACGCAGTGCATGCTGATCACCGTCCGGTTGGCCGGTGCCTGTTGCACGATCGTGTCGAACTCCAGTGCCGCGTCGGCGTTGAGGTAGCCGCGCAGGTCGTTCGTGCCCGCCGTGTTCTGCATGTACAGCTGGGCCGCGCCCGCGCCCGTCCACGTCGCCTTGAGGCCGTCGCCCTGGACGTTGACGTCCGTCGGGACCACGTTGATCTCGCTGTGCGATGCCGTGCCGTCCGGGCCGATCACCGTGCCGCCCCAGTTCTCCGCCGAGCCGATCTGGCTCGTGTACGGCGGGACGTCGGTGCGGTCGTAGATCGACAGGTCCTCGGTCGCCGTCCCGCCGCCGCCGGTCGAACCGCACGACGCCGGGCCGGGCGTCTCGTCCAGAACGCCGACCGTGGCGCGCTGCCCGGTCTTCAGGCCGTAGCCGAGCTTGAACAGCGGGTCGTAGTCCGGCGACCACGGGTTGAGCGGCGACTGGCACGCGCTCTTCGGCCACGAGTAGCTCAGCGTGCCCTGGTAGCCGGTGCCGTCCTTGCCCTTGACCAGCATGTCCGCGACGCCGCCGCCCTCGGTGCCCGGCAGCCAGGCCGCCACGAACGCGTCGGAGCGGTTGATCTCCTTGTTCATGTACAGCGGGCGGCCGCCGACGTACACGGTGACGACCGGGGTGCCCTTGCCGCTGACCTTGTCCAGCACGGCCAGGTCCTCGGGGTAGAGCTTCGACGCTTCGAGCGTCTTGCGGGTCAGGTCGCCGACGCCCTCGGCGTACGGCGTCTCGCCGATGACCGCGATGACCGCGTCGAAGCCCTTGGGGTCGACGGTGCCGGTGGCGTCGAAGGTGACGTTCGCGTCGCCCAGGTCCTGCTTGAGGCCGCTCAGGATCGAGGTGGCGTTGGGGAAGTCGGCGTTGGTGTTGCCCGTTCCCTGCCAGCTCAGCGTCCAGCCGCCGGTCTGGTTCTGGATGTTGTCGGCGCTCTTGCCGACGACCAGGACCTTCGACGCCGGCTTCAGCGGCAGCACGTTGCCGTTGTTCTTCAGCAGCGTCTGCGACTCGCGCACGGCGTCACGGGCCAGCCAGTTGTCCTTCAGCGCCTCGTCGGAGTTCGCGTAGGAGCGGTCGGACGGCTTCTGCGACTCGAACAGGCCGTCGCGGAGCTTGACGCGCAGGATGCGGGTGACGGCGTCGTCGATGCGGGACATCGGGATCTGGCCGCTGCGCACCTGGGCGACCGTGTTGGTGATGAACGCCTTCCAGTCGGCGGGCACCATCACGATGTCGATGCCGGCGTTGATCGCCTGCGGGCACGAGGAGTTCGTGCAGCCGGTGACCTGGCCGATGCCGTTCCAGTCGGACACGACCAGGCCGTCGAAGCCCATCTTGCCCTTGAGGATCTGGTTCAGCGCCTTGTCGCTGCCGTGCAGCTTGCCCTCGTTGATGCCGAGGTCGGCGTTGGTCCAGCTGTTGAACGACACCATCACGGTCTGGGTGCCGGCGGCGAGCGCGCCGTAGTAGCCCTGGCCGTGGATGTTGATCATGTCGGCCTCGGAGGACGGGTTGACGCCCTGGTCCTGGCCCTTGATCGTGCCGCCGTCGCCGATGAAGTGCTTGGCGGTGGCGATGACGCCGTTGTAGCCGATGCGCTTGGTGGCGCCGTCCTGGAGACCGTCGATGGCTTCGAAGCCGTAGGCGCGGGTGATGCGCGGGTCCTCGGAGAAGCCTTCGTAGGTGCGGCCCCAGCGGTCGTCCTGGACGACGGCGAGAGTGGGCGAGAAGGCCCAGTCCTGGCCGGTGGAGCGGATCTGCCGCGCGGTGGCGCCGGCGACGTCGCGGACGAGGCACGGGTCGTGCGCGGCGCCGAGGCCGATGTTGTGCGGGAAGACGGTGGCGCCGTAGACGTTGTTGTTGCCGTGCACGGCGTCGATGCCCCAGATGACGGGTATCCGGGTGCGGCTGGTCTTGGACGCGTTCCAGTAGGCGTCGGCGAGGTTCAGCCAGTCCTGCTGGGTGGCGTGCTTGTTGCCGCCGGGCCACGCGCCGCCGCCGTTGAGGACGGAGCCGATGGCGTACTGCTTGACCTCGTCGGGGGTGATCGAGGTGATCTCGGGCTGCGTCATCTGCCCGACCTTTTCCTCGAGGGTCATGCCCGCGAGGATCTGGGCGATGCGCGCCTCGTCGTCGGCCTTGCCCTTGAACCGGCTGTCGACCTTCGGCCAGTCCGCGAGGGTCGGCAGGCTCTTCTCGATCTTCGCGCAGCCGTCCTTGTCCTTGGCGGGCTGCCCGATGACGGGCTGAGCGGGTGCCTCGGCCTGGGCGGGCAGCGCCGAGGCGGCCCCGCCCAGCAGGCTCAGGCTCATCAGCGTGACGAGCGAACTTCGGCGCGCACGTGACCACGCGCGGGATCTTCTGGCCATGGTCTGGTCCATTCTGCGATGAACGGCGGACCGGCCGATCCTCACCGGGTTGCGGGGGCGGCGTCAATAGGTTTCGAGGTAGTTATTTCTCGACATAAAATAAGAGTCGTCCGGCGACCTGGTGACGTGGTGTCCTGTCTAGCGGGCCGGGTGACCGGCGGCAAGGGTGCGTGCGGGCAACGGTTTTGCCCGTTCGTCAGGGGTGCCGGAGGAGTTCGGCGACGGCCTGCACGCGGATGAGCGTGATCCCGTCCCGCTGCTCGACGGCGAGGGGGTGATCGGTCGGTTCGAGCTCGATGAGCGGCCGTTCGCCGGGCGGCCGGGTGTGCAGCCGGGTCTTGAGGTTCAGGGTGCCGGGCTCGTAGCCGGGCAGGTCGGTGGACAGCCACCCGAAGTACGGCGGCTCGGCGGCGCGGTCCGGGCTGTCCCAGAGGTCTTCGGCGCGGAAGAAGTTGTCCTTGCTGACCGAAACCCAGACGCCCCACTCGAAGTCCTCGTCGGCGTCGAGCACCGGGAGGACCACCCGGCCGCGGAGGAAGTAGTGCTCGCCGCCGATGACGCACCGTTCCGGCTCGAGGACGTCGCCGGCGGCGTCCTGCCAGAAAGCGGGGGCGGGGGCGCCGTAGGCGAACGGCAGTTCGGCGTGGTGCTCGCCGCAGCAGGTGCAGGTGTAGCCCATCCGCGCAGCGTAGGGGGTGCCGGGGCCGACCGGGTGAACTTCCCGGGCGTGGCGGCGGAACTGCGATCCTGGGTGGATGGGGGATGGTCAGCGGGCGAACCGGCTGCTCTCGAACCGGACGATCGCCGTTTCGGCGGTGGTCCTGGTCCTGCTCGCCGCGGCGGCGTGCTGGGTGCTGCTGTCGCTCTACGGGCGCGGCACGGACGCGGACAAGGCCCGGCTGGAAAGCGTCCGGACCGTGGGCACGATCGTGCTGGGGGCGGGCGGGTTCATCGCCCTGCTGCTGGCGGCTCGCCGGCAGCAGACGGCCGAGCACGACCTGGCCACGAAGCGCCACGACCTCCTGCTGCGCGAGCAGGCCAACGAGGACGCCCGCCACGACGCCGCCGAGCGGCGGATCAGCGACCTCTACCTCAAGGCCGTCGAGCAACTGGGCGCGGAGAAGGCACCGGTCCGGCTGGCCGGCTTCTACGCGCTGGAGCGGCTGGCGCAGGACAACCCGGCGCACCGGCAGACCATCGTGAACGTGATCAGTGCCTACCTGCGCATGCCGTACGACCCGCCGGGCGACGAAGCCGACCGGGACCGGCACCGCGCCTGTTCGGAAGAGCGAGAGGTGCGGATGACGGCGCAGCAGATCCTCACCGGCCACTTGTCCCCGGCCGGGCCCGACCGGGCCCGGTACTGGCCGGACCTCGATCTCGATCTCCGCGGAGCCGTCTTGATCGATCTGAAGTTCCACGACTGTTCGTTGCGGAACGCGAACTTCGCGCGAGCCAGGTTCCTCGGGCAGACGTCGATGCTGGGCATCAAGTTCCGGGGCAGCACGAGGTTCGACGACGCGGTCTTCGAGGGGGAGGCGTGGTTCGCGGAAGCGGAGTTCTCGGACAGCACCCGGTTCGACCGCGTCACGTTCCTCGCCGACGCGAGGTTCGACGAAGCCGCGTTCTTCGGGGCGACGGTGTTCCGCCGTGCGCGGTTCCGGCGTGACGCGCGGTTCGAGAAGGCCCGGTTCGCCGGGAAGGTCATCTTCAGCGAGGCAGCGTTCGACGGCCGCGCCGACTTCTCCGGCGCGGCGTTCTCGGATGCGGCTTACCTGCCGGGGGTGGACTTCGGGCGCGATGCCCGGTTCGTGGAGGTGACCTTCGCGAGGGACGGCTGGTTCATCAACGTCGAGTTCGGCGGGAACACCGACTTCAAGCAGGTGACGTTCAGTGAGGAAGTCCGGTTCGTGGATTGCACCCTGGACGGCGTCCCGTACGCCCCGCCGGAGTGGAAGCCGCGGCCCGAGTACGAGGATCTCGACTGACCCGTCAGCCCAGCACCGACCCCGGCAGTTCCTCGAAGATCAACCACGTCCGCGTCGACCGGACTCCCTCCAGGGCCTGCAGCCGCTCGAGGACCACGTCGCGCAGCGTCGAGTTGTCCGGTGTGCGGACCAGCAGCAGGATGTCGAAGTCGCCGCCCACCAGGGCCACGTGGTCGACGTACGGGATCTCGTGCAGGTCCGTCGCCATCGTGCGCCAGGACGTCTGCTCCACCGTCACCATGATGTACGCCGATGTCCCCAGACCCGCCCGGCGCGGGTCGATCCGGGCGCCGAAGCCCGTGATCACTTCCTCCGCCAGCAGGCGCTCCAACCGGGCGTACGCGTTCGTCCGCGAGATGTGCAGGCGCTCCGCCAACGCGCGCACCGCCAGGCGGCCGTCCGCCGACAGCTCCGCCAGCATCGCCCGGTCGACCTCGTCCAGGGCCGGGACCGTTCGTCCCGTCAGCGCGCCGTGAGCCAGGGCATCGGTGGACGTTTGGTCCGCGCGAGCGGTCTCGGGAGACCGTTTGTCACTCATTTCCGCCAACCCTTGAACACAACACCGCCGAGAACCACCATTTCAGCATCATATGTCTGCGAGAGGTGGTGTGCGTCATGGCCGCTGAGACCCTGCTGCCGTCCGCTACCCCGGTGCGGTTCGTCGCCGAAGACGGGAGCCGGGCCGACGAGCACGGCGGGTTCGGCGAGCCCGCCGAGGAGCGGCTCAAAGAGGCCTACCGGCTGATGGTCCTGGGCCGCCGGTTCGACGTCCAGGCGACCGCGCTCACCAAGCAGGGCCGCCTCGCCGTCTACCCCTCCAGCGCCGGGCAGGAAGCCTGCCAGGTCGCCGCCGCGCTCGCCCTCGAAGCCAAGGACTGGCTCTTCCCCACCTACCGCGACTCCGTCGCCCTCGTCGCCCGCGGCTTGAAGCCCGGCGAAGTGCTGACGCTGCTTCGCGGCGACGCGCACTGCGGTTACAACCCGGTCGAGACGCGCGTAGCGCCGCAGTGCACTCCGCTCGCGACGCAGACGCTGCATGCCGCCGGTCTCGCGCACGCGATGCAGCGACGTGGCGAAGACGCCGTCGCGCTCGCGCTCATCGGGGACGGCGCCACCAGCGAAGGCGACTTCCACGAAGCGCTCAACTTCGCGGCCGTCTTCAAGGCGCCTGTCGTGTTCTTCGTGCAGAACAACCGCTTCGCCATCTCGGTGCCCTTCGAGAAGCAGAGCGCCGCGGCCGCGCTGGCGTACAAGGGCATCGGCTACGGCATGCGCTCGGAGCAGGTCGACGGCAACGACGCCGTCGCCGTCCTGGCCGTCCTCGACGACGCCGTGAAGCACGCGCGCGAAGGCAACGGCCCCGTTCTCGTCGAGGCCCACACCTACCGCATCGACGCCCACACCAACGCCGACGACGCCACTCGCTACCGCGACGCCGACGAAGTCGCGAAGTGGCGCGAAGCGGACCCGCTCAAGCGGCTCGAAACGCACCTCAAGAGCCGGAACCTCCTGCAGGACAGCGAGATCGAGCAGTTCGCGGCCGACGCCGAGGTGTTCGCCCAGTCCGTCCGCGACACGCTGAACGCCGAGCCCGAGCTCGACCCGCTGTCGCTGTTCGACCACGTCTACGCCGAACCGACCCGCCAGCTGCAGCGGCAGCGGGCGGCCCTCGCAGCCGAACTGGAGGCCTGATGACGACCACCATGGCGCAGGCGCTCAACGCGGCCCTGCGGGACGCCCTCAAGGACGACGACCGCGTCCTCGTGTTCGGCGAGGACGTCGGCACGCTCGGCGGCGTCTTCCGCGTCACCGACGGCATCACCGCCGACTTCGGCGAGGACCGCTGCTTCGACACCCCGCTCGCCGAGTCCGGCATCGTCGGGTTCGCCGTCGGGATGGCCATGGGCGGCTTCCGCCCGGTCGTCGAAATGCAGTTCGACGCCTTCGCCTACCCCGCCTTCGAGCAGATCACCTCGCACGTCGCGAAGCTGCGCAACCGCACGCGCGGCGCGCTGGAACTGCCGATGGTCATCCGGATCCCGTACGCCGGCGGCATCGGCGGCGTCGAGCACCACTGCGACTCCAGCGAGGCGTACTACACGCACACCCCCGGCCTGCGCGTCGTCACGCCGGGCACCGCGCAGGACGCCTACGACCTGCTTCGCGACGCCATCGAGTCGCCCGACCCGGTGATCTTCCTCGAACCGAAGTGCCGCTACTGGTCGAGCGAAGAAGTCACCTTCACCCGCAGCGGCCCCGCCATGGACCAGGCCGTGATCCGGCGCCACGGCAAGGACGTCACGCTCATCGCCTACGGCCCGATGGTCGCCACCGCGCTGGAGACCGCCGAAGCCGCGACGGCCGAGGGCTGGGACGTCGAGGTCGTCGACCTGCGCTCGCTGTCGCCGTTCGACGACGAGACCGTGACCGCATCCGTGCGCCGCACCGGGCGCGCGGTCGTCGTGCACGAGGCCGCCGGCTTCGGCGGCTACGGCGCCGAGGTCGTCGCGCGCGTCACCGAGCAGTGCTTCCACCAGCTCCACGCGCCCGTCCTGCGGGTCACCGGGCTCGACATCCCGTACCCGGCGCCGAAGCTCGAGCGCCACCAGCTGCCGGACGTCGACCGGATCCTCGACACGATCGCGCGCCTGCAGTGGGCCGACACGCCGGTGGTGGCCGGTGCCTGACTTCCTGCTGCCGGACCTCGGCGAAGGCCTGACCGAGGCGGCGATCGTGGACTGGCGGGTCAAGGTCGGCGACACCGTCGACGTCGACCAGGTCGTCGTCGAGGTCGAGACGGCGAAGGCGGCGGTCGAGGTGCCGGTGCCGTTCGCCGGCGTGGTGTCCGCGCTGCACGGCGAGCCGGGCCAGCTGCTGCCGGTCGGGGCGCCGCTGCTGAGCGTCGGCGGGTTCGCCGAACCCGGTGTCACCACGTCTGCCGGCAGCGGCAACGTCCTGATCGGGTACGGCACCGCGCCCACGACGCGGCGCAAGCGCGTCCGGCGTCCGGTGAGTGCCCCGGCGCCCGCGCGGCCGAAGCAGGCGCCCGGGGTGATCTCGCCGTTCGTCCGGAAGCTGGCCGCGGACAACGGGATCGACCTGGCGAAGGTCCACGGCACCGGCCCGGACGGGATCATCCGCCGCGCCGACGTCGAAGCGCTGCTGCGGAAGCCGGCCGGGGGCGGCAGGCGGATCCCGCTGACCGGGGTGCGCAAGGCCGTCGCCGACAAGCTCACGACGTCCCGGCGGGAGATTCCCGAGGCCACGGTGTGGGTGGACGTCGACGCGACCGGCCTGGTCGCCGCGCGGGCCGCGCTGAACGCCGGGACCGACCGGCCGGTGAGCCTGCTCGGGCTGATCGCGCGGTTCGCCGTCGCGGGGCTGCGCAAGTACCCCGAGCTGAACTCGCGGGTCGAGGGTGACGAGATCGTGGTGCTGGAGCAGATCCACCTGGGTTTCGCCGCGCAGACCGACCGCGGCCTGGTGGTGCCGGTCGTGCGGGACGCCGGTGCGTTGTCGACGCGCGAGCTGTCGGCGGCGATCGGCGACCGCGCGCGGACCGCCCGGGACGGCAAGCTCGCGCCCGCGGACCTCACCGGCGGCACGTTCACGGTGAACAACTACGGCGTCTTCGGCGTCGACGGCTCGGCCGCGATCATCAACCACCCCGAGGCGGCGATCCTCGGCATCGGCCGGATCATCGACCGGCCGTGGGTGGTCGACGGCGCACTGGCGGTCCGGAAGGTCTGCGAGCTCACGCTGGCCTTCGACCACCGCGTCTGCGACGGCGGCACGGCCGGCGGGTTCCTGCGGTTCGTCGCCGACTGCGTCGAGTCACCGGTCACCGCCCTCGGCGACCTGTGACGACTCACCGGCCGAGTTGGCCGGTGGGGCCGGTGGCGGCACCTAAAGTGGGCGCGTGACGACTCCGGCGCAGCACGACCGCGACCTGGCGGAGGGGCGCGTCGCCCGGCTCAAGCAGGACCTGCGGGACGGCTTGGCGCCCCCGCCCGAGGACGTCGAGGCGATGGACGAGCTCGTGGCGGCGGCCCACCGGCTGCTCGACGCCGAGCGGGCGTTCGACGAGGCCGAGCACCGGCTCGCGAACGCGGAGCTCGAGTCCCGGCATGCGGCGACGCAGCGCGCGGTCGTCTGGTTCGCGGCCGCGCCCGTGCTGGTGCCCCTGGTCGCCGGGGCGCTGGTGCTGTTCGAGGTGCTTTCGCCGCTGTGGCTGCTGTTGCTGGTGCCGTTGTTCGGCGCGGGGTGGTGGATCGGGTTCGCCCCGGTACGGCGGTCCGGGCCGGTCATCCGCGAGCGGACGCGGGCGGCGTGGACGGGCAGCGTCACGGCGGTGCTGCTGGTGGGCGCGCTGCCGCCGTGGTCCGGGACCGTCGTCTGCACGATCCTGACGGCGCTGGGCGTCGCGGGCACGCTCGCGCTGCTGTGGCGGGAAAGCCGGATCCCGTGAGCCACGGCTACGCGACCTACGGCGATGACCCGGAGTTCTCGCAGGAGTACGCCGAGCCGGCGGATCCGGCGCGCCGCGACCTCGACGAGCTGTTCGCGGCGGTCGACGGGCTGCGCGAGGCCGACGACCGGCTGGGCCAGGACGTCGCCGACCTGACCGAGCGCCTCGAGAGCGGCGCCCCGGACGACCGGATCGCCCTGCTCGGGAGGCAGCTGGAGCGGCTGCAGCAACAGGTCCGTGTCCTGGAGCGCGCGGTCCGCGTCGCGGACGGAGTACCGCAGGCGGACCTCGACGACGTCGGCCCGGAGACGCGCGCCCTCGCGGCGGAGGCGGCCCGCTGGGACGACCTGCACAAGGAGCTGGTGACGAAGGACCAGCGAGCCAGGTACGCGGAGGAGATCGCGCACCTGGACGCGGTCCGCGCAGCGCTTTCCCGGTGCGACGCCGACCTGCTGGAGGTGATCCGCGTCCTGGCGTCGACGGACCGTGCTTCTCGCGCTCGCGGCGACGCGGAATCGTCGTTGCGGGCGTTGTCGACCCGGCGCCGGACGCTGCTGGACGAAGAGATCCCGGCGGCTTCGGCGGCGGCGGAGACGGCCCGCTTGTCGTTGCGCGAGGCGGACGCGGTCGAGGCCCGGGTGGTCCCCCAGCTGGAGCGAGCCGAACGAGCGTGGCACGACCTGCAGGTGCGGTTGCGGACGCGGATCACGGACGCACTGGGGTCGAGCGCACTGCTGCCGATGTGGTTCGGCAACGCGCTGGGGGTGGCACCGCCGTCGGGGACGTCGGGTGACGCGTGGATCCGCACGGCGGCGTCGGTGCTGGCGTACCGGGTGACGTTCGGGGTGACGGACCCGGCGCTGCCGATGGGGCCGCCGGCACCGGAGGGGGCCGACACGACGGAGCGGCGGTGGACCTGGCGGGCGCGGCTGGAGTCCGATTTGGACGAACTCTCGCTCTGACGCCCCGGTTCGGCCGATCGGCTGAATCCGGGACCCGACCGGCCTGGTGCGGAACATCGCCGCACGCCCCGGCGACTGTAGGGCCATGGAAGAGCCCGGGGAGAGCACCAGCAACGTCGTGCGCGGTGACGTGCACGGCAACGTCGTCCAAGCCGGCAGCGTCGGGCACGTGCACCTGAGCGAGGTGCACCACCACGAGGCCGTCCAGCCCGACTTCCGGGCCGAGGGCGAGCGGGCCCTGGACCGCAAGGACTACGAGACGGCCATCGCGCAGCTCGGGCAGGCCCGCCGGGCGGCGGCGGATCCCGAGCTGGACTTCCTCTGTGCCCTCGCGCTCCTTCGCGGCCGGCGGCCGCACCGGGTCAGGTCGAACCGGGAGCTGACCGCCGTCCGTGACGGTCTCCGCCGCGTCGTGCTCCTCCCGCACGCGCGGCTGCTCCTGCTGCTGATCGACGAAGACCGCGGCCGGTGCTGGGAGCGGGGCGGCGGTGTCTCCGAGCTGGTGCCCGCGCTCGTGGCCGCGACGGAACCGGAGCAGGTCCGGCGGATCCTCGACCACCTCAGCGCCCCGGAGAACCGGGTGTGGCAGCTGCTCGCCGCCGCGCACCGGGGATGGGAGACCGGACGATGACGCTGTCCGAGACCGCCGACGACCGCCGGGAGATCGTCGACCGGTACTTCGCGCGGGTGCCCACGGCGGAGGAACGGACGCGCGTCTGGATGTACGCCGGCGGCGGGGCCGCGCTGATCGTGCTCGGCGTGCTCATCGCCGTCGTCGATGCTTGGTTGCCCGGGATCGGGGTGATCGCCCTCGGCGTCGGCGCGTTGGCGCGCGGCCTGCCGCTGTACGAGGCTTACCGCGACGCCAGCGAGGCAGCGCTGCCCAAGCCGCGGGACGCGATCATCGACAAGATCCGCGACCACGAGCTCGCCAAGGTCCGGCGGCGCGCCTTGGACCGGCTCGACCTGACCGCCGAGGACCTCGAGCTGGAGCCCGCCGACTGGGACCCGCTGGCCGGTCCCGGGCTCGGCGCGGCACCGCGGGAGCCGCTCGTCGTCACGGGCCCGGTTCCGACGTCCCGGGCGATGCGCGGCGGTGACGGGGTCTGGCGGTTCTCCCGGTACGCCGTCCTCGTGCTCTGCCCGACCGACTACCACCTGGCCCTGTACCGCTGTGTGATCGACCTGCGCGTCGCCGGGCTGTTCCAGGAGGAGACCCACGAGTACCACTACGCGGACGTGGTCGCGGTCTTGACGGCGGTCAGCGACGGCAGCGACCTGCCCGCGGAAGACGAGGGCGGCCTCCGGTTCGAAAAGGCGTTGCTGCACGAGTTCCAGCTGGTCGTCGCCAGCGGCGACCGGACCAGGATCGTCTTCGGCATTTCCGACGAGCACCATCCCGACCGGCAGGTCAGGCTGCCGCCTTCGGGTATCGACCCCGTCGTCCGCGCGGTCCGCACCATGCTGCGGGACAAGAAAGCCGGCTAGCTCGGCACGTCAGCCGCGCAGGGCGGACTCCAGCCTGCGGTGCAGCTCGCCCAGGCGGGTGCGGCCCGGTTTGCCCGGCGGGAACTTGCGCAGGAGGGCTCGCACCTCCGGTGGGGCCTGCGACAGCGCCCACTCGATCTCCGCCTCCGCGGAACCGCCCGCCAGCTCGCGTGCCAGCGCCGCCTGCTGGGCCGGGCCGACGATGTGCTTCACCTGGTGCGGTGACTCCAACGGGTGCAAGTACGCCGCCCCGGCTGCGCCCACCGCGGCGCGGGCCGCTGCTGCGGCCGCCGGGCCGGGCGCCGAACCCGCTGCCGCCAGCGCCTCCCAGGCCGCCGTGCGCAACGCCTTTGTCCGCGGGCCTCCCGAAGCGAACTCCCGCGCCGCCGCGATCGCTGCCGCCGGGCGGGGGTCGTCCGCGGTCAGCGGCAGCACCCGGGCCGCACACGATGCCGCCCAGCCCGTCAACGCCCGCAGCTCGTCAAGACCCAGCTCCATACCCCTGAAGCGTATCCTTGAACCGCCGGTTGAGACTTTCAGACGACCGCCGGGCGGCGCAGCACCTGGCGTCGGAGGCGGTTGAACAGCTTGGCGTTGTTCCACGCGAAGACCGCCACCACTAAGCCGTCGCGTGAGAACGTCGCCACGAACGAATCCGACGCCGGGTCGCCGTCGACGAACGAGAGCGTGTCGTCCGGGCGTGGGTGGCCGGCCAGCTGCAACGTGCCCGCATACTGGTCCGACCACACGTATCCGCTCGGGGTGTAGGTCCGGGCGGTGTGGCCGGCCAGGAGGTTGGCCACCGCCACCGGTGCCTGCTCCGACGCGTTCGTCCAGTGCTCGTGCCGCCGCCCGCCGTACCGGGCCACGTCGCCCACCGCGACCACCTGGGGGAGCCCGGTGACCAGTCCCGCGTCCGTGTGGACGCCGTTGCCGACCTTCAAATCGGACCCGGCCAGCCACCCGGTCGCCGGCACCATCCCGACGCCCGTCACGACCACGTCGGCCGGGACGACCTCACCGGACGCCAGCGAGACGCCGGCCGGTGACAGGCCGGTTACCTGGACGCCGCAGCGCAGGTCCGTGCCGTTGTCGAGGTGCAAGCGGGCGCACACAGCCGCCAGCTCGGGGCCCAGCACCGGGGCCAGCGGCGCGGCCAGTGCCTCCAGGACGACCACGTCGAGGCCCAGCGATCGGCAGGTCGAGGCCACCTCCGCCCCGATGAACCCCGCGCCGACGATCGCCACCCGCACCCCGGGCACCAACGCGGACCGCAACGCGACCGCGTCGTCGACCGTCCGCAACACCGAAGCGCCCTCGAAGCCCGGCAGTGTGCGCGCGTGGCCGCCGGTGGCGATCACGACGCCGTCCGCGTGCACCGAGGTGCCGTCCGACAGGACGACCCGGCGGTTGGCCGGCTCCAGCGCCGTCGCCTGCACGCCGAGCCGGAAGTCCAGGGCCAGCGACGCCAGGTCGCCGGCGTCGAGCAGGTCCAGGGACTCGCGTGCCGCCGTCCCGGCGAGGAAGCCCTTGGACAGCGGCGGCCGGTCGTAGGGCAGGTGCGCTTCCGCGCCGATCAGCACGATCCCGCCGTCGTACCCCTGCGCGCGCAGCTCCTGCGCCGCGCGGACCCCGGCGAGCGACGCGCCGACGACCGCGATGCGCTTCACGCGGCGTCCTCGTCGGCCACGCCCTCGACGTAGACGACGCCCTCGTCGACGACCACGGTGTACGTGCGCACCGGTTCCTTCGCCGGCAGGCACGTCGGCACGCCCGTGCGCAGGTCGAACTGCGCCGCGTGCAGCGGGCACTCGACGAAGCAGCCTTCGAGCCAGCCGTCGGCCAGGGAGGCGTCCTGGTGGGTGCACGTGTCGCCGATGGCGTACAGCTCGCCGTCCTCGGTGCGGAACACCGCGATGGCGGGCGGCCCGGGGATCCGGACGGACTCACCGGCCGGCAGCTCGTCGACCGTGCACGCGCGAATCATGACGCCTCCGGTAGTTGCGCAGAGGGGAACATCAACCGTGATACGCAACAAGTCTGAGTCCGGCGCGCAGCCGCGTCAAGGGGATACGCGTGGGTAGTTCCGTTGCCGGTCAACGGAGATCGCGGGCACGCCGAAGGCCCGGGGCGGCACTTTCACGTGAAAGTGCCCGATACCGCACGCCCACCAGCCCGGGA
>NZ_JBFBBT010000027.1:24313-113612 GCF_040682815.1 Amycolatopsis sp. NPDC051102
GGGGTTGGGGGTGGTTTTGCGCGGGCGGGTCACCGGGTCCCGGGGGGCCCCGGCGTGCCCGGGGGGCCCCACCCACCCGCCCCCGCCCCGCCCCGGGGAGGGCACTTTCACGTGAAAGTGCCCGCTCGGCTACTTGGCGGCGTTCTCGCCGTGCCGGTAGAACGGCGTCTTGATCGGGGCGAGCGGGGTGTTGCCGAGGATCAGGTCGGCGGCCTTCTCGGCGGTCATCATCACCGGCGCGTAGATGTTGCCGTTGGTGATGTAGGGCATCACCGACGCGTCGACCACGCGCAGGCCCTCGGTGCCGTGCACCCGCATGCTCTGCGGGTCGACGACCGCCATGTCGTCCACGCCCATCTTGGTCGTGCACGACGGGTGCAGCGCGGTCTCGGCGTCCTTGGCGACCCAGTCGAGGATCTCTTCGTCGGTTTCCACGGACGGTCCGGGCGAGATCTCCCCGCCGTTGTACGGGTCCAGCGCGGGCTGGTTGAGGATCTTCCGCGCCACCCGCACCGCTTCGACCCACTCGCGGCGGTCGGTTTCGGTCGACAGGTAGTTGAACTTGATCGCCGGGTGCTGCCGCGGGTCGGTCGAGGTGATCTTCACCGAGCCGCGCGTGTCGGCGTACATCGGGCCGACGTGCACCTGGTAGCCGTGCCCTTCCGTGGGGGCCGAGCCGTCGTAGCGGATCGCCACCGGCAGGAAGTGGAACATCAGGTTCGGGTACTTCACCTCGTCGTTGGACCGGACGAACCCGCCGCCTTCGAAGTGGTTGGTGGCGGCCGGTCCGGACCGCAGGAACAGCCACTGCGCGCCGATGTAGGGCCGCTTCCACTTCGCCAGCGACGGCTGCATCGACACCGGCTGCTTGCAGGCGTACTGGATGTACACCTCCAGGTGGTCCTGCAGGTTCTCGCCGACGCCCGGCAGGTCCTTCACGACGTCGATGCCGAGCTTCTCCAGCTCCGCCGCGTTCCCGACGCCGGACAGCTGCAGCAGCTGCGGGGTGTTGATCGCGCCGCCGCAGAGGATGATCTCCTTGCCGTACACCTCGGCAGGCACCCCGCGACCCTGGGAATACTCGACGCCGACCGCGCGCGTGCCGTCGAAGAGGATCTGCGACACGAACGCGCGCGTCTTCACCGTGAGGTTCGGCCGGTCCATCACCGGGTGCAGGTACGCACCCGCCGCCGACAGCCGCCGTCCTTTCCGGACGTTCCGGTCGAAGGCCGCGAAGCCCTCCTGCCGGTAGCCGTTGACGTCGTCGGTGCGCGGGTAACCCGCTTCCTCGGCGGCGTCGAAGAACGCGGTGAACAACGGGTTCGACGCCGGCCCGCGCTCCAGTTCCAGCGGCCCGTCGTGGCCGCGCCACGGGCCGTCCGGCGGATCCGCGAGGCAGTTCTCCATCCGGTTGAAGTACGGCAGGCAGTGCGCGTAGTCCCAAGTGGACATCCCGGGATCGCTCGCCCAGCGCTCGTAGTCCATCGGGTTGCCGCGCTGGAAGATCATCCCGTTGATGCTGGACGACCCGCCGAGCACCTTGCCGCGCGCGTGGTAGATGCGCCGCCGGTTCATGTACGGCTCGGGCTCGCTGCGGTAGCCCCAGTCGTAGAACTTCGACCCGATCGGGAAGGTCAGTGCGGCCGGCATGTGGATGAAGACGTCCCACTTGTAGTCCGACCGGCCCGCCTCCAGGACGAGGACCTTGTTCGCCGGGTCGGCCGAGAGCCGGTTCGCCAGCGCACAGCCCGCCGAGCCACCGCCGACGATGACGAAGTCGTAGGTTCCGGAACTCATGCGTCCTCCTCAGCCGGGCAGGGTGTCCGGGGCGTTGTCCGGCATGTGCTCGGGGCTCGTGTGCGACGAACCCCAGGTGTGGCGCCGGACGTACAGCATGATCGCACCGATGATCACGATCAGCCCGGTGACGATCACCGCGCCCCACTGGAAGTACCAGTGGTCGGAGCCGTAGACCTCGGGCCGCGGCCAGATCAGGTTGATCGTCATCCCGGCGCCGTAGACCACCGCGACCAGGTTCACCAGCGTGCCCCAGCGGCCCAGCTTGAAGTACGGGCCGTGCTCCGGGCGCGGCCAGCCGCCGCGCAGGCGCCGGACGAGCATCGGGCCGGTGACCATCAGGTAGGGGATGTAGAACAGGATGATCGCCGTCGAGGTCAGGATGAAGAACGCCCGCTGGTTGCCCAGGTTGATCAGCAGCACCACGATCGTGAGGCCGCCGGTGAGCAGCGCGGGCAGCACCGGCGTCTTGGAGCGCGGCGAGACCTTCGCCATCGCGCGGCTGAACGGCAGGCGGCCGTCGCGGGCCATCGCCCAGGTCATCCGGATCGCCGCGGTCTGCACGGCGAGGCAGCAGACGGTGATGGCGATCGCCGAGCAGATCAGGAACGCGTCGCCGAGCCCCTCGCCCAGGGTGCTCTTCAGCAGGTACGGCATGCCGGACGTGCTCAGCTCCTTGGCGCTCAGGTCGCCGACGGCCATCATGCCGAACAGCATGATCAGCCCGCCGACGATGAACGCGGCCGTGATCGCCCGGAGGATCGCGCGGGGCGCGTGCCGCCGCGGCTGGGTGGTCTCCTCGGCCAGCGAGCCCGCGGTGTCGAAGCCGTAGAAGACGTACGCGCTCATCAGCGACGCCACCAGGAACGCCCCGAGGTAGCCGAACGAGTGACCCTCACCGGTGCCGGCGGTGTCGAAGACCAGGCCGGGGCCGCGTTTGATGTGGATGGCCAGCGCGATCACCAGCAGGACGCTCGCGCCGAGCTCGACCGCGACCCCGAAGTTGTTGATCTTCGCCATCAGCCTGACGCCGATGATGTTGACGATCGTGGCGAACACGACCAGCACCAGGGCCAGGATGATGGCGTTCTGCGCGCCGCCGGGCGTCGACGTCAGGCCGGCGTCGTCGTCGCTGCCGACGATCTGGAACGCGGTCGACACCTGCGGCAGGATGATCTGGTAGGCGACCGCGACGGCCGCCGCCGTCACGATCGCGCCGATGATCATGATCCAGCCGGCCAGCCACGACGTCGCCGGTTTCGCGATCTGCTTGGCCCACTGGTACACCGAGCCGGCGAGCGGGAACTGCCCGGCGAGCTCGGCGAAGCACAGGGCGACGCAGAGCTGGCCGAGGAAGACCAGCGGCCACGTCCAGATGAACGCCGGCCCGCCCGACCCGAAGCCGAAGAAGAAGAGCTGGAACACGCCGGTGAGGATGGAGATGTAGCTGAACCCGGCGGCGAAGCTGGAGAACGACCCGAGCGAGCGTTCGAGTTCCTGGCGGTAGCCGAACTTTTCGAGTTCGGAGGAGTCGTCGGCAGCAGGCCCCCCGCCCGCCGGTATTTCCTGAGTGGTCATGGCATGCGTCCTCACGTGGTGGGGGAGGGAATGTCTAGCCTTTGAACCAGTGCTGCGGAACGGGATCGATGTTCTGGTAGACGTGCTTGCTCTCCTGGTATTCGGCCAGCCCGGACGGCCCGAGCTCGCGGCCGATGCCCGATTTGCCGAAACCACCCCACTCCGCCTGCGGCAGGTAGGGGTGGTAGTCGTTGATCCACACGGTGCCGTGGCGCAGGGCCCCGGCGACGCGCTGGGCGCGGGACGCGTCCGACGTCCACACGGCCCCGGCGAGCCCGTACTCGGTGTCGTTGGCCAGCGCGATCGCGTCGGCCTCTTCGGTGAAGCGTTCCACGGTGACGACCGGGCCGAAGACCTCTTCCCGGACGATCGTCATCTTCCTCGTGCAGTCGGAGAAAACGGTGGGGCGCAGGAAGAAACCGCGTTCGCACTCCGGGCCTTCGGGCCGATTGCCGCCCGCCCGGAGCTTGGCGCCCTCCGCGAGAGCGCTTTCGATGTAGCCCTCGACCTTGGCGCGGTGCTGCGCCGAGACGAGTGCGCCCGTTTCGGTGGCGGGGTCGAGCGGGTCGCCGACCCGGATCCGGTCGGCGCGGTCGGCGAGGTCGGCCACGAACCGGTCGTGGATTCCCTCTTGGACGATCAGCCGCGCGCCCGCCGAACAGACCTGTCCGGAATGGACGAAGGCCGCCATCAGGGCGTAGTCGAGCGCGGTTTCGTAGTCGGCGTCGTCGAAAACGACGTTCGGGTTCTTGCCGCCCAGCTCGAGGGCGACCCGGCGGACGCCCTTCGCGGCGGCCGTCATGATCTTCTCGCCGGTCGAGTAGCCGCCGGTGAAGGAGACCAGGTCGACGCCCGGGTGCTCGACCATCGCCGCGCCGACGCGGCCGTCGCCGAGCAGCAGGTTGACGACGCCGGGCGGCGTGCCGGCCTCCTCCAGGAGCGCGACGAGCTTGATCGTGGTCAGCGGGGTGACTTCGCTGGGCTTGAGGACCACGGTGTTGCCCGCGGCCAGCGCCGGCGCGACCTTCCACGACATCTGCAGCAGCGGGTAGTTCCACGGCGCGATGAGCGCGCAGACGCCCACCGGTTCGTGCACGATCCGGCTGACGACGGTCGCGCTGCCCGCGTCGACCAGGCGTCCGGCGTCCTTGTCGGCGAGGTCGGCGTAGTAGCGGAAGACGTTCGTCACGTCGTCGATGTCGATGCGGCCTTCGCCCAGCGTCTTGCCGGTGTCGAGGCTCTCGGTGCGGGCCAGCTCCTCGCGGTCGCGGACCAGAAGGCCGGCGGTCCGGCGCAGCAGCTCACCGCGCTCGGTGGCGGTCGTCCGCCGCCACGGGCCGTCGTCGAACGCCCTTCGCGCCGCCTGCACGGCGGCGTCGACCTCCTCGCGGCTCGCCTCGGCGACGGTCTCGATGACCTCGCCGGTCGCAGGGTTCAGCACATCGAACATGCGGCCCCTTCCCAGAGCGGTAGTGGCTGCTTCGCGTCCAGAGTGCGTACATTTGTACGCGAAGCGTGTACAGATGTCCACAAGGGGGCTCGACACCGATGTCGAACACGGAACCGGCCGCGGCCCGGCGCCGCGGTCCGAACGACCCGGAACGGCGGGCGCGGATCGCCCAGGCGGCGATCGAGGTGGTCGCCAAGCGGGGGATCGACGGGGTCACCCACCGGGCCGTCGCGGCGGCCGCCGGGGTGCCGCTGGGCTCGACGACCTACCACTTCGCGACCCTGGACGACCTGCTGGAAGTCGCCCTGCACGAGGCGGCGGAGAAGAACGTCCACGCGCTGAAGGAGTGGGAGTCGGCGCTGCCGCCGGACGCCGACTTCGCCGCGGCGCTGGCCGACCTGGTGATGGGCTACATCAACGAGCAGTACCGGGACACGGTGGTCGAGTACGACCTCTACGTCGCGGCCCTGCACCGGCCGGCCCTGCGCAAGGCGAGCGCGGCCTGGGACGACGCGCTGATCGCGTTCTTCGGCTCCCGCACCGACCCGCTTACCGGCCGGCTGCTGGCGGGGTTGTTCTGCGGCCTCCTGATGCAAGCCGCCTTGGCTGACCCCCGTCCTACCCGCGAGGAGATCGAAACGCTGTTCCGGCGGGCGATCGAGGGACCGGCGGCCCGAACTTGTTGACAGCCGTGCGCGGCGGCAGTCACTCTGTTCCGGAGTGAGCAACAAGCCGCGTTCTGCGCAACTACTCCCGTCCTGATCCGCGGAGAGGACCACGCCGGTGACCACAACCGATCTGCCGCCCAGCCTGCTCGCCACCTTGCCCGGCAGCCACTACACCGATCCGGCGATCTTCGCGCTGGAGCAGGCGAAGATCTTCGAGGCGGACTGGTTCTGCGCCGTGCGCAGCGCCGACCTGGCCGGACCGGGGTCGTTCGAGACCGTGCAGATCGGCAAGGAAAGCGTGCTCGTCTCACGCGGCCGGGACGGGAAGCTGAACGCGTTCCTCAACGTCTGCCGCCACCGCGGCGCCCGGCTCTGCACGTCCGAGAGCGGCACGGTCAAGCGGGCCTTCCAGTGCCCGTACCACGCCTGGACGTACGGGCTCGACGGCAAGCTGATCGCCGCGCCGAACCTCACCGGCATGCCGGACGTCGACCGCACCGAGTTCGGCCTCACCCGGCTGCACCTGCGCGAATGGCTCGGGTACGCCTGGGTCTGCCTGGCCGGCGAGCCGCCGTCGTTCGAAGAGACCGTGATCGGCGCGGTCACCGAACGGCTCGGCGGCGCAGGAGAGATCGACGCCTACGGCATCGACGGCCTCGCGCTCGGCAAGCGCATCGAGTACGACGTGAAGGCGAACTGGAAACAGATCATCGAGAACTTCATGGAGTGCTACCACTGCGCGACGATCCACCCGGAGCTCACCGAGGTGCTCCCGGAGTTCGCCGACGGCTACGCCGCGCAGTACTACGTCGGCCACGGCGCCGAGTTCGGCGGCGAGATCAAGGGCTTCACCGTCGACGGCTCCGAAGGCGTCGACCGCCTGCCCGGTGTCACCGAAGCCCAGGACCGCAAGTACTACGCGATCACCATCAAGCCCGGCGTCTTCGTCAACCTCGTCCCCGACCACGTGATCCTGCACCGGATGTTCCCGCTGGCACCCGACCGGACGCTGGTCCGCTGCGACTGGCTCTACCTGCCCGAAGTCGTCGCATCGGGCAAGGATCTCTCCCGGTCGGTCGAGCTGTTCCACCGCGTCAACCTGCAGGACTTCGAGGCGTGCGAGCGCTGCCAGCTGTCGATGGACTCCCGCTCGTACGCAGGAGGCGGTGTCCTCGTGCCCAGCGAGCACCACATCGGCGCGTTCCACGACTGGGTCCGGGCGAGGCTGGCGGTCTAGATCAACGCCCGGATGGCGGCCTCGAACCCGGTGACGTGCTCGAGCGTGAGAGCGGCGGCCTTCTCGCCGTCGCCCTCGATGATCGCGGTGAGGAGCGGGACGTGCTCGTGGACGTGGCCGGCCATCCCGGACAGCCGGGGCACGAACACGCACCAGATCCGGGTGGCGAGGTTGTCGTACCGGATCAGCGTGTCCTCCAGGAACGGGTTGTGCACGCACCGGTAGATCGCCCGGTGCAGGGCGAGGTCGGTGCGCAGCAGCTCGGCGTTGTCCCGGTCCGGGGCGTCGGCGTCGAGCTGCGCGCGCAGCTCGGTCAGGGTGGCCCGGTCGGCCGCGGTGGCCCGCTCGGCCGCGGCGGCCGTCGCCATCGGCTCCAGCGTCCGCCGCACCTCGGAGATGTGCGCGAGGTCGGAGATGTGGACGTCGGTGGCGAACGTCCCGCGCCGCGGGTAGGCGACGACCAGCCGTTCGGACTCCAGCCGTTTCAGCGCCTCGCGGATCGGCGTCCGGCCCATCCCGAGCTCGCTGCCGAGTTCCTCCTCGTTGAGGGGGGAGCCGGGCGGGATGTCGAGCATGACCAGGCGATCACGGACGAAGAGGTACGCCTGTTCCGCCAGGGACGGGGGATTGACCTGCGGGTGCATGGCGCTTAGCCTACATCGACGATTGATATATCAGAAGTCGACCAGACGGAGTCCTTGATGACCGCGACGATCGACCAGCACGTGCTCAACCGGTCCCTGGCGGACTACGACCCGTCGGTCGCCGAGGCGATCGGCGCCGAACTGCGCCGCCAGCGGACGACGCTGGAGATGATCGCCTCCGAGAACTTCGCGCCGCTCTCCGTGCTGCAGGCCCAGGGCTCGGTGCTGACGAACAAGTACGCCGAGGGCTACCCGGGCCGCCGCTACTACGGCGGCTGCGAGCACGTCGACGTCGTGGAACAGCTCGCCATCGACCGGGTCAAGGCGCTGTTCGGCGCGGGGTTCGCCAACGTCCAGCCGCACTCGGGCGCCCAGGCCAACGCCGCCGCGATGGCCGCGCTCATCAAGCCCGGCGACAAGATCCTCGGTCTCTCGCTGGCCCACGGCGGGCACCTGACGCACGGCATGCGGATCAACTTCTCCGGCCTGCTCTACGACGTCGCCGCGTACGAAGTGTCTGAAAAGGACTATCGGGTGGACATGGCCGAGGTCGAGCGGCTGGCGAAGGAGCACCGGCCGAAGCTGGTCATCGCCGGCTGGTCGGCCTACCCGCGTCAGCTCGACTTCGCCCGGTTCCGCGAGATCGCCGACGAGGTCGGTGCGTACCTGATGGTCGACATGGCCCACTTCGCCGGGCTGGTCGCCGCCGGGCTGCACCCGTCGCCGGTGCCGCACGCGCACGTCACGACGACCACCACGCACAAGACCCTCGGCGGCCCGCGCGGCGGCGTGGTGCTGACGAACGACCCGGCACTGGCCAAGAAGGTCAACTCCGCGGTGTTCCCCGGCCAGCAGGGCGGCCCGCTCGAACACGTCATCGCGGCCAAGGCCGTCGCGTTCAAGATGGCCGCCGAGCCCGAGTTCGCCGAGCGCCAGCAACGCACGCTGCGCGGCGCGAAGCTCCTGGCCGAGCGGCTGCTGCTCGAGAAGGACATCTCCGTGCTGACCGGCGGCACCGACGTCCACCTCGTCCTCGCCGACCTGCGGAACTCCGAGCTCGACGGCAAGCAGGCCGAGGACCGCCTGCACGAGGTCGGCATCACGGTGAACCGCAACGCCGTCCCGTTCGACCCCCGGCCGCCGATGGTGACGTCCGGGCTGCGGATCGGCACGCCCGCCCTGGCCACCCGCGGCTTCGGGGACGCCGAGTTCCGCGAGGCCGCCGACGTCGTCGCCGAGGCGCTCCGGCCCGGCTCCGACGTCGAGAAGCTGCGGGCCCGCGTCACCGCGCTCGCCGAAGCGTTCCCGCTGTACCCCACGGAGGAGGCTCGATGACCGATCTGCCGGAGCACCCGGACTTCCTCTGGGACAACCCCGACCCTCGCCGGAGTTACGACGTCATCGTCGTCGGCGGTGGCGGGCACGGCCTCGCCACCGCCTACTACCTGGCCAAGGTGCACGGCATCACGAACGTGGCCGTGCTGGAGAAGGGCTGGCTCGCGGGCGGCAACATGGCCCGCAACACCACGATCATCCGGTCGAACTACCTCTGGGACGAAAGTTCCGGCATCTACGAGCACTCCCTGAAGCTGTGGGAGGGCCTCGAAGAGGACCTCGGCTACCCGATCCTGTTCAGCCAGCGCGGGGTGCTGAACCTGGCGCACAGCCTGCAGGACGTCCGCGACAGCGTCCGCCGGGTCGAAGCCAACAAGCTCAACGGCATCGACGCCGAGTGGGTGGACGCCGACGGCGTCAAGGAGATCTGCCCGATCGTCAACACCTCGCCGGACGTCCGCTACCCGGTGCTCGGCGCGACCTTCCAGCCGCGCGCGGGCATCGCGAAGCACGACTACGTGGCCTGGGGCTTCGCCCGCGCCGCGCACGAACTGGGCGTCGACCTCATCCAGAACTGCGAGGTCACCGGGATATCCACAGTGGACGGACGCGTGACCGGCGTCGAGACGTCGCGGGGCCGGATCGCCGCGGGCAAGGTCGCGCTGTGCGCCGCCGGGCATTCGTCGGTGCTGGCGAAGATGGTCGGCCTGGACCTGCCGCTCGTCTCACACCCGTTGCAGGCGCTGGTGTCGGAGCTGCTGGAGCCGATCCACCCGACGGTCGTCATGTCGAACGCCGTGCACGTCTACGTCTCGCAGGCGCACAAGGGCGAGCTCGTGATGGGCGCCGGCATCGACAGCTACAACGGCTACGGCCAGCGCGGCTCGTTCCACATCATCGAGCAGCAGATGGCCGCCGCGCTGGAGCTGTTCCCGGTGTTCGCGCGGGCGCACCTGCTGCGGACGTGGGCGGGGATCGTCGACGTCAGCCCGGACGCGTCGCCGATCATCGGCCTGACGCCGGTGGAGAACCTGTTCCTCAACTGCGGCTGGGGCACCGGCGGTTTCAAGGCGACGCCCGGTGTCGGCGACGTCTTCGCGGCGACCGTCGCGCGCGGGAAGCCGCACGAATACGCCGAGCCCTTCGCCCTCGACCGGTTCACCACCGGTGCCCTCGTCGACGAGCACGGCGCCGCCGCCGTGGCCCACTAGGAGTCTTCGATGCAGCTGATCCCCTGCCCCTGGTGCGGGCCACGCGAGGAAGCCGAGTTCCACTACGGCGGCCAGGCCCACCTCGCCTACCCGGCGGACCCGTCCGCCCTGTCCGATGAGGAGTGGGCGAAGTTCGTCTTCTTCCGGGAGAACCCCAGCGGGCCGTTCGCCGAGCGATGGAGCCACTCCGCGGGCTGCCGCCGGTGGTTCAACGCCGTCCGCGACACCCGGACCCACGACCTGCTGGCGGTCTACCGCCTCGACGAGCCCCGGCCGGTGATCTCATGACCCGGCTGTCCGGCGTCCCGCTCAAGTTCACCTTCGACGGCCGCGAGCTGACCGGGTTCCTCGGCGACACCCTGGCTTCCGCGTTGCTGGCCAACGGCATCCACCGAGTCTCGACCAGCATCAAGCACGGCCGGCCGCGCGGCATCTTCGGCGCGGGTGTCGAGGACTCGAACGCACTGGTGCAGATCGAAAAACCGTTCCCCGAGCCGATGCTGAGCGCGACGACCGTCGAGCTGTACGACGGCCTGGAAGCGCGGGGCCTGCGCGGCCGGGGGCGGCTCGCCACCGAACCGGACCCGGCGCGGTACGACGCCAAGCACGCTCACTGCGATGTCCTGGTCATCGGCGCCGGACCCGCCGGCCGCGCCGCCGCAGCCTCGGCCGAAGGGCGAGTGCTCCTGGTCGACGACCAGCCCGGCGGCGAGGCGCCCGAAGGCGTCCGGTTCCTTTCGCGCACGACGGCGTTCGGCATCTACGACGACGGGTTCGTGCTGGCCCTGGAACGCCGGGGGGAGCCCGCCGCGCCCGAACGGATCTCGCGGCAACGCGTCTGGCGGATCCGGGCGAAGCGGATCGTCATCGCGACCGGCGCCCACGAGCGGCCGATCGTCTTCCCGGACAACGACCGCCCGGGCATCATGCTGGCGTCCGCCGCGCGGACGTACCTGAACCGCTACGGCGTCCTCGCCGGGCAGCGGGTGGTCGTGTTCACCACCAACGACTCCGCGTACGACGCCGCTTCCGACCTGGCCGGGGCCGGAGCCGAAATCGTGCGGATCGTCGACGCCCGCGAGGGCCACGGTGTCATCGGCACCGACGGCGGCTCCCACATCACGGCCGCCCACGTGGCGAAGCTGGGCGAGCTGCAGGGCGAGCGCGTGCCCTGTGACCTGCTGCTCGTGTCCGGCGGCTGGAACCCCGTCGTGCACCTGTACAGCCAGGCTCGCGGCACCCTCCGGTACGACGCCGGGCTGGGGGCGTACGTCCCGGCCGGCAACCTGCCGGGCGTGACCGTCGTCGGTGCGGCCGCCGGCGAAGGGCTGCCGGAGACCGAGGTGCTCTGGCAGGTGCCCGCACCGGAGTCCGAAGTGGACACCCGGTTCGTGGACCAGCAGCGCGACGCGACAGTGTCGGACATCCTGCGCGCGACCGGCGCCGGGCTGCGCTCGCTGGAGCACGTCAAGCGCTACACGACCATCGGCACCGCGCACGACCAGGGCCGGACGTCCGGCATGCTCGCCGCGGGCATCACCGCCGAGGCGCTGGGCGTCGAGCTCGCCGACCGCAGGCCGACGACGTTCCGGCCGCCGTACACGCCCGTCCCGTTCGCCGCGCTGGCCGGGCGGAACCGCGGCGAGCTGCACGATCCCGTGCGCGTCACGACGATCCACCCGTGGCACGTCGAGCACGGCGCCGAGTTCGAGAACGTCGGCCAGTGGAAGCGGCCGTGGTACTACCCGCGGCCCGGCGAGTCGATGGCCGACGCCGTCCGGCGCGAATGCCGGGCGGCCCGCAACGACGTGGCGGTGATGGACGGGTCCACGCTCGGCAAGATCGACGTGCAGGGCCCGGACGCCGGCTGGTTCCTCGACATGCTCTACACGAACCTGATGAGCACCCTGAAGGTCGGCCGGATCCGCTACGGCGTGATGTGCGGCGTCGACGGCATGGTGATCGACGACGGGACGGTCATCCGCGTCGGCGAGGAGCGGTTCCTGGTCACCACGACGACCGGCAACGCGGCGAAGATCCTCGAGTGGATGGAGGAGTGGCTCCAGACGGAGTGGCCGTACCTGCGCGTCTTCGCGACGTCGGTGACCGAGCACTGGGCGACGATCCCGCTGGTCGGCCCGCGGTCGCGGGAGGTGCTCGGCCGCCTGGCACCGGACCTCGACGTCTCGAACGAGGCCCTCGGGTTCATGACCTGGCAGGACGCCGAGGTCGCGGGCCTGCCGGCCCGCGTCTGCCGGATCAGCTTCTCCGGCGAGCTGGCCTACGAGATCAACGTCCCGTCGTGGCACGGGCTCGCGCTCTGGCAGTCCATCGTGGACCAGGGGGCGACGCCGTACGGCACCGAGACCATGCACGTCCTGCGCGCCGAGAAGGGCTACCCGATCATCGGCCAGGACACCGACGGCACGGTCACCCCGCAGGACCTCGGCATGTCCTGGGCGGTGTCGAAGAAGAAGGCCGACTTCCTCGGCAAGCGCAGCTTCGCCCGCGCCGAGAACAACCGGCCCGACCGCAAGCACCTGGTCGGCCTGCTCCCGGCGGACCCGTCGGTGCTGCTGCCGGAAGGCGCGCAGATCATCGAAAGCGAAACCGTGCCGGAGCCGCCGGTGCGGATGCTCGGCCACGTGACGTCCAGCTACGACAGCGCCGCCCTCGGCCGGACCTTCGCGCTCGCGCTGGTGCGATCCGGGCGCGCGCGGATCGGCGAGACGCTGTACGTGCCGGTCGGGGACCAGGTGGTGCCGGTGACCGTGACCGAATCCGTGCTCTTCGACAAGGAAGGAGCCCGCCGTGACGGTTGAGGCGGTCCACGAACCGTTCCGCACCCAGCTCACCGTCCGCCTGCGCGAGGGCGGCACGCTCCTCGGCGTTCCCCTGCCCGGCCCGTGCACCTTCACCAGCGGCAACGGCGTCGACCTCCTCTGGATGGGCCCCGACGAGTACCTCGTCCTCGCCGAACCCGGCCGCCAAGCCGAGCTCGAAGGGGCACTTTCACGTGAAAGTGCCCTTGCCGTGGTGGATGTGTCGGCGCAGCGCAACGTCGTGCGGCTCACCGGGTCGCGGGCGGCCGATGTACTGGCGCACGGGTGCTCGATCGACCTCGAGGCATCGCCGCCGGGGACGTGCGTGCAGACTTTGCTGGCCCGGACCGGGATCGTGCTGATGGTCCGGGACGAGGGCTTCACGATCCTCGTGCGGCAGTCCTTTTCGGACTACTTCCGGGCGTGGCTGGCCGACGCGAGTCTGGAGTACGTCTCGTGACCTTCACCCTGACGCTCAAGTGCCCGGAACGCGCGGGCATCGTCCACGCCGTCACGACGTTCCTCGTCGGGCAAGGCTGCGACATCGTCGAGCACCAGCAGTTCGACGACGACGTCCGCGGCTCGCTGTTCCTGCGCACGTCGTTCACCCGCGCCGAACAGACCACTGTGGATGATCTGACCCGCGCGTTCGCCCCGGTGGCCGGCGACTTCGGCATGGAGTTCGAGTTCTCCGACGGCACCCCGCCGCGGATCCTGGTGATGGTTTCGAAGTTCGGGCACTGCCTCAACGACCTGCTGTTCCGCTGGCGAGCGGGCGGCCTCGGCGCCGAGATCGCGGTGGTCGTGTCCAACCACGAGGACCTCCGGCCGATGGCCGAGGCGGCCGGCGTCCCGTTCGTGCACGTCCCGGTCACCCCGGACACCAAGCCGGAGGCCGAGCAGCGGCTGCTCGACCTCGTCGGGGAGTACGAAGCGGACCTGGTCGTGCTCGCGCGGTACATGCAGGTGCTGTCGAACGAGCTGTGCCAGAAGCTCGAAGGCCGCGCGATCAACATCCACCACTCGTTCCTGCCCGGCTTCAAGGGCGCCAAACCCTACCACCAGGCCTACGACCGCGGCGTCAAGTACGTCGGCGCGACCGCGCACTACGTCACCCCCGACCTCGACGAGGGCCCGATCATCGAGCAGGAGGTCCAGCGCGTCGACCACACGTACTCACCGCGCGAGCTGGTGACCGTCGGCCGCGACGCCGAAGCCCTCGCCCTGTCCCGCGCGGTCCGCTGGCACTGCGAACGCCGCGTCCTGCTCAACGGCAACAGCACCGTCGTCTTCCGGTAGAAGGAGTTCCGCCATGACCGCACCGAAGGTCGTGATCATCGGCGCCGGCATCGTCGGCGCGAACCTGGCCGACGAGCTGACCGCCCGCGGCTGGACCGACGTCACCGTGCTCGACCGGGGCCCGCTGCCGCGCACCGGCGGGTCCACCTCGCACGCGCCGGGCCTGGTGTTCCAGACCAACGCGTCCAAAGCGATGACGGACTTCGCGAAGTACACCGTCGAGAAGTTCGTGGAGCTGGACTGCTTCCTCCAGGTCGGCGGCATGGAGGTGGCGACCACCCCGGCACGCTGGGAGGACCTCCGGCGCAAGCACGGCTGGGCGACGTCGTGGGGGGTGCCCGGGCAGCTGATCGACGCCGACGAGTGCGTCCGCCGCTGGCCGCTCCTGGACGGCTCCCGGATCTTCGGTGCCCTGCACGTCCCGACCGACGGCCTCGCGCGGGCCGCGAAGGCCGTCGAGGTGCTGGCCGGCCGGGCGGGTTCGCGGGGGGCCCGGTTCATCGGGTCGGCGAAGGTGACCGACGTCCTGCAGGAGGGCGGGCGCGTCACCGGTGTCCGGACCGACCAGGGCGACTTCCCGGCCGACGTCGTCGTCTCGTGCGCCGGCTTCTGGGGCCGCGAGATCGGCGCGATGGTGGGCATGGACGTCCCGCTGCTGCCGCTGGCGCACCAGTACGCGAAGACCGGCCAGGTCGCGGAACTCGCCGGACGCAACACCGAAGACGCCGAGGCGAGCCTGCCGATCCTGCGCCACCAGGATCAGGACCTGTACTTCCGCGAGCACGTCGACCGGCTCGGCATCGGCTCCTACGCCCACCGCCCGATGCCGGTCGACGAGTCCACATTGGACTCGGCGGTGACCGCGACGGCCATGCCGTCCATGCTGCCCTTCACCGAGGACGACTTCGCGCCGTCGTGGGAGGAGAGCAAGCTCCTGATGCCCGCGCTGGGGCAGACCAAGGTCGAAGAGGGCTTCAACGGCATCTTCTCCTTCACCCCGGACGGCCAGTCGCTCGTCGGCGAGTCGACCGGCGTCCGCGGGTTCTGGCTGGCCGAAGCGATCTGGGTGACGCACTCCGCGGGCATCGCCAAGGCCGTCGCGCAGCTGCTCGTCGACGGCCATTCCGAAGTGGACACCCACGACATCGACGTCCACCGCTTCGAGGAGGTCCAGCTCTCCCCGTCGTACGTGAGTGAGACGGCGCAGCAGAACTTCGTCGAGGTCTACGACATCCTGCACCCGCTGCAGCCCAAGCTGTCCCCGCGCGACCTGCGCGTGACGCCGTTCCACGCGCGGCAGCGCGCGCTGGGCGCGGTGTTCCTGGAGGCGGGCGGCTGGGAGCGGCCGCACTGGTTCGAGGCCAACGCGCCGCTGCTGGAGAAGCTGCCGCCCGACGCGCGGCCGCCGGCGCGGGACGCGTGGTCGGCGCAGTTCCACTCGCCGATCGCGGCGGCCGAGGCGTGGCACACGCGCAACGGCGTCGCGCTGTACGACGTGACGCCGTTGAAGCGCGTCGAGATCAGCGGGCCCGGGTCCCTGGAGCTGCTGCAGTCGCTGACGACCAACCAGCTCGACAAGTCCGTCGGGTCGGTGACCTACACGCTGATGCTCGACTCCGCGGGCGGGGTGCGCAGCGACGTCACGGTCGCGCGGCTCGAGCCCGAGGTGTTCCAGGTCGGCATCAACGGGAACATCGACGTCGACCACTTCGTCAAGCACACGCCTCCGGGTGTCCAGGTCCGGGACACCACCGGCGGGACGTGCTGCATCGGCGTCTGGGGCCCGCTGGCGCGGGACCTCGTGCAGCCGCTGTCGGGTGAGGACTTCTCGCACACGGGCCTGAAGTACTTCCGGGCGCGCAAGGCGCGGATCGCGGGCGTGCCGGTGGTGGCGATGCGACTGTCCTATGTGGGCGAGCTGGGCTGGGAGATCTACACCGGCGCGGACAACGGCCTGCGGTTGTGGGACGCGCTGTGGGCGGCCGGGCAGCCCCTGGGCGTCGTCGCGGCCGGGCGGGCGGCGTTCAACAGCTTGCGGCTGGAGAAGGGCTACCGGCTGTGGGGCACCGACATGACCACCGAGCACGACCCCTACGAGGCCGGGCTGGCGTTCGCGGTGCGTCCGGCGAAGGGCGAGTTCCTGGGGCGTGACGCCATCGACGGACGCAGCGAGGAAACCGCGTCGCGGCGGCTGCGGTGCCTGACGATCGACGACGGCCGCACGGTCGTGCTGGGCAAGGAACCGGTGTTCGTCGACGGCGTGCCTTCGGGGTACGTCACGAGTGCCGCGTACGGGTACACCGTCGGGCGGCCGATCGCCTACGCGTGGCTCCCGGCGTCGGCGGCGATCGGCAGCAGTGTGGAAATCGAGTACTTCGGCCGCCGGGTCGCGGCCACCGTGGCCGCCGAGCCGCTGGTCGACCCCGGCATGGAGCGGATCCGGCGGTGAACCGTGCGTGATCCGACCAGGATCGGCCGGGTCGGCGTAACGTCGGTCACGTCGGCCCGCTCGAAGCTCTCCGGCGGGTAATCCACAGCAACTCCTTGGAACCGCACCAGGAAATTCTCAGGATCGAGGCGTTTCCTGGAGGGGCCGGAGGCTTGTCGAGAGCTGGAGCTGTGCATGAGCGAGTACGACCGAGGACGCCCGGGCGGCGGCGAGGACCCGTACGGCTACGGCCAGGGCGGGTACTCGCCGGACTACTACGGCCAGAACGGGTATCCGCAGGACAACCCGGGTTACCAGCAGCAGGGCCACTACGGCCAGGGCCACTACCCGCCGCCCCAGGACCAGTGGGGCCGCCCGTACCCGGCGTACACCCAGCCGACCTACGCCTACCCGCCGCCCGCCTACCAGCCCCCGCCGCGCCGGCGGCACCCGTTCCGGGCGCTGTCAGTCGCGGTCGTCGCGATCGCGCTGGCCGTCGTCGCCGGGCTCGGCATCGGGCGCGTGATCTCCGGGGTCGACGGCCAGGCCGCCGGCGGCAACCAGAACTTCGGCTTCTCGGGGCAGCCCAGCGAGGCCAAGACGGTGCTCGACGTCGCCGCCGTGTCGGCGAAGGTCAATCCGGCCATCGTGAACATCGACACCGAGCTGGGGCTGCAGGGCGCGGCCGCGGCCGGCACCGGCATCGTGCTCACCGCCGACGGCGAGGTGCTCACCAACAACCACGTCGTCGCCGGCGCGACCAGCATCAAGGTGACGAGCATCGGCACCGGTGACACCTACCAGGCGGACGTGCTCGGCTACGACCGCACCGAAGACGTCGCCGTCATCCAGCTGCGGCGCGCCTCCGGGCTGCCCACCGCGGCCATCGGCGACTCGTCCAAGGTCGCGGTCGGCGACCAGATCCTCGGTCTCGGCAACGCGGGCGGCCGCGGCGGCGACCCGGTGCCGGCGCCCGGCACGGTGGCGGCCCTCGACCAGTCGATCACCGCCTCCGACGAGTCCAGCGGGTCGTCCGAGCAGCTCACCGGGCTGATCCAGGTCCGGGCGAACATCGAGTCCGGCGACTCCGGCGGCCCGCTGGTCAACGCGGACGCGCAGGTCGTCGGCGTCGACACCGCCGCGTCCACCGGCTACCAGCTGAACGGGCGCCGCAGCGGCGGCGCCGGGCAGGGCTTCGCCATCCCGATCAACCAGGCCGTCGACATCGCGCACAAGATCGTCGCGGGCACCGCGTCGGACAAGATCCACATCGGCAAGACGGCGTTCATGGGCGTCTCGGTATCGGACGGCCAGGGCGGCGCCCGGGTCCGCGAGGTCGTCCCGCGCGGCCCGGCGCAGAAGGCGGGCCTCGCGGCCGGCGACGTGATCACGGCCATCGACGGCAAGCCGGTCAGCTCCGCGACGACGTTGACGAACGTGATGGACACCCACCACCCGGGCGACCAGCTCACCCTGACGGTGACCAGTGCCGCGGGTGGTCAGCAGCAGATCCAGGTCAAGGCGATCGAAGGCCCGGTCGGCTAGCTGTACTGGGTATCGGCAGCAGGGGTCTCCGCAGCCCGGTAAGCCGGCCGCGACCGCGGCGAAGCGGGTGCTGACCCGGGCTGGCCCCCGCAGCAAGGCTGAACGCCGTGATGCCCGCGTTCCGGCCTCGCGAGGCTCGGTCGGCTAGCGGAGGGTTTCCTGGAGCACTTCGCGGTGGGTCTGCTTGGCCGCGAGGTACTTCTCGCGGCCGGCGTCGGTGATGGTGACGAAGATGCCGCGCCGGTCCAGCTCGCAGAGCGCGCGCTCGACCAGGCCCTCCTTCTCCAGGCGGGCGACCAGGCGGGACGTGGCGCTCTGGCTGAGGTGGATCGCGCCGGTGAGGTCGGCCGAGCGGCACTTGAAGTCGCAGGTCGCGAGGCGCTCTAGGGCTTCGAACTCGTTCGCGCCGATGCCGTGGCGCTCCTGCAGGCGGCACTCGAGCGTGCTGAACACGGCCGAGTAGCGGGCCAGCAGCTCGTGCCACTCCTGGACCAGTTCTTCCTCGGCGACGTCGCTCACGGCGACCAACTTAGCATGCGCGGACATCAGATGCAAACGCATTAAATGCGTGGACATTAGATGCGCGTGCATGTAATGTCGCCGCCATGAGTTCTTCCGTGTCCTTGTCCACCACCTCGACCCGGTGGGACGCACGTCTCTGGGGTGTCCTGCTCACCGTCTCGATCGTCATCGGCCTCGACGCGCTCGACGTGTCGATGGTCGGGGTCGCGCTCCCGGCCATCCAGGCCGACCTCGGCCTGTCCACCAACGCGCTGCAATGGGTCGTCAGCGGTTACGTGCTCGGCTACGGCGGGCTGCTGCTGCTCGGCGGCCGCACCGCCGACCTGCTCGGCCGCCGCCGCGTGTTCCTCGTCGCCGTCGCGATCTTCGCGCTGGCCTCGCTGCTCGGCGGCCTCGTCGACGACGGCGCGCTGCTCATCGCCAGCCGGTTCATCAAGGGCCTGGCCGCTGCGTTCACGGCGCCGGCCGCGCTGTCCATCATCACCACGACGTTCCACGAGGGCCCGGCCCGCAACAAGGCGATCAGCATCTTCGCCGTGTTCGGCGCCAGCGGCTACTCCGCCGGCCTGGTGTTCTCCGGCCTGCTGACCGAGGTCGGCTGGCGCTGGACGTTCCTGCTGCCCGCCCCGATCGCCCTGGTGGCGCTGGTCGCGGCGTGGAAGCTGATCCCGGCCTACCGCGCCGAGCAGGGCGGCGGTTACGACTTCCCGGGCGCCATCACCGGCGCGGCCGGTTCGCTGCTGCTGGTGTTCGGCGTGGTGGAGGCGCCGGAGGTCGGCTGGGCGGCCCCGCGCACGCTGATCACGTTCGCCGTCGCGCTGGCGCTGCTGGTGACGTTCGTGGTCATCGAGAAGCGCAGCCGTCACCCGTTGCTGCGCCTGGGCATCCTCCGGTCGGGCCCGCTGGCCCGCGCCAACCTCGGCGGCGCGCTGTTCTTCGGCGCGTACATCGGCTTCCAGTTCGTGGTGATGCTGTACCTGCAGCGGGTGCTGGGCTGGTCGGCCCTGCAGACGGCGCTGGGCTTCCTGCCGGCGGCGCTGATCGTGGCCTTCGGTTCCCCGCGCATCGAGCCGCTGATCGACCGGCTGGGCACGCCTCGCACGATCTTCGCGGGCGTGGTCGCCCACGTCATCGGCTACGCGCTGTTTCTCCGCATCGACGAGCACTCGGGCTACGCGGGCAGCGTGCTCCCGAGCATGATCCTGCTCGGCATCGGCTTCACGCTGGCGTTCTCGTCCCTGAACATCCAGGCAACGGCGGGCATCGCGGACGACGAGCAGGGCCTGGCGGGCGGTCTCCTGAACACCTCCCTGCAGGTGGGCGGCGCGATCGGGCTGGCGGTGGTGACGGCGGTCCTGACCGCCAACGGCGGCCGTGAAGCCTCACCGGCCGCGCTGCTGACCGGCCTGACACCGGCGCTGAGCGTGGTCACCGGCATCGCGGTGCTGGGCCTGCTGGTCGCGATCAGCGGCTTGGCGGCCCGCAAGCGCCCGGCCGAGGAGCCGGTCGTGGAGGAGGACCTGCTCGCCCTCGCGGACTGATCGGCAAAACGCGGAAGGACCACCATCGCCGGGGGATGGTGGTCCTTCCGCGAGCCGCCCACCGGGGGCCAACTGCCCGGGCGCCCACTGGGGGACAACTGCCCGGGCCGCCACTGGGATAACTGCCGGGGCCGCCCACCGGGGGACAACTGCCCGGGCCGTCATTGGGGACAACTGCCCGGGCCGGGCGAGCAGGGCGCCGATTCTGTCGGTGCCCTCCGCTAGCGTGGAAATCGGGGGCTGCTCAGCCCGCCACCACAGCAGCCCGCGCACCACCGCCGAACCGCAGCGCCGCCACCGCCGTCAGCGCAATCCCGGCCGCCGCCAGCAGAACGGCCGTCCGCAGACCGTCCACTGTGGCCGATCGCAACGCTTCGCCCGACAGCCCGTGCGTGCCCGCGTTCGCCACCGCCACGAACACCGCCAGCCCCACCGAGCCGCCCACCTGCTGGGCCGTCGAGGCCACTCCGGACGCCACCCCCTGGTCCGCGGCCGGGATCCCGGCCGCCGCCGCGCCGAACATCAGTGTGTAGCCCGCTCCCTGGCCCAGCCCGAGCACCACCAGCGCCGGGACCAGCGCCAGGTAAGACGCCTCCGCAGTCATCGCCAGCCCCAGCAAGGCCGCTCCGGCGCCGCCGACGACCAGCGAACCCACCAGCGTCGGGCGGGTTCCGTACCGCGTCGCCAGCCGGCCGGCGGCCTGGGAGCCCGCTGCGATCGCCAGCATCGGGACGCCGAACGCCAGGCCCGTCGCCAGGGCGCCGTAGCCGTGGACGCCCTGGAAGTAGCCGGTCAGGAAGTACAGCAGCGTGCCGAACGTGCCCATGTACAGGAACGTCACCACCACGCCCGTGCCGAGGTTGCGGTCCCGCAGCAGCCGGGGCGGCAGCAGCGGGTCGCGGCCGCGGCGTTCGATCGCGGCGAACGCACCCAGCGACGCGAAGCCGGCCACGGCCGGAGCCCACACGGACGTCCAGCCCACCTCCGGGCCTTCGACCAGCGCGAACACCACCAGCGTCGTGCCGAGGGTCGCGGTCAGCGCGCCGACCAGGTCGAACCGGCGGCCGGGCTCCCGCGCCGGGTCCGCGGCCAGCAGGGGGAACGCGAGCACCGCGGCGGCCGCGGCCAGCGGGACGTTCACGAAGAACACCGCCGCCCAGCCGAACGCCTGCGTCAGCACCCCGCCCAGCAGGGACCCCAGGATCATCCCGCTGCCGCCCGTGGTGCCCCACACCGCGAACGCGCGGTTGCGCTCGCGGCCGGCCGCGAAGGACGTGCTGACCAGCGTCAGCGTCGCCGGGAAGAGCAGCGCCCCGCCCAGGCCCTGGCCGGCCCGGGCCGCGACGAGCAGGCCGGGGCCCCCGGCCAGCCCGCCTGCCAGCGACGAAGCCGCGTAGAGCGCGCAGCCGAGTGCGAAGACCCGGCGCGGGCCGAACAGGTCGCACGCCCGGCCGCCCAGCAGGAGCGCCCCGCCGAATGCCACGGCGTAGGCGCTCACCACCCACTGCAGGCTCTGGGCGCCGAACCCGAGTTCGCGGCCGATGTCCGGCAGCGCCACGTACACGATGTTGTAGTCGAGGGAAATGATCAGCTGCGCGAACGCCAGCAGCGCCAGCACCGCGCCCGGGCGGCGGCTCACTGGGCCACCCGCTCATCCGTGCCCGGCACCTTCGCCGTTGTGATGGCGATCCGGTTCCACGTGTTGATGGTGAAGATCAGCGCGAGCAGCTGGGCCAGCTCTTCGTCGCCGAACTGGCCGGCGGCGCGGGCGTAGACGTCGTCGGGGACGCCGCCCTGGATGAGCGTGACGGCTTCGGTCAGGGCCAGCGCGGCCTGCTCCTTCTCGGTGAAGAAGTGCCCGGCCTCGTGCCAGACGGCGACCATGTGCAGCCGCTCTTCGCTCTCGCCGGCCTTGCGGGCGTCCGAAGTGTGCATGTGCAGGCAGTAGGCGCAGCGGTTGAGCTGCGACGCGCGGATCTGGACCAGCTCGACCAGCGCGGGGTCGAGCCCGGCGCGGGCGGCGGCGTCGAAGCCGATCAGGGCCTTGAAGGCCTTCGGGGCGGTCTTGGCGAAGTTCACTCGGTTCGTCATGAGCAGAAATCTATGTCCCGGTTGACCCGCGTGTAGGGTGCATTTCCGTGGCAAAAACGTGGGTCAATTCGGGGGAGCGGCTGGGCGCCGACCTGCACCTGGAGCTGCCGGGCACCGGCGGCAGGCGGGCCGCGCTCATCACCGCGCTGCGGGACGCCGTCCGCGACGGCCGGCTCGCGCCCGGCACGCGGCTGCCGCCCTACCGGTCGCTCGCCGCCGATCTCGGGCTGGCCCGCAACACCGTCGCCGACGCCTACGCCGAGCTGGTCGCCGAGGGCTGGCTCACCGCCGTCCAGGGCTCCGGCACGCGGGTCGCCGAGCGCGCCGAGCCCCTCAAGCCGGTCCGGACGCCGAAGCGGACCCCCGACGCGCCGAAACCGCTGTACAACCTGCGGCAGGGGCAGCCGGACGCGACGTCGTTCCCGCGCACCGAATGGCTCGCCGCCGCGCGCCGTGCGCTGACCGTGGCCCCGCACGACGCCTTCGGACCCGGCGATCCGCGCGGGCGCCGCGAACTGCGGGAGGCGCTCGCCCAGTACCTCGCGCGCGCCCGCGGCGTGCGCACGTCGCCGGAGCGGATCGTCGTGTGTTCGGGGTTCGCGCACGCCCTGCGGCTGCTGTTCCCGGCGGTGCTGCCGGGGCCGGTCGCCGTCGAGTCCTACGGCCTCGCGTTCCACCGCTCGATCTTCGCCACGGCCGGGGTGGGCACGGTTCCCCTGGACCTGGACGAGCACGGTGCCCGGGTCGACGACCTGGCCGTCCCGACCGTGCTGCTGACGCCCGCGCACCAGTTCCCGACCGGCGGCCCGCTGCACCACGACCGTCGCACGGCGGTGCTCGGCCACGTCCGGGCGAGCGGCGGCGTGCTGCTCGAAGACGACTACGACGGCGAGTTCCGCTACGACCGCAAGCCGGTCGGCGCGGTCCAGGGCCTCGACCCCGACCACGTCGTCTACGTCGGTTCGGTCAGCAAGAGCCTGTCCCCGGCGCTGCGGCTCGGCTGGCTGGTGCTGCCTGGGCACCTCGTCGACGCGGTGCTGGCGGCCAAGGGCGAGCGCGAGGCGTGGGCGGGCGTGCTCGACCAGCTGACGCTGGCGGAGTTCCTCGCCGCCGGCGCGTACGACCGGCACATCCGCCGGATGCGCCAGCGCTACCGCCGCCGGCGCGACCAGCTCGTGGCGGCGCTCGCCGAACGGGCCCCGCACGTGACGCCCACCGGCATCGCCGCCGGCCTGCACGCGGTGCTCCGCCTCCCGCCGGGCACGGAGAAGGCCGCGCTGAAGGCGGCGGCGTGGCAGGGACTCGCCCTGGACGGCCTGGCCGCCTTCCGGCACCCGGACAGCCGGATGTCCACAATGGACGGACTGGTCGTCGGCTACGCGACGCCGTCCGAGCACGCCTACCCGGCGGCCCTCGACGCGCTGTGCCGCGCGCTGCCGCCCGCGTGAGCGCTACCCGACGATGTCGACCTCGAACGGATCGGACGCGCTGTAGTTGATGTCGGCCCACACCGCGCCCGGCAGGTCGTACCGGCGGTGCGAAGTGAGCCGGGCGTTGTACCCGCTCGACTGGGCCGGGTTGTGGCCGACACCCTGGTGGTCGTTGCCCCAGGCGTAGATGTTGCCCACCCACATGGGCTTCGAGAAGCCGTCGCCGCCGAGCCGCGGCCGGATGACGACCGCCGCGCCGGGGCTGCCGGACAGGAACACCCGTACCGTGTTCTCTTCGGCGTTCGGCGGGGTGACGGTGATGCGTTCCATGATCTCCACTCCAGTCGAGGCCGATGCGGGTCCGTCCACTCCGGGCCAGTAGTCGGCGACGGACGAAACGTCGTAGCCCGGGGCGACGTTCCCCAGGTACTGCTTGGCGACCGCGCCGGCCGGGATGGCGGGATCGCCGTTGTAGTGGGCGATCCAGTAGTGCGGTTCGGCGACACCGGCGGAGGAGAACGCGGACCGCACCGACGTCCAGGTCGAGAGGCTGCAGTAGATCGTCGGGTCCGCGCCCGACGCGCGGCGCATCCGGACCCAGCCCGGTGCCTCGCCGGGGTCGGCGTCGCCGGGTTCGACGTCGAGGACGTGCCCGTCGTTCGTCGCGGCCCGCTTGACGATGGTGACCTTGACCGCGTTCGGGAAGCGCGCCCAGTCGCGGTCCGACCAGGGCGCCAGTTTGATCCGGTCGATGTATCCCGCGACCATCCGGGCGTCGCCGGGGATGTTCGCGGCCGTGACCGCGTCGTACATCGTGCGCACGGGGGCGTCTCCGTTCGGTGCCGTATCGCCGTTTCGGGGACGGCGAAATCATCTCCGCGATTTCGCCATCGTGCTGATACCCACGTGGGACGGTGGTCAAGCGAGAAACGTTACGCAGTTTCCCGGCATCACCAAAATGGCGGCACGACGCAATTCCTTCACCACGGGTTCACGAGCCGTTGGTGACGTTCTGCTTCCGGTACTGGCTTCGCGCTCACCCGGCTGGCAAGCTGCCAGCACCTCACGAGGAGAAGGGACGTGCATGGCGGCACACCCGGCGCGGGCGCGGCGGATCGACGCGCGGGTCGTCGTCCTGAGCGCGCTGCTGGTGGTCGCCCTGCTCGCCTGGGCCGGCGTCGACTACCTGAAGGACCGGCTGGCCGGCGGCGGCTGCGACACGACGACGCCGGTGCGCGTCACGGCCGCGCCGGACATCGCGCCGGTGCTGACGGCGCTCGCCCGGACCGTCCCGGAGCGGGACTGCTACGCCGTCGAGGTGACGGCGAGCCCGTCGACGGCCACCGCGACGGCGCTGGAGGCCAACGGCGCGACCGGCCCGGACGTGTGGGTGCCGGAGTCGAGCAGCTGGCTGCTGCAGGCGCGCGACGGCGGCGCGTGGAACCTGCCCGAATCCGGCCAGCCGGTGGCGAGCTCGCCGGTGGTGCTGGCGCTGACCGACGACGTCGCCAAGCAGGCGGGCTGGCCGGCGAAGTCGCCGTCCTGGTCGGACGTCCTCGCCGGCAGCCCGGTCGGGCTGCCCGATCCGGGCCGGGACCCGGCCGCGATCGCCGCGCTGATCGGCCTGCAGCAGCTGACCAAGGACGCGCCCGACCCGGCCGCGGCGTTCACCGAGGAGATCCGCCGGCTCTCGGCGGTGAAGGAGCCGTTCACCGCGTGGCCGGCGTCGGAGCAGTCGGTGCTGGCCAAGAAGCTCGTCGCCGCGTACCCCGCCGTCGGCGTGCCGAGCTTCGACTACCCGTACGTCGTGCTGCCGCGGGCGTCGGAGGCGTCGCGGTCGGCGGCCGAGCGGTTCCTGCGGCTGCTGCTCGACCAGACCTCGACCAAGGCGTTCGCCGACGGCGGGTTCCGGACGCCGTCCGGGCAGCTGCTCGGCGACCGGCCGCGCGACACCCGCACGAACGCCGCACCGCGCCCGGCCGGGCCGCCCGCGCCCGAAGCGATGTACGGCGTGCTGCAGGCGTGGGCCGGGGCGAACCTCAGCGCCCGCGTCCAGGTGCTGCTCGACGTCTCCGGCTCGATGGCCGCCACCGTGCCCGGTACCGGCCGCAGCCGGATGGCGCTCACGCTCGAAGCCGCGACGCAGGGACTCGGGCTGTTCAAGCCGACGACCGAGATCGGCCTCTGGCTGTTCTCCACCAAGCTGGACGGCGACAAGGACTACAAGGAACTGCTGCCGATGCGGTCGATCGCCCAGCAGCTGGCCGCGGGCGGGGTGGCGACGCTGCAGGCGGTCAAGCCGAAGCCCGGCGGCGCGACCGGGCTGTACGACTCGATACTGGCCGCGTACCAGAACGCCCGGCAGAGCTGGCAGCTCGGCCGGATCAACGTCGTCGTCGTGCTCACCGACGGCCGCAACGAGGACGGCGACTCGATCGGCCTGCCCGGCCTGCTTTCCGAGCTGGGCCGGCTGCAGGACCCGCGCAAACCGCTGCCGGTGATCGGGATCGGCATCGGTCCGGACATCGACGCCAGCGAGCTGCGGCAGGTGTCGGCCGCGACCGGCGGCGAGTCCTTCACCACGCCCGATCCGCGCAAGATCTCCGACGTCTTCTACCAGGCCCTGAGCAAGCTCATGTGCCAGCCGCCCGCCTGCAAGAAGTGAGGGTCCCCGTGTTGGTGCAGACCGAAAAGCCCGCGCCACGGGTGGTCCGAAGACCGCCGGCGCTGGTTCTCGCCGCGTTCGTCGCCGGAGTGGTGCCCTTCGCGCTGTACACGTGGGCAGCGCTGCACGGAAGCCTCGCGCAGGACGACTTCGTCGTGACCCACCAGGCGGCCGCGGCCGGGCCGTTCGACCTCGGCTACCTGTTCCAGGACTACCACGGCCACCTGCAGCCCGGCGGGTTCTTCCTCGCCGCCGTGCTGACGTGGTGGGCGCCGCTGAACTTCGGCGTCCTGATGCTGCCGCTGCTGCTCATGCGGGCGGTCGCCACTGTGCTGTTCTGGTGCCTGCTGGTGCGCTGCTTCGGCCGCCGCTGGGCGATCCTCGTGCCGTTCACCGTGTTCACGGCCTCGACGTTGCTGCTGGTCCCGACGCTGTGGTGGTCCTACGGGGTGCAGATCGTGCCGGTGGTGCTGGCCGCGGCCGGTGCGCTGCACGCGCACGTCCGGTACCTCGCCGACGGCGGGCGCTGGTGGCTCGGCGTCTTCGCCTGGACCCTCTTCGGCCTGGCGTTCTACGAGAAGGCCGCGGTGATCCCGGTGCTGCTGGCCGGGGTGACGGTCCTGCTCGGCCGGCCGTTCCGGGCGCACGCCCGGTACTGGGCGGCCCACGCCGGGCTGCTGGCCGCGTTCGTCGCCGTGTTCTTCGTGGTGACGTCGAGCCAGGTCGGGCAGGGCGAGCAGCCGATGTCGGCGGGCACGGTCGCCGACCTGACCGGCCGGATGCTCGGCGACACCCTGCTGCCCGGCCTGGCCGGCGGGCCGTGGTCCGGGCCCGGCCCGGGCGCCACCTGGGCACCCTCGCCGTTCGCGGTCGTCGCCGTGCTGCTGGCGGCCGCGCTGGCCGTGGTGCTCGCCGGGGCGCGCGCCGGCGGGCGGCGCGCGTGGGGTGCCTGGGCGCTGCTCGGGGCGGTGTTCGCGGTGGACGTCGCCCTGCTGGCGCTGACCCGGCTGCGCGAAGTCGGCCCGTCGGCCGGCGACGACCCCCGGTACCTCGCCGAGCTGGCGCTGGTGGCCGCCCTTTGCGGAGCGTTCGCCTTTCTCCCGCCCGGTGCGCCGTCCGGCGGAAAGCGTGAACGGCCGATTGCGGTAATCCTGTGTATGTTGCTGCTTGCCAGTTCCGCGGTGGGATTTTCACGCCTTTCCTCGGCCATGCGGTTCGCGCATTCCGGGCAGTACGTCGGAAATGTGCGCGCGGCCGTCGCGGAAGATCCCGATCTGGTCTTCTTCGACACCTTCGTGCCGTCCGACGTGGTGCACGAGTGGTTCGGCGCGGACTCGCGGGCGTCCCGGGTGGTCGGCCTGCTGCCCGGCACGCACTTCGACCAGCCGACCAGCCGGATGCACCTGCTCGACGCGACCGGCACGCCGCACCGGATCACCGGCGTGGACCCGGTTTCCCGCGGCCTGCCCGGCCCGGTCCCGAACTGCGGCACCGCGATCGGCGAAACGCTGGTGCGCATCCCGCTCGACACCCCGGTGCTCGGCCGGTACCTGCTCAAGCTCGACTACTACACGTCGGACGGGGGCGAAGGGCTGGTCGAGCGGACGCCGGTGTGGTTCCAGGCCGGCCTGCACACGGTGTACCTGCCGGTGGACGGCCTGTTCGACCACATCGGCATCCAGCTGTCGAGCCCGGGCGCGCCGGTGTGCGTCGCGAAGCTCGAGATCGGCCGGCCGGTGACTCAGTAGGGGTCGTACGGGCTGTCGTGGCCGAGCAGCCGCGCGACCGGCCGCAACCGCAGGCGCAGCAGCACCTTGATGCCCACGTTGCGCAGGAACCACGGCAGCTGCGCCAGCACGCGCAGCCGGTCGCGGGCCGACGGCGGGGCCAGCCGGAAGCGCGCCAGCGACGTCGCCCGGTCCACAAAGGTGTACCGGCGTCCGAAGAGGACCTTCGCGATCGTGCCGAGCGTGACGCCGATCGAGGAGAAGCAGTCGTGCACCAGGATTTCCGCGCCCGGGGGCAGGTGCGCCGACCAGCGCAGGTCGTCGGTGTAGGTCCAGTAGTCGTGCTTGCCGTCGATGTAAAGCAGCTGTATGGGCCGGTCCCAGTCAGGGCGCAGTTCCGTGCTGTAACCGGCGACGAGCTCGACGACGTCGTCCAGCCCGGCCCGGTGGATGTTGCGCTCGAACAGCTGCCGCGTCGGCGATCCGCCGAAGAGCCTGCCGTCGACGAACGGGTCGACCGCGATCACCGTGGCCCCGGCCGTGCGGGCCGCCGCGCCGAGCACGATCGTGGATCTGCCCTGGTGACTGCCGATTTCGAGGACGACGTCACCCTTCTCCAGGCGGCACGCGGCGTTCCAAAGCGCTTCGCCCTGCGCGCGCGTCATCCAGCCCTTGACCGGCTCGGCCAAAGCCCAGGCATCGTCGAAAGAGATGGCGCACCTGCCAGAGTCCGGGGAATCGTCGGCACATGGTAGCCAGGTTTCGGCCTAGTATCTACCGGATGGTAACCGCCACCCGCGAACGGTCCCGAGACGACGCCCCACCTTCGGGCGGCGCCCGGAAGTTCTCGGTGGGCGCGTTCTTCCGGCGGCCGAGCACCTGGATCGTGCTGGCGCTGACCACGTTGTCGTTCCTGCAGATGCCGGGGAAGACGACGTTCGACACCAAGCTCGACCTCGCCGTCGACCCGCTCGCCTTCCTCGGCCGCGCGCTGCACCTGTGGAACCCCCAGGCCACCGCGGGGGAGCTGCAGAACCAGGCGTACGGCTACCTGTTCCCGATGGGTCCGTTCTTCGCGCTGTGCCAGGCCGCCGGCGTGCCCGCGTGGATCGCGCAGCGGCTGTGGGGCGCGATCCTGCTGTCGGCCGCGTTCGGCGGTGCCCTGCTGCTCGCGCGGGCGATGAAGATCGGCACCGAGCGCACCCGGCTGATCGGCGCGCTCGGGTACGCGCTCGCCCCGCGCATGCTGACCGAAATCGGCGGTCTGTCCGCGGAAATGCTGCCCGCGGTGCTGCTGCCGTGGGTGCTGGTGCCGCTGGTGCGGGCCGGGGCGATCGGTTCGCCGCGGCGGGCCGCCGGGCTGTCCGCGCTGGCCGTGCTGTGCATGGGCGGCGTCAACGGCGCGATGGTCGTGATGGCGCTCGTCCTGCCCGGACTGTGGCTGCTGACGCGCCGCTGGACGCGCGCGCACGTCGAGCTCGTCCTGTGGTGGTTCGTCTTCGTCATCGGCGCGACGCTGTGGTGGATCCTGCCGCTGCTGCTGCTCGGCGAGTACAGCCTGCCGTTCCTGGACTACATCGAATCCGCGACGAACACGACCGCGCCGATGTCGCTGTTCGAGGTGCTGCGCGGGACGAACCAGTGGGTCGCCTACGTCGTGCAGGGCACGCCGTGGTGGCCCGGCGGCTGGTCGCTGATCGACAACCCGGTGCTGATGCTCGCCACCGGGCTCGTGGCCGGCGTCGGCCTGCTCGGGCTCACCCGGCGCGGCCTGCCGGAACGCCGGTTCCTCGTGCTGGGCGTGCTCACCGGCCTGACCCTGCTGACCATCGGGTACGTCGGCACGCTCGACAGCCCGCTCGCCGAGCAGGTCCGGCACCTGCTCGACGGGCCGCTCGCCCCGCTGCGCAACGTGCACAAGTTCGAGCCGGTGCTGCGGCTGCCGCTGATGCTGGCGTTCGTGCACGGGATCTCCGGCCCGGCCGGGGTGAAGTCGGCGCGCCGGTTCCTGCGCCCCGCGGTCGGCCTGCTGCTCGTGCTGATGATGGCCGCGCCGGCGTGGCTGCTGAACCTGCGGTCCGGCCCGGGCTGGGACGAGGTGCCGGGCTACTGGTACGACGCTCTTGCGTACGTCGCCAAGGCCGATCCGAACGCGCGGACCCTGCTGCTGCCGGCCACCGGGTTCGGCGAGTACGACTGGGGCCGCACGGTGGACGAGCCCGCGCAGGCGATCGCGCGGAGCCCGTGGGCGGTCCGCAACCAGGTGCCGCTGGGGTCCGAAGGAAACACGCGGCTGATGGACTCGGTGGACGCCGCCCTCGCCGACGGCCGCGGTGATCGCGGGCTCGCCGCCCTGCTCGCGCGCTCCGGCTACCGGTTCCTGCTGCTGCGCAACGACATCGAGCGCGACCGGACCGCGGCCCCGCCGATCGCCACGCTCCGGGCCGGGCTGGCCGGTTCGCCGGGGATCACCAAAGCGGCCGCGTTCGGACCGCTCGAAGTGTACGAAGTGGACAAGCCGGTGCCGCTCGCCACGGCGACGTCCACAACGGACGTCCCGACGGTGAGCGGCGGCCCGGAAAACCTGCTGCCGCTGATCGGCTCGGGCCAGCTCGACCCGTCGACACCGGCCGTGCTGACCGGGGACGGCGGGTCACCCGGCGGGCCGCGCCTGGTGACCGACGGCCTGCGCCGCGCCGAGCGGAACGTCGGCGGCGTCCGCGACAACCTCAGCCAGACCCTGACCGCCGGCGAGGCCTACCGCCAGCAGCGCGCGGCCGGCGACCTGCTGCCGTTCCCGGGGCAGGAGCACCAGACCGTGGCCGCCTACCGGGGCATCCGCTCGGTGACGGCGTCGACCGCGGCCTCCTTCGCCGACGCCTTCGGCGGGTCGGATCCGTCGCACCAGCCGTTCGCGGCGATCGACGGCGATCCGCGCACGGCGTGGCAGTCCTCGACGTTCACCGGGCCGATCGGCCAGTGGCTCGAGGTGGAGCTGGACACCCCGCGGCTGGTGAACTCGGTGGACCTGCAGCTGGTGGACGACATCCGGGTGGGCTGGCCGGCCACCCGGATCCGGATCACGACCGACAACGGCTCGGTCGACCAGCAGGTGATCCGCGGCGCCGGGGCGCACGAGTACCCGGTGGCCGCCGGCCTCACCCGCAAGGTGCGGATCACGCTGCTGTCGCTGGTGGTGGGCCGGCAGGACGGGAACGTCGGCATCGCGGAGCTGAAGATCCCGGGCACCGAGCCGCAGCGGGCGCTGGAGGTACCGGCCGACCTGCCGGTCGGGCCGGCGCCCGGGTTCGCGTTCACGCGCGGCCCGCAGCCGCGGTACGCGTGCCTGCCGGTCGGCGACGCGGTGCGGTGCGACGCCGCGGCCGCCCGCGACGGCGAGGAACCCGACGGCATCCGGCGGTTGTTCAGCACCCCGGCCGAAGAGACGTACGTGGTCGGCGGCTCGGTGCTGCCGGCGGGCGGCGGCAAGAACCCGGTGGCGTTGCCCGGCGTCACGGTGTCGTCGACGTCCCAGCTCGGCGGCGACCCGGCGGCCGGCGGGTTCGCGGCGGTGGACGGCGACGCGGGCACGACGTGGCGCCCCGACGTCACCGACCTGCGGCCCGCACTGACCCTCGGGTGGACGTCGCCGAAGCAGATTTCCGGGCTGCACATCGGGGTCTCGCCGGCCAGCGGCGCGCGGGCGCCGCGCCAGGTGCAGCTCGTGGGCCGGTCGGAGACGCGTCAGGTGCAGCTCGACGCGAGCGGGTCGGCGTCGTTCGAGCCCCTCGAAACCGACCAGCTGCAGATCGTGCTGCCGGGTGACGACGACGATCCCACGGCCCGCGCGGTGGTCGGTATCGGCAGCCTCACGCTGTCCGGCAGCCCCGACCTGCTGCCGGGCCCGGACCCGGCGTTCACGGTGCCGTGCGGGTCGGGTCCGAACGTCCACCTCGACGGGCTCGACTACCGGACGTCGGTGCAGGGCAAGCTGTCGGACATCACCGCGCACCGGCCGCTGGAGCTGCGGATGTGCCGTGACTCCGAGGGCGGCATCGCACTGCCGGCGGGCGGCCACGAGCTGCGGACGGACCGGTCGGAGTCGTTCGTGGTCCAGGACCTCTGGCTGCGTCCGGTGCACGCGGCGACGACGCCACCGGTGCACCGCGCGGTCAAGGTGGGCGAGTGGGCCGCGACGTCGCGGTCGGTGACGGTGGCCCCGGGCGAGGAAGCGGTGCTGGCGGTCCCGGAGAACGCGAACGCGGGCTGGGTGGCGACCTTGGACGGCAAGCAGCTGACACGCACCCGCGTGGACGGCTGGCAGCAGGCGTGGATCGTCCCGGCCGGCCCGGGCGGCGTGGTCTCCCTGTCGTTCACCCCGGACGCGCACTACCGCCTGAGCCTGCTGGTCGGCGCGGCGGCGGTCCTGGCGCTGCTGGTGGGCGTGGCCTGGCCGGCCCGCAGACGGCGGTTCACGGTGTCCCCGGGCGGCGCGGCGGTACCGGTGGTGCTGATCGGGCTGCTGGTGGCGCTGGGCGGGATGCTGCCGGTGGTGCTGCTGATCGCGTGCCTGCTGGCCCGCCAGTTCTCGGAACGGGCACCGAGGTACCTCGCGTTCGGCGGCATGGTCGTGGCGGCCGCGGTATCGGTGCTGGGCCGCATCCTCGGCCATGGCCAGGAGTGGGCGTACGGCCCGGTGACCCAGGCAGCGCTGCTGCTGGCCGCAGCGGCAATGGCGGCAACGTGCGTGGACTGGTTCACCCGCAAGGAAAACCCCACGGAGCCCACCCCGTAGCCCGTACCCAGCAGGTCGGCTCGCGTACCCAGCCAGTCGGCCGGCGTCGTTTGCGGCTCGCGAAACTGTCGGTGCCTGCCGGTAGCGTGGAAAACGGGGGCTGCTCAGGCCGGTTTGCGGGGCCGGAGCTCCAGAACCGCGCCGGCCGCGGCCAGGGCGCCGGCGGTGCACGCCGCCGCGGTGACCACCTCCGTCGCCGAGCCGTGCAGCCACGTCGTGATCAGCGTTGCCTCCACAACGACCGCTGCCCACATCAACACCGTCACGCGGCGGTCGCCGTCCGCCAGGCGGGCGTACAGCAGGATCTGGACCAACGCCAGCATCGAGCCCGCCAGCGCGAACGGCCACACCGGCATCGTGCTCCCCACGTACCGCGCCCCGCCGATCAAAGCCAGCAGCGAGGGCCCCACGACCAGCGAAACCAGCAGCACCACCGCGTCCAGGCCCGCGCACACCAGGAGCGCGATCGGCAGCACCCGGCGGCGGCGGTCGGAAACCGCGAACCGCGGCAGGACCAGGACCCCCACCGCCTGCGGCAGCCAGTACGCGATCTTCGTGACGATCGCGCCCAGCGCGTACTCGCCCGCCTCCGAGGACGGCAGCGTGTGGCGCGCCAGCACCAGGTCCAGGTTCACCAGCAGCACCAGCGCCAGCATCGCCTGGGCCGTGTGGAGGACCTCGCCGCCGTGGCGGTCGGCCCAGCGGGGACGCGGGCGGCCGCAGATCTGCCAGCCCGCCGCGACCACCGCCAGCGAGCCGATCGCCGTCCCCGCCAACGCTCCGGTCGGCGACCCCGAAACCACCAGGCCCACCAGTGACCCGCCGACCTTGCCGACGCCCTCCAAGGCGATCAGGCCGGCCAGCACCGCGAACCGGTGGCTGCCCTGCAGCAGCCCGTGGAACACCCCCAGCAGCGTCAACGGCCCGAGCGCGGCCGTCACCAGCAGGGCCGGGGTCAGCGAACCCAGGTGCAGCAGCAGCACCAGCAACGGGCTCAGCGTCAACGCCGCCGTCGCGACGATCGCGCTCGTCACCAGGCCGAGCGCGAACACCGAACCCTGGGCCAGCGACGGCGAACGCGCCACCCGCAGGGCCACCACCGTCTGCAGGCCCATCGCCGGCACGACGCCGACCACCAGCACCGCCAGCAGCGAGCTCAGCTCGCCGAACGCGCCCGGCGCGAGGATGCGCGCCGCCGCCAGGCTCAGCACGTAGCTCGCCGCGTTGTTGCCCGCGAGGGCGAGCGAGACGAGGATCGCCGCGACCCGGTTGCCGGTCCGGGCCGGGGCTTCGGTGGCTACGCTCAACGGCGGGCTCCCATTACCGGCGGGTAATGAACTGGGACCCTAACCGCGCGGGCAACGGAAAGGAAGGGCCGTGGACGCACCGGGCAAGCGGCTGGCCCTGCCCGTGCTGTCCGCCGCGCTGGCCTTCGCCGTCTGCGCGCCCCTGCTCGGCCGCGGGTTCGTCCTGAGCTACGACATGGTCTTCGCGCCGCGGCAGTATTTCGTGCCGGACGCCTTCGGGGCCGGGAGCACGCTGCCGCGGTCGGTGCCCGCCGACGCCGCCGTCGCGCTCGCCACCACCGTGCTGCCGGGTGACGTCGTCCAGAAGATCGTCCTGCTGCTGGCCGTCTTCGGTGCCGCACTCGGTGCCGGACGGCTCGTGCCCACCGAGCACACCGGGACCCGGCTCGTCGCCGCCACCGCCTACGCCTGGACGCCGTACGTGGCCGAACGGCTCTTCATCGGGCACTGGCCGCTGCTGCTGACGTACGCGTGCCTGCCCTGGATCGCCGCCGCCGGGCTCGCCGCGCGCCGGCACGAACCGCATGCCCTGCTGCGCCTGATCATCACGAGTGCCGCGGCGGTGCTGACGCCGCCGGGCGGGGTGCTCGCCGCCGCCGTGCTGGTCGTGGCCGCCGGGTCCCGCCGGCTCTGGCAGAGCGTCCCCATCGCCGTCGTGCTCAACCTGCCGTGGCTGGTGCCCACATTCCTCAACGCCGGTGGCACGTTCTCCGACCCGGCCGGCGTCACGGCGTTCAGCGCCCGCGCGGAAAGCTGGGGGCCGGCGCTGTTCAGCGTGCTCGGCCTGGGCGGCATCTGGAACGCCGAAACCGTGCCCGGCAGCCGGGCCATGCCGCTGGTCCCGGTGCTGACGCTCGTCGTCGCCGCCGTCGCGGTCGCCGGGCTGTGGCCGCTGGCGAAGCGGTGGGGCCGGGCGCCGGTCCGTTCCCTGACCGCCCTCGGTGTCCTGGGCGTGCTGCTGGCGTCGCTGGCGACGCTCCCCGGTGGCGACGCGCTGCTGACCGCCGCGACGGAGCACCTGCCCGGCGCCGGATTGCTGCGGGACGCCCAGAAATGGGTGGCGTGGTGGGCCCTGCCGCTGGCCATGGGTCTCGCACTGGCCGTCGAAACCGCCGCCGCGCACCTGAAAACCGCCCAGGGCCGCGCCGCGCTGATGACGGCGGTGGCCCTCTTCCCGCTGCTCACCATGCCGGACCTGGCGTGGGGTGGCTGGGGACGGCTCGGCACCGCGCAGTACCCCGGCGACTGGCAGACAGTGTCCGAAAAGCTCGGTGACCGGCCCGGCGACGTGCTGGCGCTGCCGCTCTCGGCGTTCCGCGGGTTCGCCTGGAACGCCGACCGCACCCAGCTCGACCCGGCGCCGCGCGTGTTGCCGAAACCGGTGCTGATGGACGACACCCTGCTGGTCGGGACCGAACGCATCGCCGGGGAGGACCCGCGGATCGGGGACGTCCGCGCCGCGACGTCCGCGCGGGAGCTCACCGCCGCCGGCATCGGCTGGATCCTCGTCGAACACGGCACACCCGGTGACATCGACCCGCGGTTGCTCGCCGACGCGACGCCCGTGTGGTCGGGTGAGTGGCTGACGCTGTACCGGACACCGGGTGTGCCGCCGGTGAAAGCGGTCTCGTGGACGCCGGTGTTGCTGGCGAACGGAGTAGCGCTCACGTTGCTGTGCGTCGCACTGTTGTGCCGCATGTTACCCATGCGTACATTGGGCCGCGGCAGGATTTCCCCGCCGCGGAAGGAGTGACACGTGGGCACGGTCATCGGCGCGGTCGTCGCCGTCATCATCGGCGGCGGGGTGGCGACCGGGGCGGGGTTCGCCCTCATCAAGGGCGCGGACCCGGACACGTCCGCCCCGGTGCAGGAAAAGCTCAACGCGCAGGTGAAGTACAACCCGGCCGACCACCCCCTGAAGCTCTACGGGGACCACTGACAGCGTGACCCGGCTCGCCTCCGACCACGCCCACCGCGTCGTCGGGCTCTACGGCGACCCCACCGTTTCGTGGAGCATCCTCCTCGAAGCGGAACTCGGCGTGGCCGCACCGGAACCGGAGAAGCTCCGGGCCCGCTTGGCGGCCGCCGTCCAGCAGTACCCCCACCTCGGTGCCCTGCCGGAAATCGAGCGGAGCACGGACCTGGCGGCCGTCCGGGACCGCTTCGCGTCGGCGCCCTACGAACGCGCCGAGCCGCTCGTGCGCGTCGCCGTCGGCGATCGGACGCTCCTGGTCGCGGCGCACCACGGCGCCCTCGACGGCCTCGGCCTGCTGGCCCTGCTCGGCATCCTCCTCGACGTCCCGGTTTCCTCGGCCGCGACCGGGATCGGCGAACGCACGGGCGGCACACCCTTTGCCCTGTCGGCCGTCCAGCGGCTCGCTGAGGCGCTTTTCGCGCCGCCGGGCCGGATCACCCCCGACCGCGAGCGCGTAGCCGCCGGAGACGTCTTCGTGGCTTCTCACGAACCCGGGCTGCGGCTGGGCGCCGCGGGGTTCGTGACGGCCGCGGCCCACGCCACGGAACGCTGGAACCGCGCGCACGGCGCCCGCACCGCCCGCGTGGTGGCCGCGCTGGGCGCGTCGCGCCGGTCCGGCGCCGCGCCGGAACCGGTGCACGACAGCGCGTTCTTCCGGCTGCGGCTGCGCCCGGCGGCCGACGTCGCCGCGCTGCTCGCCGCGCAGCCGCCGGAACCGGACTTCCCCGCCCGCAGCAGCCGGCTCGCCCGCTGGGGCACGCGCCTGCTCGCGAGCCGCCTGGGGTCGACGTTCCTGGTGTCGAACCTCGGCCTGGTGTCCACCGGGGACACCGTGCGGTCACTGGCGTTCTACCCGGCGGCGAGCGGCCGCTCGGGCGTGGCGTTCGGCGCGGCGACCACCGGCGGCACGACGACGGTCACCGTGCGCGCCCGCCGCAGGGACTTCGACGCGCGCGCCGCCGCCGGGTTGCTGGGCGAGTTCCGGGACGCGGTGCGGAACCAGGCGGCACGGGCGTTCTGAGTGGGCCCGGTGGCGTCACCCAGCCGCAGCCGCCGGATGCATCGATTCGTGCGGGTTCGCCGGGCGGTGAGGTGCCCGGGTCAGCCGGCGCGGTCGTGGCGCGGGCAGCCCGGCGACGTCCCGCACCAGTGACTCGAACTGCCCCACGCTCGCGTCCCAGCTGAACCGGCCGGCGCGCTCGGCACCCGCCAGGCCCATCTCCGCGCGCCGCAGGCCGTCGGCGAGCAGGGCGTCGACCCGGCCGGTGAAGTCGTCGAAATCGTCCGCGAGCAGGCCGGTCCGCCCCTCCACAATGGACTCGGTGACGCCGCCGGCCGCGCGGTAGGCGATCGAGGGCACGCCGTGGGCCGCGGCCTCCATGATGACGATGCCCCAGCCCTCCTTGACCGACGGGCACAGGTGCAGCCACGACCGGGCGAGGATCTCGTGCTTGGCCTGCTCGTCCACCCAGCCGTGCAGCACGACGCGGTCCGCCACCCCGCGCGCGGCGGCGTGGCCGCGCAGCACCTCCTCCCACGGCCCCTGGCCGACGACCTCCAGCCGCAGCGACGGCCAGCGCCGCGCGAGCCGCGCCACGACGTCGATGGCGTGCTCGATCCGCTTGTGCGGCACCAGCCGGCTCACCGCGACCAGCGTGGGCTCGCTGTCCCGCCCGGACGTGCACGGCGGGGGCGCGTCGAGGCCGTTCGGGACCACCGTGACGCGCTCGCCGCCGATGCCCAGCTCCGCCAGTTCCGCCTTGGTGACCTCGGAAACCGTGACGTAGGAGCACCGGCGGAACAGCCACGGCGCCAGCCGCGACTCGATCCACCAGCCGACCCGGCCCAGCGTCTCGCCGAGCGCGCTGATCCACTGTTCCTTGTGGACGTGGTGCACGAGCACCAGCACCGGGCAGCCGGCGACCAGCCGGGCGAAGAACGGCATGCCGTTCTGCACGTCCACCACGAGGTCGGCGCGGGCCCGGCGGATCGCGCGCAGCGCGTGTGCGTAGACGCCGAACTTGTTGCCGCGACGCCGGTAGCGGACGCCCTCGCGCCACTCGCCGGGCGTCGCGCCCGGGTACGCGGCGCACTGGATCTCGACCCGGTAGCCCGCTCTGGCCAGTCCTTCGGCCATGCGCTCGACGTACCGCTCCGAGCCGCCGCCCTCGGGGTGGCCGGTGTCGCGCCAGTTGACGAGGAGCACACGAGGACGTTCCATCGGGTTATCCAAACTGTAGCGACGATGCTAGGTTACTGGTGCGTACACCCTAGATGAACGTATTCGGGAAAGCGACGGTTCAATGGTAGGCAATCCGGTTCTCGAGCGGCCGCACCGGGCCACGCTAGGCCGTTCCGTGACGCTGTTCCGCACGTTCCTCACCGAACAGAGCGACCCGGACGGGTTCTATTCCGCACTGGCCGCCGACTCCGTCCGGCAATTGGCGGCGCACACTCCGCTGTCCGGGCGCACGGTGCTCGACGTCGGCGGCGGCCCCGGCTACTTCTCCGACGCCTTCCGCGCGGCCGGCGCGGTCTACCTCGGCCTCGACCCCGACGTCGGGGAGCTGTCCGCGCGCGGCGAGCCCGGCGAGAACATGATCCGGGCCAGTGGCACGGAACTGCCGGTGCGCAGCGGTTCCGTGGACGTCTGCTACTCGTCGAACGTGCTGGAGCACGTCGCCGAGCCGTGGGTGATGCTCGGCGAGATGTGCCGGGTGACCAAGCCCGGCGGCACCGTCTTCGCGTCGTTCACGCCGTGGTATTCGCCGTGGGGCGGCCACGAGACGGCGCCGTGGCATTTCCTCGGCGGCCACTACGCCCGGCGGCGTTATGCGCGGAAACTCGGGAAGCAGCCGAAGAACAAATTCGGGGAAAGCCTGTTCCCGGTTTCCGTCGGCGCGGCCCTCCGCTGGGCGAAAACGACGCCGCTGGCGGAACTGGAGGCCGGGTACCCGCGTTACCACCCGAGGTGGGCGATGTGGATCGTGCGCATTCCCGGCCTCCGCGAAATAGCGTCGTGGAACCTCGTGCTGGTGCTGAAGCGGCGCTGAACCTCAGCGGTCGGCGCCGACCGGCACCCGGTGCCGCCGCTGCGGCGGGGCCGGCGGTTCGGCCGGGCGCCGGCGGATGAGCAGGAAGAGCGCGACGACGACCAGCACGCCGCCGCCGATGCCGAGCCAGAGCGGCCCGGTGCTGGAGAGGAACTGCAGCCGGCCGCGGTTTTCGTCGACCTGGTCGACCATCCGCGCGACGGTGTTGCCGTTGTAGGCCAGCGTCCCGTCGAACACGACGACCGGGGCGGTGGTGGCGGACCGCAGTTCCTGGTGCTGCTGTTGCTGCTGCTTCACCTCGATCCCGGTGACCGGCTCGACCCAGATCGTGGTGACCCCGCGGTAGTACAGGTCCGCGTCGACCTTCGGCTCGGTGGAACCGACGAGCGAGCCGGGCACTTCCTTCGTCTCGATCTTCGTGTCCGGGATGTCCTGGACGAACTTGTAGGTCTCGACCCCGCTCACCGTCTCGGTGCCGGTGTACCGCGCGGTGACGGCCTTCTCGGTGTTGTCGTCGTAGACCGGGTAGTCCTTCTGTTCGGTGCCGAAGGGGAACTTGAAGTTCAGCCCGGGCTGCGCCTTGTAGTCGTTCGTCTCGGGCGGCTTCTGGCCGTCCTTGTCGGCCTTGTCCTTCAGCCTGGTGATGTAGCTGCTTTCCCGGGTGCACTTCGGGTCGGCGGCGCCGCGCGGGTCGTAGCCTTCGGAGGTGCGCCGGTCGAAGCAGACCTGCCGCTTGCTCGCGTTGAGCACGGTGTCGTCGGCGTCGTCCTTGACCTGCACCGCCAGCAGCCAGACCGCGTAGTCGGTGTCCTGGTGCATCTCGGGCCGCGCGAAGTTCGCCTGCACGCGGCCGGTCGCGGTGATCTTCCGGTTTTCGCGGATCTCGGCGACCGGGCCGGCGCCCTTGTCGGTGACGGCGAGGACCTTGCTGACGGTGCCTTCGAGCACCGACGTCGAGTCCTGGTCCAGCGGCACCTTGGCGAGCTTCGGGTACACGTACGTGGGGAGGAGCACCGCCCCGGCGGCCGCGAAGACGCCCAGCGCCAGCAAGATCAGGCCGAAAGCACGTCGCAACGGTCCTCCTGGGTCGTGTTCCCCGCCACGCAAATTACCCGGCGGTAATCAGGTGCACGGATAGTGGCCCGCGCCACGTCCCGCGTCAAAGTGTGACCCGCGGTCACAGACACCCGGTGCGGCCGGAAGGTCGCACGGGCGCCGCCGTTCGGACCAAGCGGCCAAACATGTTTGTTCCCGGGCACAACGGGCACGGGCCCACCATCGGACGATCCCCCCGCCGCCGCGCCGGACCGCAGAGGAGAAAATCCCTTTTGCCCCAGGACCCTTCGATGGTCGCCATCGCGGCGACCGCGCGCTGGCGGGCCCGGATCGTGGCGGCGGCCGCGAGCGCGGGAATCAGCATCGCCGACCCGCGGGCGGGCGTGCCCGGCATCGGGCTGCTAACCTGCGCCCCCGGCCACCTCGGGGCGATCGTGCCGCACCTGGCCCGCGACGCCGAGCCGGCCCGCCCGGCGATCGGCGCGCACTCGGACTCGATCGCCGACCGCGAGCTGCGCAACGCGGTGGCGGACGTGGCCGCCCTGCTTTCCCTGCACGGCAACGTGGTGCTGGACCTCGACGCCGGCGGCCGCCGCCACCGCCCGGCCCGGCCGGACGTGGTCGTCTCGGCCGGTGTGGACCGTCCCCAGTGGACGGAACCGGCGGTGTGCCTCCCGGTCGGGACGGACCGCCGCGGCGGCCCGCTGACGGTGGCGCTGACGGCCGGCCCGGGCTTCGAGGGCACCCTGCTGGAGCTGGCCCGGCTGGTCGAGGCCGACGCGGCCTAGCTTTCGTCGTCGACCCACTCCAGCAGGTCGCCCGGCTGGCAGCCGAGCACCCGGCACATCGCCTCCAGCGTGCTGAACCGCACCGCCTTCGCGCGGCCGTTCTTCAGCACCGCGACGTTGGCCGGCGTCAGCCCGACCTGCTCGGCGAACTCCCCGACGCTCATCTTCCGCTTGGCCAGTTCGACGTCGATGCGCACGACGATCGGCATCAGATGACCGCTTCCAGGTCCGACCGCAGCGCCGTGGCCTGGCGCAGCAGGGCGCGCATCACCAGCATCACCAGGCCGAGCACGGTGACTGACACCGTCACCAGGAACAGCAGCATCGGCATGCCCGGGTCGTCCGCGTTGAAGCCGACGAACAGCAGCATGCCGCCGAGCACCAGCCACGCGGCGCCGATCGCCCAGACGATCGCGTCGACCCACTTCAGGGACGCCGTCGTGAAGATGCGGTCCTTCTTGACCAGCGTCAGCAGCTTCCAGGTCGCGACGAGCACCACCTGCACGCACAGCACGAGGAACACCGCGATGGCGGTCAGCGGCCAGCGCAACGGCGCGTCGTGCGGGTTCTGCTGCGTGTGGTAGGCGATCCCGCCCGGGAGCGAGAGCGTCTGGAACACGACGAGGACGCCGAACAGCACCACGAGGAACACCCGCAGTGCGGCGACGGCCCACTTCTCGGTAACCATGCGCCGACTATGGCGTGTGGTCTATCGAAAGTCAATCGGTAGTGATCGAAAGTCGATCACTCCGGTTCGAGACGGACCGACTCGAGAGCGACGTACAGCTCGCCGATGTCGACCGGGTCGGTGAGGTCGCGCTTGGTCAGCTCCTGCACCCGGCGCAGCCGGTAGCGGACCGTGTTGGGGTGCACGAACAGCCGGTCGGCGGCCTCCTTGGCCGAGCCGTGGCCGGCGAACCACGCCAGCAGCGTGTCGAGCAGGACCTTCCGTTCCGCGTCCGGCAGCGCGAGCACGCCGGCCAACGCCGCCCGCACGACGTCGCGGGCCATCCCCGGCGCGGCGGCGACCAGCGTCGTCACCGGCGAGTCGCCGAACACCACCACACCCGCGGTCGCCGACGGCAGCGAGCGGCGGGCGATCCGGGCCCGGTGCAGCGCGTCCGGCACGTCGGGGAACCCGCTGAACGGCCGGCTCATCCCGGCCGCCACCGGCAGCGACCCCAGCACTTCGCGCAGCCGCCGGACGTCCTCGATGCGGTCGATCGCCACCAGGCCCGCCTCGCCGCCGGGCCGCCACGCCGACCGCCAGCGCCGCGCTCGCAGCAGCGCCTCGACGCTGTCGTGCTCGTCCGGCTCGACACGCTCGGTGACCACGGCGACGAACATGCCCGCGGTCGGCAGGCCCAGCTCCCGGGCGGCGGCCTCCATGTCCGTCTGGCTTACGAGCCGGCCGCGCAGCAGATCGTCCAGCAGCCGCGCGTTCGCGTGCGACGGCTCGGCCGCGACCTCCTCGTACGCGGTGGTCAGCGCGTCGGAGTAGAGGTCGATCGCCTTCCAGACGTAGGAGTTGATCTCGATCGTCCGGGTCGGGTTGAGGAACTCCGGGCCGGCGAGCTCGAGGAGCCCCTCGTAGACGAAGGTGCCGCCGATCCGGAACGCGCGCAGCACGGCGGGCAGCGGAATGCCCTGGCGCGCCTGGGCCAGCCCAGTCTTGCGGGCGGCGTCCAGAGCGAGGCCGCGGCCTTCGGCCAGCGCGGTCAGCGCGCGTTCGAGGTTGGCCCGGCAGACCTGCCGCAGTTCACCGGGGGCGACGCTCTCGACCTGCCGGTAGAACTCGTCCTGCTCGCCGAGCAGGCGGGCCAGCCGGTCGGCGAATTCGGGCAGCCTGGCCAGCATCTCGCGCACGAGCTCGCGGTGTTCGCGAGGTACCGGCGTGGCCAGAGCTTCGATGCCCATCCCTCACTTTAGCTCGGGTCCGCCGCCCGGGACACGCACGAAGTTGAGCAAAATTCATATCCATCGGGTGATCAACCTCGGGACGCCTTGACGGCTCAGCCCGGTTTGCGTGCCGTGAGGTAGACGTGCGGCTCGGCCCGGGCGTCAGCGTGGTCGGGCACGAACTCGACCTCGTCCGCCCGGACCACCTCCAGCCCCGCGGCGCCCAGCAGCTCCTTCAGCCGCCCGGCGGCGAAGCTGTACGCGCGGACCGGATGGCCCATGAAGACGATGTCCACGCCGTCGACGTCGGCCGGCACGGTCGCGAGCACCAGCAGGCCGCCGGGTTTCAGCCAGGCCGTGACGCGGCCGAGCACGGTCTCCTGGTCGGCCCGGGGGAGCTGCAGCATCGAAAAGAACGCCGTGATCGCGTCCCACGTGCCGTCCTCGAAGGACAGTTCGCGCATGTCCCCGAACTCGAAGCGGGCGGCGGGCACCTGGTTCCGCGCGATCTCGACCATCTTCGGCGAGACGTCGTAGCCGGTGACGTCGTGGCCGGCGGCGACCAGGAGTTCCGCGGTGGGGCGCCCGGTGCCGGCGCCGAGGTCGAGCACCTTCGCCTCCGGGGGCAGGGCCGCGAGCAGGTCGGTGATGGCCGCGCGCCGTCCGGTGGCGGTGCGGAAGGCGTGTTCGTAGTCCGTGCCGAGCGCGTCGAAGACCTCGGCGGCGGTTTCGGGGCGGGTCATGCTCACCCACCCTGCCAGACCTAGGATCCTGCCGTGGCTGGTTTGCGGGGTGTCTTCGCCGGGTTCGGCAAGAGCAGGGCGTTCGCCGTGCTCGGACGGGCACTCGTGCCCGCCGACCGGGTGCTGCTGCGGATCAGCGGCGGCCGGGTCGGCGTCGGCGCGGCGGTCGGGCTGCGGACGCTGCTGCTCACGACCGTCGGGCGGCGCAGCGGCGCACCCCGGCAGGTGCCGCTGCTGTACGTCGAGCGCGCCGGCGGGTACGTCGTGATCGGCTCGAACTGGGGCGGCGAGGCGCACCCGGCATGGTCGGCGAACCTGCTTGCCCACCCGGCGGCGACGGTCTCGCTGGGCGGCCGGACCGTCGACGTCACCGGGCGGCTCCTGACCGGGGACGAGCGTCAGGAGATGTGGGACGCGGTGGCCGCGTACTGGCCCGCGTACGACCGGTACGCCGTGCGGGCCGGGGCCCGCGAAATCCGCGTCTTCCTGCTGGAGCGCCTCAGCCGATGAGGTCGGTGTGCCGGATCCGGTACACCTGCAGCCGCAGGTTGTAGTACTTGTCCGTCTCGCCGACCCAGTTCATGCCGAGCCGCTTGGCGACCGCGATCGCCCGCGTGTTGTTCGGCCGCGCGACGGCGAACAGCTCCTCGGTGTCCTGGGTGAACGCCCACTCGATCAGCGCGGTCGCCGCTTCCGACGCGTAGCCCTTGCCCCAGACGCCGGGGCTGAGCTGCCAGCTGAGCTCGAGGTCCTCTTCGAACGGCGGCAGCAGCCGGATGCCGAGACCACCGATCACCACGCCGTCCTCTTTGCGCTCGACGGCCCACCGGCCGCGCGGCGGCGGCAGGTTCGGCTGCGCCTCCTGCCACGCTTGCAGCACCGCGCGCATCGCGGCGACGTCGCCGACGCGGTCCATGGCCGGGGTCAGCCAGTGCGTGACGTCCTCGGCACCGTAGATCCCGAACGCGGCTTCGGCGTCGGCAGGCGTCCAGTCCCGGATCACGAGCCGGTCGGTGCTCAACGGGTTCTCCATATCAGGACGCTACGCCGGGAAGCCGTCGATTGTTCCCGGACGGGAGGGAGAACACCTACAGTCGGCGCGTGGACGAACTGCACGCGCTGCTGGCCCGCGCCGCCGAACTGGCCGCGGATTACCGCGCCACCCTTGCCGACCGGCCGGTCGCCCGGCCGGTCGATTCCGCCGCCCTGCGCGCCGGGTTCGGCGGCCCGCTGCCGGACGGCCCGAGCCCACCGTCCGAAGTGCTCGAACAGCTCGCCCGCGCCGCCGAACCCGGGCTGGTCGCCACCGCCGGGCCCCGGTTCTTCGGCTTCGTCATCGGCGGTGCGCTGCCCGCCGCCACCGCCGCCGATGTCCTGGCCGCCGGCTGGGACCAGAACGGCTTCAACGCCGTCCTTTCGCCCGCCGCGGCCGCTGCCGAAGACGTGGCCGGCGCCTGGCTGAAGGAACTTCTCGGCATCCCGGCCACCGCCTCCGCCGGGTTCGTCACCGGCGGGCAGGCGGCGAACACCGCCGGGCTCGCCGCGGCCCGGCACCACGTGCTGGCCGAAGCGGGCTGGGACGTCGAACGCGACGGCCTCGCCGGTGCCCCGCGCGTCCGCGTCGTCGCGAGCGAAGAGCGGCACGCCACCGTCGACCGCGCGCTGCGGCTGCTGGGCTTCGGCACCCGGGCTGTCGAGCCGGTCGCCGCCGGTCCACAAGGCGCGATCGACGTCGGGGACCTCGCGCGCGTGTGCGCGGCCGGAAGCGGGCCGCTGATCGTCTGCCTGCAGGCCGGGAACGTCAACACCGGCGCCTGCGACGACCTGCGCGCCGCCCGGGAAGCCGCGGGCGGCGCGTGGATCCACCTCGACGGCGCCTTCGGGCTCTGGGCCGCGGCCGGCCCGGAGACCAGAGCACTCCTCGACGGCGTCGAACTCGCCGACTCCTGGGCCTGCGACGGGCACAAGTGGCTGAACGTGCCGTACGACTCGGGGTTCGTCTTCTGCGCCCGCCCGGACGTCCACGCCGCGGCGATCGCCTACCGGGCGGCCTACCTCACCGGCGCCGGGGAGGTGTCCGGGATGGGCGACCTGACGCTGGAGTCCTCACGCCGCGCCCGCGGCTTCGCGGTCTGGGCGGCGCTGCGCGAGCTGGGCCGCGACGGCGTCGCCGAGCTCGTCGGCCGCTGCTGCCGGCTGGCCCGCCGGTTCGCGCGGGCGCTCGCCGACGGCGGCGCCGAAATCGCCAACGACGTCGTCCTCAACCAGGTCCTGGTGTCCTTCGGCGACGACACCGACGCGGTCATCCGGAAGGTCCAGGACGACGGCACCTGCTGGCTCGGCGGCACGACCTGGCGTGGCCGCCGGTACCTGCGGATCTCGGTGTCCGGCTGGTCGACGACGGAGGCCGACGTCGACCGCAGTGCCGCGGCGATCCTGCGCCTGGCCGGTCAGTGACCCTCGCGCACCGAGAGCGAGTCCGTCCGCCAGGCGATCTCCTTCTCCCCGCCGGTCGGCCAGCTCGACGAGAGCCGCCGCCGGACGCTGCCCAGCGCGCCCAGCTCGGCCAGGTCGATGCGGGGACCCTGCGCGGCCAGTGAGGACACCTCCGCCGTGGTGAGCGGGACGAAGTCGAAGTACTGCGCGTCTTCGCCGCCCTCGCGGTCGACGAACTCGGTGAAGATCGCGGCGAACGACTGCCCGCATTCCGGGCACCGGCGCAGGGAGATGCTGAAGTGCGACCGCTCGACCAGGCGATGGGTCTTGTTCAGCCGGGTCGTGCAGAACGCCAGCGCGGTCAGGGCGTCGTCGCCGGAGCAGCGGGCGCAGCCGAACTCGGTCATCGGCCGATCATCGCACGCGTGAATCCGGACCGGCCTGCGGAGGTATCGGGAAACCCGCTGACCACACGATTCGCTCTGGTCCGCAGTGGTCTGGACCTGTTAGCCTCGGCAGGTCCACCCGCCCGGTCCGCGAAGGGAAACCCGTGCTCCGCATGAGAAAAAGCATCGCCGCCGCCGCGCTCGCGCTGGCCGGCGCCGCGGTCGTCGCGCCGCCCGCGGAAGCCGGGCAGGCGCCGGGCAAGGTGATGGCGTACTTCGCCGACTGGGACGTCTACGCCCGCGGCTACCACGTCAAGGACATCGAAACGTCCGGTTCGGCCGGAAAGCTGACCCACCTCAACTACGCCTTCGGGAACGTCACCGGCGGCGGGTGCGCGGTCGGCGACCCGTGGGCCGACCACGACATGCCCTACGACGCCGCCACGAGCGTCAGCGGCCAGGCGGACAGCACCGAACCCGGTGCGCTGCACGGCAGCTTCAACCAGCTCCTCGAACTCAAGAAGCTGCACCCGAAGCTCAAGGTGCTGTGGTCCTTCGGCGGCTGGACGTGGTCGGCCGGCTTCACCGAGGCGGCGAAGAACCCGGCCGCGTTCGCCGAATCCTGCTACAACCTCGTCAACGACCCGCGGTGGGCGGGCGTCTTCGACGGCATCGACATCGACTGGGAGTACCCGAACGCCTGCGGCAACACGTGCGACACGAGCGGGCCGAAGGCGTTCACCGGCCTGGTCCAGGCGCTGCGCGCGAAGTTCGGGCACCAGCTGGTCACCGCCGCGATCACCGCCGACGGCTCGAAGAACGGCAAGATCGACGCCACCGAGTACGGGGCCGCGAGCCGCTCCCTCGACTGGTACAACGTGATGACCTACGACTACTTCGTCGCCGGCGCGAGCCCGACCGGGCCCACCGCGCCGCACTCGCCGCTGCGCGCCTACCCGGGCCTCCCGACGGCCGGGTTCTACGCCGACGCGGCGATCCAGAAGCTGCGCCACCAGGGCGTGCCGTCGGCGAAGATGCTGCTGGGCCTCGGGTTCTACGGCCGCGGCTGGGACGGCGTGACGCAGAAGCAGCCCGGCGGCACGGCCACCGGCCCGGCGCCGGGCACGTACGAAGCGGGGGTCGAGGACTACAAGGTCCTCAAGACCAAGTGCCCCGCCAACGGCCGGGTCGCCGGTACGGCGTACGCGAAGTGCGGCTCGCAGTGGTGGAGCTACGACACGCCGGAGACAGCGTCGGCGAAGGCCGGTTACGCGAAGTCGCAGGGCCTCGGCGGCGTGTTCGCCTGGGAGCTGTCCGGCGACACGGCGAACGCGGAACTGCTGCGGGCCATCGCGGGCCGCTGCTGAAAAAGCTGGAGGGCCCGGGCGCGTGCGCGTCCGGGCCCTTCGTCCACTTAGGAACGGGCGGGGAAGCCGTGCCGCCGGGTGCCGAGCACCACGGCGAGCACCGGCAGCAGGAGCACCAGCAGGGTCCACGGGAAGGCCGCCGGCCCGGCGGCGCCGAGCAGCACGCCGCCGGCCACCCCGCCCGCGGCCATCGCGGCGTTCCACAGCGTGACCAGCATGGCCTGGGCGTTGTCCGCCGCTTCGCCGCCGGCGTTCCCGGCGGCCGTCTGCAGCAGTGTCGGGACGCCGCCCCAGCCGAGTCCCCACAGCGCCACGGCGAGGTAGACCAGCGCCGGGCTGCCGGAGAACACCGCCAGCAGCGCCGCGGCCACCGCGACCAGCAGGGTGCTCGCCACCATCAGGGCCCGCAGGGCGCGGTCGATCCGGGCGCCGACGATCGCGATGCCCGCCATCGACGCGATGCCGAAGACGAGCAGGACGATGTCCACCGCGTCGCCCATTCCGGCGGCGCCGAGGAAACCGGCGATGTAGGTGTAGAGCACCGTGTGCGCCAGCACGAACACGAGCGTCACGGCCAGCACGGGCACGACACCGGGGACGGTGAGCGTCCGCAGCACCGGTGTCCGGCCGGCCGCCGAGCCCGGCCGGCCGGGCATCGCCGCGGCGATCCAGGCGAGCAGCGCGACCGCGATCGCCGACATGACGCCGAACGCCGAGCGCCAGCCGAGCAGGCCGCCGAGGAACGTCCCGGCCGGGATGCCCAGCGACAGGGCCAGCGGGATGCCGGCCATCACGATCGCGATCGCCTTGCCCTGGTCGTCCGGGACGAGCCGGCGGGCGTAGCCGGCCAGCAGCGCCCAGACGACGCCCGCGGCCACGCCGGCGACGAACCGCGCCACCATCGTCAGTGCGTAGTCCGCCGACAGCGTCGTCACGGTGTTGGCCACGGCGAACCCGGCCACGCCGGTCAGCAGCAAGCGTTTGCGGGACCACTTCGCGGTGGCGGCGGAAAGGGGGATCGCGGTGAGCGCGGTGCCGAGCGCGTAGACGGTGACGGCCTGGCCGGCCGCGGCTTCGCCGACGCCGAGACCGGCGCTCATCCCGGGCAGCACGCCGGCCGGCAGCGCTTCGGTGAGCACGGTGACGAATGCGGCGGTGGTCAGGGCGAGGAGGGCGGGCAGGGGCAGCGAGCGGGTGCTGAGGTTCGTCATGCCGCTATCCTCGAACCCTCACATCAATGTGAAGGTCTACGTGAGGTGGGGCACATGCGGATCGGCGAGCTCGCGGAGCGCACGGCCACGTCCCGCCGCCTGCTGCGGTACTACGAAGAGCAGGGCCTCATCATCGCGAGCCGCGGCCCGAACGGCTACCGCGACTACGACGAGGCGGCGGTCGACCGGGTGATCCAGGTCCGCGGCCTGCTCGACGCCGGGCTGCCGACCCGGATCATCAAGCAGATCCTGCCCTGCCTCGACAAACCGCGCACGATCTACTTCCCGGACGCGACCCCGGAGATGATCGCCACCCTGGAAGAAGAGCTCGACCGCATGACCCGCCGGGCGGAATGCCTGCTGCGCAACCGGGACGCGATCGCGGAGTACCTCGACGCGGTCCGCGAGTACGACGCCGCCCGGCCGGCCGGAACCCCTCAGCCGTCGAGCGCGAGCAGGCACGCTTCGAGCTCCTGAAACCGCACGCCTTCCGGGCGGATCCGGTAGCGGGCGAGTGCTTCGCCGAGCACCCGCCGGGCGTCGTCCGGCCGGCCCGCCGCGCGGTAGCAGTCGCCGAGCGCGACCATGAAGAAGTTCACGTGCCGCAGGTTGCCGGTGGCCCGCAGGGCTTCGACGGCCCGCTCGAAGTGCGCGATGGCCGTGGTCCAGTCGCCGGTGCGCAGGTGCACGTAGCCCAGGTTGCCGATGGCGTGGGCTTCACCGTCGAGGTCGTGGTGCGCCCGGGCCACCACCGCGGCGCGCTCCAGCCAGTGCTGCGCCTGGAGCTGGTGGCCCCACTGGATGTGGCAGAACCCGATCAGGTCGAGCGTCTTGACGTAGAGCCGCGGCTCGTCTTCCGGCTCGATCAGCCGCAGGATGTGCTCGCACTGCTCGAGTTCGGCGTGGTAGTTCGCGGAGTGGTACTCCCAGGCACCGGCGAGCACGTAGTGCAGGTGCGCCTGCTGCACCCGGTCCCCGCACTCCTGGGCCAGCGCCAGCGCCCGGGGCAGGCTTTCGAGCGCGACTCCGGTCCGCCCCGCGAAGATGCTGGCGCTGGCGAACAGCCGGTGCGCGATCAGCTGGGCGGTGACCTCACCGAGCTGCTCCGCGGCGGCGAGGGCGAGGCGGGCCGCGGTTTCCCGTTCGGGCAGCAGGCCCTGCCGGGAGCGGAACTCGTTCAGGAGCGCGGCCAGCTGCCAGACCTCGGTCAGCCAGCCGTGTTTGACGGCTAGTTCGGTGGTGGCGGTCAGGCACGCGTGTTCGGTGACGAACCACGCCAGGGCTTCGGGCTGGTCGGCGAAGCGCAGGCTCCCGGTGCCGGGCAGCGCCGGGGCGATCCGGATCGGTGTCCCCGTCGGCCCGAGGACGTGGTTGCCGTGCCAGGACGTCTGGAGGTAGAAGTCCGTCACGCGCCGCAGCGCGTCCTCGCGAGCGCTTTCCGGCAGCGTCCGCTCGGCCTCTTCGGACGCATACAGCCGGACGAGGTCGTGCATCCGGTACCGGCCGCTCGCCGTCCGCGTCACCAGGTGCGCGTTCTCCAGCGCCCGCAGCACTTTCCGCGTCTCGGCGAGCGGGACGCCGGCCAGCGCGGCCGCGGCGGGGAGGCCGATGTCCGGCCCCGGGGCCAGCGCCAGCAGGCCGAACAACGCCGAGGCTTCGGGCGCGAGGTGGCGCAGGGACCAGGAGAACACCGTGCGCAGGCTCAGCCCGGCTTCGCCGGTGTCGAGCCCGTCCAGCCGGGCGGCGTGGTCGCGCAGTTCCTCGGCCAGCAACGCCAGCGGCAGCTCCGGCGAGGTGACCGCCCGCGCCGCGACGATCCCCAGCGCCAGCGGGAGCCCGGCGCAGAGCCGGACCAGCTCGTCGACGGTCGTGGGCTCGGCGGTGAGCCGGTCGCGGCCGAGGTGCCGTTCCAGCAGTTCCCGTGCCTCCCGCGCGGACAGCACGTCCAGGGAGATCGGCCGTGCCCCGTGCGTCGCGACGAGCCCGCCGAGCCGGTGCCGGCTGGTCACGAGCACCCGGCAGGTCGGGCTGCCGGGCAGCAGCGGAACGACCTGGCCCGTGCCGGCGGCGTTGTCGAGCACGATCAGCATGCGCTTTCCCGCCAGCAGGCTGCGGTAGAGCGCGAGCTGCGCGTCCGGGTCCGGCGGCACCGCGGACCCGTCGACCCCGAGCGCGTGCAGGAAGCCGCGCACCGCCACGGACACCGGCAGCGGCTCGGCGACCGGGTCGAAGCCGCGCAGGTTGACGTAGAGCTGCCCGTCGGGGAACGCGGCGAGCTTGCCGGCCGCCCAGTGCAGCGCCAGCGACGTCTTGCCGATGCCGCCCGCGCCGCCGATGGCCGAGATCACCACCGGACCCTCGCCCGTCCCGGACCGGTCGAGCTCCGCCAGCAGCCCCGCCCGGCCGACGAACGACGCCGGCGCCGCCGGGAGCTGCTGCGGCACCGGCGTGCTGGTCCGCGGTCCCGGATCGCCGTGCAGGATCCGTTCGTGCACCTGCCGCAGCTCGGCGCCGGGATCGGTGCCGAGCTCCTCGGCGAGCAGCCGGCGCATCCGGTCGAACTCGCGCAGGGCGTCACCCTGGCGGCCGGCCCGGGCCAGCGCCAGCATCAGCCGGCTGCGGACCCGTTCGTCGAGCGGGTGGGACTCGGCCAGCGCGGTCAGCTCGGGGACCAGCTCGCCGGCCCGGTCGCCGCGGAGCCGGATCTCCGCGAGGTCCAGCTGCGCGCCGAGGCGCCGGCTCTCCAGGCTCCCGCGCAGGTTGGCGAACCACGGCGTGTCGAGGCCGGCGAACGGCTCGCCGCCCCACAGGGCCAGGGCCCGCTCCAGCAGGACGGCCTTCTCGCGGTCGTCGCCGGTGGATGCGGCCTCGCCGAGCAGCCGCAGGAAGACGTGCAGGTCGACCGAGCCGGGATCGGCGGTCAGCAGGTAACCGCCGGAACGCTGGACGAGCGTGGTTTCGCCGAGCGCCGTCCGCAGCCGGGAAACGTAGCTGTACAACGCGTTGCGGGGGTTGACGGGCAGCTGCTCGCCCCAGATGCGTTCGGCGAGGACGTCCGCCGGGACGACCTTGTTCAGGTCCGTCAGCAGCGCGACGAGCAGGCCGCGCAGGCGGGGGCGGCGGATCTCCGCCGGGTGGTCGCCGACGCGGGCCTCGAGTTCGCCCAGCAGCCTGAACCGCACCGCGTCGTCCGCCTCCCCGTGTCCGCCCGGCCGCCCACTGTAACGGATGCCCGGAAAGGCGCGGGAAAGCTTTGTGCAAGGCCGGTCCGGCACTGTTCGTGTGTCGGCGGTGCCGCCACGAATCGTCGAGGGGGCGGTTCGTGGCCGGTGCCGCGACCGCCAGCCGGATCGTCTTCCCTGCCACGGCCGTCGCCCTCCCCAGGGCGGCTTCCCGGGCGATCCGGCCGGTGGCGGGGCGGTCCGGTTCCCTCGAACGCCGGGCCGTCCCGTCACCTCACCAGCGGCGGGACGGGTCGATCACGTGGACGGCCGCTTCCTCCGCCGACGCCGCGCCGCCGTCGATGCCGGCGTCCGAGGCGTACAGCTCTTCGTCGGTGTCCTCGCCGAACCCTTCGTCCGACGCGACCAGGCGGCCCGCGCGGACGTCGCCGACCTCGTCGTCGATCAGCTCCCCGTCGGTGTCCTCGGCGTCGCCGAGCCCGTCGTCGTCGAGGTCGTCGGCCACGTCGGGAGCCTCACGGGCGAGCCGGCCGGCCCAGCTCTCGCCCTCGGCGGTTTCGCGGGCGGTGGTGCCCCAGCCCTCGGTCGCCTGGGCGCGTTCCGGGGGTGAATAACCCTCCGCCAGTTCGTCGCGGTCGTCCAAAGTGTCCTCGGGGTCGAGGATGCCGTTGTCGGCGTTGTCTTCGATGTCGTCGTCCACGGACACCATCTTCCCGCAGGCTCTATGGCTGCTCCCGGTCCGGGTGATAAGACCGAGCGACGCCGGGGCTCCGCCCCGCACGGTGAAAGGTGATCCCTCATGCCGATGAGACGCAGGGTGCTGGCCGCGGGGCTGGCCGGGGTGTTCGGTGCCGCGCTGTCCGGGCGGACGGCGCAGGCCGCGCCGGTGACCCCGCCGGTGCGGCTCGACCAGCTGAACCTGGTCAGCCTCTCGCACGTCAACGACCCCGCCACGACCAACGTCTTCCCCGGCGACCCGCCCTTCGAGCTGGAGACCATCGCCACCATCCCGCAGGACGGCTACTACCTGCAGTTCGTCCGCGAAGGCGAGCACACCGGGACGCACTGGGGCGCGCCCGGCCACTTCAACACCGGCGAGCCGCTCGCCGACGAACTGGATCCAGGGGATCTGTTCCGGCCCGCGGTGAAGATCGATGTGCGGGCCAAGGCCGCGGCCGACCCCGACTACGCCGTCACCATCGACGACCTCAAGGCGTGGGAGAAGCGCCACGGCCGCATCCCGGACGAGTCCGTGGTGGTGCTGTGGACCGGCTGGGACGCGAAGTGGGGCACCCCGGCCTACCCGAACACCGGCGCGGACGGCGTGCTGCACCAGCCCGGGTTCTCCGTCCCGGCGGTCCGCTGGCTGATCGACACGGGCCGCCTGGGCCGCCGCGGCGGCACGGGCACGGACACGTTCAGCCCGGACGTCGGCACGGACGAGACGTACACGGTGTCCAAGCTGGTCTACCGGCGCCACCGGATCAGCCTGGAGATCCTGGCGAACCTCAAGGCCCTGCCGACGACCGGCGCCTGGGTGCTGGCGGGCGGGCCGATCAACCGCCGGGGAGCGGGCTCGACGGCGACCATCTTCGGCGTGCTGCCCCCGGGCGTGACGGCGAGCTGACCGGCGTCCGGCAGCCGCGGCTCTCCCCGGGCCGCCGGGCTAACCGGCGGACAGCGTCGACAGGCGCAGGGACGAGAGCGCGGCCGGGTGGCCGAACCGGTAGCCCTGGGCGGTCGGGCAGCCCGCCCGGGTGACCAGTTCGGCCTGCTCCGCCGTCTCGATGCCTTCCGCGACCACCGCCACGTCGAGGTCGGCGCACAGGCCGACCAGCGAGCGGCACAGCGCCGCGTCGCGGTCCGGGCGGACGCCGGTCGTCAGCGCGCGGTCCAGCTTGATCAGGTCCACCGGCAGCGCGTGCAGGACCGTCAGCGAGCTGTACCCCGCGCCGAAGTCGTCGAGCGCCACCCGCACGCCGAGGTCCTGCAGGCGGCGGATCGCCGCGGCGCCCGCGGCCAGGTCCGGCACCGGGACGGTCTCGGTGATCTCGACGATCAGGCGTTCGGCCGGCAGGCCGTACCGGTCCAGTGCGGACTCGACGCTCTCCTCGAGCGAGGCGGCGCCGAGCCGGCTCGCGCAGACGTTGACGTGCACCGTCAGGTCGATCCCGGCCGTCGTGATCTCCCGGCAGGCCAGGTCCAGCACCAGCGCGTCCAGTTCCGCGCCGAGGCCGGCGCCTTCGGCGGCGCGGACGAACGTCTCGGGCGACACCGCCGTGCCGTCCCGCGCGGTCCAGCGGGCCAGTGCCTCGACCGCCACCGGTGTCTCGTCGGCCAGCCGGACGATCGGCTGGAACACCAGCGCGAACCCCTCCGGGAGGCCGCCGCCCGCGCGGCGCAGCGCCGACGGGAAGTCGGGCGGCCCGTCCGGCGACGGGTGGTAGACGACCGTGGTGTCCTTGCCGAGCCGCTTGCCCGCGTACATCGACGTGTCCGCGCGGCCCAGCAGCACGTCGGCGGTGATCGACGGCTCCGTGGGGTCCGGCACGACCAGGCCCATGCTCGCGCGGACCGGCACCAGCGTCCCGTGCACCGCGAACGGCCGCCGCAGCGCGCTCTGGATCCGGTCGGCGACCGCCTGCGGCGCGTCGACCTCGCCCTCCAGCAGGATCGCGAACTCGTCGCCGCCCAGGCGCGCGACGGTGTCGCCCGCGCGCACGCAGCTCAGCAGCCGCTGGGCGACGGCGTGCAGCAGGACGTCGCCGCCCGCGTGGCCGAACCGGTCGTTGACGTCCTTGAAGTCGTCCAGGTCGACGAAGATCAGCACGAGCGGCGGCCGGTCGACGGCTTCGACGGCCCGGTCGAGCCGGTCGGCGAACAGGGCGCGGTTGGCCAGCCCGGTCAGCGGGTCGTGGTAGGCCTGGTGGGTCAGCTGCTGCTGGCCCTCGTACACCCGGCGCAGCAGCAACCTGTTGTCCAGCAGGGAAAGCAGCTGCCGGGCGAGCACCAGGAACACCACGAGCGCCCCGACGAACACCTCGACGCCGTCCGGGCCGGCGCCGGCCACGATCTGCACGGTGATCAGCAGCGCGACCGCGGTGACCGGCACGTACGGCAGCGCCACCTGCCACCAGTCGACGCCGACCGGCTGGCCGGTGTCCTCGCGCCGCCGCGTGCCGGGGGTGACCAGCAGGGCGTAGGCGATGAACAGCGGGCCGAGCACGAACCCGCCGTCCGACCACGGCTTCATGCTCTCCGCGCCGATGCTGACCAGGTAGGCGAACACGCTGTCCGAGCAGGCCAGCGCGACGATCCCGACGGCGGCCAGCAGCAGGTTCGCGCGGTAGGGGCGGTCCACCCGGTCGAACACGACCAGCAGCACGGCGACGACCACGATCACCAGGTCCGACAGCGGGTAGGCGATGGCGACGGCCCAGGTCAGCGCGTCCGGCCCGGTGGCCCGCACCAGCTGCCCGAGCGCCGCGGTCCAGGTCAGGATGAACAGCGAACCTGTGACGACCAGCCCGTCCAGGACCACCGCCACGCCGAAGTGCGCCGTCCACTGCGCGGGCTGCCAGCGTTCGCGGTCCGGCCGGATCCGTGCGCGGGCCAGCACGAAGAGAGCAGCGAGCGCGAACACCGGGAAACTCAGGTAGCCGACGTCGGCCAGCGACGGCGAAGGCAGCCCGCGCCCGTCGACCAGCTGGTACCAGGACCAGGCGCACTGGCCGAGCGACCAGCCGGCCATGCCGATCGCGACCAGGACGCGCCACCAGCGCTGGTGCCCGCGGACGCGACGGGCGACCACCACGCCGCAGACCACCGCGCCGACCCCGGCGCTCAGCTGCATGGAGTCGTCGACCCAGAGGGCGAAGGTGTCGCCCCAGAACGCGAACCCGTTGACCACGACCAGGGCGACCGCGACGAAGACGAGCAGGATCGCCACTGGGTACCGCCGCACTGTCATGGCACCTCACGCGGTCACGCACGCCGGTCGGACCGGCAAACACTACACCGGGCGTGATCACGCACAAGCGCACCGCACCCGCTGTCACAGCTCGCCGCGCCGGTTCGTCATGCGGGCGGGGACAGCCGAGGCGAAGGAGACCCGGGGTGATCGCGATCGGGCCGGAGCGGCAGCAGCTGATCGGCCTCGCCTACCGGCTGCTGGGGTCGGTGAGCGACGCCGAAGACGTCGTCCAGGAGGCGTACGGCCGGTGGTACGCGCTGTCCGGGCCCCAGCGGGACGCCATCGAGTCGCCCGCCGCCTGGCTGACGACGGTCGCCGGCCGCATCTGCCTGGACGTGCTCGGCTCGGCTCGCGTGCGGCGGGAGCGGTACGTGGGCGAGTGGCTGCCCGAGCCGGTGCCCGGCGGGACGGCCGACCTGGCCGAGCACGTGGCGCTGGGCGAGTCGCTCACGATGGCGTTCCTGGTCGTGCTGGACGCGATGACGCCGGCCGAGCGGGTGGCGTTCGTCCTGCACGACGTCTTCGGCTACCCGTTCGCCGAGGTGGCGACGGTCCTCGGCCGGACGCCGGCGGCCTGCCGCCAGCTGGCCACTGCCGCCCGGCGCCGGGTCGCCGCCTCGCGGCCGCCGGCGCCCGCCGCCGGCCGTGCCGACGTCGTCCGAGCCTTCAAACTGGCGTGGGAGGCGAAGGACATCCGGGGGCTGGTCGGCCTTCTCGATCCCGGCGCCACCGCGGTCGCCGACGGCGGTGGTCTGGTCAGCGCGGTGCTGCGCCCGGTCGTGGGCGGCGAGCAGGTGGCGCGGTACGCGGTCCGCCTGCTCGGCCGGCTCCCCGCGCTGGCGATCGAGGAAACGACGGTGAACGGACAGCCCGGCCTGGTGGCGCGACGGGACGGTACCGTCGCGGCCGTCGTCGCGTTCGACGTCGCGGGCGGGGTGGTCCGGCGGATCTGGGCGGTGCGGAACCCGGACAAGCTCCGCCTCTGGCAGGACTAGCGGAGAGTCGCGATCCCGGCCAGGAAGATGTCGATGCCGGCGAGGAACTGCTCGCGGTCGTCGTGGTCGCGCAGCTGCGCCGCCGCCCGGTGCACGAACGGGTAGCGCTCGGGGTCCAGCCGGGCCCACTGACCGGCGATGGCGCCGAGGAACGCCTCGCGGTCGGCCTCGGCGGAGAGGCGGGCGTTGGCGGCGTTCTGGCCGGCGACGCCGAGGACGTAGTTCACCAGCGCGCCCGCGGCGTCGAACAGCGCCGGCCCGGGGACGCCGAGCGCGGTGAGCAGCCCGCCGATGCGCTCGTAGATCTCCAGCAGCGCGGGGCGCCAGGGCTCGCGCGAGAGCTGGGCGCCGACCCAGGGGTGCTCGTCGATCGCGTCGAACAGGCCGAGTGCGACGGTTCGCAGCGCCTCCCGCGGGGACGCGTCGGGGACGGCACCGGTCACGACCCGGCCGATGACGGCGTCGGTGGCCGCCGCGAGCAGGTCGCTCTTGTTCGCGACGCGGTGGTAGATCGCGCCGTACCCGGTGCTCAGGCGGGTGGTCAGTGCGCGGAACGTCAGCGCGGCCTCGCCGCCTTCGTCGAGCAGCTCGGTCGCCGCCGCGACGATCACGTCCTTGGACAGCTCGTCCGTACGCCGGGGCCTGGGTGCCATGCGAGCAGTATCGCACGTTTGGATCGTCGATCCAAAGTCGTGCTACGGTGAGTTTGGATCGTCAATCCAAACTCTTCGGAAGGAACTCATGACCACCCACGTCACGATCATCGGCGCCGGACTCGGCGGCCTGGTGCTGGCCCGCGTCCTGTACGTCCACGGCGTCGCCGTCACCGTCTACGAGGCGGAGCCCTCGCCGGACGCGCGCCGCCAGGGCGGCCTGCTCGACATCCACCCCTGGAACGGCCAGCAGGCCCTCGAAGCGGCCGGCCTGACCGCCGGCTTCCGCGAGCTGATCCTCCCCGGCCGGGAGTCCTACCGTGTCCTCGACCGGACCGGGGCCGTGCTGCTCGACCGGCCCGACGACGGCACCGGCGAACGGCCGGAGGTCCCGCGCGGCGCCCTGCGGCAGCTGCTGCTGGACTCGCTGCCGGCCGGCACCGTCCGGTGGGGGCACAAGGTCACCGGGGTGCGGCCGCTCGGCGACGGCGGCCACGAGGTGAGCTTCGCCGACGGCACCACCGTCGTCGCGCGGCTGCTCGTCGGCGCGGACGGCGCGTGGTCGCGGGTGCGGCCGGTGCTGTCGGGCGCCACCCCCGAGTACGTCGGCGTCTCGGTCGTCGAGACGTTCCTGTTCGACGGCGACACCCGGCACCCGGCCACCGCGAAGGCGGTCGGCGGTGGCTCGCTGTTCGCGCTCGCCCCGGGCAAGGGGATCACGGCGCACCGGGAGGGCGGCGGCACTCTGCACACTTACGCGCAGCTGCGCAAGCCGCAGGACTGGCTTGCCGGTCTCGAGCCCGCCGCGGTGACGGCGCGGGTGCTCGAGGAGTTCGACGGCTGGGCCCCCGAGCTCACCACCCTGATCGCCGCCAGTGACGTCCCGCCGGTCGTGCGGCGCCTCTGCACGCTGCCTGCCGGGCACCGCTGGGACCGCGTGCCGGGGGTGACCCTGCTCGGCGACGCCGCCCACCTGATGCCCCCGAACGGCGAAGGCGCCAACCTGGCCATGCTGGACGGCGCCGAACTCGGCCAGGCGATCGCCGCGCACCCGGACGACGCCGAGGCGGCGCTGGCGGAGTACGAACAGCGCCTGTTCCCGCGCGCGGCGGCCGAGGCGGCCGACGAGGACCTCTACGACGTCATGTTCGGCCCGGACACGCCGCACAGCATGGTGGCCATGCTGACGGCCTAGCCGGGACCGCCGGGTTCGTGCCGGCCGCGCGGGGCCGGCACGACGAACGCGATCACCGTCGCGGCCAGGCCGGCGAGCACGGACACGTGCACGGCGGCCGGCACGGTACTGATCAGGAACAGCCGCAACGTCCCCGAGATCAGCAGGCGCCACATCTTCGGGCTCATGATCAACAAGTACCCGCGGCGGCGCGCTGCCAACCGAGCCGGGACACGTTCACCCGGCGGGGTGGCAGCCGGTTTCGACATCTTCGACAACCGGTGTCCGCCGTCCCGGTTTCGCCGTGGAATCGCCAGTTTCCCGATTGGGCCGCAAGTGGAAAGGAAACCGCGGGATAACGATCCGTTTCGCGCACCGTGATCGACTGGACATCGGTGGTGACGCTGGCGAACATTGACCTCCGTGCGTGGGAAGGGGAGGAAAGGTGAGCCTCAGTGCGGCGGACGTGGTCGGTGAGCTCAAGGCCCTGCGCAAAGGGAGGGCAATTTTCACGACACCGCTCGCCGACCGGGTCGGTCCCGCATTGCGCAGCACTTGTGGCATTTCGGAAGATGACGGAACGGTCGAGATGCGGCGTAAGCTGTCGGACCGATTGCGGCCGCTGGTCGAGTCGCTGCCGGACGACCTGAAGATCGCCCTGCTCGCCGCGTTCGCGCTGGACGACCGGGCACGGAAGCCGTTCTACCAGGAACGCGTGCACTGGGCGGCGATCACGCTCGACCGCGACGACCGGACGGTCCGGCGCCGGATCGACGAGGGAATCGAGCAGATCGCCGCACTCGCCGTCGCGGCACCGGCGCCGGAACTGCCGCGCTATCCGAGCCGCAGTTGGCACACCGAAGAACTGCGCGTCACGCTGGCTCTCGATCAACCGGTACCGGAGGCGTTCGAATTCCGGCGGGTGATCGCGGACGCCGACGAAATCACCGTCCTCGACCTCGCGTTGACGTTGCCGCTGTCCGGTGAAACCGGCGAATCGGTGCACGAGTCCGATCTCGGCGTCGACGTGTTCCACGGCGGCGTGCTCGCCGGCCGCGGGATGGAATCGAGCGACCGGATCGGCTTCGGGCTGCGCCTCCCGGAGCCGCTGCCCCGCGGCGCCCGCCACGAGGTCGGGCTGCGATTCCGGGCGAACCTGAGGGAGCCCCGGTACGTCTGCGTGCCGCGGCACCCGTGCGACCTGTTCGACCTGCACGTCCGGTTCGGTGACCGGGTGCCGGAGCGGATCGTCCGGCTGGACAAGGTGGAGCCGGGCGACCGGTCGCGCCGCGGAGCGCTGCTGGCCGCCGACGAGGCCGGCGAGGTCCACGTGCGGTTCCGGCACCTCGCGCCGGGGTTCGCGTACGGCATCCGCTGGGGTTGAGCGGCGCCTCGCGCCGGGCGTTGCGCACCGCTTCCGCGGGGCCTGACCCGCCGGTTACCGGACAATACCTGGACAACCACCACCGCCCTGCAACGTTGCAGGTCAGCGGCTCGATTACTCCAGATGTCGGACCGGGGAACGTCCACGCAGCATAATGTCCACTGTGGACTGACAGGCCCCGGTGGCGGACGCGAGGAGGGCCCGTGGAAACCATGATCTCGGACGTGGCGCCGGTCGACGGCTACACCGTGCTGGCGGATTCGCCGCGGCCGGACGGCGGCCTGGTCAAGGAGCGGATCGACCCGGTCGTGGCGGCGGCCCGCGACGGCGACCCGGATGCGGTCCAGGCGCTGCTGCGGCTGATCAAGCCGATGGTCGTGCGCTACTGCCGGGCCCGGATCGGGGGCCGCGACCTGTCCTACCTCTCGGCCGACGACGTCGCGCAGGAGGTGTGCCTGGCGGTGCTGAAGGTGCTGCCGAACTACCAGGACCGCGGCGGCTCCTTCGTCTACCTGGTGCGCGCCATCGCGGCGAACAAGGTCGCCGACGCCTTCCGTTCGGTGGCCAGGGACCGCTCGAAGCCGGTGTCCGAACTGCCGGACCGGCCGCTGGGCGGCAACGAGCCGGAGAACCACGTCCTCGAGCTGGACCTCGGCGCCCGCCTGGGCCGGCTGCTGGCGTTGCTGCCGCCGCTGCACCGGGAAATCCTGTCGCTGCGGATCATCGCCGGGCTGTCGGCGAACGAGACGGCGGAGGCGCTGGGCATCTCCGCCGGCAACGTCCGCATCACGCAGTTCCGCGCGCTGACGAAGCTGCGCGGCATGATCGGGGAGCGCGGGTTCTGAGGATCACTCCAGCCATTCGGTGATGAAGTGGTCGCTTTCGTGGATGTGCACGGCTTCGTAGACGCCGGGGCCGAGCACGGCGAACTTGTGCGGGGTGTGCGCCGGGACGACGAGCACGTCCCCGGCGCCGCCGTCGCGCTGCTCGTCGCCGACGGTGAACCGCGCGCGCCCGCGGAGGATGACGAACGTTTCCGGGTACGGGTGCCGGTGCAGGCGGGGCCCGGAGCCGACGACGTCCGAGCTTTCGCGGATGACCGAGATCCCGGACCCGATGTCGCGTCCTTCGAAGTTCTCGCTGTCGCTCATCCGGCCAGGGTAGCCGTGGTGAGGCCCGTCATCGCCCTCCGCAGCCGGTCGAGCGCCCGGTGCTGCGCCACCCGGACCGCGCCGGGTGTCGAGCCGATCGCCGCCGCGGTTTCCTCGGCCGACAGGCCCACCACCACCCGCAGCACCACGATCTCCCGCTGCTTGCGGGACAGCACCCGCAGCAGCTTCGCCATCCGCTCGCCCAGCTCGCGCCGCAGGACGTGGTGTTCGGGGTCCGGCGACGAGTCGATCCCGTCCGGCAGCTCGGCCACCGGCTCGTCCCGCTGCCGCGCCGCGGCCCGGCGCGCCGCCACGACCTGGTGGCGGGCGATCCCGCGGACGAAGTCCGGGAACGGCCGCTCCGGTGGCCGCCGCGGCAGCGCCTCGAGCAGTTCCAGGCAGGCGTCCTGGGCGACGTCGTCCGCCGCGTCCGGGTCGAGGCGGGCGCGGCAGTAGCGCACCACGAACGGCCGCGCCGCGAGCAGGCTGTCCCGGGTTGTGCTCGTCGTCATGGCGGGCAACTACCCCCATTCCGCGGCGGCCCACCGGCTTCGCGCGGATTCCCGGGTATTTCCGGGCCGCCCCCGCAACCGGCGACGATCCCCGGCCGGAACGCGGAAATGACCTAGTCCTGCACGGTGGGCCGAGCGGGGAGATCGGCCCGACACCGGCGTTGCCGACCGGCACGTCCAGCCCCCGTGCGTGTCCCGGACCAGCGCGGCGACGTCTTCGCGGCGCCGGTGCTGCTCGCCGGGCACGGTGCTGGACGGCCCGAAGGCCTAAGGCTCGTGCTGGGACCGGAACGCGTCCAGCACGCGACGCTCCCTTTTGGTCGGCCGGCCCGCGCCGCGGTCGCGGCGGGCGACCGGGATCGCCGTCTCCGGGGGCGGTTTCGGTGTCCGGTCGAGGTAGCACGTCACCGCGTCCGGGGCGCCGACGCGCTTCTGGATGACGCGGACCACGTCGAAGATCTTCGTCGTCCCGCCGACGCGCAGGCGGACTTCGTCGCCCGGGACGACGGTCGTCGCCGGTTTGGCCGGTTTGTCGTTGACGCGCACGTGGCCGCCGCGGCACGCCGCCGCGGCGTCCGGGCGGGTCTTCGTCAGCCGGACCGCCCAGAGCCAGCGGTCCACTCGGGTGGACTCCACAGTCGTCCATCATGGCCCATTCAGCGGCACGGGCGCGCGACGCCGACAGGTTACTCGTGGGTATATGTCGACTTGTCTGCAGCGTCAAGCTATAACTTGTTCTAAATACCTCAACGGTGAGGAACAAAGCATGAGCGACGAACCCATGTGGAGAACAACTTCCAACCCTGTTTCCCGTCGTCTCTTCATTGCTGGAACTGGTTCTATCTTGGCTGCCGCCCTGGCCGGCCGGGCCGCCGCGGCCACGTCGCAACCGGCCGCCACAGCCGCCATCGCCGACGGCTCCCGCGTGCCCGCGCTGGTGATCGGCACCGGGTACGGCGGCTCGGTCGCCGCGCTGCGGCTCGCCCAGGCGGGTGTCGACGTGCAGATGGTCGAAATGGGCATGGCCTGGGACACCCCGGGCGCGGACGGCAAGATCTTCTGCACCACGCCCAACCCGGACCAGCGGTCGTTCTGGTTGCGCACCCGGACGAAACAGCCGCTCTCCAACTTCCTCGGGTTCCCGATCGACAAGGACATCCCGCGCTACACGGGCATCCTCGACGCCGAGGAGTTCAGCGGGATCACCGTGTACCAGGGCCGCGGCGTCGGCGGCGGCTCGCTCGTCAACGGCGGCATGGCCGTCACGCCGAAGCGGGAGAACTTCGGCGCGATCCTCCCCACCGTCGACGCGAACGAGATGTACGACGTCTACTACCCGCGGGCCAACGCCGGGCTCGGGGTCGCCAGTATCCGCCCGGCCTGGTTCGAGAGCACCGACTGGTACCAGTTCGCCCGTGTCGGCCGGAAACAGGCCCAGCGGTCCGGTTTCCCGTTCGTGTTCGTGCCGGACGTGTACGACTGGGACTACATGGAGCGGGAAGCGGCGGGCACCGCCACGAAGTCGGCGCTGGCCGGGGAAATCCTGTTCGGCAACAACTACGGCAAGAAATCGCTGCAGAAGACCTACCTGCCGAGGATCGCCGCGACCGGCCGGGTCACGATCTCGCCGCTGCACCGCGTGACGCAGGTGGTGCCGGCGTCCGGCGGCGGCTACACCGTGACCATCGAGCAGCTCACCACCGACGGCGCGGTGTCCACGATCAAAACCGTCACGGCGGACAAGGTGTTCTTCGCCGCGGGCAGCGTCGGCACGAGCAAGCTGCTGGTGAAGCTGAAGGCGACCGGCGCGCTGCCGAACCTGAACGGCGAGATCGGCAAGGGCTGGGGCGACAACGGGAACGTGATGGTCGGGCGCGCCAACCAGATCTGGGACCCGACCGGGGCCTCGCAGTCGACCATCCCGTGCGGCGGCATCGACAACTGGGCCGCGGGCGGCGCGTTCGCCGAAGTCGCGCCGCTGCCGACCGGGATCGAGACGTGGGCGTCGTTCTACCTCTCGATCACGAAGAACCCGAACCGCGCGCAGTTCACCTGGAACCCGGCGACGCGGGCGGTGGAGCTGAACTGGCAGACGGCGTGGAAGCAGCCGGGCATCGACATGGCGAAGACCATCTTCGACAAGATCAACGCGACCGAGGGCACGATCTACCGCACCGACCTGTTCGGCACGTACAAGATCTGGGGTGACCATCTCACCTACCACCCGCTCGGCGGTGCGGTGCTCGGCAAGGCGACCGACAACTACGGCAGGCTCGCCGGTTACCAGGGCCTGTACGCGATCGACGGCTCGCTGATCCCGGGCAACACCAGCGTCAACCCGTTCGTCACCATCACCGCACTGGCGGAACGCAACATCGAGAAGATCATCGCGCAGGACTTCTGAGGCCTGCCGCGGCGCTCGTGAGTGGTAAGGCGAGTTCTAACTCGCCTTACCACTCACGACGAGTGCGGGAGGACGCAGACGGTGTCGAGGCCGAGGACGTGGTTGAGCCGTCCGAAGGCCAGCCACGCGCCCAGGCTCATGCTCAGCTCGACGATCTCGCGCTGCGTGTAGTGCGCGGACATGCGCTTCCAGAACTCGTCGTCGAGGTTGTGGTGGTCGGTCGCGTACCGCTCGGCGTATTCGGCCGCGAGCCGCGTCCGGTCGTCGAAGCGGTCGGTGGTGCGCCAGTCGAGGACGGCGTCGGCGAACTCCGCCTCGACCTTCTCCCCGTCGCGTTCGGTGCGCCAGTCGAGGCAGAAGACACAGCCGTTGATCTGCGCGATCCGCAGCCGCGCGGCTTCGAACTCCCGCAGCCCGAGCGTCGTGTGCTCGTACACCGCCAGCGAGAACTTCGACGCGGCGATGCCGATGCCGGGCACCATCTCGCCCCAGACGTACCCGATCGGGTCCTTGCCCGCGGGGATGTCGATGTTCACGGACGGCTCCTTCCGAGCTTGCCGGCTGCCGGGCGCAGCGGGACGTCGAGTGCGTCGTAGAGGCCGGGTTCCGCCGCGGCCAGCCAGTCGATCGCGCCGACCAGCCGGCCGACGGCGGTGGCGTTCCCGCCCGCCGACCGGTTTTCGCCTTCGTCGGTCGCCTCGACGGTGACTTCGATACGTGGCCGGCCTTCGATGATCACGCGGTGCGCGCCGTCGCCGCTGGGCGGCGTCGGCCAGTCCGGCGCGCACGACGGGTGGATGCGCGTGACGTGTTCGATGACGATCCGCGGCTCGCCGCCGACGATGCCCTGGACCTCGAACCGCACCGCGCCCTGCGTGCCCTTCTCGAACTCGCCCATGGTCCGCGTGGAGACGGTCTCCTCGAGGGGACGCCGCTGCAGCGTTTCGCGCAGCTCGGTCACCTCGACGCCGAGGCCGCGCGCGATCAGCCGGACCTGCCCGCCCCACACCATCGAGGGCACGCCGGTCATCAGCATCGGCGGGTCGTAGTCCATCGGCTGGCCCATCCCGACCAGGTACCGGACGGAGTCGGGCTGCTCGTAGGTCGAGTAGTCGAAGATCTCCTGGCAGCGGACGGCGTCGACGTCGGTGCCGAGCCCGCTGATCAGCAGCGGCAGCACGTCGTTGCCCCAGCCGGGGTCGACGCCGGAGACGAACAGCGAACCGCCGCCCTCGTTGATCGCGGCCAGCACGGGCTCCCGCAGTTCCGGCGGCGCGTTCCGCTGGTCGTAGAGCGGGTACAGGGCCGGTGTCACGACGATCGCGCCGGCCCGGATCGCGCGCACGATGTCGGCGAGCGCGTCGTCGAACCGCACGTCGCCCGAAGCGGCGTACACGACCGCGCGCGGGCTCGCGGCCAGCACGGCGTCGATGTCGTCCGTCGCGGCGACGCCCAGCGCGCCGGCACCGGCGAGCTCGCCGGCGTCCTTGCCGACCTTCGCCGGGTCGTGGACGAGGACGGCGGTGAGCTTCAGCGCCGGGTGGGCGTCGACGGCCCGGATGGCCGCCCGGCCGACGTTGCCCGTGCCCCACACCACTGTGGCGATCATGGCCTGAGTTTTCGCCGGTCGGCGCGGGCGCCGGTAGGAAGTCGTTCCGGCCAGCGGACCGCGGGCCCGTTGGTAACATGACCAGCGCCCGAACGTCGTAACCGGAGGCCCGTGATGACGATCGACCCGAAGCCCCGCAGCCGCACGGTGACCGACGGGATCGAGGCCGCGCCCGCCAGAGGCATGCTGCGCGCGGTGGGGATGGGCGACAGCGACTGGACGAAACCGATCATCGGCGTCGCCAGTTCGTGGAACGAGATCACGCCGTGCAACCTTTCGCTGGACCGGCTGGCCCAGGCGGCCAAGGAGGGCGTGCACGCCGGCGGCGGCTACCCGCTGCAGTTCGGCACCATCTCGGTGTCCGACGGCATCTCCATGGGCCACGACGGCATGCACTTCTCGCTGGTCTCCCGCGAGGTCATCGCCGACTCGGTCGAGACGGTGATGCAGGCCGAGCGGCTCGACGGCTCGATCCTGCTGGCCGGCTGCGACAAGTCGCTGCCGGGCATGCTGATGGCCGCCGCGCGCCTCGACCTGGCGTCGGTGTTCCTCTACGCGGGCACGATCGCCCCCGGCTGGGTGAAGCTGACCGACGGCACCGAGAAGGACGTCAGCATCATCGACGCCTTCGAGGCGGTCGGCGCCTGCCGGGCGGGCCGGATGCAGACTGCCGACCTCGACCGGATCGAACGCGCCATCTGCCCCGGCGAAGGCGCGTGCGGCGGGATGTACACCGCGAACACGATGGCCTCGGCGGCGGAAGCGATGGGGATGAGCATGCCGGGGTCGGCCGCGCCGCCGTCCGCGGACCGCCGCCGCGACCACTACGCCCACCTGTCCGGCGAAGCCGTCGTCAACCTGCTCGAACGCGGCATCACCGCGCGGGACATCCTGACGCGCGAGGCGTTCGAGAACGCCATCACCGTGGTCATGGCCCTCGGTGGTTCGACCAACGCCGTGCTGCACCTGCTGGCCATCGCGCACGAGGCGAAGGTCCCGCTCACGCTGGACGACTTCAACCGGATCGGCGACCGCGTCCCGCACCTGGGCGACCTGAAGCCGTTCGGCAAGTACGTCATGCAGGACATCGACCGGCACGGCGGCATCCCGGTGCTGATGAAGGCGCTGCTGGACGAGGGCCTGATCCACGGCGACGCGCTGACCGTCACCGGCCGCACGGTGGTCGAGAACCTCGCCGAGCTCGACCCGGACCCGATCGACGGCGAGGTCCTGCGCGGCCTGGACAACCCGCTGCACCCGACCGGCGGCATCACCATCCTGCGCGGCTCGCTCGCGCCCGAGGGCGCGGTCGTGAAGTCCGCGGGCTTCGACACGGCGAACTTCGAGGGCCCGGCCCGCGTGTTCGAGCGCGAGCAGGAGGCGATGGCGGCGCTGAACGAGGGCCGCATCTCGGCCGGGGACGTCGTGGTCATCCGCTACGAGGGCCCGAAGGGCGGCCCGGGCATGCGGGAGATGCTGGCGATCACCGCGGCGATCAAGGGCGCCGGGCTGGGCAAGGACGTCCTGCTGCTGACCGACGGCCGGTTCTCCGGCGGCACCACCGGCCTGTGCATCGGCCACGTCGCGCCGGAGGCGGCCGACGGCGGGCCGATCGCCTTCGTGCGCACCGGCGACCGGATCGCCGTCGACATCAAGGCGCGCAGCATCGACCTGCTGGTCGACGCCGCTGAGCTGGCCCGTCGCCGGGAGGGCTGGGAGCCGCTGCCGAACAAGTTCCCGGAAGGCGTGCTCGGCAAGTACGTGAAGCTGGTGCGGTCCTCGTCCTACGGAGCCGTCACGAGCTGAACGAGGGCGCGCTTGTCCACCTTGCCGACGTCGGTGAGCGGCAGCGCGTCGACGAAGTCCACCCCCGCCGGGACGTAGTGCTCCTGGCCGAATGCGTCCCGCGCGTGGGCTTTGAGGTCGTCTTCGGTCACGTCGCCGGAAGCGACCACGACGGCGTGCAGCAGCCGGCCGTCCTCGCCCGGGACGCCGAAGACGGCCGCGCTCCGCACCGCGGGGTGCGCCGCGAGGGCGTGTTCGACGACGGTGGTGGGGACCTTCGTGCCGTGCTCGCCGACCACGACGACGTCGTCCGCGCGGTCGAGCAGGTAGAGGTAGCCCTCGTCGTCGAAGCGGCCGAGGTCGCCGGTGCGCAGCCAGCCCGCGCCGATCTCCGGGCCGCCGAGGTAACCGTCCATCATGGACAGTCCGCGCACCTCGACCTCGCCGTCCCCGGTGATCCGCGCCTCCATGCCCGGCACGATCCGGCCGACCGAACCCAGCCGCTCCGGCCGGTCGAGCAGCTCGGCCGGGGAGATGCTCGCGATCATCGGCGCCTCGGTGAGGCCGTAGCCCTGCCCGACGACCGGGCCGAAGACGTCGAGGGCCTGCGCGAGCCGGTGCGGCGGCAGCGGCGCGGCACCGAGGGACAGCGAGCGGACGCTGCCGAGGTCGGTGTGCTTCCGCGCCGGGTGGTCGAGGAGCGCGGCCAGCCGCGGCGGGGTCAGGGAGAGCGTGTCGATGCGGTGTTCCCGGATCGCGCCGAGGACCGCTCCCGCGTCGAAACCGTCGTGGACGACCAGGGTGTCCTGCCGCAGCAGCGCGCCGAGCGCCGTGGCGTTGCCGGTCATGTGCGTCATGGGGGCGACCAGCAGCGTGCGGCCCGGGCCGTCCGGCGACGGCGTGAAGATGTACGCCATGCCGTCGTAGATGCCGCTGTGGCGGATGAGCTTCGGGGTGCCGGTGGTGCCGCCGGTGGGGAAGAGGAGACGCACGGTTTCCGGCGGGTTCAGCGGCTCGGGCTCGCCGTCGAGGCCGGCGAGGGTGCGGACGTCGCCCGCGGGCCAGTCGTGCGGGCGGTCGGTGACGACGGTGGCGCCGCTCGCCGCGGCCAGGCGGTCGCGGGCTGGTGCCGAGGCGGGGACCATCAGCACGGTCGCGCCGCGGAGGAGGGCGGCGAGCTGGACGAGGGCCGTCTCGGGCCGGTTGCGCAGGTCTACGGCGACGGTCACGGCGTCGCCGAGACCGCCGTGCAGCCGGCGCAGCCGGTCGCGGGCCTGGTGGTAGGTGGTGACGCCGTCCTGGATGAAGAGGGGGCGCTCCGCGCCGTCCTCGAGCGCGGCGAGGACCTTCGTCAGGAAGAAGCTCACCCCGGGACGGTACTCAATCCTGGTAGGAGAGCTTTTCCAGTTCTTCGTCGAAGTCGAACCAGTCGGTCTCGCTGCCGGCCGGGATGGCGTCGTAGGTGCGGTCGAGGAAGGCCGCGATCTCCTTCGCGGGCGCTTCGAGCACGGCGGCGCCGTCGGGGGAGCTGAGCTCCACGACGACCAGCGCGGGGTCGCCGGCGGGCCCGATGCGCACGTCGCCGTCGCCGCAGCGGCCCAGGAGGCCGTCGACGAGCAGGTCGCGGCCGAAGAGCCAGCGGACCGCGCTCGGGCCGGCGTGCAGCACCACGGCGACCGCGTACGGGTCGCGGGTGTCGTACTCCAGCTCCGCCGGCACCGGCCGCGGCGCGGCCCCGAAGGTGCGCAGGGCGAAGTCGATGCTGGCGCTGGTCACGGTGTGCGGGTCGGCCATGGATGGCCCCTTTGCTACTCGTCGGTCGGGTTGATCTTGTTCCAGGGATAACCCATGGTGAGTTCAACGCCCAGCGATCCGAAAAACTTTCACACGCAGGGGTGATACAGAAGTGTCCGAGGTCACCGCCGGGGTGGCCGAACGGGCAACTTCTTCACCCACGGTGAGCGTTCGTCACAGCGCTTGGACCGAGCTTTCGGAGCCGGGCCGCCGCCGGATGGGTCCCGGCGCCGGAGTTGGGCCTTCCGGGTGGGAAGGGTCACCGCACACCAGTCCGGTCCGCCGTCCGGCCGCGAACCCTGCACGGGAAGCGGGACTAGGTGGAGGTTGCCGGGCATGGGTGAGCGTGGGCGGTTGCGGCTGCAACCGGACGAGGCGCGGGCCCCCGCGCCGAGCGCCGAAGAACTGCTTCGGCGGGTGGCGGCGGGCGACGAACCGGCGTTCGCGGCGCTGTACGACCTCGTCGCCGGTCCGGTGCTCGGCCTGGCGACGCGGGTGCTGCGCAGCCACGCGCAGGCCGAAGAAGTGGCGCAGGAGGTACTGGTGGAGGTGTGGCGCAAGGCCACGAGGTACGAGCCGGAGCGCGGCAGCGCGCTGTCGTGGGTGCTGACGATCGCGCACCGGCGGGCCGTGGACCGCGTGCGCTCGCACCAGGCCGGTGCCGACCGCGAGGAGCGGGCCGGCCTGATGGACGTGCGGCGGCCGTTCGACGAGGTCACCGAGTCCGCGCTGGCCGGTCTGGAGCAGCAGCGGGTCCGGCAGTGCCTGGCCGCGCTGACCGACCTGCAGCGCGAGTCGATCGTGCTGGCCTACTACAACGGCTACACCTACCCCGAGGTCGCCGAGGTGCTGAAGGTCGCGCCGGGGACCGTGAAGACCCGCATCCGCGACGGCCTGATCCGGTTGCGCGACTGCTTGGGGGTGGACCGATGACCGCCGAACTGCACACCTTGACCGGGGCGTACGCCCTGGACGCGGTGTCCGATGTGGACCGTGCCGAATTCGAGCGCCACCTCGGGGAGTGCGCCGCCTGCCGCGAGGAGGTGGCCGAGCTGCGGGCGACCGGCGCGCGGCTCGCCGTGGCCGCCGCGGTGGACCCGCCGCCGTCGCTGAAGCTGCTGGTGCTCGCCGACGTGGCCCGCACCCGCCAGCTCCCGCCGAAGGTGCCGGTGGCCCGCCGGCTGAGCCGGGCCAAGACGTGGCAGCTGCGCGTCTCGCTCTTCGGCGCCGCCGCCGCGGCCGCGGTGGCGGTCGTCTTCGGTGTCACGACGACACCGGCGCCGGTCGACTCGGTGCTGGACGCGCCGGACGCGTCCGCGATCCAGGGCGTCGGCCAGGGCCACGCCACGCTCGTCGTGTCGCGCAGCCGGAACCAGGCCGTGCTGCTCGCCTCGGACCTGCCCGCGCTCGACGCCGGGCACGTCTACCAGGTGTGGCTGATCGGCACCGGTGGCGCGCGGTCGGCCGGGCTGATGACGACCGCGGCGTCGCAGCGGATGCTGGTGGCGAACCTGCCGTCCGACGTCGACCGGATCGGGATCACCGTCGAACCGGCCGGCGGCTCGGCCGGCCCGACGACCCCCGCCGTCACCAGGATTTCCCTTGTCTAGCCGGCCCGGGCTGCGGCGCTGGCCGGCCGCTCTGCTCGGTGTCCTGGCGCTCGTGACCGCGCTGGCGGCGGGGCACCTCGTGGCCGGGTTCGTCGGCGTCAACGCTTCGCCGTACCTCGCGGTCGGCAACGGCGCCATCGACCTGACCCCGGTGCAGCTCAAGGACTTCGCGGTCCGCACCTTCGGCACGTACGACAAGCTCGTCCTGCTCTCCGGGATGGCCGTCGTCATGGTGCTCGTCGCGGCCGTGGCGGGCCTGCTGTCCCGCCGCACGCCGGTGCCGGGGCTGGTGGTGGTCACCGGGTTCGGGCTGGTCGGGCTGGTCGCGGTGTACGCGCGGCCCGACCTCGGCGCGGTCGCGCTGCTCGCCCCGGTGGCGAGCCTGGTCGCCGGGGTGGCGACGTTCGCCTTCCTGCACCGGCTCGCCCGGCGCGACGCCGCCCCGGACGCCTCGCGCCGGACGGTGCTGCTGGCGGGCGCGGGCGTCGTCGTCGGCGCGGGGGTCGCGGGCCTCGGCGGCCAGCTGCTCGCCGGCAGCCGGGACGCGGCGGCGTCGCGCGAAGCGGTCGGTCGGCTCGTCCCGGCCCGGACCGCGCCGATGATCCCGGCCGACGCCGACTTCGCGAAGCTGGGCACGCCCTCCTTCGTGACGCCCAACGCCGGCTTCTACCGCGTGGACACCGCGCTGACCGTGCCGCAGGTGCGGACCGAGGACTGGAGCCTGCGGCTGCACGGGATGGTCGACCGCGAAATCCGGTACCGCTACGGCGACATCCGCAACCGGCCGCTGGTGGAACGCACCATCACGATGACCTGCGTGTCCAACGAGGTCGGCGGCACCTACGTGTCCACCGCGAACTTCGTCGGCGTCGACCTGGCCGACCTGCTCGAAGAAGCCGGGGTGCGGCCCGGCGCCGAGCAGCTCTACTCGTCCAGCGTGGACGGCTGGACGTCCGGCAGCCCGGTCGCCGCGGCGCGGGACCGGGCCCGCGGGGCCATGCTCGCCATCGGCATGAACGGCGAGCCCCTGCCGATCGAGCACGGTTTCCCGGCCCGGCTGGTCATTCCCGGCCTGTACGGGTACGTGTCGGCCACGAAATGGGTGACCGACCTCGAGGTGACGACCTGGCGCGCACGGCAGGCGTATTGGCTGAAACGCGGGTGGGCGCAGGAAGCGCCCATCAAGACGGAATCCAGAATCGACACGCCGAAGGGTTTCGAAACCGTCCCGGCGGGGAAGGTCCGGGTCGCCGGGATCGCCTGGGCCCAGCACACCGGCGTCGCCAAGGTCGAGGTGCGCATGGACGGCGGGCCGTGGCGGGAAGCCATGCTGTCCCACGAAGTCAACCTGAACACCTGGCGCATGTGGTGGCTCGAGTTCGACGCCGCGCCCGGCGGTCACCAGGTCGTCTGCCGGGCGACGGACAAAAGCGGGTACACGCAGACCGAAATGCGCGCCGGAACCGTGCCCGATGGGGCCACGGGGTGGCACAGCATCGCGTTCACGACTCGGTGACCCGGATCACCCGATTGGGGGCAAGCCGATTTCCCGGTGGCTCCGAATACCGGACAAGAAGAAGTTCTCAGCCGTATATGGGAGTGATTTTCGTGACCAAGCTTCGTGTCGCCGGAATCGGCGTCGCCGCTGTCGCCGCCCTTTCGCTGACCGCGTGCAGCAGCAGCGACACCGCTTCGTCGGGCAGCTCCAGCAGCTCGATGGCGCCGTCGTCGTCGATGGCCGCGCCGTCGTCCAGCATGGCCGCCGGCGCCGGCAACGGCGTGACCACCAACGCCGACGTGTTCGGCCCGGCCTGTTCCCAGCTGCCGCAGGGGGCCGCGCCCGGTTCGCTGGACTCGATGGGCCCGCAGCCGGTCGCCTCGGCCGCGTCGACGAACCCGCTGCTGACCAAGCTGGTGGCCGCGGTCAAGGCCACCAACCTGGTCGACACCCTGAACAGCCAGGAAGCCATCACGGTGTTCGCGCCGGCCGACCCGGCGTTCGCCGCGCTGGGCGACGCCAAGTTCAACGAGCTCGCCGGCAAGCCCGCCGAGCTGGCGCCGATCCTGCAGTACCACGTCGTCGGCAAGCGCTACGACGCCAAGGGCCTCGCGGCCGCGGGTTCGGTCGACTCGCTCAACACCGCCGGCGGCCCGGTGAAGATCGAGGGCTCGGGCGACAACATGACGATCAACGGCGCGAAGATCCTGTGCGGCAACATCCCCACCAAGAACGCCACGGTCTTCGTGATCGACAAGGTGCTGACGCCGGGCACCAACAAGTAATCAGCGTCCCAGCAGCGGGCCGAGGCGTTCCGCGATGTCGGTGAGGATCTGCACGTAGTCTTCGTGTTCGAAGGTGAACGGCAGGGCGAAAGCCACCTCGTCGATCTCGCGGAACGCCTTGTGCGCGTGCAGCCGCTCGGCGATTTCGGCGGACGTGCCGACGAAGTCGGGGGAGAACAGCATCCGGGCCGGCCCCTGGGGTTCCGCGGTGCGCGGCAGCCGTTTTTCGGCGTACGCCTTGTACTTCGCTCGTTGCTCCGCCGTCGCGCTGTCGGTCGGGATGACGACCAGGCCCTGCGAAACGCGGCCGGCCGGATGGTGCTCGCGGAAGGCCCGGATGTGCGAGAGCTGGATTTCGGCGAAGTCGGTGCTCTCGCCTTCGGCCTTGACCACGCTGCTGGTCAGGAAGTTCATCCGGTGCTCGCCGGCCCACTCCGCCGAGCGCAGGCTCGCGCCGCCGTACCAGAGGCGGTCGCCGAGGCCGGGCGCCTGCGGCTGGACCCGGTCCGAGAAGACCTCGAAGCCCGCGGTCCCGCTGAACCCGGTGGCCGGCTCGCCGCGAACGAAGCCGAGGAACCGCTGGACACGGTCGTAGGAGAAGTCCTCGGCGTCCGCGGTGTCCGGGTAGAGGGCGTGCTTGACCTCGTCCCAGCGCATCGGCGGGCCGACGCTGAGGCCGGGGTTGAGCCGGCCGCCGGAGAGCAGGTCGACGGTGGCGAGGTCTTCGGCCAGCCGCAGCGGGTTCTCCCAGCCGAGCGGGATCACGGCGGTCCCGAGCTCGATCCGGCTGGTCCGCTGCGACGCGGCGGCCAGCACGGCCACCGGCGACGAGATGCCGTACTGCAGGTGCCGGTGGCGCACCCAGGCGCTGTCGAACCCGAGCTGCTCGCCCAGCTCGATGATCTCCAGCGTGGACTCGTGACCCCGCCGCGGGTCGTCCGCGTCGAACAGGCCGATGGTCAGGAAGCCAAGCTTCCGCAGAGGTCGTGACACGTGCCGATTCTGCCCCGCCCGGGCGGGCGTCCCACCTGGTGGGCTAGCGCGTCCGGAGCCGGTCGAGGCCGTCGAGGATGACGTCCAGGCCGAACTCGAACTCGGCCTGGTCGTCGCACCAGCCCAGCGTCGAATCCGGGTGGTCGTGGGCGATCTCGCTCAGCATCCCGGCCAGGTTCGGCAGCTGCCAGGTCACGTCCACCGGCAGGTCCGCCGACTCGCCGGCGCTCGGGTCGAACAGCTCCTGGCTGAACCCGAGCGCGCGGCTGCCCAGGGCGTGCAACGCGTGGTGCACCAGGTCGTAGGTGAACCCGCCGGCCCGCATCAGCCCGACCAGCGCGTCGTAGTAGCGCAGGACCTCGGTGCTCGTCGCCGACCGCGTTTCGAACAGCTCCGGCGCCCAGCGGTGCCGGAGGAACACCTGCCGCGCGGTCAGGATCCGCTGCCGCACCGACTGTTTCCAGTCCGGGGACGGCTCGACCCGGCCGACGGCCTCGTTGATCTCGCCGGCCACGACGTCGACGATGCCGTCGAGCACGTCTTCCTTCTTGGCCACGTGGTAGTAGAGCGACATCGCCTCGGCGCCGAGCTCTTCGGCGAGGCGGCGCATCGTCAGGGCCCGCAACCCGTGAGCGTCGGCGAGCTCGACCGCCGCGAGCAGGACGCGCTCGCGGCTCAGGGGCATCCGCGCGTCGGTCGTCACCCACAAGATCGTACAAGGTAAGGCGCCATTGACGGTCTTACGTCGTACGGCGTACCTTACGACGTACGACTTACGGCGTAAGAACCGCGGGAGGCGACATGAAAGCCCTGTTCCAGCGTGTGTACGGTGCTGCTTCGAGCCTGGTCCTGGAGGACCTGCCCAGGCCGGTGCCGGGTGAAGGCGAGGTGCTGGTCCGGGTGCGGGCGAGCTCGGTCAACCCGTACGACTGGCACTTCATGAGAGGCGAGCCGTACGTGGCGCGGTTGATGCCCGGCGGCTTCGGCCTGCGTCCGCCGGGAGGGATCCTGGGGTGCGACCTGGCGGGCCGGGTGGAGACGGCCGGTTCCCGCTTCGGTCCGGGGGACGACGTCTACGCGCTCCTGCCCCAGGGTGCCCACGCCGAGTACGTCTGCGTGCGGGAGGACCTGCTGGCGCCGATGCCGGTCAACCTCACCTACGAGCAGGCGGCGGCGATGCCGATGGCGGCCGTGACGGCACTGCTGGCCCTGCGGGGTGTCGAAGCCGGGCAACGGGTGCTGGTCAACGGCGCTTCCGGCGGGGTCGGCACCTTCGCCGTCCAGCTGGCCAGGGCGCTCGGGGCGCGAGTCGATGCGGTCTGCAGCGCGGCCAACGCTTCGACCGCACGCTCACTCGGAGCGGACCACGTTTTCGACTACCGGACGGAGGACTTCACGCGCAGCGGCCGCCGCTACGACGTCGTGCTGGACGTGGCCGGCAGCCGGTCGGTGTTCGCCTGCCGGCGGGTACTGGCCCATGGCGGCACCTTCGTCGCCGTCGGCGGCCCGGCCGGACGGTGGGTCCAGCCGGCCGGGCACGTCTTCGCCGCCCTGGCGTCCGGGCTGTTCGCGAGGCGGCGCGTCGTCCTCGCGGACGCGGTGGCCTGCCAGGACAAGGCGGCGGTCCTGGCGGAGCTGACGGCGTTGGTGGAGTCCGGCGCGGTCACCCCGGTGGTCGACCGGACGTACCCGTTCGACGACCTGCGGGCGGCGTTCGCCTACCAGGAAGCCGGGCACGCCGGGGGCAAGGTCGTCGTCACCCTCGGCGTGCCCGGTGGAGCCGCCTAACCGTGGTGCGGGCAGTTGCCGCGGTAGTCCGAAATGGACAGGCTGGTGGCCGGGATCGGGCACAGGAACTGCTCGTAGCGGGTGTCGTCGTCGATGAACCGCTTGAGCCAGGACAGCGTGTACTTCGCGATCGTCGTGTTCGGCGAGTTCGGGGCGAAGTGGCTCGCCCCGCGCAGTTCGAGGTACGCGCGGTCCAGAGTGGACGGGAGGCTGGTGTAGAACGGGATCGAGTGCGTCGCCACCGGTGCGACGGTGTCCGACTGCGCCCCGACGACCAGCGTCGGCACCTGCAGCGTCGACCAGTTCTTGGTCAGGTTCCAGCCGGTCAGCGGGACCGCGGCCTGCAGTGACGGCCGTGAACGGGCCGCTTCCAGCGTGCCGCCGCCGCCCATGGAGTGGCCGACGACGCCGAGCCTGCTGCTGTCGATGCGTGAGCGCACCGAGCTCTGCTGGGTCAGGTAGTCGAGCGAGGCCAGCAGCTGCCTGCCCCGGCTGTCGGGCTGGTCGGAGGTGGTCAGGGTGTCGATGGTGAACACCACGAAGCCCTGCGAGGCCAGGCGCGGGCCCAGCCAGGCGATGCTCGACTGGGTGGCGGTGAAACCGGGCGCGATCGAGATCGCTCCGAACGTGCCCGCGGTCGTGGTCGTCGGGTAGTAGATGGTGCCGCCGCCGAAGCCGGAGACGGCCAGGCGCGACACCGTGACGGTGCTCGTGTCGAAGGAGCCGCGGGTGGCTTCGATGCTGGCGTTCGTGGGGTCGGGGCCCCGCTCGTAGGGGTTCGCGGCGGCGGGCGCCGGCGCGGCGACACCGGTGGTCAGGGCCAAGGCGGCCAGCACGACGCCGGCGGCCTTGGCGCGCCACGGACGGCGGCGGGAAATTTTCTCACCCGAGCCAGACGACGTCGGCGGGCTGGTGAGTGCGGACATGGATCGCTCTCTTTCCCCGGGCAGGCGAAAGCACGCCCGGACACAGACGGGCGGATCGGCGGAACTGGTGCACGGCAACGGAAGGGGGTGCCGCGTGCGGGCTGCGGGGTAACCGCTTTCCCGCCGCCTATGAAACACCCCGGCGAAATGTTCCACATCCTCCGGATGGGTGAGTGGTTGACGGACTGGGCGGTCGCTCAGTGACCGGCGGCCGGTTCCAGCGCGCCGCGCACGAGGGTGTCCACCAGCGTGGTCGCGACCGCCAGATCGACCGAGCGGGCGGCCAGGACGTCCGAGTACAGGAACGACTCGCCGAGCCGGACGACCGCGAACGCCAGGTCCGGCAGCCCGACCAGCGGGGCCAGCCCGGCGGCTTCGGCGTCGGCCCGGAACAGCTCGACGTGCGCGTCGACCAGCCCGGGCTGCACCGCGCCGCGCGGGTCGGTCAGCACGCGCAGGGCGACGTTCGACTCCGCCTCGATCAGCTTCCGCATGCCGTCGCTGCCGGCGACCTCGCGGCGGTACTCCTCCATCACCCACAGGCAGCGCAGCCGGCCCTCCGGCGTGCGGACCGCGTCGCCGTGCTCGGCGCGCCAGCCGTCGAGCGCGCGTTGCCAGGTCCGGTCGGACAGCAGCCGCAGCCCGGCGCCCATCAGGTCTTCGCGGTTGCCGACGCGCCGGAAGAACGTCGTGCGGGAGATCCCCAGTTCGGCCGCCATCCGGCCGAGGTCGAGGCGGGTGCCGGCCATGAGCAGCCGCGCGGCGTGCCGGACGATGTCCTCGGTCGAGACGGTCACCGGCCCACCCTAGTCGCGGGGGTACCCGGTGGCGGAGCCCCGCAGGTGGCCGCCGGTTACCTTGAAGTGCGCGGCGCCCCTTCGGTTAGCTTGCATCCGTGCGCGTAGACATCTGGTCCGATCTGGTCTGTCCCTGGTGCTATCTCGGCAAACGCCGCTTCGAGCGGGCGGTGGCCGACCTCGGCGCCGACGTCGAGGTGGTGCACCACTCGTTCCAGCTCGACCCGTCGTTCCCGCGCGGGACTTCGCGGCCGACGCGTGAGGTGCTGGCCGAGAAGTACGGCCGCACACTGGAAGAAGCCGACGCGATGGAAGCGCAGATGGAGGAGCGCGCGGCCGCCGACGGTCTCGAGTACCACCTCGACGGTGTCCACATGGGCAACACCGTCGACGGCCACCGCCTGGTCCACCTCGCGGCCGAGCAGGGACTGGCCGACGCCGTCGTCGACCGGCTCTACCGCGCGCACTTCACCGAGCGCCGGTCGCTGTTCGACCGCGATTCGCTGGTGGAGCTGGCCGCCGAAGCCGGCCTGGACGCCGGCGAGGCCCGGACCGTACTCGAGTCCGACCGCTACGAAGCCGAGGTGGCGGCGGACGGCGAGCAGGCCCGGGCACTGGGGGCGACCGGCGTGCCGTTCTTCGTGATCGACCGGCGGTTCGGCGTCGCCGGCGCCCAGTCGCCCGAGGTGTTCGCGCAGGTGCTGCGCCGCGTCAGCGACGGCGCCGCCGCCGGGTGAACCGCGACCGGTCGGTGGCGATCCCGGCCAGGTGCAGGGCAACGCAGAGCAGCCCGGCGGTGGTGAGCGTCCCGGTCGTGACGACCGGTCCGAGCCCGAACCCGAACAGCTCCATCAGCAGGGCGACCCCGAAGAGCACGGCGGCGAGAATGGCGAGCATGACGGCCTCTTTCCGCACGGTGCGGCCAAATGGTCCACACCACTGCGACGTTCGCGGGACCGGGGGTTCCGGTCCGGTGGCCGGTAATGCCCCCGCCTCCCGCCCCTGAAACGGCCCCCCGCCGCTCCCTTTCGGAGAAGCCTCACCCGCGCCTGCCGCAGCATCCCCGCGCCCGAAAGGCCGGAGGTCGCGTACCCGCCGGGTCGGCTCGCCTGCCCGGCCGCTCGGTTGACGTGCCCGCGCGGTCGGTTCGCGTACCTGCCGGGTCGGTTGGCGTACCCGCCGGGTCGGCTCGCGTGCCAGGCCAGTCGGTCGGCCTATCTGGAGCGTCGGCTCGCATGCCCGCGAGGTCGGCTCGCGTGCCCGGAGGGTCGGCTCGCGAGGGTGGCGCGGCATCGCCGTGATGTCCGCCCAATCACGCGTGATGCCCCTCTGATCACGCGTGATGCCGCTCTGATCACGCGTGATGCCCGTGGAGACACACGCGATGCCTGTGGAGACACGGGTGATGCCCGCTCGGTCACGGGTGATGTCCGCTCGGCGCCGGCGATATGCCGCGGCTCGCGGGGGCGCCCCCCGTTTTCCACGCTACCGGAAGGGTCCGACAGTTTCGGGTCAGGCGGGCGGGGCCGCCGTGCTCGAGCGGATCACCAGTTCGGTCGGGAGGAGGACCGGCTCGCCCGCTTCGGTGCCCGTCTCGATCTCCGCCAGCAGGGCCTCCACCGCGTGCCGGCCGACCGCCTCGAACGACTGGCGGATCGTTGTCAGCGGGGGCCAGAAGTGGGCCGACTCGTCCATGTCGTCGAAGCCCACCACGCTCACCTCGGACGGCACTCCGCGGCCTTTCTCGTGCAACGCGCGCAGCAGGCCCAGTGCCATCTGGTCGTTCGCCGCGAACACCGCCGTCACCGCCGGGTCCGCCGCCAGCCGCAGGCCCGCCTGGTAGCCCGACTCCGGTGACCAGTCGCCGACCAGGACCGGGGGGACCGTGCGGCCCGCTCGCTCCAATGTGGCCTGCCACGACTTGCGGCGGCGCTCGGCCGAGTACGACTGCGGGGGGCCCGCGATGTGCCAGACCGTCGCGTGGCCCAGCGACAGCAGGTGGCTGGTCGCGCGGGCCGCGCCGTCGGCCTGGTCGTTGTCGACCACCGGGTAGTCGTAGCGGGCGCTCGAATCGATCACCACCACCGGCAGGCCGTGTGGCAGTTCGATCTCGCTTTGGTCAAGCTGGTGTTGCTCGATGAGGATGATGACGCCGTCGACGGCCTGCTCGTTCAGGGTGCTGAACGCCCCCGTCACCTCGCCCTGCGTCGGCCGCGTCACCGGCATCAGGATGATCGAGAACCCCTCCGGGACGACCGCCGCCGCGATGGCGTCGAGGGTGCGGCTGTTGCCGAACGTCGGGAGGGCCGAAATGATCACGCCGATGCTGCGGAACTGGCCGTTGCGCAGGGCGCGGGCCGCGCTGTTGGGCCGGTAGCCGACCCGGCGCATCGCCGCCAGGACGCGCTCGCGGGTGGCGTCGTCCACATTGGTCTTCCCGTTGGCCACCCGGGAAACCGTCTGGCCCGAGACCCCCGCTTCGCGGGCCACGTCCGCCATCGACGGCCCGCGTCGCCGGGCGGGGCCGGATGGGGACGGGGTCGCTGTCTGGCGCGGCACGGTCACTCCTCGGTGTCCTGGACATGTTTACGTCAACACGTTACTCTGCGGCCGTCCATGTTGACGTAAACATCCTGCCGGGTCCAGAACCTGGCCCACGCGACACTCGGAGAGACGATGACGTCCACAGCGGCTCCGCCCGCCCCGGTGCCCGCGCGCCGGGCGTCCGCGGCCCGCCGGCCGCGGCGGAAATGGCGGGGCTGGCTCTTCGTCGCCCCCTTCATGCTGGTCTTCGCGCTGACCTTCATCGCGCCGGTCGTTTACGCGTTCGTGCTCAGCCTCTTCCGCGACCAGGCCTTCTTCGGTGGCACGGTCTTCGTCGGCGCCGACAACTACACGCAGGTCTTCGGCGACCCGAAGTTCTGGGAGGCATTCCGGCGGGTCCTGGTGTTCCTGGCCGTGCAGGTGCCGATCATGCTGGTGCTCGCGCTGATCGCCGCGCTGGCGATCGACAGCGCCCGGCTGCACGCCGCCGGGTTCTTCCGGATCGTGATCTTCCTGCCGTACGCGGTCCCCGCCGTCGTCGCCGCGCTGATGTGGGGCTTCATCTACGGTGACCACTTCGGACTCGCCGCCGACCTGAACCACCTGCTGGGCACCGACTCGGTGAAGCCGTTGTCGCAGAACTGGCTGCTCACGTCGATCGGCAACATCGTCACGTGGGAGTTCGTGGGCTACAACATGCTCATCTTCTACTCCGCGCTGAAGGTGATCCCCAAGGAACTGTTCGAGGCGGCCGCGATCGACGGCGCCGGCGCGTTCCGCACGATCGTGTCGGTCAAGCTTCCCGCCATCCGCGGCGCCATCGTGGTCGCCACGATCTTCTCGATCATCGGCAGCTTCCAGCTGTTCAACGAGCCGAACATCATGCGCAACCTGGTGCCGAACATGATCGTCACCAACTACACGCCGAACATGTACGCCTACAACCTTTCCTTCAACGGGCAGCAGTACAACTACTCCGCCGCCGTCGCGATCGTGATGGGCGTGATCACCGCGGTCATCGCCTACGTCGTGCAGCTGCGCGGCTCCCGGAAGGAGATGTGACGTGGCTTTCCCTTCGACGGCAAGGTTCTCGGTGACCAAGCCCCGGAAGTCGCGTGTCCTCACCGGCTTCATGGCGCTCTACCTGCTCTACACCCTGGTTCCGCTGGTCTGGCTGATCATCAACGCGACCAAGACCCAGTCCGCCCTGTTCTCGACGTCGGGACTGTCCTTCGGGGACTCGTTCGCGCTGTTCGACAACATCGGCAAGACGTTCAGCTACAACGACGGCATCTTCTTCCGCTGGCTCGGGAACACCCTGCTGTACGTCGTGGTCGGCGCCGGGGGCGCGACGATCCTCGCCACGGCCGCCGGCTACGGGCTGGCCAAGTACCGCTTCCCCGGCCGGCGCGCGGTGTTCGCCGTCGTCCTCGGGGCCGTGGCCGTGCCGCCGACCGCGCTGGCCGTGCCGACGTTCCTGATGTTCAGCAAGCTCGGGCTGACCAACACGCCGCTGGCGGTCATCATCCCGTCGCTGATCAGCCCGTTCGGCCTGTACCTGATCTGGGTCTACGCGGCCGACGCCATCCCCGACGAACTGCTGGAGGCGGCGCGGATCGACGGCGCGGGGGAGATCCGGATCTTCCTCACCGTGACGCTGCGCCAGCTCGTGCCCGGCATCATCACGGTCACGCTGTTCACGATGGTGCAGACGTGGAACAACTACTTCCTGCCGCTGATCATGCTCAGCGAGCCGAAGTGGTACCCGCTGACCGTCGGGCTCAACCAGTGGAGCGCCCAGGCCAACGGCGCCGGCGCCCAGCCGATCTTCAACCTGGTCCTCACCGGGTCGTTGCTCACCATCATCCCCCTCGTCGTCGCTTTCCTGCTCATGCAACGGTTCTGGCAATCGGGCCTGAGCGCCGGCAGCGTCAAGCAGTAAGAACCCGCCGTCACACCGCTGTGAAGGGACACTCGATGTCAAGATTCCGCAGTCGCGCCAAGGCGGCCGCCGCCCTCGCGCTCGCCGCCGCGCTCGCGGTCGGCTGCTCGTCCGGCGGTGGCTCCTCCACCGCGCCCGCCGCCACCGGCAGCCAGGACTCCGTCGACGCCGCGCTGAAGGCCGGCGGGGAGATCACCTACTGGAGCTGGACGCCGTCGGCCAAGGACCAGGTGGCCGCGTTCCAGAAGGAATACCCGAACGTCAAGGTCAACTACGTCAACGCGGGCACCAACAAGGACGAGTACACCAAGCTGCAGAACGCGATCAAGGCCGGCTCGGGTGCCCCCGACGTCGCCCAGATCGAGTACTACGCCCTCCCGCAGTTCGCGCTGACCGATTCACTGGCGGACCTCAACCAGTTCGGCTTCGGCTCGTTCGAAAAGGACTTCAGCGCCTCGACGTGGGCGCAGGTCAAGAACGGCAACGGGCTCTACGGCCTCCCGCAGGACTCCGGCCCGATGGCGATGTTCTACAACAAGGAAGTCTTCGCCAAGAACAACATCGCCGTGCCGAAGACCTGGGCCGAGTACGTCGACGCGGCCAAGAAGATCCACGCCGCCGACCCCACCAAGTACATCACCGCCGACACCGGGGACGCCGGGTTCACGCTGAGCATGATCTGGCAGGCGGGCGGCCACCCGTTCTCCGTCGACGGCCGGAATGTGAAGATCAACCTGGGTGACGCCGGCACCAAGAAGTGGACGTCGGTCTGGAACCAGCTGGTCCAGGGCAAGCTGCTTTCGCCGATCGCGGGCTGGTCCGACGACTGGTTCCGCGCCCTCGGCGACGGCACCATCGCCACCCTGCCCACCGGCGCCTGGATGCCCGGCAACTTCATCTCCTCGGTGGCCGCGGGCAGCGGCAAGTGGGCCGTGGCGCCGATGCCGACCTACGACGGGCAGAAGGCCGTCACCGCGGAGAACGGCGGCAGCGCCCAGTCCGTGGTCAAGCAGAGCAAGAACCCGGCGCTGGCCGCGGCGTTCGTGCGCTGGCTCAACCACGGCGGCGGCGTCCAGCCGTTCATCAAGAGCGGCGGCTTCCCGTCCACCACGGCCGACCTGAACTCGCCCGCGTTCGTCGACGAGGCGCTGCCGTACTTCGGCGGCCAGAAGGTCAACCAGGTGCTCACCCAGGCGTCGAAGGACGTCGCGCCGGGCTGGACCTACCTGCCGTTCCAGACCTACGCCAACAGCATCTACAGCGACACGGTGGGCAAGGCCTACCTCGCCAACTCCGGGCTCGACGCCGGACTGGCCGCCTGGCAGCAGGCGCTCGTGGACTACGGCAACCAGCAGGGCTTCACGGTCAGCGCCGGATGACCGTCGACATCGAAGGCGACGCGGGCCAGGTCATCGGCCCGGTCCCGCGTCGCCTCTTCGGCTCGTTCGTCGAGCACATGGGCCGGTCTGTCTACACCGGACTGCACGAGCCCGGTCACTCCACAGCGGACGAACGCGGGTTCCGCGGCGACGTGCTGGAGCTGGTCCGGGAACTCGGCCCGACCGTCATCCGCTACCCCGGCGGCAACTTCGTCTCCGGCTACCGCTGGGAAGACGGCGTCGGACCGGCCGAAACCCGGCCGGTCCGGCTGGACCCGGCGTGGCACAGCGTCGAATCCAACCGCTTCGGCCTGCACGAATTCGTCGCGTGGGCCGAAGCCGCGGGTGCCGAGGTGATGTACGCCGTCAACCTCGGCACCCGCGGCATCCAGGAAGCCGCCGATGTCCTGGAGTACTGCAACCACGCCGGCGGCACGGAACTGAGCGAGCGGCGGCGCGCCAACGGCGCCGACCGCCCGTTCGGCTTCAAGCTGTGGTGCCTGGGCAACGAGATGGACGGCCCGTGGCAGATCGGCCACAAGACGGCCGACGAGTACGGCCGCCTGGCCGCCGAGACCGCCCGGCTGATGCGGATGATCGACCCCGGCGTCGAGCTCGTCGTCGCGGGCAGCTCGCACGCCGACATGCCGACGTTCGGCTCGTGGGAGCGCACGGTGCTGCGCCACACCGCCGAGCTGGTCGACCACATCTCGCTGCACGCCTACTACCAGGAGCTGCACGGCGACACCGACAGCTACCTGGCCAGCGCGGCCGCGCTCGACCGCTACATCGCCACGACGGGCGGGGTCATCGACGAAACGCTCGCCGAGCTGGGGCTCGACAAGAAGATCGGGATCAGCGTCGACGAGTGGAACGTCTGGGACCTGCGCCGCTGGAACGAGGTCGACCAGGCGAAGCTCGCCGAGGGCGGCTGGCGGCAGCACCCGCGGATCATCGAGGACACCTACACCGTCACCGACGCGGTCGTCGTCGGCTCGCTGCTGGGTTCGCTGCTGCGCAACGTCGACCGCGTCACCATGGCCAACCAGGCGCAGCTGGTGAACGTCATCGCGCCGATCCGCACCGAACCCGGCGGCCCGGCGTGGCGCCAGACGACGTTCCACCCGTTCCAGCGCGTCGCCGCGCTGGCCGGCGGGGCGAGCCTGCGCCTGGGCGTCGAAGGGGACCGGCTCCGCACCGCGCAGCACGGGGAGGTCGCCCTCGTCGACGTCGCCGCGACGGTCGAGGAGTCCGGGCGGGGCGCGGTGTTCCTGACCAACCGCGCCACGGCTGCGCCGACCGAAGTCCGGATCCGCCTGCGCGGCGCCCGCTTCGGCGTCTACGCGGCCGAAACCCTGACCACACCGGACGGCGAGACCCGCCACGCCGTGAACACCGCCGACTCACAACCGGTCCGGCCGGTGCCGCTACCCGGCGCCGTCGCGACGTCCGATCCCGGGGGGACGACCATCACCGTGACACTGCCACCCCTGTCCTGGAGCGTGCTCCAGCTGACCCCGCAGGCGGGTCCGCATGCCTGAGTTCGCGATCGGGGAACACGACTTCCTGCTCGACGGCCGCCCGTTCCGCATCCTGTCCGGTGCTCTGCACTACTTCCGCGTCCACCCGGACCTGTGGGCCGACCGGATCGACAAGGCCCGGCGGATGGGGCTCAACACCATCGAGACGTACGTGGCGTGGAACGCGCACGCCCCCGAGCCCGGCACGTTCGACCTGAGCGGCGGTCTCGACCTGGACCGGTTCCTGCGCATGGTCGCCGACGCCGGGATGTACGCGATCGTGCGGCCCGGCCCGTACATCTGCGCCGAGTGGGACAACGGCGGGCTGCCGGCGTGGTTGTTCCGCGACCCCGACGTCGGGGTGCGGCGGTACGAGCCGAAGTACTTGGCCGCGGTGCGCGACTACCTGACGAAGGTGTACGAAGTCGTCGTCCCGCACCAGATCGACCGCGGCGGGCCGGTGCTGCTGGTCCAGGTGGAGAACGAATACGGTGCGTTCGGCGACGACAAGCAGTACCTGAAAGCGCTCGCCGAGCACACCCGCGACTCCGGCGTCACCGTGCCACTGACCACAGTGGACCAGCCGACGCCGGAGATGCTGGAAGCCGGCAGCCTCGACGGGCTGCACCGCACGGCGTCGTTCGGGTCCGGCGCCGAAGCGCGGCTGGCGATCCTGCGCGCGCACCAGCCGACCGGGCCGCTGATGTGCAGCGAGTTCTGGAACGGCTGGTTCGACCACTGGGGCGCCCACCACCACACGACGTCGGCCGCGGACTCGGCGGCGGAGCTCGACGCGCTGCTCGCCGCGGGCGCGTCGGTCAACCTGTACATGTTCCACGGGGGCACCAACTTCGGGCTGACCAGCGGCGCCAACGACAAGGGCGTCTACCAGCCGCTGGTGACGTCCTACGACTACGACGCGCCGCTGGACGAAGCCGGCGACCCGACGCCGAAGTACCACGCCTTCCGGGACGTGATCGCCCGCTACCACAAGGTGCCGGATTCCGTGCCGCCGCCGGCGCGGCCCGCACCGACGCCGGCCGGGGTGCTGCGGGATCCCGTCCGGCTGCTCGACGCGCCGGACCGCTGGGGCACCTGGGAGTTCCACGAGGAACTGCCCGCGTTCGACGACCTCACGCCGATGCCGCAGCTGGCGCTGCTGCGGTGTCCCGTCGACGGGGACCGGCCCGGCGTGCTGACCTTCGGCGAGGTCCGCGACCGCGCGACGGTCTACTTCGACGGCGACCTCGTGGGCACGCTCTCCCGCGAGCACCACGACCGCGCGATCCCGCTGCCGCGCGCTCGCGGTGAGCTGCTGGTGCTGGTCGAGGACCAGGGCCGCGTCGACTACGGCCCGCGCATCGGCGAGGCGAAGGGCATCATCGGCGGGGCGACGCTGCACGGCGAGCCGCTGGCCGGCTGGGACGTGCTCCCGTTCGACCTGGCCGCGCTGCCCTCACTGCGCCCGCACACGCCGGAATCGGTGGCAGGTGCGGTACCCGGGCCGGTGCTGCTGCGCACCGAGATCGAGGTGGACGCGCCCGCCGACCTCTTCCTCGACACCGGGGAGTGGGGCAAGGGGGTCGCGTGGCTCAACGGGTTCGCGCTCGGCCGGTACTGGCGGCGCGGTCCGCAACGGACGTTGTACGTGCCGCGCCCGGTGGTCCGGGCCGGTGCCAACGAACTGGTCGTGCTCGAACTCGGCACGATGCTCGACCCCGCGGCCCGGTTCGTGCCGCGGCCGCTGCTCGGCCACACCGAGGCATGAGAAGAGTCCCCACCGCACCGAAGGGCAGTTCGACGATGAACTTGCGGCGTTTGCTCACCGTCCTTTGTGTACCGATTGTCGCGACCGGGCTCGCGGCGGCGCCGGCGGAAGCGGCCACCGCCGTCACGGTCAAACCGGATCCGACGTACCGGCAGCAGCCCTTCGACGGCTGGGGCGCCAGCCTGGCGTGGATGGCCGAGGCGACCGGCGGCTACCCGGACGCGATCCGGAACAAGCTGGCGGACCTGGTCTTCGGCCCCGACGGGCTGAACCTGAACATCGCCCGGTTCAACGTCGGCGGCGGCAACGCCCCCGACGTCCCGGCGTACCTGCGCCCGGGCGCCGCCGTCCCGGGCTGGTGGAAGGCGCCGGCCGGCACCACCCGCGCCGACAAGGACTGGTGGACGCCGGGCGACGCGGCCGAGTTCGACCCGAAGGCCGACCCGAACCAGCGCTGGTGGGTCGACAAGATCAAGAACCGCGTCACGAAGTGGGAGGCGTTCAGCAACTCGCCGCCGTACTTCCAGACCGTGTCCGGGTACGTCTCGGGCGGCTTCAAAGCCACCGACGAGCAGCTGCGCGGCGACAAGATCGGCGACTTCACCGCGTACCTGACGCAGGTCGTGCGGACCCTCGAACGCGCGCACGGCATCAGGTTCGCGTCGGTGAACCCGCTGAACGAGCCCAACACGAACTACTGGAAGACCACGCTCGGCGCCGACGGCAACCCGACCGGCGGCCGGCAGGAAGGCGCGCACATCGGGCCGTCGGTCCAGTCGCAGCTGATCCCGGCGATGGCTTCGGCGCTGAAGGCGGCCGGCTCGCGGGCGATCGTCTCCGCGCCTGACGAGACCAACCCGGACATCTTCGCCGCGGACTGGAGCGGCTGGTCGGCCGACGCCCGCGCGGCGGCGGGCCGGCTCAACGTCCACACCTACGGCACCGGCAACCGGCCGGTGCCGCGGGACCTGGCCAAGGGCGCGGGCAAGCCGCTGTGGATGAGCGAGGTCGGCGGCAGCTGGCTGGACCGGCAGGACTTCACCGACATGGACCCCGGCCTCGGCATGGCCAAGCAGATCACCGACGACCTGCGGCTCCTGGAACCGAGCGCGTGGGTCAGCTGGCAGCCGATCGAGGACTACAACAACATGAAGCCGGGTGGCGAGTCCGCGGCCGGGATGAACTGGGGCGAGATCCAGGTCCCGTTCGACTGCCCGAAGACCGCCACGCTGCAGACGTGCCAGATCAAGACGAACACGAAGTTCAACACGATGCGCAACTTCACCCACTACATCAAGCCGGGTGACCGGCTCGTCGGGGTGAACGACACCGCGTCGACGGCCGCGATGCGCGGCGAGGACCTGGCCACGGTCGTGCACACCAACGCGGGCACCGACGACCAGGACGTCACGCTGGACCTGTCCGGGTTCCGCAACGTCCGGCCGGGCGCTTCGGTGACGCCGGTGGTCACCGACGTCACCGGGGCGCTGAAGCGGGGCAAGCCGGTGCGGGTGACCGCGGGTAAGGCGACGCTGCGGGTGCCGGCGCGCTCGGTGACGAGCTTCCTGGTCGACGGCGTCTCCTCGACGGCGGCCGGCACGGGCATCGGCTCCGGCAAGCCGGTCACCTTCACCGGCGTGCAGAGCGGCAAGTCGCTGGCGGCGGAGAACGGCACGCTGGTCCAGCACACGACGGACGCCTCGGCGGCGGCGCAGCGCTGGACGCTGACCGACCGCACGGGCCGCTACGGCAACCGCGACCGGTTCACCATCACCAACACGGGCACCGGCCAGGTGCTGAGCACGGCGGGCGGCGCGGTGACGCTGGCCGCGGCGGGCACGTGCGACCCGGCGGCGCAATGGACGCTGTCCACCACCGGCGACGGCACGTGGACGTTCGTCAACGCGGCGAGCGGCCAGCTGCTCGACGTCACCGGCGAGTCCCGCGCGGACGGCGCCCGGATCGGCCTCTACAAGCCCACCAACGGCCCCAACCAGCGCTGGCAGGCCCTCACCGGCTGACCTGGTCGTGGGGGGTGATGGGGGTGTGTACTCGCCGAAACACCAACAACACCGCGGGCGGGGGGGGTTGTGGGGGTCGGGGCCCCGCGACCACACCCGGGGCCGC